>CAWGUB010000022.1:0-117276 GCA_963825575.1 uncultured delta proteobacterium
AAATTCACGAAGCCCCGGTTGTCTCGCCCCGCAGTAAAACAATTGCAGAGGCAGGGATGGTATTTACCGTCGAGCCTGGTGTCTATGTCCCTGCAGTTGGTGGCGTGAGAATAGAAGACATGGTACTGGTGACTGCAGATGGGCACCAAGTCCTGACAAAAATTCCCAAGACGTTTCGGAACATTCTGTTAAGATAATTACTGACTTCGTTTATTAACACCGGGCTGTGAGCACAGGACCGGCGACAAGGGAGGAACCTAGTATGGAAATCAAGGACCTGAGGACGTTGGTCAAAATGATCACCGACACCGATATCACTGAATTTGAAATGGAAAATGCCGAAGAGAAGATTGTTATAAAGCGTGGCCCGGAAAAAGAATACGTACAGTTTGCCGCGCCAGCCCCTGCTGTTGCAGCTTCGGTAGCGGCTTCGCCTGCCACACCTGCTACAACAGCAGCACCGGCAGTGTCTGCCGAGACAGTGGCGGCGGATGACAACTACGAGACGCTCATCTCTCCTATTGTCGGCAGTTTCTATCGTAAACCGAGCCCGGAAGCGGACAATTTCGTAGAGGTCGGCGCGGTGGTCGAAGCTGGTCAGACCGTATGCCTGGTCGAGGCGATGAAGCTTTTCAACGAGATCGAGGCCGAGTTCAAGTGCAAGATTATTGAAGTCCTTAAAGAGGATGCCGCACCAGTTGAATTCGGTGAACCGCTCTTTAAGGTGGAACGCCTCTAGTGTCCTGACCCATGAAAGACCCAGAACCCCAGGCACTAAGGAGATATCCATGTTTCGTAAAATTCTGATTGCTAATCGCGGCGAAATTGCCTTGCGCATCATACGGGCCTGCAAGGAGATGGGCATCCTGACGGTTGCCGTGCATTCCGACGCTGACGCCGATGCCCTGCACACCAAGATTGCAGACGAAAGCATCTGTATAGGGAGCGCCCAGAGCAGCAAAAGCTACCTCAACATGAAGGCGATCATCAGCGCCGCCGAGGTCACGGATGCCGAGGCGATTCATCCCGGGTACGGATTCCTTGCCGAGAATGCCGAGTTTGCCGAAATCTGCCAGAATTGCGGCCTGACTTTCATTGGCCCGACTCCTGAGAACATCCGTCTGATGGGCGACAAGATTGCCGGTCGGCAATCCGTTATCAAGGTCGGTGTGCCGATTCTGCCGGGCACCAAGGACAATGTGGCGAATGTCGAGGACGCGCAGCGTATCGCGGAAGAAATCGGTTTTCCGGTTATCATCAAGGCAACCGCCGGTGGTGGCGGAAAAGGGATGAAGGTTGTTCATTCACCGGCATCCCTGCCGAACCAGTACGTCATGGCCCGCGCTGAAGCTAAAGCTTCTTTTGACAACTCCGACGTCTATATCGAAAAATTCTGTGAAAACCCGCGTCACGTCGAAGTGCAACTGATTGGCGACAGCCACGGCAATGTAATCCATCTCGGAGAGCGCGACTGTTCGGTACAGCGCCGTCATCAGAAACTCATTGAAGAGGCTCCCTGTCCGGCCATCACTGCTAAACAGCGCAAGGACCTCTGCGCATGCGCCGTCGAAGCGGCCAAATCGATCGGCTACACGAGCGCCGGCACCATGGAGTTTCTGCTGGACAAACAGGGTAATTTCTACTTCATGGAAATGAACACCCGTGTGCAGGTTGAGCATCCGGTGACTGAAATGATCACCGGTGTTGATATTATTCAGGAACAGATTCGGGTGGCGTACGGCGAGCCCCTGCGCTATCAACAGAAGGATATAAAGATCAGAGGACATGCGATCGAGTGTCGCATTAATGCTGAAGATCCTGTCAAATTTACCCCTTGCCCAGGCAAAATAGACGGTTACCATCCGCCCGGGGGCCTGGGCGTAAGGATTGACAGCGCAGTTTACGACCAGTACACGGTTTTACCATATTATGACTCAATGATCGCCAAGCTGATCGTTCACGCGGATACGCGCGAAGAAGCGATCAAACGTATGGCTCGATCACTCGATGAGTTTATTATCGGCGGGATCAAGACGACGATTGAGTTCCACCAGCGCATAATGAACAACAAGGATTTCATCGAGGGGAATATTGATACCGGTTTCCTTGAAAGATTGAAGCTTTAACGAAAAGGCCAGGGAATCCTGGCCTTTGTTGTTTCAAGACACATCACCTACATGCATGATTGGCGCTTGATAAATTCCGGCTTTCAGACCGGTGCCATGAACATGGCCCTGGACGAAGCCCTTCTGCATGCAGTTGCCAACGGTCTCTCATCACCGATACTACGTTTCTACCGGTGGCAGCCGGCCACGGTGACTCTTGGTTACGCCCAGTCCGTCATTACGGATATTGACTTAGAGGTCTGTCGCCATGCTGGCCTCGATGTTATCCGCAGGTCGACCGGCGGCAGGGCTGTGTTGCACGACAACGAAGTTACCTACTCGATAATCGCCCCATCTGATTCCGGGCTGTTTGGGAATTCCGTTCTCGATAGTTATCGTGTTATTTCAGAAATTCTACAGAAAGCCCTGCATCAACTCGGTTTGCCGGCAAAGCTGGTGCCGGGCAGGCAGCGCGGTGGACAACTGAATGCCACCAAGGCGGTCTGTTTCTCTGCACCATCCCAATATGAACTGGTTATTGATGATCGCAAGGTGGCCGGGAGCGCTCAGAAGCGTCATGGCCAGGCTTTTCTCCAGCATGGGTCGATCCCTCTCGAAATGGATCTGGAGCTTCTGGGGAAAGTACTGAAGACCGATATAAATACAGAGACGGCAGGCTCCCTCGACAAGGTGGGCTGGCTGAATATGTGGGCCAGCCAGCCGCTGTCGATCACAGAGGTTGAGAGGTGTGTCGCCGGGGAATTCTCCAAAGCCATGGGCTCCACGCTGAGGGATTCTGAGTTGACAGATGACGAAACTAGCGAAGCAGAAAAACTTTGTCGTGAAAAATATGCTAATCCGGACTGGAATATGATGCGCTGACTGAACGGTTTTACAAGTGTGCTTGAACATTGAACAGATTCTGATTCCCATGCTAGAATGCTTAATCTTAGGGGATTCACATGGAGGCGAATATGAAACGCGGAGCGAGTCTTGTCCTGATGCTGGTCGCTGCAATTCTCTGTATGGGGATGGGAGGGTTGGGTGGAATGCCGGAAGGTACGATCCCTGAAACGGACGTCAACATTCATGCAGAGGTCAAGGACCGGGGCGGCGTTGTCACCACTCTCGAGAAGTTTTCCATGGCAGGCAAAACCTCACTCGACGCCTTGCGAGGGCAGGGGAAACTGACGATACCCTTCAAAAATATCGATACGGTCATGTTTGGTGAGAACAAGGGTGACGCCGTCATGGTTGACGTCAAACTCAAAACCGGCGAGACCATGATGCTGAGAGTACGCTCGCGTGCACAGTTTTACGGCTCTACTGGCTTTGGTGCTTTCCAGATCAAGTCAAAAGACCTTGCCCTGATCAATTTCCCATGATGCAGAACAATTCAGCGAACAGGTTGATGCGGGGGGCAGTCTCCGCATTTTCTTTGCTCTTCCTTCTACACAGCCACACAACATGACCTTACGCATTGGACGCATTGCCTATCTGAATGTAGCGCCCTACTTCCATTATCTTGCGGAGCAGGGGTTCTCTGGCGAAATCGTTGCCGGGGTGCCGTCAGAATTGAACAGGATGCTGGCCGAGGGCGCGATAGATGCCTGCCCCTCATCCTCCTACGAGTATGGTCTGCGTGCCGACGCCTATCTCTTGTTGCCTGGTCATTCGATCAGCAGTATCGGGCCTGTCCATAGTGTTTTGCTCTTTACGCCGGGACCTCTCAGCGAGTTGTCCGGACAGGAAATTGCCATAACCGGAGAGTCCGCAACCTCGATCAACCTTTTGCAGATCCTGCTCAAGGAATTCTGCAGAATGGATGACGTGTCCTTCAAGGTTCCGGGTCGGGAGGTGGAGGCTTGTCTGCAGCAGGGCCAAAGTGCTCTGTTGATCGGCGATCGAGCCTTGGCTGCAGCACAGAATTGCCCTCCTGATTTTCAGATCACCGATCTTGGCGCTCTGTGGTACCATTTTACCGGGCTACCGTTCGTCTTTGCGCTATGGATATTACGCAAAGACGCGGTCGAAAAGTCTCCTGTTGAAGTGAGCGATCTGGCGATACAACTCCAGGCATCGCGTGACTACGCCTTCAGCCATTTACCGGATATGGCTGCCCGACTTGCCAGCCACACAGGGTTTTCCGCCAAGCATCTTGAAGAGTACTGGCGTGGCATGTCCTACGATTTGACTGACGGCCACGTGGAGGGGTTGAGGTTATACTTCGCTCTCTGTCACAAACATGGACTGCTGGAAAGAGAACCTGATTTTCACTTCTTTGCGGCAAGGTAATCGTTGATTATTTGTGCGTGGTCGAAGCAGAGTGGGGCGGGCAGGTCATCGACCGGAAAGAGCCGGACATTGATTGCATCATCTCCGGCTGTCGGGCAACCCGTGGCCTCAGCGGAGAAAACCATCGATATGTTGTGCTGCCTGGGGTCGCGGTCCGGATCCGAATAGGCCCGGAACTGCTGCAAGTTGCCAACCTTGAGGCCGGTCTCTTCCAAGGCCTCGCGTATGGCGGCTTCTTCCAGCGACTCACCATAGTCGACAAAGCCGCCCGGTAGCGCCCAACCATGGGGTGGGTTCTGACGTTCTATCAGGACGATGTCACCACCGATCAGAATAATAATATCGACAGTCGGAAAGGGATTACGGTAGCGGGTCGTTGCTTTGCCGCAGTGCGGACAGGTCGCGTAGGTCTGCATGGAAAATCCTCCGGTTGACACGTTGTTCCGAATTGCATTAATAATAGCCGAACTTTAATCATTTTGCCCGGGTGGCGGAACTGGTAGACGCAAGGGACTTAAAATCCCTCGGGAGCAATCCTGTACGAGTTCGATTCTCGTCCCGGGTACCATAACAGGCGGGGGTTCAAGAGGTCTTTTTTCTTGAACCCCCGCTTTTTTTGCTTTTATTGTTGAATGCATGTCCACATTCTCAAAAAATTGGTCATGACTAAAGGATTTTTTTGCCGTCTGCCCGCTCTGCTGTTATTCTGTGCATTGAATCTCTGTTGCTGACTGGAAATGTAGATTCATGGGCACTGCAGTCGATGCATGTTATGGGTTCTCGGGTGAAAATAACTGTCAAGCTTTATGCGGTATTGCAGATCGGGCGATTCAGTGAGAAAGAACTGGATTATCCTGTCTGTTCTAAAGTCATCGATGTTGTCAACGATCTGGAACTGCCCTTCGAGCACGTCGATATCCTGCTTGTGAACGGCCGTCATGTTGACAGGGAATATCTGCTGCAGGATGGTGATGTTTTGTCTGTACTGCCGATGGTTGAAGGTGGTTGATTGGCCTTTAGGGCCCTGGACCTGAACAGGAGAGGGTATCATGCGTTTCTTGACTGATAGTCCAGCGTCAGAGCCGAGTTCGGTTCTCTACACACGTTGTACGGTGGATCTGGAAAGCGGCGACCTTCAAATCGAAGACATCCCCTGCCGAAACCTGGAAGATGTCCTCGGCGGGTTCGGCCGTTCCTTCCAGATGCTCGCGGAACGACACATCCAGAACGCTTATGTTGCTGAAAACCCGTTGATTATCAATGTCGGCTTATTGACCGGCAGCCACGCCATGACCGGCATGCGCACCTATTTCTCTGCATACAGTCCGATCAAGGAATCAAAAAAAGGCTTGCCTGCGGCGATGTGGTCGGCTGGCAGCGGCAAGTTCGGCGCCAAGCTGAAATGGACCGGGCTCGATGAGCTGGTGATAGAACGTCGCTCGGCTCAGCCGATCTATATCGTTATCCGCGAAACCGAAAAAGGCCCGGAGGTAACGCTGAAACCCGCCGACCACCTGCTTGGCCTGACCACCCACGAAAAGATCATGGCTCTGCAGGAACAGTATGACGACGCCCATTTTGCCGCGATCGGCCCTGCCGGTGAAAACTGGCAGAATGTTTATGCCGGGGCGGTGGCGCTGAGCACGGAGAACCAGCTCAAGTCGAAACAGGATAAGGTCCGTTTTGCCGGACGGGGCGGGATGGGCAGCCTGATGGGATACAAGAATGTGCTCGCTCTGGTTGCACAGAGCAGCGACAAGCTCGGCCGCACCCCGGAACCGGTCAAAAAAGCCAACATCAACGTCATCAAGGGCGGCGGCTCGGCCCGTCTGCAGCCAATCAAGCGTGGCGGCGGGGGCGGCACATGGGCTGCTTACGATGTCCTCCAGGCGTTCCACGCCGTACCGGTGAATAACTTCCGACCGCAGGGCAACGATCTCCCGGAACACCTCTTCAGGACCAGGGTTGAACAGCAGTACGAGATCAAGTCGGAGGCCTGTTACCGTTGCGGCATCACCTGTCACAATAATATCCACGAGCGGAACTCCGACGGCAGTGCCGGGAAATTCCTCGCCAAGTTCGATTACGAACCGCTTAACCTGCTCGGGACCAACCTCGGCTTACACGACGCTGCACAGGTTGCTGCCCTGATTCATCTTTGTGACAATTACGGCATGGACGCAATTACGACCGGGGTGACGGTTTCCTACGTGCTTTCCTATAACGAAAGACATCCCGAAAAGCCTCTGCTCAACGGTGCAAGCTTCGGCGACTTTGACAGGATTCATGACTTGGTCAAACGAGTAGGCCTGGGCCAGCTTCCCGAGATCGGGCACGGTGTGAAGCGGCTCTCGGAGATCATGGGTGAAGCTGATTACGCCTATCATGTCAAGGGGTTGGAGATAGCTGCTTATCAGCCCGAAACCAACCCAGGTTACGCCTGGGCGATTGCCGGAGGGCATATGTCGATGGGGACCTACGGTATGCTGGCCCGTGAAGGCAAGACCGATCTCGATTCCTGGGTCGCCGCTATCACCATTGACAAATTGCAGATCGTTGGCTTCGATATGATCGGTCTCTGCAAGTTTTTTGATATCGTCAATGGCATCGGCACCGACATGGTGGTTGATTGCCTGGCTGCGGAGCATGGCCTCAAGGTGACCAGGGATGATCTGAGTGCTGCAGTGAAAAGAGCGTTTCTGCGTGGCCTGGCACTTGAACTGCGGCAGGGATATGGCAAACAAGAGTATTGCCTCCCCGCGGAAGTGACGGCAAACCCGAACCGGAACATTACTCTGCCTGAGTTGACCACTCCGGAATTCCTGGCTGAACTGGAGGAGCGGGTCTGGGAGGTCTTCGATCGTGAACTGCAGGAGCTGATATAAGTCGGCCGTCTGTCGATGAACTTGATCCGCGTTTGAGAGGTGTTGGCTTGGGCCTGAAAGGCATGCAAATTATAGCGTCAGAATTCCGTGCCTCCGATGACCGGGGTTTTGCCGCCGTAAACCCTGCGACCGGAGCCCTCCTCGAGCCGCGATTCAGAGAAGCTACCGCCGATGACATAAACCGTGCGGCGAGTGCCGCTGCGGACTCCTTCGACCAGTACCGTACTCTGCCAATAGAACAGCGCGCGGCATTCCTGGAAGAGATCGGCAAGCAGTTGAGCGCCTGTGCCCCGGAGCTGATTGCCCGGGCCCACGCTGAGACAGCGCTCCCCGCAGCAAGGCTCGAGGGAGAACTGGCCAGAACCGTCAACCAGCTGAACCTCTTTGCCCGGCTGGTTCTGCAGGGCTCTTTTGTTGCTGCCCGGATTGACAGCGCGGCCCCGGAGCGGGCGCCTGTCGCCAAACCTGATATCCGCACCATGCTCGTCCCGCTTGGCCCGGTCGCGGTGTTCGGTGCCAGCAACTTTCCGCTGGCATTTTCCGTTGCCGGGGGCGACACGGCCTCCGCGCTGGCGGCAGGCTGTCCGGTCGTGGTCAAAGGGCATCCTGCGCATCCTGGAACCTGCGAACTTGCAGGCCAGGCCATTGTCAACGCGATTAGAAAAAATCGGGTCCCCCCAGGTGTTTTCTCCATGCTGCACGCCCAGGGTAGCGATGCGGGAGCTGCAATTGTAGCCCATCCAATGATCAGAGCTGTTGCCTTTACCGGGTCGCTATCCGGTGGTAGAGCACTTTTTGACCTTGGCTGCTCCCGGCCTGAGCCGATCCCGGTGTTTGCCGAAATGGGCAGCATCAACCCGGTCTTCGTTCTGCCGGGAGTCCTGGCTGACCGCGGGATGTCACTGGCAGAGAGCCTGGTCGAATCGATGACTCTCGGTGTCGGCCAGTTCTGTACCTCCCCAGGCCTGATCGTGGCGATCAGGAGCGCCGCCCTGGATCGATTCCTGGGCAGTCTTGAAAGCTGTGTCGAGACAAGAACGCCGGAAATTATGCTCCACAAAGGGATAAAGAAGAACTTCCTGAGTGGGCTGGATGGCTTGCAGGAGACAGACGGCGTCTCACGCCTTGATAGTTCGCGGCCCTTACCGGACGGCTGCAAAGTTGTCCCGGCCCTGCTGCGAACCGATGCACAGGTTCTGCTCGGCAACCCGGAAATTGCCATGGAGGTTTTCGGCCCTGTCGCCATGGTTGTGGTTTGTGACTCAATAGAGGAGCTGTTCGCTGTGGCGGAGAGCCTGGCGGGGCAGTTGACAGCCAGCGTGCATGGGACAGAAGAGGACTTGCATCGATTCCGCAGCCTCTTCGGGACCCTGGAACGCAAGGCCGGTCGACTGATCGTCAATGATTTTCCAACCGGGGTCGAGGTTTGTCCGGCCATGCATCACGGCGGTCCTTACCCTGCAACGACTGACAGCAGAAGCACTTCGGTTGGTACTGAAGCGGTCAAAAGATTCCTTCGCCCGGTCGCTTACCAGGGCTTTCCGCAATCGCTTCTGCCTGATCCCTTGCGAGACCTGAACAGCAGGAAAATCTGGCGCATGGTTGACGGCGACATGAGTTGCGATGACCTGTGACACTCACCAACGCAAAACAGTTTTTCATCGTTTAATTAAATCTGACACTTCGAATCGTGATCGATTCAGGTGTGGTTCAGGAGTCTGATCATGGGCGTAACTGTTATAATCCCGGCGCGCTATGCTTCAACCCGCTTCCCCGGCAAACCGTTGGCCGATCTGTGCGGCAAGCCGATGATCCAGTGGGTCTGCGAGCGGTCTTCCCTCTGCGAGGCAGTCGACAGGGTGATTGTTGCCACTGATGATCAACGGATTGTAGATACCGTAAAGGCCTTCGGTGGCGAGGTTGTGATGACGCGTTCCGATCACGCCACCGGCACTGATCGTCTTGCCGAGGTTGCCGAAGGCCTTGATGATGAGCTGATCGTCAATGTCCAGGGGGACGAACCGTTGATTGAGCCGGCAATGATACAGGCGGCTGTTGCACCCTTGTTGGCTGACAGCACCATTCCCATGGGCACGCTTGGAACTCCGCTAACCTCGCTGGAAGAGTTTCGTAACCCGAATGTTGTCAAGGTTGTCACCGATCGTGAAGGCTTTGCCCTTTATTTCTCCCGCGCGCCAATCCCGTATCCTCGGGATTTCGCTGACAACCTGGAGCAGCGCTGGTCCGAACTGGCTACGGCCAAACATGTTGGCCTGTATGTTTACCGACGCAGCTTTTTGCTGAATTATCCTAACCTGTCAGCGACGCCACTTGAGGAACAGGAATGCCTGGAACAGTTGCGTGCCCTTGAACATGGCTACCGTATCCGGGTGGCGACAACCGATCTGGCCGGCCAGGGGGTCGATACGCCGGAAGACCTTGAACGTGTCCGGGCTCTGCTGAGCCTTTAATGATGGCCTGAGTGTCCGGCAATAAGGGGTTTTCATTTATGCTCCGGGAGTGTAAAATCCGGAGCTTGAATTGTTTTTGCAGCTTATCGAATCAATCGGTCAGGAGAATCTATGAAGACCAAGTTCATTTTCGTCACTGGGGGAGTCGTTTCCTCACTGGGCAAAGGATTGGCCGCCGCCTCTATCGGCGCCCTTATGGAAGCGCGCGGGCTTCGAGTATCAATGCAGAAGCTCGACCCCTATATCAACGTTGACCCGGGGACGATGAGCCCGTTTCAGCATGGTGAAGTCTTTGTGACTGACGATGGCGCTGAAACCGATCTGGACCTTGGTCATTACGAACGCTATACCACGGCAAACCTGAGCAAGAAATCCAACTTCACCACCGGACAAATCTATGACTCGGTTATCCGCAAGGAACGGCGCGGTGACTACCTGGGTGGTACGGTACAGGTTATCCCCCACATCACCAACGAGATCAAAAGTAAGATCCTGGCAAATGCAAAAGACGTCGACCTGGCGATCGTGGAAGTCGGCGGAACGGTCGGCGATATTGAATCCCTGCCTTTTCTCGAAGCTATTCGCCAGTTTCGTAATGATCTCGGCCCCGAAAATGTCATCTATATCCACCTGACATTGGTGCCGTACATTCCAACGGCAGGTGAGCTGAAAACCAAACCGACCCAGCACAGTGTCAAGGAGTTGCGCGAAATCGGTATCCAGCCTGAGATTCTTCTTTGTCGTTGTGATCGGGAGCTGCCGCGTGACATGAAGGGCAAGATTGCCCTGTTCTGCAATGTTCGAGAAGAGGCGGTTATCACGGCCCGTGACGTAGAGACGATCTATGAAGTCCCACTGGCTTTCCATGAACAGGGGCTTGATGAGCGAATCGTTGATTATCTGAACATCTGGACCAAGAGCCCGGATCTGAGCGCATGGGAAAGGATCGTCAAGCGGGTCAAGGAACCGGCCGGAGAAACGACGATTGCCATCGTCGGGAAATACGTCGAACTGACCGAAAGTTATAAATCGCTCTCAGAGGCATTGACGCATGGCGGGATTGGCAATGATTGCCGCGTGCAGTTGAAATATGTTGATTCCGAAGCGCTTGAACGCCATGGAATCGGCACCACGTTCAATGACGTGGACGGCATCCTGGTCCCGGGAGGATTCGGTGAACGGGGCAGTGAGGGGAAGATTGCCGCGATCCGCTACGCCCGAGAAAACAAGGTGCCATTCTTCGGTATCTGTCTCGGCATGCAGATGGCTGTTGTCGAGTTTGCGCGGTCGGTCTGCGCCATAGAGGAAGCCTATTCCAGCGAGTTCAAGGAAGATGCCAAGAACCCGGTGATTCACATTATGGAAAAACAGAAGACGGTGAAGGGCAAGGGCGGCACCATGCGTTTGGGAGCCTATCCCTGTTCGCTCAAGGACAAAACCCTGGCACGCCGGATTTACGGCCAGAAGGACATTGGCGAGCGACATCGCCACCGCTTCGAATTCAATAACGCCTATCGGCAGCAGCTGGAAAAATGCGGGTTGATCCTGTCCGGGGTGTATCCGGAGGAGAACTTGATAGAAATTGTCGAGATTGCCGATCATCCATGGTTCCTGGGCTGTCAATTCCACCCGGAGTTCAAATCCAGGCCTATGACACCTCATCCGCTTTTTGAGTCTTTTGTCGGTGCCTGCTTCAAGGTCCGTCAGGAGCAGGAAGGCTTATGATGAAAAGCGTTTCTGTCGGTCAGGTCTCATTCGGTGGGGAAAACCCTCTGGTTCTGATCGCTGGCCCATGTGTCCTGGAAAATCAGGAACACGCCCTGGCTCTCGCTGATGCCTTGCAGAAGATTGCTGCTCGGGTCGGGATTGGCCTGGTATTCAAGGCCTCTTATGACAAGGCCAATCGTACTTCAGTGACGTCTTACCGTGGCCCAGGTCTCGTCGAGGGGTTGCAGATACTGCAAACCGTCAAGGAGAAGACCGGCCTGCCGATTCTGTCAGACATCCATGACGTCTCGCAGGTTCAACCTGCTGCGGAAGTTCTTGATATCCTCCAGATCCCGGCGTTCCTTTCGCGGCAGACCGACCTGCTGGTCGCTGCCGGGGAAACGGGCAGGGTTGTCAATATCAAGAAAGGGCAGTTCCAGGCGCCCTGGGATATTGAAAACGCCATTGGCAAAGTCCTTTCGACGGGGAATGATCAGATCCTTCTGACCGAACGTGGATCGAGTTTCGGTTACAATAACCTGGTGAGTGATATGCGCGCGCTGGTGATTATGCGCCAGACCGGTTACCCGGTTGTTTTTGACGCCACGCATTCGGTGCAGTTGCCGGGGGGGGCCGGCTCTGCCTCTTCCGGACAACGCGAGTTTGTCGCGCCCCTGTCCCGTGCGGCAGTCGCGACCGGTGTGGATGCCCTGTTCTGGGAAGTCCACGAAAATCCCGCAAAGGCTCTTTGTGACGGGCCGAACAGCCTGCCCCTCGATTCAGTCGAAGAACTTCTCGGGCAGATGCTCGCTCTTGACCAGATCGTCAGGTGAATATGGATAATTTTAGTGAAATTCTGGACTCAGCCCGCAAAGTAATCAGAATCGAGGCCGAAGCCATAGAAGCTCTGGCGGTCCGCCTTGATGAAAGCTTCGCCAAAGCCGTGTTGATGATCATGAAGTGCACCGGCCGGGTCGTCGTAACCGGAATGGGCAAGTCCGGCCTGATCTGCCAGAAAATGGCTGCGACCATGGCTTCAACCGGGACTCCGGCTATTTTCCTGCATCCAGCCGAAGGGGTGCATGGTGACCTAGGTATGCTGATGAGGGGGGATGTCGTGATTGCCGTATCCAATTCCGGCGAGACGGAAGAGATCACGCGTATTCTGCCGACCATCAAGCGCATGGGATTGCCTTTGATCGCGATGGCCGGGAGCCAGGGCAGCACCCTTGGCAGGGCCGGGGATGTTTTCCTGGACATCTCCATCAAGGAAGAGGCCTGCCCGTTACAGCTGGCCCCGACGGCGAGCACTACGGTCACTCTAGCCATGGGTGATGCGCTTGCTGTTGCTCTGCTCTTGCAGAGGGGGTTCCGTGAGGAAGACTTCGCCCTCTATCATCCCGGGGGCGCCCTGGGCAAACGCCTGCTGTTGCGGGTTGAAGACCTGATGCATGTTGGTGACGATATCCCGACGGTCAAGGTGAACACGCCGCTCAAGGATGCCCTCTACGAAATCTCCAGCAAGAAGTTGGGCATTACCGGTATTGTCGATGAACGTGGGACGTTGCTCGGCGTTTTTACTGACGGTGATTTGCGGCGTACAATCGAACAGGGGATCGAGGTGCTGCACAAACCGATCTGTGAAATTATGGGTGGCAAACCGAAACGGATTTTACGTACCAACCTGGCCGCGAAAGCACTGCAGCGTATGGAAGAATACAAGATTACGTCGCTGTTTGTTTTTGAAACGGAAGAGGAACAGGTCCCGATCGGGATTATCCACCTGCATGATTTGCTCAAGGCCGGGGTGATCTAATGACCTCTGCCCTGAACAGAATCAAGCTGCTTTTGCTGGATGTCGATGGCGTCTTGACTGATGGCCGTATTATTTACCTTAATGACGGTGGCGAAGCCAAGGCTTTTGATGTCAAGGACGGTCATGGTCTGAAACTGATCCAGCGTGCTGGAATTCAGGTCGGGATCATCACCGGCCGTCATTCAGATATTGTCGCACGTCGGGCTGCAGAGCTGGGAATCGAGCTGGTCTACCAGGGGGTCAAGGACAAGAGGCTGCCATTCAGGGAGATTCTTGAAAAACTTGGGCTGGAACCCTCGGAGGTTGCTTATGTCGGCGATGATGTGGTTGACCTTCCGGTCATGCGGCAGGTCGGGTTTTCAGCAACTGTGGCCGACGCGGTTGACGATATCAAACCCTATGTTGACTTCGTCACCAGCAGGCCCGGGGGGCGAGGGGCAGTAAGGGAGATCTGTGATTTCCTGCTCAAGGAATCCGGCCGTTGGGCGTCCGTGACAAAGCATTATTTCGAAGATTAATTCCCATACAATTCTCATGCCAACTCCCCATATTGAGCTTTACAGCTCTCACGCCCGGGTGCTATAGTTGGCCGTATCAATGAGCTACTTCAGACCCCGTAATCTTCTCCTTGTCCTGGCCCTGGTCCTGGCTGTGATTCTGCTTGCAGTGATTGCAATGCGGTATCGCCCGGAGAGTAATCTACGGACGATTGTCAAGGCCCTGCCCGAGGGGATTGATGTCTCATTGCAGGATATAGACTATACTCATGTCGAGGACGGTCGGGCGCGCTGGCGACTCGTGGCCCTGCAAGTTGAACGTCAGGCCAAATCGAGCACCCTGGTCGTCAGCAGCCCCCAGATGACTTTTTATGATGATCTGGGTGAAGTCAAGGGCTCTCTGCAGGCCGTCAGCGGGGAGGTTAGCGAAGACTACCAGAAGGTCCAGCTGAATGATGAGGTCGTCCTGAAAAACACTTCGGGATACACCCTGTTCGCTGACCGGCTCACATATGATCACGATACGCAAACTGCAACCACAGACTCCCTGGTGCGACTGGAATCGAAAGGCCTGCATCTGGAAGGTCGGGGGTTGATTTTTCACGTGCAGACGAAGCAGCTTCAGCTGAATGAACAGGTTGAAGGTGTTTTTGAGCCCTGATCAACGGCAAGGATATATTCATGACGAAACTGATGTTGAGCCTTTTTCTCGCTGTCGTGTTTCTCCTGCCAGTCTCGATTTCTGCGGCGCCTGTTGCTTTGTCGCAGAACCGCGGTCCGATCCATGTAACCTCTGATCGCCTCGAGGCGGATGATGAAGCACAAACCGTGGTCTTCATCGGCAATGCCGTAGCGACTCAGGACGATGTGACGATTCACGGAGATCGTCTGACCATTAAGTACGCTGGAGAAAAGCGTGAAATCGTGCAGATGATTGCCGATGGGCACGTACGTATCGTGCAACAGGAAAAACTCGCTACCGGAGAAAAGGCTGTTTTTTACAAACAGGAAGAACGTGTTGTTATGACTGGATCACCGAAAGTAACTGAAGGTGAAAGCTTTGTCGAGGGGCAGGAGATTACGCTGTACCTGAACGAAAAGCGCAGCGTTGTTTCCGGTGGTGCCGGAGGCAGAGTGAACGCTGTTTTTGCCCCGAAGGCGGAGGAAAAGTAGTGACTCACACGCTGAGTGCCCGCAATCTGACAAAAACTTACAAGCAACGGAAAGTGGTTTCCGGGGTTGACCTCGAAATCCACTCCGGTGAAGTCGTCGGACTGCTTGGTCCAAACGGGGCCGGGAAAACCACCTCGTTTTACATGGTCGTGGGACTGGTTCGACCCGATCAGGGCAATGTGTGTCTGGATGCAGACGACCTGACCGGCCTGCCGATGTACCAGCGAGCCAGAATGGGAATCTCGTACCTGCCGCAGGAAGCCTCGGTCTTCAGGAAGCTGACTGTTGAGCAGAATCTGCTGGCAATTCTCGAAACAGTGGAGAGATCGAAGACGGTTCAGCAGCAGCGTAAAGATCAATTACTGGAAGATTTTCGTTTGACGCATGTTGCAAAATCCTTTGGCTATGCTTTGTCCGGTGGTGAAAGACGTCGGATTGAGATTGCCAGGGCACTGGTCCTCGACCCTAAATTCATTCTTCTGGATGAGCCGTTTGCCGGAATAGACCCGATTGCGGTTCTGGATATCCAGGAGATTATTGGCAGCCTGAAAGAGCGACGGATCGGCGTGCTGATCTCCGACCACAATGTTCGCGAGACACTGGGTGTATGTGACCGTGCCTATATACTTAACGAGGGCTGTATCCTGGAGCATGGTGCACCAGGTATGATTGCAGACAGCCCGAAAGCGAGAGCAATCTACCTGGGAGAGAAGTTTCGCCTTTAGTTGCCGGGTTGCGGCCGCTCACCGGCCGGACTTGACTTGTACAGGCATTTATTCGGTATGATGGTGATATGGCTTTAGAAATCAGACAACAACTCAAGCTCAGCCAACAGCTCGTCATGACGCCGCAGCTGCAGCAGGCGATCAAGTTGCTGCAACTGTCGCGTATGGAGCTGATGGATGTTGTAAGAGAGGAGCTTGAGGAGAATCCTGTCCTGGAAGAGGGTCAGGAGACCCCTGAGGACAAGGTCCAGTCGGAAGAGGAACTGGCGGCAGAGACTGCTAATGATACCGCGCCCGAAGCCCTCAAGGAGGTAGAGGGTGACCGGGATGGCATGTCGGATATCGACTGGAAGACTTATCTGGAGAGTTACAGCCTGGGTGGAACCACGGCCAACAGTTACGAGGACGATGAAGATCGACCCTCCTATGAAAACCTGTTGACCAGAAAACCTTCACTGACTGATCACCTTATGTGGCAACTGGGCCTTTCCCGACTGGAAAACCGGGAGAGGGAGATCGCAGGGGAGATCATTGGCAACATCGATGATGATGGCTACCTGCAGGTTTCGATAGTAGAACTGTCCGTACAGATCGGCTGTGATCCTGAACAGGCCGAAAAAGTTCTCGCCGCAGTTCAGGATTTTGACCCCGCCGGTGTTGCCAGCCGTAACCTTCAGGAATGCCTCCTCAAACAGGTTGAACAGCTGGGCATGACCGAGGATGTTGTCGGCATTATCCTGCGTGATCACATCAATGATCTGGAAACCCGTCGTTACCAGGTCATCGCAAAATGCCTGCAGATTCCGCTTGATGATGTGTTCTGCGCAGCCAAGTTTATCAGCAGTCTTGATCCCCGCCCTGGCAGCCAGTTTGGCCAGGAGGATGTGCATTACATAACCCCTGATATTTTCGTCCACAAGATCAGTGATGAATATGTCGTAGTCCTAAACGATGAAGGCTTGCCTAATCTGAGGATCAACTCTTTTTACCGCAATGCCCTGTCCGGTGCTGAACAGCTTGACGAAAAAGCCGGCGAATATATCCAGGAGAAGCTACGCGGTGCGCTCTGGCTGATCAAGAGTATTCATCAGCGACAACGAACGATCTACCGGGTGACCAAGAGCATCGTCAAGTTCCAGCGGGATTTCTTTGACCGGGGTGTTGAACATCTCAAGCCTTTGGTGCTGCGTGATGTCGCCGAGGATATCGAAATGCACGAGTCGACTGTCAGCCGCGTGACGACCAACAAATATGTCCAGACGCCGCAGGGTCTTTTCGAGTTGAAATACTTCTTTAACAGCGGCATCAACACGACCGGTGGCGATTCGGTTGCCTCTGAAAGCGTCAAGAGCAAGATCAAGGAAATCATTACCGCCGAGGATATTCGCAAGCCTTTTTCAGACCAGAAGATTGTTGAAATTCTCCGTGGCCAGGGAATTGATATTGCCCGACGCACTGTGACCAAATATCGCGAGATGCTCGGAGTCGGATCATCAACACAAAGGAAACGCTTGTTTTAATCTTGACATGGTTTTCTCCGCGCCAGCGGGTATAATTGAACCAGCCGATCTTTTTCATAACCATCAAATAGGAGGTATGGAAACTATGCGCATTAATGTGACCTTTCGACATATGGAAACAAGTGAGCCGGTCCGCAATTATGTTGAAGAGAAACTGCCAAAGGTCAAAAAATACATTGATGAACCCGTTGAAGCCCAAGTGGTTTTGTCGGTTGAAAAAAAAATCCGCCACAAGGCTGAAGTTTCACTGACTGCCAAAGGGATCACCATAAAAGCCACCGAAGAAACTGCGGACATGTATGCCGCGATCGACGGTGTTCTGGATAAACTCGATCGTCAACTCAAGCGTTACAAGGACAAGATCAAAAACCACAAACCTCTCGGTGGCCGGGAGCGTTGGGTGGAAAAAACGGTCTACGCTGCAGAAAGTATCGACGAAGGGCGTGCCGAACCAAGTATCATCAAGACCAACAGTTTCCACGTGAAGCCGATGTCCGTTGATGAGGCCGTTATGCAGATGGACCTTCTGGAAAAAGAGTTTTTGGTCTTCACTGATTCGTCTTCTGAGGAGATTAATGTTGTATATCGTCGTAAAGACGGTAATTATGGCTTGATTGTTCCGCAGGCCTAAGGCTATCTTTTGCGGCAGACGTTGTTCTGACGTCTGCCAAGGGTATCAATATTGAAGGGTGTGGGTTATTTGCAAGATGAAAATTTCGGAGTTGCTTGATCCTGCTGCAATTGTCGCAGAGTTGGATGGAACGGGAAAGAAAGAAGTCCTCGCGGAGCTCACCGATGCTTTGTTGAAAGCGGATTCGAGCCTGTCCCGGGACGATGTACTGAGGGTCCTGATGGAACGTGAACGCCTCGGCTCAACAGGGATCGGTGATGGCGTGGCGATTCCGCACGGTAAACTTAAGGACATTGATCATCTCCAGATATCGTTTGGCCTGAGTCGCCAGGGTGTCGATTTTGACTCCATGGACGGCAAACCTGCGCACCTCTTTTTCCTGCTGGTTGCCCCGGAAGAGTCTGTTGGTGTGCATTTGAAGACCCTTGCCAGAATTTCCAAGCTGCTGAAAAGTACGGCGGTACGTGAACGCCTGCAGTCAGCAGTCGACAGCGCAGAAATCCACCGTATTATTGCCGAAGAAGAAGAGCACCTGTAACGGTTGAATCTATGCCCCGTCTGAGTATTTCAGAGCTGCTGTCCGAGACGGAGGCCGGGCTTGATCTGGAGCTGTTGGCCGGAGAGCGCGGCTTGAGTCGCGTTGTGCAAGTGCCGAGGATACAAAAGCCGGGACTGGCTCTTGCGGGTTACACCAAAAATCTGCATCCCGACCGTATCCAGGTTCTCGGTGATACTGAACTCAGCTATCTTACCGAACTGCTTGAACGGAATCCGGTCAAGGCAGATGAAAATATCAAGAATCTATGCGCTCTTGATATCTGCTGCTTCATTCTCACCAAGAGTCTTGTCCCTCCTGAAAATCTTCTGTGCGAAGTGGAAAATCACGATATCCCTCTGCTGCGCACCCATCACCAGAGTTCCACCTTCATATCGCTGCTGACCCAGTACCTGGAAGAGCGCCTGCTTGCCCAGACCAATGTCCACGGTGTGCTTGTCGATGTGCTCGGAGTGGGCGTCCTGATGCTGGGTAAAAGCGGGGTCGGCAAAAGTGAATGCGCTCTCGACCTGATCATTCGGGGACATCGTCTGGTTGCAGATGACATCATCAATGTGCGGTTAAAATTGCCGTCGGTTCTGTTTGGCCAAGGCAATGATCTCCTGCATTATCACATGGAAATCCGCGGCCTGGGAATTATCAATATCAAGCACCTGTTTGGTGTCGCTGCGATCCGCGAGCGCAAGAAAATCGACCTGGTTATCGAACTCGTTGAATGGCAGGATGGCCATGAATACGATCGGCTCGGGCTGGAAGAAAAGACCTATGAATTGCTGGGGGTGGGGTTGCCTCTGCAAATCATACCAGTCCGCCAGGGGCGAAACATCACGACCATTGTCGAGGTGGCGGCCCGTAACCAGTTACTCAAGGAAATGGGGTATCATAGTGCGGTGGAATTCGAGGAAAGGCTGGAGCAGCGCATGGCTGAAACGGCTCGAATTCATGCCCAGTCAATTATCGGGGACAACCTGGAATGAAGCGACAGCTGGTTATTATCACCGGTTTGTCTGGGTCCGGCAAGAGTACCGGGGCCCGTGCCCTGGAAGATGCCGGCTTCTTTGTAATTGACAACCTCCCCTTGGTCATGTTGCCTGAGTTTCTTTCCTTGACCGGCCATAGTTACGAAAGAGTCGCAACAGTAGTCGATGCCAGGAGTTCAGATTTCCTGGGTGATTGTCATGACGTATTACGGCGGATTAAGGAACAGGGTCTTGCTGTTGAAGTCCTCTTCTTTGAGGCCTCGGACCACGATCTGGTCAAGCGTTTTTCCGAAACACGTCGTCGTCACCCCCTGGCCCAGAAAGAAGGGACCCTTACCGCAATTAAAAAAGAGCGGCAAGTCATGTCTGGCCTCCGCAAGCTGGCTACCGTCATCCTGGATTCTTCCGGCCTGACCGTACACCAACTGCGCCAACGGGTTCTTGGTGCGGTCCTTGGCGCGGAAGAACAACATGGTCAGATGCAACTGCAGATCCAGTCCTTCGGCTTCAAAAAAGGTTTGCCCCTGGCGGCTGACCTGGTTTTTGATGTCCGCTTTCTGGACAACCCTCATTTTGTCGAGGAGCTCCGACCTAAAACCGGACTCGATCCCGACGTCAGTAACTTTGTCCTGAATCAGCCTGACTATCAGTCCTTTCTGGTTAAACTGAAGGAGTTGCTTTTTTTTCTGGTGCCACGCTATCGAGCCGAGGGGAAAACCAGCCTGACGATTGGCATCGGCTGTACCGGTGGCCGCCACCGGAGTGTTGCCATTGCAGAGGATCTTGCACCTTATCTGATGGGCACCGGGTGTGCTGTGCAGGTAAATCACAGAGATGTCAATGGGGAATAGATCATGATTGGTTTGGTTGTTGCGACACACGGAAACCTTGGCTCGGAACTGCTGATGTCCGCGCAGATGATTATCGGACCGGTGGTTAATGCCAGGGCCGTCAGCATCACTCATGACAGTTCGATGGAATCGATTCGGGACGCGATTGCCAAGGCGGTTGCCGAGGTTGGCAAGGATCAACATGGCGTGATCATCGTAACGGATATGTTCGGAGGTACGCCGGCGAATGTAAGCATGACATTCCTGGAGCCACAAAATGTCGAGGTCATGACGGGTATCAACCTGCCAATGGTCCTGAAGTTTTTCAACAGCCAGGAAAACCTTAGTCTGGACGAACTTGCCGGAATCCTTAAATCGTATGGTCAACAGAGCATTGCCCTGGCAAGTGAGTACCTGCAGCGATAGGAGAGCCTGTTCATGAGTATAGTTCTGGCGCGCATAGACAGTCGACTGGTTCACGGGCAGGTTCTCGAGGCCTGGGTACCGTATGTGAATGCAGACTGTATCGTGGTTGCCAATAACGATGTCGCGGCGGAGCCCTTTCAGCGCATGGTTATGCAGGCGGCCGTGCCCAGTTCGATCAAGCTGATCATCGGCACCCTTGAGGAAACGGCTTCAATCCTCAGTTCCGCTGATCTGCTCAGTAAACGCGTGCTGCTGCTCTTTGCCAATTCAGATGATGCCTTGAGGGTCCGGCAACTTGGTGTCGAATATCCGAAGCTGAATCTCGGCAACATGCACTCCAGTGCCGGAAAAGACCGTTACACTTGCACCATCGCTCTTGATCAGCTGGATATCGAGGTGTTGCAGAAAGTCGAAGATCAGGGAGTCACGATAGTTTCCCAATGTGTTCCTGCGGACCGTGAACAGAGCTGGCACAAGTTGATCAGGACTGGGGGCCGCTAAATGGTTGCCGTCGACTATCTGCTTGCCGGAATGGTCTCCATGTTGACGGGGTTGGACCGGGTTGCGCTTGTCCAGGTCATGATCTCCCGCCCGCTGGTTGCCGGCCCTTTGACAGGATGGGCTCTCGGTAGTCCGTTGGTTGGTCTGGAGATCGGTATGCTGCTGGAACTGCTCTGGCTGGGCCGCTTGCCTGTGGGCGCTGCGATTCCACCGGATGATACCCAGGTTGCGGTTGGCGCAACGGTCCTGGCAGCAAGTACCGGGCATTTTGTCGGACTGGACGGTATGCCTCTGGTGCTCCTGTCAGTTCTGATCGCCATTCCTCTGGGTAAATTCGGACAGGTTTTCGACAAGCTGGCCCGCCATGCCAACGATCGCCTTGCCGTCACCGGATACAATGCGTTGATGTCCGATAATACGGTGAAGATGGAACGCTGCCATCTGTTCGGCCTGATCACTTTTGGCCTTGCGAGCCTGGCAACTGCCCTGGTTATCGTCCTGATTGGCACTCTCGTTCTCTACTCGGTTGCGCCCTCCCTGATTGGTGCCATCCAGGAAGCCGGGTTGAGTCTGCAGTACAGCCTGATTCTCGTGGGTGCGGCGGTGCTGCTAGGAACGACTAATGTGAATCGCGGTATTTCCCTGTTCTGCACGGCTTTCGTAGGGACTCTTATGGTCCTCTGGTTGAGATGAAAATTATGCATAGACCACGTTTGCACTGGCTGACATTCTTACGCATGTACTTGCGCTCTTTTCTGCTGCAGGCCAGCTGGAACTTCGAAAAACTGCAAAACCTCGGTTTCTACTACATGATTCTTCCCGGTTTGCGCAATATCTATGGCAAGGATGTACCGGAAGATGTCCGGCGTCGTCATGCGGATTACTTCAATACCCACCCGTATTTTGCTCCGCTGGTTGCGGGAACCACGTTGCGCCTGGAGGCAGGCAGCTGTGTTGGCGAGGAGTCTTCCGTCGATGCTGAAACCTATAAAAATATGGTTATGGCGCCGTTTGCCGCAATGGGTGATGCACTCTTCTGGGGTGGGGCGCGTCCATTGGCCGCCTTGATCGGCCTGTTGATAGCGAGTCAGGGCTCGCTCTGGGCACCGGTGGTTTTTCTGCTGATCTTCAACCTGCCCCACCTGTTTTTCCGGGGCGCTGGTCTGGTTCTCGGGTATGTACAGGAACTGGGCGCAATCAAAACGGTCCAGAAATGTCGCCTGCCGGACCTGGCCATCCGGCTTAAGGAATCAACGACAATCCTGATTGGTGTCCTCTGTGCCTATCTTTCCTTTAAAGGCTGTGAGCACCAGGACCTTCCTGCTGTCTGGGGGTTTGTTGTCTTGCCGATCGTGCTGCTTTTTGCCTGGTTGGCCCATAAAGGGGTGACCAGCCTGTTTCTCGTATTGTTGACGACGTCCAGCCTGTTGCTGCTGGCGCTATTATTCTGATAGAGGGATTGAAATGACAACTGAGAATGCAGAATTCAGAATTGTCAACCGTTTGGGTCTGCATGCCCGTGCTGCGGCACAGCTTGTCCAGACGGCCAACCGGTTTCTATCAGACGTGATGATCGAAAAAGACGGCAATGAAGTTAACGGTAAAAGTATCATGGGGTTGCTGATGCTGGCCGCCCCACAGGGATCAACTATAAATGTTTCAGTGTCCGGAGAGGACGCTGAAGAGGCAATGGCAGTTATCGGAACTCTGATCAATGATGGCTTCGGTGAAGATTGACATAGCTGAAGATACGATTCTCGTCGGTATCGCGGCAGCGCCCGGGATCGCCATATCCCGCAGTTATCTGGTCAACCGGGACCGGATGGCTGTTATTGAGCGCCGTATCTCCCCTGAAGAAGTTGAGCCCGAGACCTCGGCATTCAGGCAAGCCGTAGAACAGTCCAAGGCACAGTTGATTGAAGTCAGGGAAGAGGCTGATGACAAGGAGCTTGCCGAGCACCTGTATATCATCGACACCCATTTATTGATCCTGCAAGACGAAATGCTGATCGGTGAGACCCTCAAGCTGATCAAAGATGAATTGATTAACGCCGAGGGTGCCCTGAACCGGGTGCTGCGGAAAATCCGCCGGGTCTTCGACAAGATCAGCGACGAATATCTGCGCGAACGACATTCGGACATCGACTCGATCGGCGATCGCCTGATGCGCAACCTGCTCGGCGAAGCCCGCGAGTCTCTGGCTGAAATCGATGAACAGGTGATTGTCGTTGCGCACGACCTGTCTCCAGCTGATACGGTACAGATTGACAAGACCAAAGTGGTCGGCTTCATCACTGATATAGGCGGTCGGACCTCGCACACGGCTATCCTGGCCCGCTCAATGGGAATCCCGGCTGTGCTTGGTTTGGAAACGGTGACGTCACTGGTCCCTAATGGCGTTCCGATGATCATCGATGGCAGCACCGGGACCGTGGTCCTGAAACCGTCACAGGAAACCTTTCGTGATTACCTGCAAAAGAAGCAGGCCTACGATTATCAGGAAACCGAACTTCTTAAATTCAAGGCGCTTCCTGCGGAAACCCTGGACGGGTTCACTCTGGCCCTGCGTTGCAATATCGATTTTGTCGAAGAGATTGCTGCGGCCAGGGAGCATGGTGCACAAGGCATCGGATTGTTCCGTACCGAGTTTTTGTTCATGTCCGGAGAGGGCCCGCCGTCGGAAGACGAACAGGTTGCTGTCTATCGTTCGGCGATTGAACAGATGGCCCCTTACCCGGTCACGATCAGGACACTGGATGTCGGCGGTGACAAATTTGTGCCGGAATTCAACCTCTCAGATGAAGTCAATCCGGCCATGGGGCTGCGTGCCGTTCGTTTCTCTCTGAAAGAAGTCAACCTTTTCAGGGTACAATTGAGGGCAATCCTCAGGGCCGCCGTGTCCGGACCGGTCCGAATCATGTTCCCGATGATTTCTGGTGTCGCCGAAGTCCGTGCCTGCAAGCAGTTTCTCGAGCGAGAGCGACAGGACCTGTTATCTGCTGGCATCCCCTGTGGTGATCAGGTGGAGATCGGCATCATGGTGGAGACCCCTGCCGCGGTGCTGATCGCTGACCTGCTGGCGAAGGAAGTCGATTTCTTCTCCGTCGGAACAAATGACCTGATTCAGTACTGCCTGGCAATTGATCGCGGCAATGAACACGTTGCCTATCTTTACGAACCGATGCACCCTGCGGTTCTCCAGGCATTGTTGCGTGTCTGCAAGGCGGCAAAGTTTGCCGGTATCGAGGTAGGGATGTGCGGCGAGATGGCCGGTGAGGATATGTATTCCCTGGTATTGATCGCGCTTGGTTTTGACGAGCTGTCTATGAATGCCCCAAGCATCTCAAGGGTTAAGCGCGTCATGCGCCAGGTCAAATATTCCGAAGTTCAGGAGATTCTAGAGGGTCTTCTGAGCCTTTCAACCGCCGATGATGTTGCCTCTGCTCTCGAAGAGGAAATGCGTCAGCGTTATCCGCAGGTGTTCGCCGAAAGGCAACTCTAGAAGGGGTCGAAAATCTTTCTTTTGGTCTTGATATCCCTTGCCGGACGCCTGAACGCTTGACAGTGACACTGAGAAAGATTAATGTTCCGCTTCCGCAAAGACATTTTTTAGGAGTAAAAAACCATGGCAATGACAGATTTCCTGTTCACTTCCGAATCCGTTTCCGAGGGGCATCCCGACAAGGTTGCCGACCAGATTTCCGACGCGATCCTCGATGCGATAATCGCCCAGGACCCAGCGGCCAGGGTCGCGTGTGAAACTCTCGTTACCACCGGCATGGCAATGATTGCCGGTGAAATCACCACCAGCGCCTACGTCGATATGCCGGATATCGTCCGCCAAACCATAAAGGAGATTGGCTACGACGATTCAGCGATGGGCTTTGACTATGAAACCTGTGCCGTACTGACCACTATTGATCGACAGTCTCCGGATATCTCACAGGGTGTAACAGAAGGTCAGGGCATGTTTGCCGACCAGGGTGCCGGTGACCAGGGGCTGATGTTCGGTTACGCTTGCAACGAGACGCCTGAGCTGATGCCCATGCCGATTACTTTTGCCCACAAGCTGACCAAACGGCTGGCAGAAGTGCGCAAAAGCGGGCTGCTTAATTTCCTGCGCCCTGACAGCAAATCACAAGTCTCGATCCAGTACATCAATGACAAACCGATCCGGGTTGACACGGTGGTCGTTTCCTCTCAACACGCACCGGATGTGACTTACGAGAACCTTAAAGAATCAATTATCGAAGAGGTTGTGCGCAAAGTCATTCCGCATAACCTGCTCGATGAAAAAACCAAGTATTTCATCAACCCGACTGGCCGGTTTGTGATTGGCGGGCCAATGGGTGACTGCGGTCTGACCGGGCGAAAAATCATCGTTGATACCTATGGCGGCCAGGGCTCACATGGTGGTGGTGCTTTTTCCGGGAAAGACCCGTCAAAGGTTGACCGTAGTGCCTCTTACATGGCCCGCTACGTTGCCAAGAACATCGTTGCAGCAGGGATTGCCGACAAGTGCGAAGTTCAACTTGCCTATGCGATCGGAGTCGCAGAGCCGGTTTCGGTCATGATTAATACCTTTGGCACCGGCAAGATCCCGTCCAACGACATTGCCCGCATTGCCCAGGAAGAATTTGATATGCGCCCGCGTGGCATTATAAAAACTCTCGACCTGTTGCGTCCGATCTACCTCAAGACGGCTGCTTATGGCCACTTTGGCCGCGAGCTGCCAGAGTTCACCTGGGAGCGTACCGATCGTATCGAATCGTTGAAGAAAAGAGCAGGAATCTGAGGCTTTGGCAATCTAACGAATTTACGGGCGGATCGTGTTGACGATCCGCCCGTCTGCGTTCTAGGCTTATAATTGTGGTGAAACCGGAGCTTTCAATTATTGTCCCGACCCTGAACGAGGCAGAAACCCTGCCTATGTTGTTCTCCGATCTGGCCGGTCAGAAAAACGTTCATATTGAAATAATTGTTTCCGACGGCGGCTCAGTGGATCCGACAATCGAGGTTGCAAAAAGATTCTTCTCAGAGAATGGTCTTTCAGGGACATGCCTGGCCGGTCCAAGAGGTCGCGGCCGTCAATTGAATGCCGGTGCCGGGGTCGCCAGGTCTGACTGGCTGTTGTTTCTCCATGCAGACAGCAGGTTGCCTGAGCATGACCAACTGCAACGGGCTCTGCAATATATGCAGGACTGTCAGGGCCAAACCGGGGCGGCCGTAGCCGGCCGATTCGCTCTGAGCTTTGAACGTGATGCAGGTGGCAATGGTTTTGGTTTGTTCTATTATGAAACCAAGGCACGGTTAGGCAGGGCAGGCTGTGTTCATGGTGACCAGGGAATGCTGATCAGGAATTCCTTCTTTGACCAAGTGGGTCCTTTTCGGGAAGACCTGCCGGTTATGGAAGACACCACGTTGGCGGAACAGATTCGCAATCAGGGGAAGTGGCTGCTCCTGCCAGGTGAGATCGTCACTTCTGCCCGTCGTTTTGAAGTTGAAGGCTGGCGTGCCCGGCAAACGCTTAATGCCTTGATGATGAATTTTCTGGCGGTCGGCTGGTTGGTTTTTTTTGCCAAGGCCCCGGAGATTTATCAGCAACAGGACAAGGCCAGGCCGTTGCAGCTGGCACCCTTTTATCGTTTGATTAATGAGCTTCTGTCCAAGATGAGTTCTCGGCAAAGATGGGCTTTGTGGATGGCTACCGGGGCTTACGTGCGCGGCCAGGCTTGGCAGATCGGTCTGGCCCTGGATTGCCGAAAGGCCTATCGTGGCAATCGTGATCATCTGCAAAAGCCCGGCTGTTGGTTGAACTGGTTCGATCAGTGGTTTGAACCACTGACGAATCATCGTATCGGTTGTTTTGTTGCCGCGTTGCTGGTCCGGCTATGGTTTGCTATTCAGCTTCGTCGCCGTATCTAGTGATCACTGGCAGGGGCTACCATGAGTATGCATATTAACCAACAAGTACAGGACATTCCATTTCTGAAAACCCTTGGTGTTGCAGTCAGGGAAATTGCAGAAGAACACGCAGAGATGACCGTCACAATAGATGATCGTCACTTGAATTACATGGGCACGGTCCATGGCGGGTTGATTTCAACCCTGATTGATACGGTGTGTTTCTTCCCCATGCCGCTTATCCCCTCGGGCCTTATGCTGACGACTGTCGATCTTAATGTCAGTTACGTCAGGCCAGCCCGGAAAGGTGATACCCTGGTCGCCCGTTCCGAGCTTCTGCACCTGGGTACTCGTACCGCACGTTTATCGGTCAAGGTTACCGACCAAAACCAAAACCTTATTGCATACGGAACTGCGACCCTGATGATCCTGTCCTGATTCACGCCGTAATTTTTTTCTTGTTTTTATCGGGAAGATATAATATCAACTATACTTGATATTTAAAGTTCCGTGGGTTGATATATGCTCGAAGTGCTTAAAATGCTTGCTGACACGACCCGGCTGAGACTCTTGCGGATACTCCGCCAGGGTGACTTTACGGTGCAGGACCTTATGCAGGCTCTGGACATGGGCCAGTCCAGAATTTCACGGCATTTGATCCTCATGAACGAAGTTGGCCTGCTTGAGGTCGAAAAGCAGGGGACCTGGCGCTACTATCGCCTGGCGCCAAAAAACCGGTTTTTTCAAAAGATCTGGCCGATTATTGAGGAGCATCTCGCCGAACTTGAAATGCAGGAACAGGATGCGAGTGGTCTCCTTGCGATCATGATGGAGCGACGCAAACGTAGCCAGGAATTCTTTGATCGCCATGCCCGTGACTGGGACGTCATGCATACGGATTTGCTCAATCTTCCCGATTATCATTCAGATCTGCTGGCACTGTTGCCGGAAGGAGGCCTGACTGTTGAAATCGGTGTCGGGTCAGGTACGCTGCTCCCTTTTCTGATCGACAAGGCCGATCGTGTTGTCGGCCTGGACCAATCACCGTCCATGGTCACTCTGGCCAGAGAGACGGTGCAACATCATCACCTCGCGGACAATGTGGACGTTCGCCTGGCGGAGATGAATCACCTGCCAATGGCTGACAGCTCGGTGCAGACCGTTGTCATGAACCAAGTCCTGCATCATGCCGAGCAGCCAGGTGATGTCCTCAAAGAGGTGGGTCGTACCCTTGCCAAGGGCGGACTGCTGGTGATAGCCGATTTGACACGCCATGAATACGACTGGGTCCGGGAGCGGTTGGCAGACCAGTGGCTCGGTTTCAAACGACAGGAACTTGAAGTCTGGCTGGCCGAAGCCGATATGCAAATTTGCACTTACCAGGAATTCGGTGACTCCGAATCTCACCAGGGAGTCATGCTGTTGACAGCAACGTTTAACGATAACAATTGACAAACAAAATATTGAGGAGAAACAGAGATGACTGACAATCAAGATTTTAAGGTAAAGGACCTTTCACTGGCTGCCTGGGGGCGTAAGGAAATTGATCTGGCTGAAGTAGAAATGCCCGGTTTGATAGCGTTGCGAGAGGAATACCGTGGCAAGAAGCCGCTTGCCGGAGCACGGATCACCGGCTCACTGCACATGACGATCCAGACTGCCGTTCTGATCGAGACGCTGATCGATCTCGGCGCCGAGGTGCGGTGGGCTTCATGCAATATCTTCTCGACCCAGGACCAGGCCGCAGCAGCAGTCGCTGTCGGCAGGGAAGGTACTCCTGATAATCCGAAAGGGGTCCCGGTCTTTGCCTGGAAAGGAGAGAGCCTCGAGGAATACTGGTGGTGTACTGAAAAGGCGCTGGACTGGCCGAATGGACAGATGCCCAACATGATTCTTGACGACGGTGGTGATGCGACCATGATGGTCCTGAACGGAGCAGAATGGCAGGCACAGGGGGTTCCGGAATTGCGTGCCGATGATGCCGAAGACTGGGCCGAACTGGTCAAGATCCTGAAGCAATCGATCGACAGCAAATCGATTGACTGGCAGGCCGTCTGCAGCTCCGTAAAGGGTGTGACCGAAGAGACGACGACCGGCGTCCACCGTCTTTACCATCTGCAGAAAGTTGGCAAGCTCCCGTTCCCGGCAATGAACGTTAACGATTCGGTCACCAAGAGCAAGTTCGACAATGTTTATGGTTGTCGACACAGTCTGGTTGACGGAATCATGCGGGCGACCGACGTAATGCTTTCCGGTAAAGTTGCGGTCGTTTGCGGTTACGGTGATGTTGGCAAGGGCTGCTGCCAGTCATTGCGTGGCCAGGGTGCGCGGGTGATTGTTACCGAAATCGATCCAATCTGCGCCTTGCAGGCCCTGATGGAGGGTTACCAGGTCAGCACTCTCGACGAAGTGGTGAGCACTGCCGACTTGTTTGTGACCACCACGGGCAACAAGGATGTGATTCGCGTCGATCATATGTCCCGGATGAAACACAATGCAATAGTCGGCAACATCGGCCACTTCGACAACGAGATTGAGATGGCTGCGCTGGCGAAGGTTGCCGGGATTGTAAAAATCAATATCAAGAACCCCCGCGAACATGGCAACCAGGTTGACCAGTGGGTGTTCCCGGACGGTCACGCGGTGATTGTCCTCGCTGAAGGTCGTTTGCTTAACCTTGGTTGTGCAACCGGACATCCTTCGTTCGTCATGTCCAACAGCTTTACCAACCAGGTTATGGCGCAGATCGAGCTTTTCACGAAAACGAATGATTACGATAAAGAAGTCTACGTCCTGCCCAAAAGTCTCGACGAAAAAGTCGCCAGGCTGCATCTTGGCAAACTCGGCGCGAAATTGACGACTCTCAGCAAGGAGCAGGCCGATTACCTCGGCATTCCGATTGAGGGACCGTACAAATCTGACTCATATCGTTACTGATACTTTTCTGTTTGATTGCATGAAGGGGGACGGGCTGTGAAGCCCGTCCTTTTTTTTAAGCTGAAAGGTTAATCCTGGGCCTTGAGGAATAGCCAGATGGCGGTCAGAGTCATCAGGACATTGGCGGACCATGCCGCCACGACGGGAGAGAGTATTGCTGAACCGCCCATGGCTGCAAAAACGGCATAGAGGACGAAGTAGACAACAAAAACGACCAGGCTGACAACGATCCCGAGTGCAAAACTGGGCTGACGCCCGCGCTGCAGAGCGAACGGCATGCCGAGCAGTACCATGATCAGCGGAATGAAGGCTTTTGACAGTCGCAGATGTGACTCGAGCTGGTAGGTCTTCGGATCGTGCCCATCAGCTTTCAATGTCTCGATGAGTTCGTAAAGCTCGACCTGGGTCATTTCCTCAGGGTTGTTCCAGAGTTGGGTCATTTCAGGCGGGGCCTTCCCCAGCTCAAGAAGCCACTCATCCTTCTCTTCGTAGCCCTGAAGGGTTTTGCTCTCCGGTGAGAATTGCCAGATTTTCACCTCTTTGAAGGACCATGTGCCATTTCCTTTATAATGTCCCGACACGGCCTGCAACCGTTCCACGGGTTTGAATCGATCATTAAAGGAGATGATTGTGATGCCAAAGAGAGCTCCTCTCTGAGGGAAAGAGCGGTTGATGTGTACGATACGGTCACCGCTTTTAAAGAAAAGGTCCTTTGACTCGTTTACGACACCTCTGGATTTGTTCGTGATCTCTACCTTCCTGATATACTCGGTTTCCTGGATCCCCAGGGGCGTCAGCCAGAGATTACAGAGCAGAAGAAGTCCACATAAGAGGAACCCGGTCAAAAACATTGAACGGCTGATCCTGGAAATACTGATTCCCCCGCCGAGTAGGGCTGTCAACTGGTTGGTGCGCGAAAGATCACCAATGGTCGCGAAGGCGCCGAGGAGAACCGCCATCGGCAGGGTGTTGGAGATCATCAGTGGCAGGTTATAGATCGGGAAGAGAAAATAATTGATGAGAGCGGCCTGGTTCTCGATGAAATCATCAACCTTCTCAATAAAATCGATGACTGCATACAATGACACAAGCGCCAGCAGGATAAACGCCAGGTTCTTCAGAAACAGGGTCGATATGTAACGATCAAGCGTGGTCATTGTTCTTGTTCATGCAATTCCTGAGATATGTCATCGTTTGCTCAACTTGTGAGACAAATATACTGGGTTGTTCGTGAGCACTTCGGTACAGGCAGTAAAGTCCGGACAGGGCTAACAGTAAGTGGGGGAGCCAGAAAGTCAGCCACGGGGCGAGGCCCGCATCGGCAGTAAAAGTTTGTGCCAGTGAAAGCATCAGGTAATAACAAAGATAGATGATCAGTCCGATAACGAAACCGCCGCTGCGACCCGATCGGTGGGTCTGGATACTGAACGGCAGTCCGAACAGGGCAAAAATCAAAGGGGCCATCGGCGCGGCCATCCGGGTGTGTATTTCCGCTTTTACTGCGCCTAGCTTTCGCTCGTTGATATTGCTGTCTTCTCTGTGAAGTTGTCGCCAGAGTTGAGCGGTCGACATCTCCTTGGGACGCTTTCTCTTGGCAGCTTTCTCGGCAGCCTCCTCGCCGTTTCTGGTCAGGTCCGGTTGCACGTCGTAGCTGCGGAAGTTGATCAGCTGGTAAGCTGAATCATCGTCGGACTTTTGACGATGAATCGCCCCGTCCTGGAGTTGGAACGTGATGGTTTCCTCTTGTTCATCTGCAACGATATCTCCCTGTTCGGCAAATATCAGCGTTGTCGTGTCAGGTTTTTTCTCGACAATGAAAAGACCAGTCATCTGGCCGGTGCGAGCATCGAGAGCGTTCGCATAGAGCACCATGTTGAATTGTTTCATGAATACTTGCGGCTGAAATCCGATCGTGGCCTTCTGCATGGTGATGGCGAAAACCTGTTCGCGGAAAGCCTGATAACCCCATGGTTTGAGCCACAGACCTGCCACTGCCGTGAGCAGTGAGAAAACCACTGCCAGGGCGAGGATCGGGCGAGCCATTTGCGCAAGCCCTATACCGGCGGCCTTCATGGCAATCGTTTCACTGTCAGCAGACATGCGACTGAGCCCGATCATGATTCCCATCAGAAAGGACAGCGGCAGTGTGATGTTGAGAAAGGCCGGCAGCAGGGTTCCAAACAGCACCAGGATGTCAGTAATCGAGACTCCCTTGTTGACGACCAGGTCCACGAGCTTCATCAGCCTGCCCATGAACAGCACCATGGTAAAAATCAGCAGACAGAGCAGGGTAGGTGAGAGGATCTCACTGATGATGTATTTTTGTATTCTTGTGCCTGCCATAATGCCGCATAGTAGTACAGTCAATATCAGAATGTAAACGCTATTGATGGTGAAAAACCCCTTGCGTTCGGGATACTCTCATGTTATACGGATGTGCTGTCCAATACACACGCCTTTTGACCCGGACCGGGTGCCTGACATGGGGTCAGGTCGGTTGCAGGGGTTGATGAAGGCGGCGGCCAAACCAAATTGAAGGGAAGTTTAAACATGGCACAGATCACTATGAAGCAATTGTTGGAGGCCGGCGTCCATTTCGGCCACCAGACCCGTCGTTGGAACCCCAAGATGAAGCCTTACATCTTCGGTGCCCGCAACGGCATTTACATTATCGACCTGCAGAAGACGGTCCGTTATTTCCGGACTGCTTACAGTTTCATTCGCGACGTTTCCCAGAAAGGCGAGAAAGTCCTTTTTGTCGGCACCAAGAAACAGGCACAGGATTCGATCGTTGAAGAGGCTGTCCGTGCTGGCCAGTTCTATGTCAACAATCGCTGGTTGGGCGGCATGCTGACGAACTTCTCGACCATCAAGCGGAGCATTGATCGTCTGAAAAAAATCGAGGCGATGTCTGAAGACGGAACCTTTGATCTGCTGCTCAAGAAAGAGGTCCTGCAGCTGGAACGGGAAAAGACCAAGCTGGAAAAGAGCCTCGGCGGGATCAAGAACATGACCCGTCTGCCTGCGGCAGTTTTTATCGTTGACCCGAACAAGGAAGACATTGCCGTCAAGGAAGCCCGCAAGCTTGGCATCCCGGTTGTTGCAGTGGTTGACACCAACTGTGATCCCGATGGCATTGAATATATCATCCCCGGCAATGACGATGCGATTCGTGCGATCCGCCTGTTTGCTTCGAAAATGGCAGAGGCGTGTCTCGAAGGGGCTGCTGCCCGCGAGGAAGACCTGCGCAACGACGCAGAAGGTGCTGACTTGAAAGAACAGGTAGTTGAAGAGGTCGCAGAGGCTGTGGTTATTGAAAAGACAGAGGCCGTTGCGCCGGTAGTGACCGAAGCGGCAGCAGAAGAGGTCGTCGCTGCAGAAGCGGCTGAAGTGACCAAAGAAAAGGATGCATCGGCAGAAGCGTAACCGGTTGATACGTATAAATACAAAAAGGCGGTCTGCATTGCAGCCGCCTTTTTATCAGACAACTCAATATTTGCCAAGATAGCAGGATAGAGGAGGTTTTAACGTGGCTACAATTACAGCAAAAATGGTAGGTGACCTGCGTGCCAAAACCGGTGCCGGGATGATGGATTGCAAGAAAGCCCTTACAGAATCCGGTGGAGACATGGAGCAGGCGATTGACCTGCTGCGTAAAAAGGGCCTTTCCGCGGCGGCCAAGAAATCCGGCCGTGTGGCAGCTGAAGGCATGATCGCCGCGGCTGGAAACGGTCAATGTGGGGCCCTCGTTGAAGTTAATTCAGAGACCGACTTCGTCGCCAAAAATGAAGCCTTCCAGAAATTTAGCGCGGGTGTGGTCGAGGTGGTTCTGGAGCAGAAACCGGCCGACGTCGAAGCTCTGAAATCAATGGCTTTTCCCGGTACCGGGCGCAACGTGGGCGAAGAACTGAATCATCAGATTGCGACGATTGGTGAGAATATGAACATCCGTCGGTTTGCATGTCTCGAAAGCGGCTCTGGTATAACCGCATCCTATGTCCACGGTGCCGGCAAGATCGGTGTGCTGGTTCAACTTGATACTGACAAGGCCGATGATCCGAAGATTGAAGAGACCGCTAAAATGCTGGCCATGCATGTTGCTGCGGCAAGTCCGCAATACCTGAATCGCAACGAAGTCCCTGCCGATGTCCTCGAGCGTGAAAAGGATATCATGCGCGCCAAGGCCCTCGAGAGTGGTAAGCCGGAAAACATCATAGAGAAAATCCTCGAAGGCCAGATCAACAAGTTCTTCGGTGAAACCTGCCTCCTGGAACAGGTCTACGTGGTTGATACTGATCAGAAGGTTGGTAAAGTGGTAGAGGCTTTGGCCAAGGAAGTGGGCGGACAGGTAACCCTCAGTGCCTACCAGCGATTCCAGCTTGGTGAGGGTATTGAGAAGAAAGTGGATGATTTTGCGGCTGAAGTCGCTTCGATGACCAAGTAATATACAGGCCAGCACCGGAGAACTCATGGCACGTCAACCCTGTTACAAGCGTATACTGCTCAAACTCAGTGGAGAAGCTCTGGCCGGCAAGCTGGGCTATGGTATTGACCCTGACATCATCAGGGAGATTGCCATGGAAATTCGCGGGATCGTGGATCTTGGCATCCAGATTGCCATCGTCATCGGTGGCGGTAACATTTTTCGTGGCGTTGCCGCATCTTCAATGGGTATGGACCGTGCGAGCGCCGACTACATGGGAATGCTGGCCACGGTCATGAACAGCCTTGCGTTGCAGGATGCCCTGGAAAAGGCAGGGGTGATCACCAGGGTTCAGTCTGCGATCGAAATGCAGGAGATAGCGGAACCTTATATCCGCCGCAGGGCTGTGCGCCATCTTGAAAAAGGGCGTGTGGTTATTTTTGGTGCAGGCACGGGAAATCCGTTTTTCACGACCGATACGGCGGCCAGTCTACGTGCTATCGAAATCGGTGCCGAAATTATTCTCAAAGCAACCAAAGTCGATGGAGTTTACGACTCCGATCCGGCGAAAAACAAGAATGCGGTCAAATATGAACAGTTGACGTATCTGGATGTTCTCAAGCAGGGTCTTCAGGTGATGGACTCTACGGCAACCTCCCTTTGTATGGACAACGACCTGCCGATCCTCGTATTCAATCTGACGACCAGCGGCAATATCGAACGAGTTGTTTGTGGCGACCAGATCGGAACCATTGTCAAAGGAGAATGATACTATGATTGCTGATGTCAAATCCAATGCCAGTGCCGGGATGACCAAAGCCCTGGAGTCATTCAAGCGTGACCTGAGCAAGGTTCGGACTGGGCGCGCCTCACTCTCTCTGCTCGATGACGTCAAGGTTGATTACTACGGCACCCCGACACCACTCAACCAGGTTGGTTCTATGGCTGTTCCCGAACCTCGCCTGATTACAATTCAGCCGTGGGAGAAAAACCTGATCGGTGAAATAGAAAAAGCCATTCTCAAGGCCGACCTTGGTTTGAATCCCAATTCAGATGGGCAAGTCATCCGACTCGTCTTTCCGCCTCTGACCGAAGAACGGCGTAAGGAGATGGTCAAACAGGTCAAACGGATGGGGGAAGATGCCAAGGTCGGGATTCGCAATGTCCGCCGCGAAGCCAACGATACCTTGAAGAAACTTGAGAAGGACAAGGATATCACCGAAGACGAGCTCAAGCGCGGCGAGAAGGAAATCCAGGACGTGACGGATGAATTCGTGGCCCGCGTGGACAAGGTGATTGAAGAGAAAGAAAAAGACCTCATGGAGATTTGATCTCTCCGGGTGGTGGCCACGAGGCTTTTCTACGAAAACAACTGATGAGTGGATTGCCTGCGGGACTTGCGTGGAATCCTGTCCGGTCGGTGCTATTATCAAAACCTCGAAAATATACGCAATAACATTAAAATGTACGGATTGTCGGGCCTGTGTTGACATCTGTTCGGTAGCTGCCATCGTCGATTGAATCAAGGGGCGCCTGACGGGCGCCCTTTCTATTCGCAGGCTGTCAGATCCGGTTGCCCGATTCGTTCCCACTGTGATATTTTACTGACTCCTGTTACATCAGCCCGGGGCAGCGTTGTTTATGCAGATTCCCAGACATCTTGCGATTATTATGGACGGTAACGGCCGTTGGGCGGAACAACGTCGTCTGCCGCGCATCCTGGGGCACCGGAAAGGTGTTGAAACTGTCCAGCAGGTCGTTGATGAATGCCTAGAGCTGGGGATCGGTTATCTGACCCTGTATGCTTTTAGTTCGGAGAATTGGGGACGTCCCCGGGACGAAGTCGACGCCCTGATGGGATTGCTCGGCAACTTCCTGAAAAAGGAATTGAGCCAGCTCCAGAAACGAGGGGTTAGGCTGGTGGCGATCGGCGAGCTCGATCGTTTGCCGGAGGGAACAGTTAAAATTCTCAAGGACATTATCGATAAGACCGAGCATAATACGAACATGGTCCTGAACCTGGCACTTTCCTATGGCTCACGTAACGAATTGACAAGGGCCATGCAGCAACTCGGCCGGGATATAGCCGAGGGAATCCTCTTGCCTGACAACCTCTCCGAGCAGGATATTGAAGCCCGTCTCGATACTCGTGACATCCCAAGCCCGGATCTGCTGATTCGTACCAGCGGTGAGATGAGAGTCAGTAATTTTCTACTCTGGCAGATAGCTTATGCGGAGCTTTACTTCACTGAAGCGCTCTGGCCGGATTTCTCCCGCAATGAGTTAATGCAAGCCCTGCAGGCGTACAGCAACCGCCAGCGACGCTTCGGGCTGACCGGCGCTCAATTGAATGGTGCTGCAGAAAGCGACGGGGAGGGGCGTCATTAAACAGCGGGTTATTACAGCCATTATCGCATTGCCGATTCTTGTCCTCTGCGTTTTTTACACCAGTCAGGGGCTGTTCTCAGGACTTGTGTTTATCGTCAGCGCACTGGCTTCGCAAGAATTCTATCGGATGGCGTTGCCGGCAGAGCGCCGACTTGAAGGCTCATTATCCGTTGTTGCCGGAGTCTTCTGCTGCCTCGGGATAGTTTATGCTGCCAGTCCTTCGGCCCTCTTAATAAGCATCGTTCTGCCTTTTCTTCTCCTGACGCTGGTTTATCTCTTCCGTTTCCAGGACATCCAAACGGTCAGTCGCGATCTTTCCGTCAGCCTGCTCGGTATCCTGTATGTCCCGGTGTTGCTTGCCCATGCAGTCCTGCTGCGTGCTCTTCCTGACGGTCGCAACTGGATATTCCTGGTTTTGTTTGTGGTCATGGCAAGTGACAGCATGGCCTATTTTATCGGCATGAAGTTTGGCAGACACCGTCTATACGAAGCCGTAAGCCCGAAGAAGAGTGTCGAAGGCTCGGTCGCTGGATTAGCCGGCGGAGTGCTGGGTGCGGTGATTTGCAAATACTGGTTTTTCGCCGGACTGAATGGGCTGGACGTCATTCTTCTCGGTGTCGGTGTCGGTGCCTTCAGCCAACTTGGTGATCTGGTCGAATCGTTGCTGAAACGCAGTTTCGGGGTTAAAGACTCGGGATCACTGATTCCCGGTCATGGAGGTCTCCTCGACCGGCTCGACAGTCTGTTGTTCGCTTTTCCGCTGACCTATTATTATGCAGCATGGGTGTTTGCATGAAACGGTTGGCCATCCTCGGTTCGACTGGCTCAATCGGTGTGAGCACGCTTGAAATCGTTGCTGAACATCCGGACCGCTTTCAAGTTGTTGCCCTGACAGCCGGCCGCAACCTGGCTCTACTCGAAGAGCAGATTGCCCGTTTTTCCCCTGTAATAGTTGCCGTCCCTGACCGGGAAAATGCCAGGCTTCTTGAAGAGAGAATCGGTGCCGGTGGCCCTGAAGTCCTGTATGGTATGGAAGGCCTGATCTGTTGCGCCGCTGCATCTCCTGCCGAGATGGTCGTCTCGGCGATTGTCGGAGCCGCCGGGCTGGAACCAACCCTTGCCGCCATCGCAGCAGGCCGGGACATTGCCCTGGCCAACAAAGAGACTCTGGTGATCGCCGGTGAACTGGTAATGGCCACTGTAGCCAGGTCCGGCAGCAAACTTTACCCAGTGGACAGTGAACACTCGGCTATCTATCAGTCGCTCGCAGGACATCGCAAGGAAGATGTGCGTCGCCTGATTCTTACGGCGTCCGGAGGACCTTTTCGCAACTGGTCGATTGAGGACCTGTGCGGGGTGACCCCAAAAGATGCCCTGGCTCACCCCAATTGGACCATGGGGCGGAAGATCACCATCGATTCTGCAACCATGATGAACAAGGGTCTCGAAGTGATTGAAGCCCATTGGCTGTTCGATCTCTCAATCGACAAGATCGCGGTGCATATCCACCCGGAAAGTATTGTACATTCCATGGTTGAATACGTCGACGGTGCCGTCATGGCACAACTCGGTATTCCGGACATGAAAACACCGATCGCCTACGCACTCAGCTATCCGGAAAGGTTGGCCCTGGATTTACCGCACCTGGACCTTTGTCGTCTCGGCAAACTACATTTTGCTGCGCCTGACCGGAAATGTTTCCCGTGTCTCGACCTGGCCTATGAAGCCATCCGCAGAGGCGGTACAACCCCTGCCGTGCTGAACGCTGCAAACGAGATTGCCGTGGAAGCTTTTCTGCAGGAAAAGGTCGGGTTCCTCGACATCCCGCGGATAATATCGCTGGCGATGGATGGACACTCCTGTACTGCTGTGGCCGGGCTGGAAGAAATTCTGGCCGCAGATGCATGGGCACGTCAGAGGGCTGAATCTGTTATTGATAATATTCAAGGAGCTTCCTACGCATGATAACTATCGCTGCCGGCATTGTGTTGCTCGGCATTCTGGTCTTTGTCCATGAACTCGGACATTTCTGTGTCGCGAAATTCTGTGGAGTCAAAGTCCTGAAATTCTCGCTCGGGTTTGGCCCGCGCCTCGTTTCCAGGCAGTGGGGCGAGACCGAATACATGGTATGCGCAATACCGCTCGGCGGCTACGTGCAGATGCTTGGAGAGGGCGGTGGGGACCAGGGTGAGGATGCAGAGCTCTCTGCCGATGAAGAGCACCGCTCTTTCGCCAAACAGAGCCTTCCCCGGCGGATGGCAATTGTCGCCGCCGGCCCGATCATGAACCTGATCCTGCCATTTCTGGTTCTGCCCCTTGCGTACCTGGTTGGGATCAATTTGCCTGCTTACCTCGACGAGCCTCCATGTGTCGGCTATGTGATCCCTGGCTCAGATGCTCAAGAGGCCGGTTTCCGCAGAGGTGACTGCATCGTTGAAATCAGCGGTCACAAAGTAATGACCTGGACTGACACCGGGCCGGCGTTGGTGAATGGTGCCGGTGAGCCGATCGTTTTCGTAATTGATCGTGCTGGCCAGGTTGCCGAATTGACCCTTGGACCAGAGAATGGCGCACTGGAAGGTTTGCAGTCGATCGGTCTGTTGCCGGATCAGGGCGCTGTCATAGGCACTCTTGCCCCGGGCATGCCGGCGGTCAAGGCGGGTCTCGAAGCAGGGGATAGAATCATCTCCATCGGCGAGCGTGAGATAGTCTCGTGGTACGAGCTCAAGGATGCTATCCAGGAGGTCGGCGGCCGACCGGTCACGGTGATTGTCGAACGTAACCAGGCACGGCGTTCGTTCCAAATCGTACCCGAACAGGTAGACGATAATAAAAGTTACCTGATCGGCATTGCTCCGAATCAGGATACCGTGTTCAAGCGCTTCTCTCTCGTAGAGTCGATCAAGGCCGGCGCCGAGCGCAGTATGGACCTGATAGAGCTGACGCTGGTCTTTATTCAGAAGCTGTTTGCCGGCCATGTTTCGACCAGCAATATCGGTGGGCCGATCACTGTGGTACAGATTGCCGGACAGGCCGCACAGACGGACATCTCGAGTATCCTGAGCGTCCTGGCCTTTCTGAGTATCCAGCTGGGGATTCTTAACCTCCTGCCGATTCCGATCCTGGATGGTGGGCATCTGTTCTTCTACACGTTTGAAATGGTTTTTCGGCGGCCGCTCTCATTGCGTGCCAGAGAATGGGCGCAACAGCTCGGATTGATTATGTTGATCATGTTGATGGTGCTGGCCTTCTACAATGATATCGTGCGCATGATCGGGAATTGACGTGTCTCCAACCTTGTTGACCATTCAGACCGCATCCCCTGCAGGCAGTATTGCACTGACTGCTGGTGAGCATCTGCTCGCTGAACTCAACCTTGATGTGCGCAAAACTCCGACGGAATGGTTGCTGCAGTCGATCGGGGGCCTGTTGGACAAAACAGATATCAATAAAACCGATCTTGATGCCATTGCCGTGGTGCAGGGCCCGGGTTCTTTTACCGGACTGCGGGTCGGCCTGGCTACTGCCAAGGGACTGTCTCTGGTTTTGGGTTGTCCGTTGCTCGGCATATCCTCTCTGCAGTGTCTCGCCATGCAGCTGCCATTTTCTGCTCTGCCGGTCTGTGTCATGCTGGATGCGCGCAAGCAGGAAGTTTACTCGGCCAGTTACCGATGGGAAGGGGGATATCCTCATCCGGTCACGGAAGCAAGAGTGGTCGGCCCCGAACTGTTGTTGGCCGGGATCACGAGTGAGACGCTGTTCGTGGGTAACGGCGCCCAGGTGTACAGAACTTTGATCGTCAGGAAACTCGGTGATCGAGCGCATTTCGCGCCAGCATTTATCAACTTGCCACGCGCTGCAGGGGCGGCCGCTCTGGCCCAGCGCGAATGGCAGGCAGGACGGACATTCACGGCAGATGAACTGATGCCAAATTACCTTCGGCCTTCTGAAGCCGAACTTAATTTGCTTAACAGGAAAAAATCAGGGAATTCAGGTTGACAACCCTGCCGCCCGTTCGCTATTTTTTAGTTACCGTTCGTATATCCTATCCTTACCAACTCAGGAGGTGCTCATGGCAGAGAATGACATGGATCTGGTACAACGCTTGAGTGAAGAAAACCCGAGATTCAGAAAGCTGCACGAACAACACTTGCTTTTTGAAAAACAGCTTCAAGAGCTGGATGACAGAAACTACCTGACCCCCGAGGAAGATTTCGAACGGAAAAAAATACAGAAACTGAAGCTGGCCGGTAAAGATGAAATGGAAGACATCCTTCGCGATTACCGTCAGTAACATTTGCAACATTTCAGATTCAGCAGGGGCCGGCTTCCGGCCCCTGTTTTCTTTATCTGCAACGAATTTCCACTCCACGTAAGAAACCATTGTTTTTTTGCTTTTGCCCTTTACCTTGAGGATTTACGCGGGTATAAAGAGCGGATATCTTGATCGATAGAACAGAGTTATTGTCCAGGAGGAGATAGAGAAATGACCCAGAAACGTAGCAGCGCCATTACCCAGGGATTTGAACGCACGCCGCATCGGGCCTTATTGAAGGGAACCGGGGTTCCGCAGGCAGAGATGGGAAAGCCTTTTATCGGGATTGCCTCATCTTTTACTGATTTGATCCCGGGGCATACCGGCATGCGCGATCTTGAGCGTTTCATCGAAAAGGGCGTTCACACAGGAGGCGGATATTCCTTTATCTTTGGCATCCCCGGTGTCTGCGATGGTATCGCCATGGGGCATCGCGGCATGCACTACTCCCTGCCTACCCGCGAACTGATTGCTGACATGGTCGAGTCGGTTGCAGAAGCGCACCGCCTGGATGGACTGGTTCTGCTGACCAACTGCGACAAGATCACCCCTGGTATGCTGATGGCCGCCGCCCGTCTTGATATCCCCTGCATCGTGGTCACTGCCGGTCCGATGATGACCGGAGCCGGCCGCGATGGGCGCAAGTTCTCCTTCGTCACGGATACCTTTGAAGCCATGGCCCAGTACAAGGCAGGCGTTATCGACGAGCAGGAACTGATGATGTGTGAAGACAAGGCCTGTCCGACTGCAGGTTCCTGCCAGGGGCTTTTTACGGCCAATACCATGGCAATCCTTACGGAAACTCTCGGCATGAGCCTGGTCCGTTGTGGAACCTCCCTGGCGGTTTCTCTCCATGAAACGCCGGATTGCTTTTGCCAGCGGTGAGCGTATTGTAAGCCTGGTCCACGAGCAGATTACTCCGCGACAGATCATGACCCGAGCTGCATTTGAAAACGCCATCCGGGTCGACCTGGCTCTCGGCGGTTCGAGCAATACCGTGCTGCACCTCCTGTCGATAGCCCGTGAAGCCGGAGTTGAACTGCCGCTCGAGGAATTTGACCGCCTCGGTCGTGAGACCCCTCAGCTTGCTTCAATGAACCCTGGTGGCAAGCATTTCATGGAAGATCTTGATGCCGCCGGTGGTGTTCCCGGAGTCCTTTATCAATTACGTGATCGCATCAACGATAATCCGACCCTGACCGGTCCTACTATAAAGGAGATTGTGGCCAGCGTTGCGTCCGTTGATGATGAGGTTATTCAGTCTGTCGACAACCCTGTTCGAGCCGAGGGTGGCCTGGCCATCCTGTTCGGCAATCTGGCGCCGCTTGGTTCTGTTGTAAAACAGTCAGGGGTCTCTGAACAGATGATGAATTTTGAAGGCACGGCCCGTTGCTTCGAATCAGAGGAGGCCGCCATGGAAGCCCTGATGGGAGGTCAGGTCGTTGCCGGCGATGTCGTCGTGATTCGTTACGAGGGTCCCAAGGGTGGTCCTGGTATGAGGGAGATGCTTGCCCCGACAGCGACCCTGATGGGACTCGGCCTGGGTGACAGCGTCGCGCTCATCACCGATGGCCGTTTCTCCGGCGGTACCCGTGGCCCATGCATCGGGCATATATCTCCTGAAGCGGCGGAGGGTGGCCCGATTGCTCTGGTTGAGGACGGTGACAGGATCCGCCTTGATATCCCGAATCGCAAGCTGGAACTGCTGGTTGATGATGCTGAACTTGCAAAGCGCAAATCAACCTGGCAGGCACCGGCAGCGAAGATCAAGACCGGCTGGCTTGCCCGTTACGCCAAGGTCGTTACTTCGGCCAACACCGGAGCCGTCTGCAAGTAGGCAAATATTCAGATCCGGTTCGTCGCTGGCGAGCCGTTTCGAGGAGGAAGAAGTGAAACTGACTGGTTCAAAGATACTGTTGGAATGCCTTCTCCAGGAAGGGGTCGATACGATCTTCGGCTATCCGGGCGGCACAGTCATCAATATTTACGATGACTTGATGGATTCACCGATCAATCATATTTTGACCCGCCATGAGCAAGCTGCAGTCCACGCCGCTGATGGTTATGCCCGGGCAACCGGCAAGGTGGGTGTCGCTATTGCCACCAGTGGCCCTGGGGCTACCAATACCATTACCGGGATTGCGACAGCCTACATGGATTCGATTCCCATGGTTGTTATCACCGGCCAGGTGCCGACGCCATTGATCGGTAATGATGCTTTCCAGGAAGCGGACGTTATAGGCTTGACCCGCCCGATTACCAAGCACAATTACCTGGTCAGGGATGTCAAGGATCTGGCGGTGACGGTAAAGAAAGCCTTCTATATCGCCCGTACCGGGCGTCCCGGCCCTGTCGTGATCGACTTGCCGAAAGATGTCCAAATCGCTACGGCAAAGTTCGAATATCCCGAGACCGTCGAACTGCGTGGCTACAAGCCGACTTATAGCGGTAATATGCGCATGGTTGAAAAAGCCGCAAAGATGATCCTGTCGGCGAAGAAACCGGTTCTCTATGTCGGTGGCGGCGCTTCTTTGACTGACGCCCATGGTGAACTGCTGGAACTCGCTGAAATGATCCAGGCCCCGGTTACAACCACGCTGATGGGAATGGCCAGCTTTCCGACACAACACAATTTATCCCTTGGCATGCTCGGCATGCACGGGACCTACTACGCCAACATGGCTGTAACCAACTCCGACTTGCTGATTGCCCTCGGCGCGCGCTTTGACGACCGGGTCACCGGCAAGATTGCAACTTTTGCCCCGCATGCCAAGATTATTCATGTCGACGTCGACCCAACCTCGATCAAGAAGAATGTGCGCGTCGACCTGCCAATCGTTGGGGATTTGCGTGACGTGCTGAAAAAGCTCAACAAGAAAATCGCCGAACACAAAGACGAGTTTGAATCGATGCCTAGCGCGCTGAAGCCCTGGCATGATGAGATTTCCGGCTGGCGGAAAGATCAGCCGATGACTTACAAAAGCTCCAAAACCGAGATCAAGCCACAGTTTGTTATCGAAAAGCTGCGCGAGTTGTCCAACGATGATGCCATCGTCACCACTGAAGTCGGCCAACACCAGATGTGGGCGGCCCAGTTTTTCGAGTTCACTCAGCCGCGGACTTTTCTTACCTCTGGTGGTTTGGGGACAATGGGGTATGGCCTGCCCGCTGCACTCGGTGCCCAGGCCGCTTTCCCAAAACGCCAGGTGATCGACATCTCCGGTGATGGCTCATTTCAGATGAACTCACAGGAGATGGCAACCCTGGTACAGTACCGTTTGCCGGTCAAGATTGTCATCCTTAACAATAACTTCCTCGGTATGGTGCGGCAGTGGCAGCAGCTGTTCTTCGAGAAACGTTACAGTCAGACCTGCATGGAACTGCCCATCGATTTCGTCAAGCTGGCTGAGGCCTATGGGGCAACCGGTTTGCGGGCAACCAAACCGGACGAGGTTGAAGATGTGATCAGAAAGGCCTTCGAAACACCTGGCCCGGTTATCATGGAGTTCAAGATCTCTCGCGAAGAGAATGTTATGCCCATGGTTCCCGCCGGTGCCGGGATCAATGAAATGTTGCTGAGAACCGCTTGACCGTAGATAGCGACTGCAGAGCTGTTGCTCGGATTGGCAAATTACAACGTGCAGCGATGTATCAATGCCGCAGAGACGATCAACTATCCTTATCAAGGAGTTTTTAATGCGACATACAATTTCTGTGCTGGTGGAGAATGAATTCGGCGTGCTTTCCAGAATCGCCGGACTTTTCTCCGGCCGTGGTTTCAATATTGAAAGCCTGTCGGTTGCGCCTACACTTGACCCGACCATCTCCCGGATGACGATTGTCACGAGCGGCGACGACAGGATTCTCGAACAGATCAACAAGCAGTTGAACAAGCTGATTGATACGATCAAGATCATCGATTTCACCGGCGAAGATTTTATCGAGCGTGAAATGGCGTTGATCAAAGTGACCGCGGACGAAAATTCCAGGGCCGAGATTTTGCGGATTGCCGATATCTTCCGCGGCAAGATTGTTGATGTCACGCCGAAATGCTACACGGTGGAAGTCACCGGTTCGCCGGTCAAGGTCAACGCTATAATCGACCTGCTGCGGCCTATGGGAATCAAGGAGTTGGTTCGTTCAGGGCCGGTTGTCCTTGGCCGTGGTCCGAAAGGTTGGAAGTCTGGCTGAGCCTTGTCGCCAGAGTGTCGAGATACCTGTGCCCTGGCTAATAAAAATGTTGGCCAGGACATTTCGTTATGGTATTATCATCAGCTATTTTAACTAATAAAAACCCTGTAAGGAGGAAATCGTGAAGGTTTATTACGATAAGGACGCTAATCTTGACATTGTCAAAGGTAAAAAAATCGCTGTGATCGGTTATGGCAGCCAGGGCCATGCCCATGCCAACAACCTCAAGGAGAGCGGTATGGATGTTATTGTCGCCGAGTACCCAAAAGGCGGTGACAACTGGACCAAGGCTGAAAAGGCTGGTCATACCGTTATGATGACTGCGGATGCTGTCAAGGCAGCCAGCGTTATCATGATTCTGCTTCCTGATGAGATGCAGGCGGATATTTACTACGAGCAGATAGCTCCCAATATCAATCCGGGCAGCTATGTTGGTTTTGCTCACGGGTTCAATATCCATTACAACCAGATTGTTCCTGCCGGGGATATCAACGTTTTTATGGTGGCTCCCAAAGGTCCTGGTCATACTGTTCGTAACGAGTACGTCAACGGTGGTGGTGTCCCTTGCCTGATCGCTATTGAGAAGGATCCTTCCGGCGACACCAAGGAAATTGCCCTCGCTTATGCTTCTGGTGTTGGTGGTGGTCGTTCCGGAATCATCGAAACCACTTTCCGTGAAGAGACGGAAACGGACCTGTTCGGTGAGCAGGCCGTCCTTTGTGGTGGTGCTACTGCTCTGGTCCAGACTGGCTTTGAAGTGCTTGTAGAAGCAGGGTATGCACCGGAGATGGCTTATTTCGAGTGTTTGCACGAGCTGAAGCTGATTGTCGATCTTCTCTATGAAGGCGGCATCGCCAATATGCGCTATTCGATCTCCAACACAGCTGAATTTGGTGATTTCACTCGTGGCCCGCGGATTATCAACGAAGATACTAAAGATGAAATGCGCCAGATCCTGTCTGAGATCCAAACGGGTGAGTTTGCCCGTGAATGGATTCTTGAAACCAAGGCCAACAAGCCGGTTCTGAATGCTCTTCGCCGCCTTGGCGCCGAGCACCCGATTGAAGAAGTCGGTGAGCGTCTGCGTGGCATGATGAGTTGGATTGGTAAAGGCAAGCTGGTTGATAAAACCAAAAACTAATTAAAAGTTTTCCTGAGATTCTGGATGAACACAACGAAGTTTCCGCACGGGAACTAGTTAATCTACTCAAGGGCGGAGGCCGATGCCCCCGCCCTTTAACTTTTCGGTGACTAATTATGCGTAACCGGCATCAACCAATAGCTGTCGAGGGTTATCCTTTCGTAGCTTTTTTTGCTTTTTTAACTCTTTTGTTTAGTGGCTTGAGCTGGTACTGCCTGACAACCATCGGCCTTGGCCTGACTCTTTTCACTCTGTATTTCTTCCGCAATCCCGAACGCACTCCGCCTGATGATGTCAAAGCGATTGTTGCGCCTGCGGATGGCAAGGTCATCTTCGTCGGCAAGGTCCCCGAGAGTCGTTATTTTGACGGCGAGGAGGTGACCAAGGTCAGTATCTTCATGAATGTCTTTAACGTTCATGTCAACCGTGTACCATTTAACTGCACGGTTCTTGACCAGTTTTACAACAAGGGCCGGTTCCTGAATGCTTCTCTGGACAAGGCCAGCCTTGAAAATGAACAGTCCGGGATGTTGCTCGAAACAGAATCCGGCATTAAGGTCCTCTGTGTGCAGATAGCCGGTCTCGTTGCACGGCGGATCGTTTCTTATCCGGAGAATGGCGATCAACTGAAAAGGGGACAGCGCTATGGCCTGATTCGTTTCGGGTCACGGGTCGATCTGTATTTCCCTGATGGTATCGAAGTGCTGGCAAGGATCGGCGACAAGGCTGTCGCCGGTGAATCGGAGTTGGGGTTCCTGCCATGAGTCGTCTCGGTGGGTCATATGACCGCCGTGAAAGCCTGAAACGGGGGGTCTACCTCCTGCCGAATCTGGTGACAACCGGAGGCCTGTTTGCAGGTTTCTACGGCATTGTTGCGACGATGAAGGGGGATTACCACCTTGCCGCATGGTTTATCCTGATCTCTGCGGTTTTTGACGCGCTGGATGGCAAGGTGGCCCGACTGACCGGAACGACAAGCCGTTTCGGCGTGGAATACGATTCTCTCGTTGACGTGGTCTCATTCGGGGTTGCGCCAGGACTGCTGATGTATTCCTGGGCTCTGCAATCCTTTGGCAAATTGGGCTGGCTTGCCGCATTCCTCTATGTTGTTTGCGGTGCGCTTCGCCTGGCGCGTTTCAACATTCAGGTCAACACTGTTGAATCCCGTCGGTTTGTCGGTCTGCCGATTCCGGCTGCTGCCGGGATGGTCGCCTCGTGTGTTTTGCTTTTCTACCATCTGGGTGGTTCGGGAACGATCAAGAAAGTCTCTATTCTCCTTTTGATTTACGTCCTGGCATACCTGATGGTCAGCAACCACAGTTATCATTCCTTCAAGGATCCTGAACTTGTGAAGCGCCAGCCTTTCAGTTTCCTGGTGCTGGCAATCATCTTTATTATCGTGATTGTCGCAGAGCCGGAGATTATGCTCTTCAGCATAGCCACCCTTTATACGGCTTCGGGGCCGCTTGGCTCCGTTATCAAATACTTCAGAGGCAAGACTCCGGAAGAAGAAAGCCCTGTGGTAGAGGCCATTCCTGGTCCGGAAAACGGCGACTTTGATCATAAAAATCATCAGATATCTTGACATTGTGGCCGGATTGCTGTTTTATTGAATACGATTTGTAAAGGCGTTGAAGAGGAATAGTAGGGTCTGATGCTGTCACAGAGAGCCGGTGGTGCTGTGAACCGGTACAGATAATGACCTGAACTGACCTTGGAGCTGCAGACGTCAAAGGGTACAAGCTTGGACAAGTTACCCGAGTAATTTCTGCCGTGAACCTGCGTAAAAGGTCAATTGAGGATTTCGCCGCAGCGAGATCAAACAGGGTGGTACCGCGAAGCTTAGCTCTCGCCCCTGACCGGGGTGGGAGTTTTTTATTTGTACAACATAAACTTTTGAAAGGGGGTGGTTCTGTGGAATCCGACCTGAGTGACCTGAACCTTCTGTTAATGCGCCTGTACGTAAAAAAATGTGGGATGAAAGAACCGTCCCTGAAAGAATTCGAACCTAAATGGCAGAGGAGGCCATAATGAGCAAGATGAAAACAATTAAAATTTTTGATACGACCTTGCGCGATGGTGAACAATCCCCCGGCGCGAGCATGAACATTGAAGAAAAATTGCGTATCGCCAGCCAGTTGGAGAAACTCAACGTCGATGTGATCGAAGCAGGGTTCCCGATTGCCTCTGACGGTGATTTTGAGGCCGTCAAGAAAATTGCCCAGACGATCAAGGGCCCGGAAATTGCCGGACTATGCCGTGCCAATTTCAAGGACATCGATCGTGCCTGGGATGCACTCAAATATGCCGGCGATCGAGGCCGTATCCATACATTTATTGCAACTTCCGACATTCACATGCAGCGCAAGCTGCAGATGGAGCCGGCCAAGGTCAAGGAAACAGCGATCAAAGCTGTTAAGCATGCTGTGTCGTATACTCCCAACGTGGAGTTTTCATGCGAAGATGCGGTACGTACCCGCCTCGATTTTCTGGCGGAGATGGTCGAGGCGGTCATTGACGCCGGGGCGACAACGGTCAATATCCCGGATACGGTCGGCTACGCGATCCCCTTTGAGTTCTTTAACATTATCAAGTACCTGAAAGACAATGTGCCGAATATCGACAAGGCCGTCCTGTCCGTACACTGCCATAACGATCTCGGCCTCGCCGTGGCCAATTCGCTGACGGCTATCCAGGCGGGTGCGGGGCAGGTCGAATGCACGATTAACGGCATCGGCGAGCGGGCCGGCAACTGCTCACTTGAAGAGGTCGTCATGGCCTTGCGCACGCGTCGCGACATCATGCCTTATGAGAACAAGGTCAAAACCGAACATATCTATGCGGCCAGTCGCCTGCTCTCAACCATCACCGGGATCGTCGTGCAGCCCAACAAGGCCATTGTCGGCGCCAATGCCTTTGCCCATGAAGCCGGGATCCATCAGCATGGTGTGTTGATGGACAAAGAGACCTACGAAATCATGACACCCGAGTCGATCGGCCTTAATACCAACAAGCTGGTGCTCGGCAAGCATTCCGGTCGCCACGCTTTTGTCGCCCGGCTTAATGAACTTGGCTATGACTTGCCCAAGGAAGACATCGAAAAAGCATTTGTGCGCTTCAAGTCGCTGGCAGACAGGAAGAAGGAAATTTTTGACGAGGATCTCGATGCGATTGTCGCCGACGAAATCATCCGGGTTCCTGAAACCGTCAAGTTGTTGCAGATGAACGTTTCCTCCGGCTCCTTTGCCGCGCCGACTGCTACGGTCGAGCTTGAAGTCAGGGGTAAGGTGAAAAAGGCCGCCGTGATGGGTGACGGTCCTGTTGATGCAACCTTCAAAGCAATCAAGAAACTCACCAGGATGGACCCGTATCTTGTCAACTTCTCAGTCGGATCGATTACCGGCGGCACCGATGCACTGGGCGAATGCACGGTGCGACTTGAGCATGAGGGGCATGAAGTTCTCGGACAGGGTGCACACTCTGATATCATCGTTGCCAGCGCCAAGGCTTACATCAATGCGCTCAACAAGGCCCTGGATGTCACACAACGCACCAGAGTGGAAATCTAAATAGTTCAACATTTCGCCGGCAGGGCTTCCCTGCCGGCGATTTTTTAGTTAATATGCACGGATTATTTTCCGTGCGTACTTTTAGTTACGAGGAGTCATTATGGGACAGACGACAGCAGAAAAAATATTCGCCGCGCATTTGCGCGATGAGCCTTTCCAGGGGACCAAAGTCCTTGATCTCGATCGGGTCCTCTGCCACGAGATTACCACTCCGGTTGCTATCGCCGATCTTGAATGGCGGGGCAAGGACCGGGTTTTTGATTCGTCCAAGATCAAGGCGGTTATTGATCACGTAACTCCGGCCAAGGACAGCAAGACTGCTCTTCAGGCCAAAATCCTGCGCGACTGGGCTCGCCGCCATGAGATCAAGGACTTCTTTGATGTCGGGCGCAATGGCGTCTGCCATGCGATCTTTCCGGAGAAAGGCTACATCCGCCCAGGCTTCACCGCCATTATGGGAGATTCTCACACCTGCACGCATGGCGCGTTCGGGGCTTTCGCCGCCGGTGTCGGGACCACCGATCTTGAAGTCGGCATTCTGAAAGGCGTCTGCGCCTTCCGTGAACCTAAAACGATTCGGGTAAATTTGACCGGAAAGCTTGCTGACGGTGTTTATGCCAAGGATGTGATCCTCTTCGTCATAGGTCAACTTGGTGTCAACGGCGCCACGGACCGGGTCATCGAATTCCATGGGCCGGTTGTTGAGGCAATGAGTATGGATGCGCGTATGACCCTGTGCAACATGGCTATCGAGGCCGGTGGGACCTGCGGCATCTGCCAGCCTGACATGGTCACGGTAGAATACCTTTGGCCCTTCATTGAAGGCGATTATGCGAACCAGGCGGAAGCCCTCGCAGATTTCCAGAAATGGGTTGCCGATAGCGACGCTGATTATGACAGGATACTGGATTTTGAGGTCTCCGCGCTCGAACCACAGGTGACTTATGGTTTCAAGCCCGACTGTGTTAAGTCTGCCAAGGAGATGGCTGGGGAAAAGGTTGACCAGGTTTATATCGGGACCTGCACCAACGGCCGGATCGAAGACCTTCGTCAGGCGGCGGAAATCCTGAAAGGGCGGACGGTCGCCGATTCGGTGCGCGGCATTGTTTCTCCCGCCACACCGAAAATCTTTCAGCAGGCTCTGGCTGAAGGGCTCATCCAGATTTTTATGGATTCAGGATTCTGTGTCACCAACCCGACCTGCGGTGCCTGCCTTGGCATGAGTAATGGTGTCCTGGCGGAAGGCGAGGTCTGCGCCGCGACCAGTAACCGAAACTTCAACGGTCGTATGGGCAAGGGTGGGATGGTCCACCTGATGAGCCCGGCGACCGCTGCCGCCACTGCAATTACTGGTGTTATCACCGACGCGAGAGATCTTTAATTTTGCTGATCGCTTTACTTAAGGAGCCTGAATAATGAAGAAGACATTCGGTGGCCCGACGATTTTTCTCGATCGTGCCGATATCAATACCGACGAGATCATTCCAGCCAAGTACCTCACCGAAGTGACCAAGGAAGCTCTCAAGCCCTACTGTCTGGAGGACCTCAAACTGGAGGGTTTCGACCCTAAGGGCGAGAAGCTTGCCAGATCCAGAGTCGTTGTCACCAGGGAAAACTTCGGTTGTGGTTCCTCACGTGAGCACGCTCCTTGGGTCTTCGAGGTCAACGGGATTCATACCGTTATTGCAGAGAGCTATGCCCGCATTTTTCGCCAGAACATGTTCAACTGCGGGATGCTGGCTGTCGAGCTGCCGAAAGAGCAGGTTGACAAGTTGTTTGCCCTCGAGCAGGGCAGTGGTGAGGTTGATATTGCAATCAACCTTGCTGAGCAAAAGATTGTTGCCCGTGGCAAGGATCGCGAAGAAAGCTGCAGTTTCGAAATCAGCCAATTCGACAAAGCCTTGGTTGAAGCCGGTGGCTGGGTTGAGTATGCTGACGCGCGTTACTGATTTTGCGCGTAAAAAATATCTCTTTTCAGTTATTGAGTTATAGGATTTACGTATGACACAAATTCCATTTCATTTTCTTGCCGCCTGTGGGAATAACCACAGGCTGCTTTTTTTCTGGTGATTGGTTGCACAATAAAAGATGTTTTTTCCAAATAGGTGCAAGTTCATATCTAGTATATGACGTTAGAATTTTTAATAGAAACTAGTCAAACAATTTTCGCATGCGAAGCTTTTGCCAAACGAGTTCAACTAATGCTTGCTTGCCGTCGATCTGTCGATTTGCAGTCAATCCATTTGACACGGTGCTGGCGTAGCCGACGACTGGTTTGGGTCTGCAGAGAGCGTTACTGATGAATATACGTACAAGATTAACAAGGGCTGGCCTTCTACAAAACCGGCCCTTGTCAATTATAATCCGTCATTTTCGCGTATAGTAGCTTTTTGGCACGCTTGTTGTATCAAGTATTTTCTGTGATTCTAATTGTCTGATAAAAAGTTATGTGGTATTACACACAACCTAGTAATCACGGTGTTTTGGGGTATCTCATTAGGCGTTATGAGCCGCAAATTTTACCCAAATGAACAAAATTTGGCACATTCACACCGGACATTGTCTCGTGTATGTGGTTAGCATGATGTAAGGAAAAGAAGCATTTATTCTCTTCGAAATTATCATCCAGAGATAAGTGAGAGAACTATTATGAAAATGATTGATTGGGGTGGAGCCAGATACAAACCAGAATCCTCCAGAGTTCGGGGAGAGATGAGATCAGAGCTCAAGCAACTGAATTCCCAAGCTGCTTTTACTATGATCGAGTTGCTAGTGGTCATGGCCATCCTTGGGATAGTGGCTGTGACGGCCGTTCCCCTGTACTCAAGAATGCTTGAGAATGTCAGAGTTTCCCGTGTGGTTTCTGAAATCCGTGCGATAGAGAAAAGTGTCTTTGCCAGTGCCGCGGAGAATCAATCTTACCCTGCCTCACTGAATGTCATCAACTTGGACTCCTGGAAGGACCCTTGGGACAACTCTTACGAGTATGTGAATATAGACAGCGGTGGGGCGCCGAGACAGGACTTTTTCACTTTTCCCTTGAATAAGCATTTTGATATTTACAGCCGTGGGCCTGACGGTCTGACTACACAGCTTATTTCCGATGCTGAGGGGTTGGACGATATTGTTCTTGCCAGGGACGGTGGTTGGGTTGGAAGCGGTAAAGATTTTAATTAGTGCTGGTGTTGTACGACTCCTTTCCGGGATGTTCGTCGGGTTCTTTAATAGGTCATTTTAGAGGTGGTCAATAAATGAAGTGCTTATGTCCTAAGTGTGAGGCGACAATTGATACGAATCATCTTGATGTCTCTACGAGCGGTATTTCTCTGCGCTGTCCTGAATGCAGTGATAAATACTGGGCAATAAGAGAAAATTTCTCTCTGAGGGCCTACAAAAAGCCAGGTCGGATCTATTGCTTCGATTGTGGCCAGGAACTGGGTATTGAAAATATCTGCTTGAGCTGCGCAAGCCAGTGTCCTGATTATTGTATCGTACAGGCAACCAAGCCTGTTGCCCGGAAACAGAAGAGGGATGGTTTCAAGTTCAGCTTGGTGCGCGGGACAAAAGGTTCCAAACCAAAACCTTCCAAGTCAAAAGCTTCTGCCGATTATAAACCTTCCCTTGTAGTTGAGAAGGGGGCTGCGGCCGATGAGAAAGCTGGTTCCCGCTGGTTGATCTATGCTGCCATTTCCGTTCTGGTCCTCATCCTGGCCGGTGCTACGGGTAAAACTTATATGGAGTATAAGGCGGATAAACAATACTCCAAGGCGTTCATCACCGCCCTGTACGGGGTGAAGGGAGGAACAGATGCGTGCCTGGGCACGGTTGACGACCTGACTGCCAAGTGGGAGAGAGAAACGGGAGGAGGCGTCGGCATCATTCCGCGTGTGGCTAATAAGGACTTGGAAAGATTGGGAAAAATCAAGGATCGGGTGGATCAGTCTGTTGGAGCTTTGGGCGAGACCTCAGAGAAATTTACCGAAGCAAAGGCAAACCTTGGTAAGCTTCACAACGTCTATGGAAAAATATATGAATTGGCCCTCTCGACACCAGGGACTCTCGATGCGTTCAAAACGTCAAGGAGTAAACTTGAAAGCGATTTTTTCAAGTCAGCCGGTGAACTTAAAAAGTCCATGCCGGGGGTGATGCTAGATGAACTAGAGGTCGCAATTATCAAGTACAATAATCTGGAGTTTATGATTCAATCCAAGTGAGCGGTTCGGATAGGCCCCCGCCCCGTTTGTTGTAGAAATGACAATTTTATCAGCAAGCTCCATTGAATTGCTGACAGATCACTAGAAGAGGCGCACGCCATGGCATGCGCCTCTTCATCTTTGCTCTCATGGCTTGACTTTTACATGCGCGAATGTTACAAGCGCGAGGCTTTTACAAATTATAAAAATTCTGGAGGATAGCATGGAACAGACTTTCGCAATCATCAAACCCGATGCCTTTGCAGCCGGGAACGCCGGTAAGATCCTGGCCCGTATTTATGCTGAAGGATTCAAGGTCGCCGGCATCAAGAAACTTTATATGAGCAAGGTTGAGGCAGAAGGTTTCTACTACGTGCACAAGGAGCGTCCTTTCTTCGGTGAACTGACCGATTTCATGAGCAGCGGTCCTTGCATTGTCATGGTCCTCGAAGCCGAAGGTGCCATCAAGAAGTGGCGAGACCTGATGGGTGCGACCAACCCGGCTGAGGCCGAGGCAGGGACTCTGCGCAAAGAATTCGGTTCCAGTATCGGTGAGAACGCTACACATGGCTCCGATGCCCCGGAAACGGCGGCTTTCGAGATCCCTTATTTTTTCTCTGGTCTGGAACTCCTTTAAAGGAATTCATCGAGGAAAAACTTGAGTCACAAAAGGCCCTTCGGTACAATCCGAAGGGCCTTTTTCTTGCGACAAGGCCGCTTTATGGACGGCAGTCTTCTAAGAGAAGAACCAAATGACGATATCTGCAAAAGTTGACCTGAAAAATCTGAGCCCTGTTGCGCTTGTAGAATTTCTTGCAGGCATGGGCAAGGAGAAATTTCGTGCCGTGCAGTTGATGCGCTGGGTTTACCAACGCGGGGTGTCTGAATTTACGGATATGACCGATCTGTCCAAATCGTTTCGTGACGAGCTGGTTCAGAGGGCTTATATTTCAAAGTTCATTCCGGACACCGTAGAGGTCAGTTCCGACGGTACCCGGAAGTTTCTTTTCCGTCTGGATGACGGTAAAAGCATCGAAACCGTGCTCATCCCGATGGAGGGGGGGCGCAACACCCTCTGTATTTCAACCCAGGTTGGCTGTGCCATGCAATGCTCTTTTTGTCTGACCGGAACCTTCGGCCTGGAGCGCAATCTTACCGCTGCCGAAATCGTCAACCAGGTCTGTGCCGTGCGCGAACAACACTCCGTAGATAATATTGTCCTGATGGGGATGGGAGAGCCGTTGCATAACCTGGACAATGTCGTTGACGCCCTGCAGATACTTTACGCCCCGACCGGTTTTGATTACGGGCCGCGCAAGGTAACCTTGTCGACCTCGGGGCTGGTGCCGGAGATGAGCGAACTCGGTCAACGTATCAAGGTCAACCTGGCGGTTTCCCTTAACGCAACGACTGATGAAGTGCGCAATGAACTGATGCCTGTCAACCGCCGATACCCCTTGCGGGAGTTGATGGAAGCCTGTCGAAAATTCCCTTTGGCCCCGCGGCAGCGGATCACATTTGAATATATACTGATCCAGGGTATCAACGATAGTCAGGCCGATGCCCGACGTCTGGTCAAGCTGCTGCACGGAATCAAGGCCAAGGTCAACCTTATCCCTTTCAACGAGTACTCCGGTTCGGATTACAGGCGGCCGAGCGACGCTGACATGCGCGCTTTTCAGACCTATCTGCTGGATCGGCAGATTGTTGCAGTGCGCAGGGCCGGCAAGGGGCAGGATATCTCCGCTGCATGCGGGCAGTTGAAGGGGAGGATGGAAGATAAGCAGTAAATCTTTAGGCTGTGACCTTGTAAAGTCATGGCATCAATATTATTGGAGGATCAAGCTATGGAACAGATGACAATTGGCGTGATTGGCGGCAGTGGCCTGTATGAAATTGAAGGTCTCACGGATATTGGGGAGGTCAGTCTCGATACGCCTTTTGGTGACCCCAGCGATGTATTTATCACTGGAATGCTGGATGGTGTCAAGATGGTTTTCCTGCCGCGACATGGGCGTGGCCATCGCTATCTCCCTTCTGAAGTGCCTTACCGGGCCAACATTTACGGTATGAAAATGCTTGGAGTCCAAAGAATTATCTCAGTCTCAGCAGTTGGCAGTATGAAAGAAGAAATTGTCCCGGGACACATTGTCATCCCAGACCAATTTTTTGATCGGACCCATGGAAAAAGGGCTTCAACTTTCTTCGGCCAGGGTGTCACAGGTCATGTCCAGTTTGCTGACCCGGTTTGCCCGGAACTTGTCGAAGCCCTTTCCGAAGCCGGCCAGCGCGCAGGGGCAACTGTACATAAGGGCGGCACCTACATCTGCATCGAAGGGCCGAATTTCTCGACACGGGCCGAATCAACAATCTATCGCAGCTGGGGAGTCGATATCATCGGCATGACCAATATCCCGGAAGCTCGTCTGGCACGTGAGGCGGAGATCTGCTACGGCACGGTTGCGTTGGCAACGGATTACGACTGCTGGCACGATGGTCATGATGATGTCACGGTAGAGGCTGTACTGGAGATCATCCGCCAGAATGTCGCCATGGCGCGCAACATTATCAAACATGCTGCAAAGGCTCTTTCGGCAAGACCTCAGTGCGGGTGTGGTGAGTCACTGAAGTATGCAATCATGACAGATCGTACTTTGATCCCCGAACAGACCCGCAGAAACCTGGAATCGATTTTGGGAAAATATCTGGACTAGATCGACAGTATGATTGCTAAAAAGCTGTAGATTTGCTCTAATGATCAATTGCTGTTATTCCAGACAAAAAGGACCTTTATGGATATCCTGGTAGTCGGGTCTGTTGCTTTCGATAGCATAGAGACACCATTCGGTAAGGGAGATGACGTCCTGGGCGGATCCGCGACCTATTTCTCAACCTCGGCGAGTTTTTTCACCGGCGTCCAGCTGGTTGCCGTGGTCGGTGAGGATTTCCCCGATGAACCGCGACAGTTCCTTTCGTCACGTGGCGTTGACTTGGCTGGCCTCCAGACTCTGCCAGGACAGACCTTCCGCTGGAAGGGTCGTTACAGCTACGATCTCAATGAAGCACATACACTGGAGACACATCTGAACGTCTTTGAAACGTTCCATCCGCAACTCCCGGAACTCTATCGTCAGGCTGAATACGTTTTCCTGGCCAACATAGACCCCGAGCTTCAGCTGGAGGTCCTGCAGCAGGTCGAAAAGCCAAAATTAATCGCCTGCGATACAATGAACTTCTGGATAGAGTGTAAGCGTGATGCTTTGGTGAACACCCTGGGGCACGTCGATATCCTGGTCATTAACGAATCTGAAGTCCGCCAACTTGCTGAAGAAGCCAACCTCGTTAAGGCTTCAAAGCAGGTTCTGGCCATGGGCCCGAAGACCCTGGTTGTGAAGCGCGGTGAATACGGCGTCCTGGTATTTAATGAGCACTCGATCTTTTCCGCCCCGGCATATCCTCTGGAAGAGGTCTTCGATCCAACCGGCGCTGGAGATACTTTTGCGGGCGGTTTTATGGGATACCTGGCTGCGACCAACAACTTAAGTGATGAAACGATACGCAAAGCGACTGTCTTCGGTAGTGTCATGGCGTCATTCACTGTAGAGGATTTCAGTCTCAACCGGTTGCGAAAGTTGGACTGGACAGAGATCGAAGGTCGCTTCCGACACTTTCAGGCACTGACTGTTTTTGAAGGTTTGTAAGCAGGCAACAGAGGGGAGGCGTTATGTTCCTGCGGGATGAGTCAATTAATGGAATCGGTGTGTCGGCCGACAAGGTCGTCCACCTTTTTCGCTCCATGCGCGAAGTTCAGCTTGCCTTGCCGGGAGTCTCAGCGCAGCAGGCAAGTGCTTATCTCTGCCAGTATAAACAACCGGAGGGTATCGCGACAGTTGCCGTGTTCCACCTGCACAAGAGCAGGGTGCTGGCTTTTTATTTCAGCGATCCACGAGTTATTGCTGAACAGAAAATGGACAACATGCTTGACCAGGGGCTGAATTTTGTCGAATCAATGGGCTTTCTCCTGACAGATCAGGATATCCATCTCCTGGATAAGGCTGACCGGCAGATGTTATGGGAGTCCCTACCTTTGAAAGTGGGATTGGATGTCGAAGAAGCCCCTTCGGAACCGGCTCCGACAATACAGCCCGAGGTGAAAACTGCAGTGGAACCTGCTGCCAGTGTCGTAGCCCCCGACTCGACTTCAGCAAAGAAACAGCCGTCTGTTGAAACGACCGCCAGCAGCAAACCTGCTGCAAACCCATCGCCCGCCGTCAAGCCTGTCCGGCAGACCGAGCCAAAGGAAGCTGAGGAGGAGGCCGCCGAAAATGTTGACGACCTGCTTGCAGCTGTCGAGGCGATGCGAGCCAAGCGCCCCGGGTTGAGGGCGCGCAAGACTGCTCCCTCGGCGGAAGAAATGAACCGGAGAAAAGAACAGTTACGTGAAACAGTGGGACGGATTCTTGCTTCGCTCTAAGTCACTATTTGAAAGGTTGTATCTAATGCATTATCGATGGATTCTCTCTGGCATGGTCGTGCTGCTTATGCTGATGGTTGCCTGTGTGCCGGTTAAAGAGAAAAGGTCCGCTGCTAAAGATGCCAGATATCATTACCTGCTCGGCTCTACCTCGCTGAATGAGCAAAATCCGACAGAGGCACTCAAGGAATTTCTCCTGGCAGAAGAGTATGACGACGAAGACCCTGAAATCCAGGATGGTCTTGCCCAGGCTTATTGGCAGAAAAGAGCTTTTGACCTGGCAGAGAAACATTTTTTAAAAGCAATAGAACTTAGCGACAACGATCCGAAATACTACAGCAACCTCGGGGCTCTCTACCTCTCCATGGATCGCTATGATGATGCAATCAATGCTTTCAGGACGGCTGCTGACAGTCTGCTTTTTGACCGGCCTGAGTTAGCCTGGACCGGGATCGGCCTGGCGTATTTCCATAAACAGGATTATCCGGCAGCCCAACGCGCATATGAAAAAGCGATGGATCTGAGTCCGCGCTACTACATGCCGCCGTTTCGTCTTGGGGAGCTTTATTACAACCAGGACCGTCCGGTCGAAGCCCTAGACATGTTTAGCCGCAGTGTTGAACTGGCGCCCAATTTCTACACCGGTTTTTACTGGCAAGGGCTGGTCTATATGAAAATGAAAGACACTACCGAGGCGAAAAAATCGTTTAGGGAGGTCATTCGTCTGGCCCCAGGTAGTGAATTGGCCCGGTTGTCAGGGAATTATCTCAAAATTATCGGTAAATGATGGAAAGTAAAGATGGAAATATTGGTCGTCTCCTGAAAGAGCGGCGTGAAGAGCTGGGCTACACGCTTCAGGAGGCCGAGCAAGAGACACGGATACGCAAGACCTATCTGGAAAGTCTCGAGAATAATCGTTTCTCGGAGCTTCCCGGGCAAGCCTACGTAACTGGGTTTATCCGTGTCTATGCGCGCTATCTTGGTCTCAAAAGCAATCCCCTGCTAACACTGTTGAGCGATCTCCAAAGCGCTGAAATCAAGCCTCAGGAAACTCTACAGAAGGTCGTCCCGCGGACTGTCCTTCGGACAAGGCCTTCTTCAGGTGGCGATTGGCGGAACTTCTTTTTGGTTTTTATTCTGGTTCTGGTCATCGGTGGAATTCTTTATTTTCTGCCTGCGATGTTTCCGGGCGACGAGCAGACCAACGAGAGCGCAACCAAGGTCACTGAACCCGAGAGAGAGCAGGTTGCACCCGGGAAGTCACAATTTGAACCTGAAAAAACACAAACACAGGCCGTTGACCAGGGCAAACCAGATGAGTCGGAAAATGTTGTGCCTGCCCAGGCCGCCGCGCAGACCAGCATTATTGCAAAGCAGCAGAATCTGGATCGCGGGATCTTACCTGTTATCCCCGATAGTGGCGCGTCATTACGGATGCTTGCTTTGGCCGATAGCTCACTTATAATTAAAGTCGATGCGCGTAAGCCACAACAGTATGATCTGTACGACGGTCTTGATCTGACATGGAAGGTCAAGGAGAGAGTGTCTGTGGAATTTGCCGCCAGTGATGTCGCACGTTTCTGGCTGGACGGCCGGGAAATTGATATTGCAGGTTTAGATATTTTCGAATTGCAGCCTGCTGGTGAATGAGCTCAGTTATGTTGATCACCTGTTCTGAATGTAAGGGTCGATATAAGATTGATCCCTCCGGCAGTAAATCGAAAGTGGGCAAAGTCAAATGCCCCGGTTGCTCTCATGTGTTTGAAATCACACTGACTGGTAACGATGAGAAACAGATAGAAAAAGCAGCAGCGGCTCAGCCGTTGGTTCTGATTGTCGACGATGCCCGTTTTTTCCGACAAATGATCAAGGACCTCCTTAACGATTTACCGGTGGAATTCATCTCGGCAGCAGACGGCGACGAGGCCTGGGAGAAGATTACAACCCGCTTGCCGCAACTGGTTTTACTTGATCTCAGCATCCCCGGCAAAACCGGCAAACAGATCCTTCAGGCCCTGCAGCGAGAGCCCCGCTTCAGCCAGGTAAAAACCCTTGCCATGAGTGGCGTTGAACGGGGTGAAGAGGTCGCCGCTGAAGTTCGCCGGTTCGGAGCTGTGGATTTCATCAATAAATCTTTTAAGCCCAGTGAACTTGAAAAACGTGTCAGAAACATTTTGGGAATTTGAACCTGGTGATTCTGCGCGCCGACTGCTCGATGAGATTCGCAGTCAAACCGGTGTGGCTGTTTTCGATCTGGCTGTAGTTCTTGGCTCTGGCTGGAAGGAGGCCGCCGGACTTGGCGAAACCCTCGGTATTTTCAACTACGAGGATTGGCCATGCTTCCCAGGGGGTCAAATTGAAGGCCACCGTGGTCAACTGATAGCAGTTCGTTTATCTTCCTGGAACATCCTGTTTTTTTCCGGCCGTTTCCATTGTTATCAAAATATCAATGCCTTTCAAGCGGCTCTCCCGGTACGGCTTGCCCGTGCACTGGGTTGCCAGCGAATACTCCTGACCTGTGCAACGGGCAGTATCAACAAAAATTTCAAGCCAGGGGATTTCATGTTGGTTGAAGATCATATCAACCTGCTTGGCGATAACCCGCTGCGCGGCCTTGCCGGCAACACTTTTGTTGACCTTACTGGTCTGTATGATCAGAGCCTTTACGATCGACTCTCCTGCTGCCACTCTTCAGACCTGTGTCTTCACCGCGGCGTTCTTGCTGCCATGCCCGGGCCATCATATGAAACTCCTGCCGAGATCCGTTTTCTGCGAACGGTTGGAGTTGATGTTGTCTCGATGTCAACGGTATCGGAAGCAATCATGGCCCGGTTTCTTGGGATGCAGGTTGCTGCTGTTGCCTTTATCGCCAATTATGCTGCCGGGATCACAGCAGACAAACTCAGCCACAAAGAGGTCCTTGTTTGTAGCTCTCAGCACGCGGACCTGTTTCCTCTTCTGATCAAGCTGTTTATTGACACCTGGCAAGACTTGAGCCAGAGTAATCCTGATTGAAACCATATTCTTTAGCGTTCTGTAACCTATTGTTTTCTCGTTATATTTCTGATTAAAATAACTTGACACCAGCTTGACAGAGTGCGCCCTCATGTTAGACTTTCCGAAACATTCAAGTACAGAGGTTGCTTTGGCTGAGTCGATAAAACGCATTCTTGTTGTCGATGATGAGGAAAATACCCGCATCGGGTTGACCAAGTTGTTGTCACAGGAAGGTTACGAGGTTGAAAGTGCTGCAAATGGCAATGATGCACTCGATTTGCTAGGGCAGCACAAGGTCAATCTGGTTATCAGCGACATCAATATGCCGGATATGAACGGCTTGGTTTTTTTGCGTGAATTAAGCCGTAAATTCCCGAGTACAAGTGTGATAATGATAACGGCTTATGGAGGTGTCGAGTCGTATCTTGAGGCAATGAATCTGGGAGCCTACGAATATCTTCACAAACCTGTACGCCTGGAGGAGCTTCGCTCTGTTATGCAGAAAATTTTCAACGGTGGTTCAGTCGCACGGGTTTCCTGAGAGTTGAAAGGAGGTCGACATGATGTTCAAAACCATTCTGTTTGCCACGGATTTTTCGGAGGGCTCAGACTTTGCGTTTCAGGCGGCCCTGTCCATGGCTCGCAAATATGACGGCAAACTGATTGTCGTCCACATCATCAATGAACCGGTAGACCTGCGCGGTTTTTATGTGCCGCACATTTCCTTTGACAAACTCGAAGAAGAAATAGAGCAGGGGGCCGAAAAGTTGATGGAAAAATTCTGCCGCACGCATATGCAGGATTTCAGTAATTTCGAATCATATGTACTACCCGGTATTCCCTATGATGAGATAATCAAGAAAGCGGAAGAGTTGAACACGGACCTGATTGTAATGGGAACTCACGGTAGAACGGGTCTCGACCATGTCCTTTTTGGCAGTACGGCCGAGAAGGTAGTTCGAAAATCGTCAATACCGGTTATGACCATACGCATCAGGGAATAGCTCGATGATCTTTCAAAGGCAGCGGAAACGCTGCCTTTCCTACGTCTGAACCAGACCAATATCCTTGTCAAAAAGCAGTTGGGAAGGTATCCTGCGTTATCAATATTCGGGAGTGGCCCTTCTTTTTTTATGAGCGAAAAGATTCTAATCGTTGACGATGAACAGATGATCCTTGAGCTCACCTCAATGGTTCTTGATAACAGAGGGTTCGAGGTTCAAACTGTTGATAATGCAACGGACAGCTATGAAATCATCGAACGAGAGCGACCCTCCCTGGTTCTGCTTGATTACATGATGCCCAAGGTTAACGGTCTTGATGCCTTAAAAGAAATCCGTGTCCGATTCCCTGATACCTATGTGATCATGTTTACCGGCAAGGGCAGTGAGGAAGTCGCTGTTGAATTGATGAAAGCCGGGGCCTCAGATTATATCCTCAAGCCTTTCAGCAATGCGAAGCTGGTCGAGCGGATTGAAAGTGTGCTGCACGTCCGTTCCATAGAGATGCGTAACCGGGAGCTTGTTCTGGAGCAGAAGAGGCTGCTTGATGAGATAGAGAGGTGGAACCGGGAGCTGGAACAGCGCGTTGCACAGAAAACCACAGAGCTGGAGCATGCGCATCACGAAATCCTGCTGACGGAGAAGCTGGCTTCACTTGGACATCTTTCTGCCGGGATGGCCCATGAAATTCGCAACCCTCTGAATTCAATCAGTCTTTTTGCCCAGGTTCTATCCTCCGAGTTGAAAAATGAGCCGGAAATGCGATCGTATTCAGAGAAGATCGTCAACGAAGTGGAGCGGATTGATGCGATCCTGGTCAAACTGCTCTCAACCAGCAAACGTGCAAACTTTCAGCTGCGTTCAGTCCGTCTTAACGATGTTATCGAAACAAGTTTACAGCCCTTCCTTGCGCAAATTCAGGCGCAGAATGTTGAACTGACAAAGACGCTGCAGCAAAATGCTCCGTCTATCCTTGCTGATGCAGATGAGCTTGGCCAGGTGTTCTCTAATCTGTTTGCTAATGCACTGTTTGAAATGAAGCAGGGGGGGAGGTTGTCGGTCGCTCTCGAATGCGATGACTCCGAGGCACTGGTTACCATCAGCGACACCGGTGGTGGCATCCCGGAAGAACATATAAACAAGATATTTGACCCATTCTTCACGACCAAAGAACGGGGAACCGGATTCGGGCTCTCCGTTGTATTACGTATCGTCAGAACCTATTCCGGACGAATTCATGTCGAGAGTGAACTCGGGCAAGGTACGACATTCCAGATCTGGTTGCCATTGGCATGATCTGCCAATCTGATGATCGGATACCGTAATGCCACTTCTGCTCCGCGACATACCCCTTGATATTTCTGCAGACGAGAGCTCTCTGCTCAGTGAAGTAGCGAGTGTTCTAGGTATTGATGCTCTTCAGATAAGAGATTTAAAGATTGTGCGCCGCTCTATAGACGCCCGTAAAAAGAGCCGGATTCGCAGGATTTTTACGGTTGAATTTACCTGTGAAAACGAATCTGATTTACTAAGGGAGTCTTCGAGTGATCGTCTCGAAAATGTCCCTGCACTCGCTGATACGCCATCGCCAAGGATTACTGCAAGACATCACGTTCTGGTGGTCGGTATGGGCCCGGCCGGTCTTTTTGCCGCAAAAGGCCTCGTTGAATCCGGGGCACAGGTCACGCTGGTTGATCGGGGCAGACCGGTTGAGCAGCGCGTGAAAGATGTGGAAAGATTCTGGAGTCTTGGCGACCTCGACGCTGTCAGCAATGTCCAGTTCGGTGAAGGCGGCGCCGGAACCTTTTCTGACGGCAAGTTGTCGACACGCCTGAATCATCCTCGTAGGCGGGCCGTTCTTGAGAGTCTGGTCGAATTCGGCGCACCGGGTGAAATCCTGGTTGAAGCACGGCCCCACGTCGGCACGGATCGTTTGCGCAAGGTCGTCATCAGTTTTCGTGAATATCTGATCAGCAAGGGTGTCGATATCCGGTTTGAAACCTGCCTGACGGGCTTTGATATGCACCAGGGCAGAATTGTCGGCGGGGTCTTCGACGAAAACCAGCTGATTGCCTGTGATGCCCTGGTCCTCGCTCCCGGACACAGTGCACGTGATACCTACCAGATGCTGGATCGTAGCGCTGTGCATCTTGAAGCCAAAGGGTTTGCGCTCGGAGTTCGCGTCGAGCATCCCTCACACTTGATAAACCATATCCAGTATGGCAAATCCGCCAACCAGCTTCCTGCAGCAGATTATACCCTCCGCTATAATGATGACGAAACAGGCCGTGGTGTTTACTCTTTCTGCATGTGCCCGGGTGGGGAAGTCATTAATGCGGCCTCTGAACAGGACGGCCTGGTGGTGAACGGCATGAGTCGGATGTCACGAACCGGAGAATACTCAAACAGCGCTCTGGTCGTATCAGTGCGACCGGAAGATTGGGGCGGAGCAAAGCTTGGCGGTATGCGTTTCCAGCAGCAATGGGAACGCAAGGCCTTCTCGCTGGCCGGGAAAAATTTTCTGGCACCGGCGCAGAATCTGATGAGCTTTTGCGGCCTTGGCAGCGGGCCGGTCACATCCAGCTGTCGTCCCGGTGTGGTCGAAACAGAACTTCGTGAAGTTCTCCCGGATTTCGTGTACCATGGACTGAGGCGTGCCCTGCCTCATTTCGATCGAAAAATGAGGGGGTTTATCACTGAAGAAGCTGTTCTGATCGGAGTGGAAACCAGAACATCATCGCCCCTGCGCATAACTCGCAACGAGTCAGGCGTTTCAGTCAGCCACGCCGGTTTATTCCCGGCAGGCGAAGGGGCCGGTTATGCCGGTGGCATAATGAGTGCGGCTTTTGATGGTTTGCGTGCGGCGGACCAGGTTGTGCTGTCTGTGTTGAAACAGGAGTTGTCTTGAAGAAAGTTTATGTAAAAAACATTGTGGAGCGCGACCAGATAGAAGCACCGTTCCTGGTCAGGAACAAGACTATCGGCATGGCCAAGAACGGCAGGCCATATATGACGCTCAAGCTGATGGACTGTACAGGTGAAGTCGAGGGGCGCATCTGGGACAGGGTCGATGAATTCTCCGCCAGGTTTAACCGGGATGATTTTGTCCGGGTGTCAGGAAAAGCCAGCCTCTACCTGGGCAAAATGCAGCTGGTGATTCAGGAGCTGAATCGTCTCAATGAATCAGAGATTGATCTCGCCGACTTCCTGCCTGTCTCGGCTCGTCCGGTTGACGAAATGGTCGGTGAATTAAAATCCGTGATCGACGGGCTGGAAGACCCGGACCTGAAGAAAATGATGGAGAAGTTCCTGGCCGATCCGGATTTCATGGCTGGCTATACCAGGGCTCCGGCTGCAAAGTCTATGCATCATGTCTACCTCGGTGGCTTGCTTGAGCACTCTTTAGCCGTGGCAAACCTTGCCGCTGACATCTGTCGGCGTTATCCGGGCCTGAACCGAGATCTCCTGGTTGTAGGTGCTCTGTTACATGACATTGGCAAGGTCGCCGAGTTACGTTACCAGCGATCGTTCGAATATACAGATGCAGGCAAACTTCTTGGCCATATAGTTATTGGCGTTGAAATGGTGGAAGAAAAATTACGTAACCTGGGAAGCTTTCCGCTCGAGTTGGCCGTTCATCTCAAACATCTCCTGTTGTCACATCACGGACAATACGAATACGGTTCTCCGAAGCGGCCAAAAACCATGGAAGCTGTTATTTTGAACTTTCTGGATGACCTGGATTCCAAGATTAACGGAGTCCGCACCCATATTGATCGTGAACCAGATAGTGAATCGGCCTGGACACAATATCACAAACATTATGACCGATATTTTTTCAAGGGTGCTCTGGAAACAGTGTCATCGGGTAAAACTGATCTCGGGCAAGGTGAAGTGAATGCCGAAGGATCAGAAGTGGGGATCAAAAAGACTCCCGGGCAACCGCGTTCACGTTTCAGTAATACCCTCGGTGAGCAATTGAAGAACAAGGACCTTAATCTCCTCGCAGGAGACAGCCAGGATAAAAATAATGAGTGAAAGACTTGTTGTCCATCAGATGAGTGTCGGGCCGTTGCAGGTTAACTGCTTTGTTGTCTCCTGCAGTAAAACCGCCGAGGCGATGATCGTCGATCCCGGTGAAGAGGGGGAAGAAATCCTCTGTTTTACCGAGAAAGAAGGTCTGATTGTCCGCATGGTTGTCAATACCCACGGGCACTTTGACCATATCGGTGCCAATCGGAAAGTGGTTGAAAGCTCTGGTGCTGAATTGATGATCCATGCTGAGGATCTGCCTCTTCTGCAGAATGCCAGGAGCCATGCCGAAGTTTACGGCCTGTCTGTTACCGCTTCACCGGAGCCGGACCGGTTGCTTGAGCAGGGAGATACGCTTCAGGTCGGCGAGCTTTCCTTCAGTGTGTTCCATGTGCCGGGGCATTCTCCCGGGGGCATCTGCCTTTTCGGTGAGGGACATCTGTTTGTCGGTGACGTGCTTTTCTCCGGATCGATTGGCAGGACAGATCTGCCGGGTGGCGATTTTGACTCCCTGGTCAAAGGTGTTCGCGAGCATTTGTTCGCTTTGCCTGACGAGACAATTGTCCACCCTGGCCACGGTCCGGACACTACGATTGGGCGTGAGCGACAGATGAACCCGTTTGTCGGTGATGCTGCATTTCTTTAAGTTGACTGGAGAAGGTCGTGCTGCAAGGTAAATGTGTCATATTGGGCGTAACCGGAGGAATTGCAGTTTACAAGGCTGTTGAGTTGTTGCGCCAGATGGTCAAGGCCGGCGCTGACGTTCACGTGATCATGACGCGCAGCGCCCAGGAATTTGTGACCCCGCTGACATTCCAGACCCTGTCCGGAAACCCGGTTCACACAGAATTGTTCAACCTCATCCAGGAACAGGAGATCGGTCATATCTCTTTGGCTGACAGCGCCGATCTTGTGTTGATTGCCCCTGCGACTGCTAATTTTATCGGCAAAGTAGCAAACGGTATTGCTGACGACCTGCTCTCCACAACGGTCATGGCAACCAAGGCAAAGGTCCTCTTCGTCCCGGCGATGAATACCAATATGTGGGAGAACCCGCTTTACCGGGAAAACCAGAAACATCTCGAAGAGCTGGGTTATCATTTCGTTGAACCGGCCTATGGTGATCTGGCCTGTGGCTGGCAGGGACAGGGCAAGATGCCGGACCCCCAGATTGTTTTCAACTCCGCCCATGCACTCGTCGGCAATAGGGATTTCGTCGGCAAAACATTTCTGGTGACTGCCGGGCCGACACGTGAAGAGATTGACCCGGTCCGTTTTCTCAGCAACTACTCGTCCGGCAAGATGGGCTTTGCCATTGCCGGTGCAGCACGCGATCGTGGGGCTCGGGTTATCCTGGTTTCAGGGCCGGTCAACCTGGCTGATCCTAAAGGTGTTGAGACGATCCACGTCACCAGTGCACAGGAGATGTACCGGGAGGTTATGGCCAGGGCCCCTGAGGCCGATGTCATCATCAAAGCAGCTGCTGTCGCTGATTTCCGACCGGTAGAACGAGGCGCGCAGAAGACCAAGAAGGGCGATGCCGAAACCATGGCAATCGAGTTGCAACGCAATCCGGACATCCTGGCCGAACTCGGCCGACAGAAGGGCTCACGTATCCTGGTTGGCTTCGCTGCCGAAACGGAAGACTTGCTGCAACATGCCCGTGAAAAGCTGCAGAAAAAGAACCTGGATATGATTGTTGCAAATGATGTGACCCAGGATGGAGCGGGCTTTGGTGGCGAAACCAATATAGTCCGTTTGCTGACGTCAGATGGCCAGATGGAACAGTTGCCCCTGATGACCAAGGTTGAGGTGGCCGAAAGCCTTCTCGACAGGATTGTGAAACTGATTCCGGAAAGCTGATCGGGTCAGGCCGCGGAGAGCAGGGTCAGGAGGTCCTCCGGCTGACAGATCCCTTCCTTGAACCTGATTTTGATGACTGCAATCATCTCGTCGGCATCGTGGTCGCGAAGCTTGCCATCAAGCCAGAGAGTATTCAGGTTCTTGCGGATCATGTTGGCTGAATTCAGGGCACGCTCTCCGGTCGGATCGGCGTTCCGGTAGGGGCTGTTCTCCAGATCCTGCAAAAAACTCAAGGTCGCTTCATTGGTCAAACCCAGGTACTCCTTCTGCTCTTCTGCCGTAATCGCCCACTTCGATGAATTGGCCAGCGAACGCAGAACCTTTTGATACTGCTGCAGACGGTTCAGAAGCAGAAGTGAATTAAACAGCCTTTTGTTGGTTCCGAACGAAAAGATTGTGTCAGCCAGAATGCTGCGCATGAGCTTGTCGTTGTCGGTAAAGTCTTTGCGGCCGATCGATCTGGCCAACGGCCAGACTTCCGGAGCCACGTGGGCTTCAAAGCGCATTTCCCAGTAGGCGTGTTTGAGAAGCATCGTATTATAGGTGCTGATCAGTTTGTAAGGCACAAAGTAAGAATGAGCCACGGTGTCGGAGGCAAGGTGACTCAGGTAGCCATAGGCACATGCCCGTTGGCTGTCAGTCTCAGCCTTGTTGAGGATTTTGAGGCCCATCCGCCACGAGTGGCAGTGTCTGAGATAATGGGTGTATTTTTTGCCCAGAGTGATATCGGCGCTGATACAGCCGTACAGGTAGTCATTCGGATGTGCCGCAAGTATAATGCGAAGGGCTTCCGGAAGCTGGGCCAGGTTGTCGAGAATCCAGGTGCCGGTCTGCAGATGAACGCCGATCCCCCAGGCCAGGGCTTCGGACGGGAAAATCAGCATGCCAAGTACACATGTCAAGGTAACAGAGAACAACCATTTCATTGGATAATTGTACCGTCCTTTTATTGAATAATATACTTTCTGCAGGAGTTTTGTCGGTAAATATGCCTGAACAGTTATTATATGATATTCGCACGACCCTGGCGTCAGCCCGCAGCCAACTCGAGTACCTCTCCGACCTCGGTGTGGAGAGCGTGCACACGGCTGCAACGGGTGCCGATCTGCCACAGGATATCGACGCGAGGACAGGCCTGAACGAAACCCTTGATGCCATTCGGACAGATCTGGGCGATTGCCAGCGCTGTGGGCTCGGAGCGTCTCGTCACGAGCTGGTTTACGGAGTCGGCAATCCGAATGCGCGCCTGGTTCTGGTCGGCGAAGCTCCAGGTCGCGAGGAAGACCAGAAAGGCGAGCCTTTTGTTGGTGAGGCGGGACGACTGCTCGACAGGATTCTGCAGGCCATGGGCCTGCGGCGCGATGATGTCTATATCTGTAATGTCCTGAAATGCCGTCCACCGGACAATCGAGATCCGCAACCTGAAGAAGTTGCAACCTGTGAGGCATTTCTGATCCGCCAGATAGCAGCAATCAAACCGCAGGTGATCATAGGCCTTGGTCGTTTTGCCGTACACAGCCTTTTGAAGAGCAAGGTTCCAATCAGCCGGATCCGCGGCGAATGGCAAAGCTACCATGGTACCCCGCTGATGCCCACCTATCATCCAGCCTATCTGTTGCGCAACCCGGAGGGCAAACGAGACGTCTGGGAAGACATGAAGGAAGTCATGCGCCGCATGAACGGCGAGGCAAATAATCCATGACCTCCAGGGAGTTGCTCCTGGCACAGGAGGTGACAGCCAGTCGGCCTGGCGATGATGGTGTTCCTGAACGTGTCCTGCAGAAAACAACTCTTGGCGTGACCTCCGGTGAAATACTCTCTGTGGTCGGGCCCTCCGGCAGCGGCAAGAGCACGCTGTTGCGCCTGTTTAATCGTTTGCTGGAGCCGGACAGCGGCCAGATCACGTTGTCTGGCATGAATATCAGGTCTTTCCCCCCGTCAGTTTTGCGCGCTCAGATTCCCCTGGTTGCCCAGAAGCCTTATCTTTTCGCCGGCACTGTCAAAGACAATCTGTTGGCATCGGCGAGATTGCGGCGGGTTGCATCGCCGGACCTCCAGTCACCGGAGATGAAAAAGCTGCTAGAGTTGTGCAGGGTTGAGCAATCCTGGCTGGATCGTGACGCCCGCAAGCTTTCGGTCGGCCAGCAACAGAGGATTTGCCTGATGCGTGCTCTGGTTGGCCCCTGTCAGGCCTTGTTGCTTGACGAACCGACCAGCGCTCTTGATCGTCGTACTGCCGCTCAGATGGCGCAGACCTTCCGGTTGCTGGCCAACGAGAGAGGTCTGGCAATAATCCTTGTGACTCACGATCTGCAGATCGCAGAGCTTTGTGCAGACCGGGTTGCCTTGATGGTGGATGGTTCAGTTATAGAAACCGGTCCAGCCGCTCAGGTCTTGCATGACCCGGAAACTGAGGTTGCCCGTCAATTTCTTTCATCAGCCCTGGCTGTTAATGGGGACGGTGCAATATGAACAGCGCGATCATCGAACTTAGCCTTTGGGACTTGGTGACAGTTTACAGCCTGTTGCTGATGAGTGTCGGCCTGGCCCACTTGCTCAGGGCCGGACAGAGCAGGGACCTCTTCTGGTCCGGTCTGCGCATGTTTATGCAACTGATGGTCGTTGGTTATGTCCTGCACCTGGTCTTTGCCCTGGAGTCGGCATTGCCGGTTCTTCTGATTCTGGTTATCATGACCGGATTCGCTGTACAGACAATCGGTGCCAGGGTCGAAACAAAGATGCCGAATTTCTACCGGGTGGTTGGCGCCGCGATGCTGTTCGGCTGCGGCGGGATGACGTTCTTCTTCTGCACCCTGGTCATCGGCCTTGAGCCGTGGTATGACCCACGCTACCTGATTCCACTGGCCGGCATGGTGATCGGAAACTCCATGACCGGCGCTAGTCTGGCCGCCGAACGATTGGCCGCCGAGTTCCGAGAGCGAAGCGAAGAAATCGAGACAGCCCTGTGCCTAGGCAGCAGTGTGAAGCTGGCGTCTGAACCGGCTGTCAGCAGCGCCTTCCGTGCGGCATTGATCCCTTCCGTCAACGCAATGGCCGCAATGGGACTGGTGTTTCTCCCCGGCATGATGACAGGTCAGATTCTATCCGGGACTGAGCCGTTAATTGCTGTCAAGTACCAGATCGCGATCATGTGTGTCATCACCGGTAGCGTGGCCCTGACCACCTTCATGATCCTGAGGTTCGGTTACCGGTCCTATTTCACTTCTTACCAAAGTTTGCGTGAGGATTGATCTGCAAAGAGACAACAAGGAGCTAAGCATAATGCGACGAAAAGACAAGGCCATGCAGGACGGGGATATCATCGATTTGTTGCAGAGCGGAGAATATGGTGTGCTGTCAACGGTCGATGGTGATAGACGGCCCTATGGAGTACCATTGAATTATGTGTTTATGAATAGCTGCATCTACTTTCACTGTGCGCTGGAAGGCCATAAGCTCGACAACCTTGCCGCAAACCATAACGTTTCCTTTTGTGTGGTCGGCCGGACCAATCTGCTGCCTGCAGAATTCAGTACGGAATTTGAAAGCATTATCGTCTTCGGGAGTGCTTCAGTTGTCGACGGCGAGGAAAGATACCAGGCTTTGAAAGGACTGATTGGGAAGTACTCGCCGGAGTTTGTCGCCGAGGGCAGTGCCTACATAGAAAAGTTTGATAGTCAGACCCGTGTGGTCAAGGTTGAGATCGATCGTATGACAGGGAAAGCCAAAATGTCTAGATAGATTCTTGTTGGCAACAGCCTAAGAAGATTGAAACTTTCGGTCTCCTTAACATTGAAAAATCAACGGCCTGGTAATCCAATACCAGGCCGTTTGACGTTTGAGATAAATTGCGCGCCTTATTTTTTCTTTGCAGCAGTGCTTGATACTTCCATCTGGTGCAAATGAACGTCACGCTGCGGGTAGGGGATACCGATACCTTCAGCATCGAAGCGGGTTTTAACTTCCGCATGCAGATCAAAATAGACGCTCCAGTAATCCGCTGAATTGACCCAGGGCCGAACCGCAAAGTTGACGCTGTTGTCTGCTAGTTCGAGCACGCCGATCGTTGGTTCGGGATCCTTGAGAACACGATCTTCCTTGGCGAGGATATCCACAAGGACCGATTTGACGTGACTCAGATCAGCGTTGTAGCTGACGCCAATCACCAGGTCGACACGCCTGGTTGGTTTGGTTGAATAGTTGATGATGTTGTCGCCGATCAACTTGCCGTTGGGGACGAATATGGTCTTGTTGTCGCCGGTCTTCAACTGGGTTGAGAAGATGTTGAGAGACTCAACCACTCCGAGAACACCGGCTGCCTCGATTAAGTCGCCTGCCTTGAACTGTTTGAAGAGTAGAATCATCACGCCGGCAGCAAAATTACCCAGCGAATCCTTCAGGGCGAAACCGATGGCGAGACCTGCCGCACCAACGATGGCAACCAGTGAAGTGGTCTGGATGCCAAGTTCGTTCAGTGCTGCAATGACAGCGAACGTAACAACAAGGGCATTGATCAGGTTGCTGACAAAACCGCACAGAGCCTGATCGAGTTCACGTCGCTCCATCAGTCCTTTGACCAGGCGGGCAACCATTTTGGCACCCCAGAAACCAGCGGCGAGAATAATGATGGCGTAGACGATGCTGCCCAGCATGGATGCTGCAAAAGATGGATCCTGCGTCATGTTGTCCTCCAGGTAATGAATTTAATTAATCTTACGCGCTCTTAACTACATACCGTAACGCTTGATTTTTTCAACAAGTGTGGTGCGATTTATCTTCAGCAACGACGCGGCGCGTGCCTTTATGCTGCGCGACCTGTCCATAGCCTGCTGAATAAGGTTTTTCTCTAGATGTGCTATGGTTTCCATCAGGTCAAGGCCCTCTTCAGGGATATGGAGGACGGGCAGCTGACCTTTCTCATCCAGAGCCCCGGCGATCTGCGGTGGCAGGTCCTGCCGGTCGATGATCTCTCCGTCTGTCAACGCGACAGCTCTTTCGATCACGTTTTCCATTTCACGAACATTGCCGGGCCAGCTGTAGCTTTCCATTGCTTTCAGTGCATCAAGTGTCAGTTCACACATGGGGTGGTGCATGTCTGCGCATATTTTGCGAAGGAAGTGCCTGGCCAGCAAAGCAATGTCCTCGTGGCGTTCCCGCAAAGGGGGTAAGTGAATGGGTATGACGTTCAGCCGGTAGAAGAGATCTTCCCGGAACTCGGCACGTCGTACACGTTCATCCAGATCGGAATTTGTTGCCGAGATGACCCGGACGTCAAGTTTGGTTTTGCGTATTGAACCGACCCGTTCAACTTCCTGTTCCTGCAGAACACGCAGCAGCTTCATTTGCAGGTGGAGGGGCATCGTGCCGATCTCATCAAGGAAAATTGTTCCATGATTGGCCAGTTCGAACTTGCCAGGTTTGTCGGCGACCGCACCGGTAAATGAGCCTCGCACATGGCCGAACAACTCGCTTTCCAGCAGTTCAGAGGGAATTGCTCCACAATTGATCGCGATAAAGGGTTTTTCTTTGCGTGATCCATTGAAGTGGATGGCTCGGGCGACCAGTTCTTTGCCGGTCCCGGATTCACCAAGAATAAGTACTGTTGAGTCGGTGTGCAGGATTTTTTCCATTCGGGAAAAAACCGGCTGGATAGCCGGGCTGTTGCCGATAATGTTGTCAAACTTGTACTTGCCGCGCAATTGTTGGCGCAGGTAGATGTTCTCGGCAACCAGCCTGGTTTTTTCAACAGCTTTGGCGACAAGAATTCTCAGTTTGTCGAAGTTGACGGGTTTGATGACGTAGTCAAAGGCCCCTTCCTTCATTGCCTCGACAGCTGTTTCGGCGGTTGCGTTGCCGGTAATCAGGATTACGTTGCAGGGGAGGAGTTGTTCTTTGACATGTTTGAGAATGTCGATGCCGCTCACTCCGGGGAGGAAAAGGTCAGTGATAACGGCATCATAAGCTTTTTTGGAAAGCAACCGCAGGGCCTTTTCACCATCCGAGGCAGTATCTACCAGATAGCCTTCCTGCTCAAGCAGCAGAGACAAGCTTTCGCGACTGCCGGGCTCGTCATCTACGAAGAGAATACGGGCGGCGTATTCCATGGGCGGCTCCGAGTCTTGCGTCATGAAATTGACGATACGTGCAAATTAGCATGATGATTAATGGGTTGCAAGAGCTTTCCGGGCTCAGTCTGTTCAGTCCGATCTGAAATTTACCGGTTTTGTGGCGCCTGGCAACAGATTCAGGAAAATTCTGATGCGATGTGAGGTAAAAAATATCAGTTAATTCAATGCCTTGAAAATAGAACAGTTTTTTGCTTGACAGAGTTCATAACGATTTGGTTAGAATGCAACTGCAAAATCCTGTAAGTATTTAATTTTGTTATAATAAATTTAATATAACTAAATATTTAGCGTGGCTGTTCCGGTTTTATCTTCAATAAATTTTATTGAGTGTTATCGTCCTCTAAGGAGAGAGCATGCCTATCAAGAAGTTTCGCAAAGTCATGGCGGCTAACCGCGGTGAAATTGCAATCCGCATTTTTCGTGCCTGTACCGAGCTTGGCATCAGTACCGTGGCGATTTACTCGGCAGAAGACAAACTGTCCCTGCATCGCTACAAGGCTGATGAAGCTTACCTGATTGGCAAAGGCAAGGGGCCGATTGATGCCTACCTGAGCATCGATGAGATCATCGATCTGGCACGCAAAAAAGATGTTGATGCCATCCATCCTGGTTACGGGTTCCTTTCAGAGAACGCCGAGTTTGCAGAAGCCTGTGAACGCGCCGGCATTGTTTTCATCGGTCCGACCCCTGAGATGCAACGCCAGATTGGCGATAAGATTTCCGGCCGCAAGGTAGCTGTGGAGGCAGGAGTCCCTGTTGTACCAGGCACCGATGCCCCGGTCCGTTCTGAAGAAGAGGCGTTGCTTTTTGCCAAGGGTGCTGGATATCCGATCATCGTCAAGGCGAGTTCCGGTGGCGGTGGTCGAGGTATGCGGGTTGCTCAGAACCAGAAAGAACTGCTCGAAGGGCTCAAGTCTGCCGCTTCGGAAGCCAGGGCGGCCTTCGGTGATGCGACAGTTTTTCTTGAAAAGTTTGTTGAAAAGCCCAAGCATGTTGAAGTGCAGATCCTGGGCGACAACCACGGCAATATCGTCCATTTCTACGAGCGTGATTGCTCTATCCAGCGCCGCCACCAGAAGGTGATTGAAATCGCACCGTCGCTTTATCTCAACAGCAAAAAGCGCAAAGAAGTCTGCGACTATGCCCTGGCCCTGGCCAGGCACGTTAACTACCGTAATGCCGGCACGGTCGAGTTCCTCATGGACAAACAGGGGCGCTTCTATTTCATCGAAGTGAACCCGCGGATTCAGGTGGAACACACCGTGACGGAGCTGGTGACCATGCGCAACCTGGTGCAGGCGCAGATTCGAGTCGCCCAAGGCTACAAGCTCTCAGATCCTGAGATTGGCATCAAGAGCCAGAAAGATGTCGAGCTGCGCGGTTACGCGATCCAGAGCCGGATTACCACAGAAGATCCGACCAACAACTTTGCGCCGGATTTTGGCGTCATCAAGGCTTACCGTACCGCAGCGGGTTTCGGTGTCCGCCTTGATGCTGCAGCCGGTTATGCTGGTGCGATCATCACCCCTCACTACGACTCGCTGTTGGTGAAGATCTCGACCTGGGGTCTGACTTTCGGCGATGCGTCGCGGACCATGCACCGGGCTCTGCAGGAGTTCCGAATCCGCGGCGTGAAGACCAATATCGGTTTTCTCGAAAAGGTGATTACCCATCCGATCTTCCTTGAGGGCAAGTGTGATACCTCCTTTCTCGATGAGCACCCCGAGGTTTTCAAACTGCCGTTCAAAAAGGATCGTGCCAACAAGATTCTCAGTCTGATTGGTCATACCACGGTCAATGGCTATCCGGGCATCAAGCCGGAGAAACGGCTCAACTTCCGCGACCTGCGTGAGCCAGAAATCCCGGAGATCGCCTACGGCAAGCAGCATCCGCGAGGCACCCGCGACATCCTGTTGGACAAGGGGCCGAAAGGCCTTGCCAACTGGGCCCGCAAAAATCGGCAGCTGCTGATTACCGATACCACCTGGCGCGATGCCCACCAGTCCCTGATGGCGACACGCTTCCGGACTCACGATCTTGACCGCATCGCCGAGGCAACCGCCCATCTCGGGGGTGGCCTCTTCTCCCTTGAGATGTGGGGTGGGGCGACTTACGATGTCTCAATGCGTTTCTTGACCGAGGACCCTTGGGAAAGGCTTGAGCGGCTGCGCAAGAAAGTCCCGAATATTCTGTTCCAGATGCTGCTACGTGGTTCCAACGCGGTCGGCTACACCAATTATCCGGATAACGTTATTCAGGAGTTCACGGTGAAAGCTGCAGAATCGGGGATCGATGTCTTCCGGATTTTCGATTCGCTGAACTGGACCAAGGGAATGCAGGTGGCTATGGAAGCGGTTAATGAGCGGACCAGCTCTGTCTGCGAGGCGGCGATGTGCTACACCGGCGACATCCTCGATCCGAAACGTGACAAGTATCCGCTGCAATATTACGTCAACCTGGCCAAAGAACTCGAAAATATGGGCGCCCACATCCTGGCGATCAAGGACATGGCCGGTCTGCTCAAGCCGTTCGCTGCCGAGAAACTGATCAAGGCGCTCAAGGACGAGATCGGTATTCCGATCCACCTGCACACCCACGACACCTCGAGCAACGGTGGTTCGATGCTGATGATGGCTGCCCGTGCCGGAGTCGATATTGTCGATCTCGCGCTTTCGTCGGTTTCCGGTTTGACCGCCCAGCCGAATATGAATGCCCTGCTTGCCGCTCTGGAAGGATCGATCTGGGATCCTCAGCTTGATCAGGATGACATGCAGAAGCTGGCGAATTACTGGGAGACGGTGCGGACTTATTACGCGCCCTTCGAATCGGAACTCCGTAGCGGGACAGCCCAGGTCTACTACCACGAAATCCCCGGTGGCCAGTATTCCAACTACAAGCCGCAAGTCGAAGGCCTGGGTCTCGGCGATCGGTGGGAAGAGTGCAAGGAGATGTACCGCAAGGTCAATGACATGTTTGGAGATGTGATCAAGGTCACGCCATCATCCAAGATTGTCGGCGACATGGCCATGTTCATGGTGCAGAACAACCTCGAACCGGAAGATGTTTTCGAACGTGGCGAGGATCTCACATTCCCGCAGGGCGTGGTCGATTTCTTCAAGGGCATGATCGGCCAACCGGTCGGCGGCTTCCCCCCGGTGCTGCAGAAAATCATCCTCAAAGGCGAGCAGCCACTCACCTGTCGTCCCGGCGAGCTTCTGGAGCCGGTCGATTTTGCGGTCAGGAAAGAAGAGCTGCAGACCAAGCTCGGGCATAACGTGAGCGACCGTGACGTCCTCTCGGCAGTCCTCTACCCGGGCGTCTTCGAGGAATACGACCGTTTCCGCCAGGAGTACAGCGACACATCTTTCCTGCCGACCCCGGTTTTCTTCTATGGACTCGATGTCGGCGATGAAGTCAGTATCGATATCGAAGCTGGAAAAACCCTGATAATCAAGCTGAATGCGATCGGCCGCGTGCACGAGGATGGTACCCGCAATATCTACTTCGAACTGAACGGTGAACCGCGCGTGGTCACGGTCAAGGACCTGTCGGTGGAGACCGATGATGTCAGCCACGAAAAGGCCGATCCTGCTAATATCAAGCATGTTGGTGCGCCGATGCCGGGTAAAGTTTTCAAGCTGTTTGCAAGCGTAGGAGAGAAGATATCTGCTGGTGATACCTTGCTTACAACCGAAGCGATGAAGATGGAAACCAACGTCAAGGCCAAGGTCGACGGCGTTGTTGCTGAAATTCGTTTCGGTGAAGGTGACCAGGTCGGTCAGGGAGACCTGCTTGTCGTCCTCGAATAAAGAAGAAGGCTGCCAAGTCGCGTTATTGATTACGCCACAACGTTCAATTTGGTGTGCGCTTTAACTCAAAAAATGGTACATTTGACAATAGTTTTCTACTCAGGGGAAAGAGTATGCCGATAAACTGGTTATTGCTTGGCGGGCATCAGACACAAAAACGAGAGGTCATCTCCGAACAGGATCTTGATAAACAGGAAATGGTTGCGGAGTGTTACTGTCCCAACGGGCATTCGATTCTGACAGATAGAGCCCTCTTCCAGGGGCACCCGGGACTCACCCTGAAGTTGAAAAATAAAACCAGTGAAGGCTTCCTGGTTATCAGCCCGTTTATCGGAGACAGAGAACGTACCTTTATTGACTTCGAGAAGCGACTGGGAGAGGTCGTTGATATCTGTTGCCCGACCTGCTCGGAAGCCTTTCCAGTGTACAACGTCTGCCCCTGTGGAGCCCACCTGGTTGCCCTCTTTACCTCCAAGAACGCCCATTTTTCACAATGTATCGGGATTTGCCAGAGACTGGGCTGCCTGCATTCCGAACTGCTCAGCGAGCGAGACCTGCGCCTCTACAACCGCCAGGACTATTTTTGACCTGCCGATACCTGCACAAGCATGCATGACAAACTTCGCTTTCCTGTTTTACTAATTATGCAGGGCGGCCCAACCGGACCACCGGTGGACCGCCTTTTCTTCCTTAACTGCTCAAAATCGTTTATACCTTGACGTGACTAGAGCATTTCTTTTATAACGAGACTCTATTCTTTTAGCTATATAAGTAAGATATTGATCACACAAAAACTAAGGAGGCAGTATGCGCAAGACAGTTATGAAGGGTTTTATTGTTATCGCTCTGGCGAGCATGATTGTTCCGGCAGCGGTTTTTTCTGCAGATACAATCAAAATTGGTGTCGCTGGTCCTCACACCGGTGACCTTGCACCTTATGGTCTGCCGACCAAAGATGCTGTAATGATGATTGCTGAAGAGGTAAACGCTTCAGGTGGTGTCCTTGGCATGCAGATAGAGGTCCTGCCGGTGGACGATCAGTGTAAGCCGGAAATCGCAACCAGCGCTGCTACCAAACTGGTTTCCGAGGGTGTTGACGTTGTCATCGGCCATGTTTGTTCCGGTGCGACCAAGGCGGCCCTCGGTATCTACAAGGAATCAAACGTTATTGCTGTTTCTCCTTCCGCAACCAATCCTCCTCTGACCCAGAGTGGTGATTACCCGAACTTCTACCGTACCATCGCTCCTGATGATGATCAGGGCAATCTCGCTGCCAAATTCGCAACTGATAAGCTTGGCGCCAAGAAGATTGCTATCCTGCACGACAAGGGAGACTATGGTAAAGGTTTTGCTGACTTCTCCAAGGCTGCTATTGAAGCTGGTGGCAAGGCTGAAGTTGTTCTCTTTGAAGGCGTAACCCCGGGGGCCATGGACTACTCTGCGGTCGTGCAGAAAATCCGTAAAGAAGGTGCTGATGCCGTTATCTTTGGCGGCTACCATCCGGAAGCTTCCAAGCTGGTCGGCCAGATGAATAAGAAGCGCATCAACGTTCCTTTCATCGGTCCTGACGGTGTTAAGGGCGACGGTTTCCTCGAGATCGCTGGCAAAGACGCGGAAGGCGTTTATGCAACAGGCCCGATGGATGTGTCAGCTCTTGCTGAAAACAAGAAAGCCAAGGCCGATTACGTTGCCAAGTACGGTAAAGAGCCTGGTACTTTCTTTGACCAGGGCTATGCCGCGATGCAAACGATCCTGAATGCTATCAAAGTCTCCGGTGGAACCGATTACGCTGGTTTGGAGAAAGCCCTGAAAAGCTCTTATGTTGATACTGCCGTCGGCAAGCTCAAGTTTGATGCCAAGGGTGACGCTGAAGGTGCAGGCTTCTCCGTCTTCCAGGTACAAGGTGGTAAATTCGTCGAGCTGAAGTAATTGGCCGGATACGAAAAATCAAAAACGGGGGACAGGCTTGCCTGTCCCCCGCATTTTTTGTACAAGCTTAAATTATCAAACTTTCATGATGCCCTTTTGGCCTCGTGCCAGAAGTACCCTCAGCAGGGTTGCGGGCCGGTTCTCCGGCTTAAATTATTTTAGAGAGTTCTGGACACAACAATGGATTATTTTCTTGAACTATTCCTGAGTGGACTGACCAGGGGCAGTATCTATGCTCTGATCGCTCTTGGTTACACGATGGTGTACGGCATCATACAGCTGATAAATTTTGCTCACGGTGAAATTTACATGATCGGTGCTTTTGTCGCTCTGGTCGTTTCGGGAGTCCTGACGATCTACGGCTTCTCTGGCGTCTCTATCCTGATTCTTGCAGCATTGATCGCCGTTATTTACTCAGCCGCATATGGTTATACACTGGAGAAGATAGCTTACCGCCCCTTGCGCAACGCACCGCGGCTGTCGCCGTTGATCAGCGCAATCGGCATGTCCCTGTTCCTGCAAAACTATGTCTTGTTGGCACAAACAGCCGACTACCTGCCTTTCCCGGAACTGATCCCTGATTTTGCATTTATGGAGCCGGTCGCTCATATCATGGGGTCTGCTGAGCTGGTTATCCTGATTACCAGCGCAGCTACCATGATCTGTCTGACCCTGCTCATCAAGTTTACGCGTATCGGTAAAGCCATGCGTGCCACCCAGCAGGATATGGTCATGGCCCGTCTCACCGGGATAAATGTCGACCGGGTTATCTCGGTTACCTTTGTTATCGGTTCGGTGCTGGCGGCCATCGCTGGAGTTCTGGTTGGCTCTTATATCGGCCAGATCAACTACTTCATCGGTTTCATGGCGGGTGTCAAGGCCTTTACTGCGGCGGTTCTTGGTGGCATCGGCAATATCCCTGGGGCTGCGCTTGGCGGGCTTGTGCTTGGCCTGGCTGAAGCGATGGCTGCGGGTTACATCTCGAGTGCCTATGAAGATGTCTTCGCTTTTGGTGTGTTGGTCCTGATCCTTATTCTTCGTCCTTCCGGATTGCTCGGCAGGGCTGTTAAACAGAAGGTTTGATGGCGATGATCTCCTATCTGAAAAGTTCCCTGATTGCTGCCGTCTGGTTCGTCTTCCTGACCTTTCCGTTGATGGTTGTCAAAGTCAATACGCTTAAAAGTACCGTCGAGTGGCGTTGGATGAATATGCTGTGGGTTGCTATTGGCGCATTCATCCTGTCGGCGGTCTGGCGTTGGGCGATGGAGAAAAGGGTAAGAGGGGCAAGTCAAAACGAGCAGGATGCTGCTAATGAAGAGAAAATCGGCATTGGCCAACGCTTATTGGAAGACCCGAAGCTTAATCGCCCTGTGATTGGGGTTGTGGTTGCTCTGGCTTTGCTGATGCCGTGGATTTCGGAGATGTACCAGGTCACGATCTGGGTTTTTGCCTTGATTTACGTTGTGCTCGGTTTGGGACTCAATATTACGGTTGGTCTGGCGGGTTTACTCGATCTGGGTTACGTCGCTTTCTTCGGTGTCGGTGCCTACACCTACGCGATTCTCAATACTCGCTTCGGGCTTGATTTCTGGGTATGCCTGCCGATCGGTGGCCTGACCGGTGCGCTGGTCGGTGTTTTGCTTGGCTTCCCGATTCTGCGCCTGCGTGGTGATTATCTTGCAATTGTCACACTGGGCTTTGGCTCTATTGCAAAAATCGTGTACGAGAATTGGGAGGGGGTTTTTAATGGTGCCAAGGGCATTGAAAAAATCGCCCGTCCTGGATTCTTCGGCGTAGAGATGGATATAAGCGCTGCCACGACATTCACATACTACCTGATGCTGGTTATGGTGGTCTTTACAATCTTTGTGACAAACCGACTCAAGGATTCACGTATAGGCAGAGCCTGGATGGCCTTGCGTGAAGACGAGATTGCCTGTGTTGCGATGGGCGTCGATATGGCAAAGACCAAGCTGTCAGCTTATGCATTGGGCGCTTTCTGGGCAGGGTTGGTCGGGGTGATCTTTGCCTCACAGACGACTTATATCAACCCGGCCAGCTTTGACTTTATGCTTTCTGCGATTGTTTTGTCGATGGTGGTCCTCGGTGGCATGGGTTCAATCGTCGGAGTTGTTATCGCTGCCTTGGTTCTGAACCTGTTGCCTGAATATCTGCGTGCCTTTGAAGATTATCGGATGCTGGTATTCGGTGCAGTTATGGTTCTGATGATGTTGTTCCGTCCGCAGGGGCTGGTTGCAAACGTAAGAAAGACCTATACACATGGTAAGGTCCGGGCGGAGGAAGCTAATGGCTGAGAATGCGCAGAAACTTCTCGAAGTCAGTGAACTGACTATGGATTTCGGCGGCTTGCGGGCTGTCGACAGTATCACGCTTGAGGTGTGTGCCGGAGAAATTGTTGCCCTGATCGGCCCGAATGGAGCTGGTAAAACGACCTTTTTCAACTGTGTGACCGGGATTTACAAGCCTACCCGAGGTGAAATTCTGGTTCATCCGCCCGAGCAAAAAACCCAGAAAATAAATGGTTTTAAACCCAACCGTGTCACAGCGATGGGCATGGCCCGTACTTTTCAGAATATCCGCCTGTTCCAGAACATGACTGTCCTTGAGAATGTCATGATTGGCCGTCATTGTCGCACAACAACCAATATCATTGGGGCTATATTGCGTGGCAAGAAGACTAATCGCCAGGAGCGGGAAACGATTGACCGGAGTTACGACCTTCTTGAAAAGGTCGGGCTGGTTCATTTTGCAGATGAATTTGCCAAGAATCTTCCTTATGGTGCACAACGTCGTCTCGAAATTGCCCGTGCCATGGCAACGGACCCCTTCCTGCTGCTTCTCGATGAACCTGCTGCAGGTATGAACCCGCAGGAAACCAAGGATCTTGATGAATTGATCGTGCGCGTCAAGAATACGGAAAATATTTCCATTTTATTGATAGAGCATGACATGAAGCTGGTTATGAATATCTCGGAACGTATCTACGTTATGGAATACGGCAAGAAAATCGCACATGGCTCACCGCAGGAAATTCGCAGTAATCCCAAGGTGATCGAAGCCTACCTCGGCGAGGGAGGCGACGATGCTTAAAGTTGATAATATCAATACTTATTACGGTAATATCCAGGCTCTCAAGGGAGTCTCTCTCGCAGTCGAAGAAGGTGAAATTGTTACCCTGATCGGCGCAAATGGCGCCGGCAAGACTACGACTTTGATGTCCCTTTGCGGGATCGTCCCGCCGAGGTCTGGTGAAATTCTGTTCCAGGGGAAAGCTGTCCACCGCCTTTCTGGAGACAAGATTGTCCAGATGGGCATTATCCAGGTGCCGGAAGGCCGCCGGATCTTCCCGAATATGTCCGTTATGGAAAACCTGGAGATGGGAGCTTACCTGCGTACCAATAAGCTGTTGGTTAAACAGGACATCAACATGGTCATGGAGCTTTTTCCGATCCTTGCTCAGCGGCGTGGTCAGATGGGAGGGACTCTCTCGGGTGGTGAACAACAGATGCTGGCAATCTCGCGCGCTTTGATGGCCCGTCCACGCCTGCTGCTGCTTGACGAGCCGTCTCTCGGTTTGGCTCCGATCATTATCCAACAGATCTTCGATATTATCCGCAAGATCAACCGCGAGAACAATACCACTATTTTCCTGGTTGAACAGAATGCCAACCAGGCCCTGAAGCTCGCTCATCGTGGTTATGTCATGGAGAATGGTCGAATCACCATGACTGATACGGCTGAAAATCTGCTGGACAATGAGCAGGTCAAGACGGCCTATCTCGGGTTATAGTTAGCCGACCTTCTGGCGATTTATGGATTAGATACGGGAGAAGGCGCTGTGCGCCTTCTCCCGTTTTTAATTGACAGGTCTTGACCTGATCTGCCAAGGAACAGGTGCTGCCAGCCAATAAAAGTAATATAAGTATATAATAAAAATATAAATAAATATAATTAGTTATAAAAAAATAGTATTTTAATAATTATATATAAAGTAGTTATATGTAAATATAGTTAATATTAATTATATGTATTATGTTTCGTGCTTTGGCAATAAACTGACGTGTAGGTTGATATAAACAGAGAGTGGTAGCTAATCAGAGCTCGATAATTGTGATGACCTGCACAGTCATTTGTCTCGTGAGAATGACCGTTGAAGGGAGATTATCGTCCGGTTTGAAAGCATTTGACAAAGAGCTACACCCTTCTTATAGTGGCATCCGGTTTTATCCTTAATTTTTGTTGAAGGCCCTGTTTTAGAGGCGGTAAAGGAGAGCGGAAGATGAGCAAATCCTACACGGTGGCAGTGCTGTCAGGAGACGGTATCGGTCCCGAGGTTATGGCAGAAGCCCTGAAGGTGCTGGACGCAGTCCAGGCGAAGTACAACGTAGTTTTCGAGCGCATCTTTGCCAATGTTGGCGGCATTGCGATAGATGAAGAAGGCAAAGCACTGCCGGAAAAAACCGTCGAAATTTGCAAGGCTTCGGATGCAATCCTGTTCGGTTCGGTCGGCGGTCCGAAATGGGAGAGCTTGCCCCCGGACGAACAGCCAGAGCGCGGTGCGCTTTTGCCGCTGCGCAAGATTTTTGGCTTGTTCTGCAATCTGCGCCCGGCAATCATTTTTCCAGCCTTGACTGGTGCCTCCAGTCTCAAGGAAGAGGTTATTGAAGGTGGTTTCAACCTGCTTGTCGTGCGTGAGTTGACCGGCGGGATATATTTTGCTCAGCCGAAGGGAATAGAAGGCGAAGGTGCGGAACGGACCGGTTTTGACACCATGAAATACTCTGACGCGGAAGTAGAGCGAATCAGCCATGTCGCCTTTCAGGCTGCCCGCAAGCGCGACAGTAAGGTTTGTTCTATCGACAAGGCCAACGTTCTTTCCACATCGGTCCTCTGGCGTGAAGTCGTTGAACGGGTCGCCAAGCAGTACCCTGATGTGAAGCTATCTCATATGTATGTTGATAATGCTGCGATGCAGCTTGTGCGCTGGCCCAAGCAGTTTGATGTCATGCTCTGTGGTAACATGTTCGGTGATATCATCTCGGATGAGGCCGCCATGCTCACCGGTTCTCTTGGCATGCTGCCCTCGGCCTCACTTGCCGAAGGATCATTCGGTATGTATGAGCCCTCCGGCGGCAGTGCCCCGGACATTGCCGGCCAGGGAATTGCCAACCCGATTGCCCAGATCCTATCCGCATCCATGATGCTACGATACTCTTTTGCTATGATCGAAGCTGCCGATGCCGTGGATGCTGCTGTTGAAAAGACCCTGAACCAGGGCTATCGTACCGGCGATATTTTTCAGGGCAGGGACGGTGAGAAAAAAATCAATACCGCACAGATGGGCGACGCAATTATTGCTAATTTGTAAAATTTTTTCAGGACCGTACACTTATGTGCAGTCCTATCTTAGAGGATAGAAAAGGAACAGAACAATGAAAGTCGGAATCGTCGGTTGGCGGGGAATGGTCGGTTCGGTCCTGATGCAACGCATGCAGGAGGAAAACGACCTGGCCGGTCTGGAGCCGGTCTTTTTCTCAACCTCCCAGGCAGGGCAGAATGCCCCGATGGGCGCAGGCTCTCTCAAGAATGCTGATGACATGGCAGAACTCAGTAAGCTCGATGTCATCATCACCTGTCAGGGCGGCGATTACACCAAGGCTGTGCATCCACAACTTCGCGGGGCCGGTTGGAATGGTTACTGGATTGATGCTGCCAGTTCCTTGCGCATGGAGGATGACGCGGTCATTATCCTTGATCCCGTGAATCGCAACGTAATCGATGAGGCCCTGGCCCGCGGAACCAAGGACTTTATCGGTGGCAACTGTACCGTCAGCCTGATGTTGATGGCAATGGGAGGTCTGTTTCGTGCCGGCCTGGTGGAGTGGATCTCTTCCATGACATATCAGGCTGCCTCCGGAGCCGGTGCACCGAATATGCGTGAGCTGTTGGGCCAGATGGGGGTTCTGGAAGGTTCTGTTGCAGACCTTTTAAGTGATCCGGGCTCGGCGATTCTCGATATCGATCGGAAAGTCACCGAGATGCTGCGTGGCAATCAGCTGCCGACCAGTGAATTCGGTTTTCCTCTTGCAGGGAGCCTGCTGCCCTGGATTGACCGTGAGGTTGAAGATGGCCAGAGCCGCGAAGAGTGGAAAGGCTATGCCGAAACCAACAAAATCCTCGGGAACAAACAACCTATCCCGATCGATGGCATCTGCGTTCGGGTCGGCGCCATGCGTTGTCACAGCCAGGCTTTGACTATCCGTCTGAACAAGGACTTGCCAATTGAGGAGATCGAAGCACTCATTGACAGGGACAATGAATGGGTGAAGCTGGTGCCGAACACCAAGGCTGACTCCCTTGCCGGGCTTACTCCGACAGCTGTGTCCGGCACTCTTGCCATCCCGGTTGGTCGGGTGCGCAAGATGAAGATGGGGCCGCAATACCTTTCGGCGTTTACCTGTGGTGATCAGTTGCTCTGGGGAGCGGCGGAGCCGCTGCGGCGCATGCTGCGTATCCTCATGGAACAGGCATAAGTTGTTATACCGCCGCCGACGCGTGCACCAGTCAATATTGATGGCAGTATTTTCGGGGGGCCGTACGGCCCCCCTTAACTTTTTTTGGCAGAAGACTTGATCACAACGACTGAAAAAGGTTTGTATCAGCCCGGGCAAAGCCTGATCCACAGGCTTGATCCGCGGATCAAGGTCTTGGCTTCCCTGGCCCTGGTCGTGCTGACCTTTACGGCAAGTGACTGGATGCAGCTTGCCATTCTCGTTATAGTGGCGTCAGCAGCTTTGCTGGTGATATCTCCTCATGCCAGGCTGGTTCTGCGGAGCTGCTTTATGTTGCGCTGGCTGTTACTCTTTACCCTGTTGATGCATCTACTTCTTTCCCCCGGCCGCACTTTATGGGGAATGAGTTGGCTGTCATTTGACGGGCTCTGTCTGGGCGGTTTTGTCTGTGTTCAGATAGTGCTGGCGGCCATGATGACAACAATCCTGGCCGTTACGACGACGATTGAAGATCTCACCGCGGCATTTGGCTGGTTCGTGCAACCGCTATCCCGGCTGGGGTGCCGAACAGACGATTGGCAGAAGATCCTTCTGCTTGCGCTCGGTTTTATTCCGGTTGTTCATGAAGAGATTGTTCTTTCCGGACGAAGTGAGAATACTTCACCAGCAGAGCAGGGCAAGGACAGGAAGGGGCGCTGGCCTGAATTCTGCTCGAAAACGCAGGTTTTTACGGAGCGAATGTTGGCCAGGGGCGACACGATGGCACATCTGATCGCTGCGGATGTCAACTCTCGCGGCCTCCCCTCTGTACTGCCGTCCATAAGACTCCTGTCCCTGCTTGATCGATATTTTATCACCGCCATGATGGTGATCATGGCCTGTCACTGGCTTGCAGGATAATCCGTGCGTACGATACTTCTGACCCTTGAATATGACGGGACTGCCTATGTCGGCTGGCAGGTTCAGCCCAATGGTCTTGCTGTACAGGAAGTGGTTGAAAAAGCCCTGGCTGAGATACTTGGTCACGAGGTGCGGATTCACTCATCAGGAAGAACCGACGCGGGAGTTCACGCACGGGGCATGGCGGCACATTTCCAGACCGATAGCAACCTGCCTCTAAAAGCTTTCCGCGAAGGTGTCAACACCTTCCTCCCTCAGGATATAGCCATCAGAGAGGCGCGTGAAATGCCGGCAGATTTTCATGCCCGGTTTTCAGCCAGTGGGAAATGGTATCGCTATACGATTTACCGCAACGAAGTGCGTTCTCCGCTTGCCGCACGGTCAGCCTGGTATCTGCGGGGCAGTCCGGATCTTGACCTGATGCGTGCTGCAGCCGAAGCTCTGGTCGGCGAACATGATTTCGGGGCTTTCCGCTCTTCGAGCTGCGTGGCAAGAACGACGGTCCGGGAAATTTTCCGGATTGATGTAACTACCGACGGCGATTTTATCTATATTGATGTCAGAGGCTCCGGTTTCCTGAAAAACATGGTCCGTATGCTTGTCGGGACGATAGTCGACGTTGGCCTTGGCCGGCGTCCCGCAGAGGACGTGGCGACGCTGGTCGCCGGAACCGGTGAAATGGTCTGCGGTCAGACGGCCCCGGCACACGGTTTGTGCCTACAGGAAGTCTGGTATTAAGGACCGAGGCTGGTAGTTGGAGACTGGGTTCTCGTAAGGTCCGGAAATTCTTCATATCCCTGTCTCCAGTCCCCGCTCTTCGCTATAAACGATTATCCTTGACTAGCCTTCTGCGCTAGAATAAATTCAGCGATTAAATATTTCACCCCTTGCTCCCTTATGGAGGTATCGGCGATGCTCGATTCCGAGATTCGCGAAGGCTTGACCTTCGATGATGTTCTGCTACTCCCCGCCCATTCCAAAGTACTCCCGCGTGATGTTGATCTGACCACATACCTGACCACCAGGATAAAACTGAATATCCCCCTGCTGTCTGCGGCAATGGATACAGTGACCGAAGCGCGGACTGCGATCTGCATGGCCAGGGAAGGCGGGATCGGCATTGTACACAAGAACATGACGCCTGCTGAACAGGCCCTTCAGGTTGACCAGGTCAAGAAATCGGAAAGCGGCATGATCGTCGACCCGATCACCATGGCTCCCGACCAGAAGATTTTCGAAGCGCTGGAACTGATGGAGAAATACCGGATCTCTGGGGTTCCGATTACCAAGAACGGGTTACTGGTCGGTATCCTGACCAACCGCGACCTGCGTTTTGAAACACAGCTGAACCAGCCGATTTCAAATGTCATGACCAAGGACAAGCTGGTCACGGTGCCGCCAGGCACGACGCTCGAAGAGGCCAAGAAGCATCTTCATGAGCATCGGATCGAGAAACTCCTGGTGGTCGACGACAACTTTGCCCTTAAGGGGTTGATCACAATCAAGGACATCGAAAAGGTCCGCAAGTACCCCAACGCCTGTAAGGACGACATGGGCCGTCTTCGGGTCGGTGCCGCGCTCGGGGTCGGTGATGACCGCGAAGAACGTCTCGAGTTGCTGGTCAAGGCCGGCGTCGATGCAATCATTATTGACACGGCACATGGCCACTCACAGGCGGTCATCGATGCCGTGGCTGAGACCCGGAGAGCTTACCCGGAACTTTCCCTGATTGCTGGCAACATTGCTACGGCAAACGCCGCCGAAAGCCTGATCAAGGCTGGTGCTGATGCGGTAAAAGTCGGCATCGGACCGGGATCGATCTGCACCACCCGTGTCGTTGCCGGTGTCGGTGTCCCCCAGATTACCGCGATCGCCGATGTTTCACAGATAACCCGCAAACTCGGCGTGCCGCTGATCGCCGATGGTGGCATCAAATACTCCGGTGAGCTGCCGAAAGCAATTGCTGCAGGTGCCGATACGATCATGATCGGCTCCCTCTTCGCCGGGACGGACGAATCGCCTGGGGAAACGATCCTCTACCAGGGCCGGACCTATAAATCCTACCGCGGCATGGGCAGTATCGGTGCCATGAAGCAGGGCAGCAGGGACCGCTACTTCCAGGGCGACGAGGTCGACGTCAAACTTGTCCCGGAAGGGATTGAAGGACGTGTGCCTTACCGCGGGCCGCTCTCGGCAAACATCCACCAACTGATGGGTGGCCTGCGCTCCGGAATGGGCTACACCGGCTGCCGCACACTCAAGGAATTGCAGGACAACGGGCAGTTCATGCGGATCACCAACGCCGGTCTGCGCGAGTCGCACGTCCATGATGTCAATATCACCCACGAAGCTCCGAACTACCGGATTGAGAAACCCAGCTAGAGGCAGCGGGCGGATGTGAGGGGCTTGGGACTGGTAAGGGATTTCGACCTTCCAGCCTCCAACCCCCATTCTCCAGCCCCCGATTCATATGGATATCCATTCTGAAAAGATCCTGATCCTCGATTTCGGGTCACAATATACCCAGTTGATCGCCCGCCGGGTGCGTGAAGCACACGTCTATTGCGAGTTGCATCCTTTCGACATGAGCCTGGCAGAGATCAAAGCTTTCAATGCCACGGGGATCATCCTTTCCGGTGGGCCGAAATCAGTTTATGATGTTGACGCCCCGGCGATTGCAGAGGAGCTGTTCGAGCTGGATGTCCCCGTGCTGGGAATCTGCTACGGCATGCAGCTGATGTGTCACCATTTCGGCGGCAAGGTTGTGCCGGCCGGCAAACGCGAGTATGGGCACGCAGACCTGCTGGCCAAGGGTGCTCCCGGGCCGCTCTTTGATAACTTTTTCGTTGATGGCCACAGCCCGGTCTGGATGAGTCACGGCGATCATGTCGAGGTCGTACCCGAAGGCTTTGTGGAAATTGCCGAGACCGATAATGCCCCGGTCTGCGGTATCCAGAATGTTGAGCGCAACCTGTACGGAGTCCAGTTCCATCCCGAAGTCAACCATACCCCCCGTGGGGAACTCCTGATCGATACATTCGTGCGCAGGATCTGCGCTTGTACCGGAAAGTGGACTCCTGGCCATATTATCGAAGATGCCGTTGCCCGCATCCAGGAACAGGTTGGAGCAGAAGAAGTCATCCTCGGCCTCTCTGGCGGCGTCGATTCATCAGTGGCTGCGGCGTTGATCCATCGAGCCATTGGTGACCAGTTGACCTGCGTCTTCGTCGATAACGGCTTGCTGCGCCTCGGCGAAGGAGACCAGGTGATGGCCACCTTTGCCCAGAACCTTGGGGTGAAAGTGCTCCGGGTTGATGCCGAAGAGCGTTTCCTGGAAAAGCTGGCAGGTGAAACCGACCCGGAAAAGAAACGCAAGATCATCGGCAACCTGTTTGTTGATATTTTCGAGGAGGAATCGAAGCGGCTGGCCAATGCCAAATGGCTCGCACAGGGGACCATTTACCCCGATGTCATCGAATCAGCAGGAGCCAAAACCGGCAAGGCCCACAATATCAAGAGTCACCACAACGTTGGTGGTCTGCCTGATTACATGACCCTCCAGCTGCTGGAGCCGTTGCGCGAACTGTTCAAGGACGAGGTGAGGGCAATCGGCGAGGAAATCGGTCTGCCGCACCGCATGGTCTGGCGTCACCCTTTTCCCGGGCCCGGTCTCGGTGTTCGTATCCTCGGCGAAATCAAAAAGGAGTACTGCGATATACTGCGCCAGGCCGATGCCATCTACATCGATGAACTCTACCAGAGCGGCCACTATGACAAGATCAGCCAGGCGTTCGCGGTTTTTCTGCCGGTCAAGAGCGTTGGTGTCATGGGTGACGGACGGACTTATGAGTACGTGATCGCCCTGCGTGCCGTGGAAACCAAAGACTTCATGACAGCTGGCTGGTATCCCATGCCCTACGCCGACCTCGCCCGTATCAGCAACCGGATTATCAATGAAGTGCGTGGGGTCAACCGTGTGACCTACGATATTTCGAGTAAACCGCCAGCCACGATAGAGTGGGAGTAGTAATTAAGCGTTAAGTCATTGAAATAATTAAAAACATAACTTACACAAAAGTTTCAGTTATTGAATGTGCTGGCATTGATATTGGGGAGCGCGACATAGTGCCTTACAGTACACGTCATTATTTTATTACACAGCGTATCAACAGTGGACTTGACTTGTCGGTTTCGGAACTTGCTGGAACAAGTGCTGTGCAAATCGAACGAACTTACTATCACACAAGCCAAGCAAAAATGTTAAGAAATGCGTTGCAGGACTATGAAGTGCAAGATGGTGTTCTGATTGTGTTTAATACTGAGCTGTAAATCTGCATAACAAAGAACGCTTTCTGTAGTGCTGTTACGTCAAATAGTTTAATCGAAGGTAGCTGTTTAGGTGTAGTAGCTCAAACTTGGCCTTACAAAGAGTGTCAGATATTTTCCTGATCTCATCTGTCCTTGAACTCATGAGATTCTTTTTGAAGCAACTTTTGTGAAGCGAAAACCGGTTGGAATGGCTTTACTTATGAGTGACTAAAAACTCCATACTTTTGAGATGGAGATCGGAGACTGGAGGGGTGGCCCCTCTGGTCAAATCTTACTATTTATTAAATTCGGCTGATCACTCAGAAATCGGCTTCCAAAAGTGAATTTTTGATTTATGAAATAAAAAAGCGGAGCCACTGCTGACTCCGCTTTGAGTTTGTCGATTGATTCATTACAGTTGTTTTGAAAAACTTTACGCTTTTTTTGTCCTGCGTCTGTACAGGGCCAGTCCTGCGAGACCGCTACCGAGGAGCAGAATAGTGCCTGGCTCGGGAACGACGGCAATAGGAGGTTCCACACTGCCGTTACGTACCTGGAAATTGTACTGACCCAGGATGCTGGAATTCAACGAATTACTGATCAGGGCGTTCGGGCCGCCATCAACCAATGCGCCGTTCACCAGAGACCCGGGCAGGGTGTAGTTCGAAGTAGCGCTGGTCCAATAACCCACCAAGGCGGAAGTACCGCCCAAGCCACCCGGAGGGGCACCGCTTGCAGTGCCCGCTTCCCACAGGATCTGGTCGTAGTTGAACTGGATGTCGAAATCGCCTGGAGTGATATCGGAACGGTCCGTCAGGATCATTTGAAAACTGTTGAAGATGGATTGGGCGCCATACACACCGACATTGATGTAGTTGACGCCAAAAACATTGAATCCACCCAGCATCGCACTGCCATAGGTCACGGGACTGGAACCAGTTGCCCGGGTGTCTACGTCGGCGAAAAACGGGGCAATGATTGGGCCGAAGGTGCCATCGCTAATGGCTGAAGGCGTGTAGGTAAACAAGGGATTGTTGAAGGTGATATTGCCGTTGTTGTTGACATAAGTTTGAGTGTAATTCGTGGCATTGATGTTGGCCGTGAAGCCCAGACCAACCAGGCCCGTCGAGCCGTCGTCGTTGGCCGGTAACACGTTGGTGAACAACCCGGCATCGTGGATTGCTGCGGCCTGAGCGCCAGAAGCGAATGCAAGCAGACCAAAGCTGAGTAAACCGACTACCAAGATGTTTAAGATGTTTTTGCGCTTTTTCATCTGAAAACCTCCTTAAAATCTAATTGTGTATTAAAATTACATTCATATTCTATGCCATATAAATATTTATAATATTAACAACTAGTTAAGGGAGTGAATTGATTTTTAAAACGTAAAGTGTAAAAGTTTTCGACACGTTAAAATGTGAATAGCATTATAGAATCGTTTCAGGTTCCGCCCCAAAGCAGCGACATTTGCGCCAGAAGTCCTGGGAGATCACAGGAGCGTCGATCTACGCCTAACCTTTTGTTTTTAATACCAATAGGGAAGATGTGTAAAACTGAATCGCACCCGATTCTCTAGACACTCGCTAGTTGTTGAAAATATTGTTTCTCGAATGCGACCGGTGACAAGTCATCATTGTAACCATGACGCCGTTTAGGATTGTAAAACATTTCGACGTAATCGAATACATCCTGCCGAGCAGCTTCACGATTTTTATAGACTTTACGCTTGATCCGTTCGCGTTTTAGCAACTGGAAGAAACTCTCAGCGACAGCATTGTCGCAACAGTTGCCGCGTCGGCTCATGCTACAAACCAAGTTATGGGTTTTTAGGAACGCTTGCCAATCACTGCTAGTGTACTGAGTCTCTTGGTCAGAATGAATCACAACCTTATTGTTTGGTTTTCGCCGCCACACAGCCATCAGAAGGGCTTTTAAAACAAGGTCGGTATGCATCTTCGACTGCATCGACCAGCCCACCACCTGACGGGAAAAGAGATCGATCACGACGGCAAGATAGAGCCAGCCTTCGTGGGTGCGAATATAAGTGATGTCAGTAACCCAGACCTGATTCGGCTCCTTGGCATCAGAGTCTTGGTTGAGATGGTTGTCAGCGACAATTGCTGGCTTGCCGCTTTTATAACGAGGCTTACGGTAACCGACTTGAGCTTTGAGTCCCTCTAGGCTCATCAGGCGGCTAACGCGGTTACGGCCACAGGTTTCACCGAACTCTCGCAGGTCAGCATGGATCTTGCGATAACCATAAACGCAGCCACTCTCAAGCCAAAACTGCTTGATGAGTTTCAATAGCCGAGCATTCTCCTTTTGCCTTGGAGACTTCGGCTGTTTTATCCAGGCATAGTAACCGCTGCGGTTAACTCGCATCATGCGGCACAGGTTATGAGTTGAGAAACAACTCTGTTGTGCCTGGATAAAAGCGTACCTCACTGGGACTCTTTGGCGAAGTACGCTGTGGCCTTTTTTAAAATATCTCGTTCTTCAGTGACACGCTTCAACTCAGCACGAAGGCGTCTGAGTTCCGCTTGTTGATCATCGACCTGAGCGGCATACTGTGGTCCCTGGCCGTACTTCTTAAGCCAGTTGTAGATGCTGTTAGAATTGACGCCCAAACGCTTGGCAACTTCACTAGCAGAATAACCGCGCTCAGTGACTTGTTTGACGGCTTCAATCTTGAACTCTTCGGTGTAGCGCTTGCTGCTCATTGTGACCTCCTGAAGTTAGAATTGTTATAACTCAGGAGTGTCTAGGAAACTAGGGGCGATTCAAGGCGGGCGACAGCTAAGGATTGAACTGTTTTGGTTTTGACATGTCTTTGGTCGTAATGTAGGGTGCGAAACGGTCAATCCGAGCCGGGACAGCGCAAAGTTTCTTTCCGGCGTTGATTAAAATAGAGCCGGGGATGCCCACCTTCAGCTCTTTTTACCCTGCTGAAATTGTAAGTTTGGGAGCGCGATAATGAAGGATCATTTGCCGGAGAAATGGCGGGCGATTTTACACTACAACAACCTGGACAGTTTTGATCGCCTGTGGTCTCTGGAGACCGAGTGGTTTGAGCCACCCAACCAGCGCCGCGGGGGCTGGAGTGGTGTCTCCCGCTGCGAACTGGAACTGCCTGAGGGTGGCAAAAGGAGCGTTTTCCTCAAACGCCAGGAAAATCATATTACCCGAACTCTTCTGCATCCTTTTGGCCTTTCGACTTTTGTTCGAGAGGTGCAAAACATTCTGACCTTCAAAAGGGCAGGAGTCCCGGCACTGGAACCGGTTTATTTTGCTGTTCGGAACATCGACGGTGATTTGCGCGCTATCCTCTGCACAGAAGCTCTTGAAGAATATAACCCCTTGGAAAGCTTGGTAGAACGATGGGTGAAAGAGGGTTGGCCTGATAAAGAAACACGACTGCGCCTGATGCAGGCCGTTGCAACGGTTATGTCCCAGATGCACGATCATAAGATCCAGCACAACTGCTTCTACCCAAAACATATCTTTGTCCGCTTCGACAAAGAAGATGTTAACGTACGTATCATTGATCTGGAAAAAGCCAAGGTGCGAATACTCCGTCGTTTCCCGACCTTTCGGGATCTTTATACTCTGAACAGGCATTCACAAAGCTGGCGTCGTACCGAGCGGCTGCGCTTCTTCTTGCTTTACCTCGGCCGTAAAAGCCTTGACCATGAAGCCAAGGCACTCTGGAGAGGAATTGCAAAACAGACCAAGGAAAAAGGGCGGGTCTAGAGAGCAGGGATGACGAACAAAATCAAACGCAAGCCAGGGAAGCCGGCCAAGAAATATAGTCAGGCAGCGCGTCTGCACGATGTGATTCGAATTCTCGAGGCACGTTACGGGGCGACGGTTGATGAACTGGCAGATGAATGTGGCGTCACCCGGCGAACGGTCTATCGTGATCTGGATGCGATCCGTGACGCTGGTTATCCCCTGGTCTCTGACTCTGAAGCTGATGGTCGAACTCTTTACCGATTTATGACCGGCTTCAAAAAACTTCCACCGATTACTTTCTCCCTTGATGAACTGATGACGCTTTACCTCTGCCGTGGTCAACTCGGATTTCTGCAAGGAACCCCATTCCAGGATGATCTCGACGCCATCTTTGGACGCATTCATTCGAGCCTGCCGCCACGCAGCGTGGCTCATCTTGAACGGATCGCCGAAACGGCATCACCCAAGTTTCAGGGAGAGCGTGATTATGCCGCGAAGAAGGAACTTCTGAAGGAACTGCGTCGGGCGCTGCTGTACCAATATCGTCTTGACCTCTCTTACACTCCGGCACGCCGCGCCACCGAAACTTATCACTTCGACCCCTATACTTTGCTTTTTTACGACGGAGCTCTCTATTTAGGCGGTTATGCGCACAACCGTGGAGCGTTACGGCTCTTTCTCATTGATCGTATTGAGCAGGCAACGGTCCTCGACGAACGCTTTGAAGTCCCTGAAGATTTTTCAGCCGGTGACCTGACCGGTTCTGCGTTTGGTCTGATTGATGAAGACCAACAGACGATCAAAGTTCGATTCGGCAATGAAATATGTCACCTGATTCGCGAGCGGCTTTGGCACCCGAGCCAGAAGCTGGTAGAAGAGGAAGACGGGGCGCTGACTCTTACGTTCGAAGCCAGTGGTGAGAAAGAAATCCTGGCGTGGCTCTATTCTTATCTGCCGCATGTCGAGATTCTGGCGCCTGAGAGTTTGCGGACAGTGTTTTATCAAGGTTTACGAGATAGTTTACTCAAGCAATAGAACCTCAATACTACATTCACTCTCAGTAAAGTTTTTGATGCGCAGATCAAGGCGACACTCTATTTTTAAATCAGGTGTGTCAGTGGCAGTGTATTCAGGACAATCGAAAAGGACCAACTCCAGTCCGCGTGGTCTGTTCGAAAGCAAAGAATAAAATGGAGGGGAAAATGGACAAACTGAAGGAATTAACCAGAAAAAGAAAAGAAGCACACTCCAAACTCCTTTCCCTGGATTCGAAAGTTTATAAAGCCTTTCTCAAAATGGAAGAAGCAGCTTTTTCCGACGGTGCTCTTTCAAAGAAAAACAAAGAACTCATTGCGGTCGGCATTTCGCTCGTCATAAATTGCGAATCGTGCATGCAATGGCACATAGAGCAAGCGGTAGAATCTGGTGCATCAAAAGAAGAAGTTCTAGAATCCATTGAGGTGGGTATCGAAATGGGCGGTGGCCCTGCCACTGTTTCAGCTCGTTTCGCGCTTGAGGTGATGGAAAAAATATTCTAACAAATCAAGGTTTTCAAGACATTAACCTAAAAAGTGCACAGATCTTATGTGGAAAACCCTCGACTCGCGCTCTTGCGTGAATTATCCGAGGGTTTTTTGTTGCATGAAGAGCCTATGTCTGTGCCTTCATTTGCCATCAATTTAGGGTGGCGTAAAGCTGTCATTCAAAACATGTCCGCTGAACGCCAAATGTGCTATAACAGCCCTCATGCTTCAGCTGAAAAACGTCATTAAACAGTTTGCAGATCAGGTTGTCCTCGGCGATGTCGACTGGCATGTGCGACCGACCGACCGGGTCGGTCTGTGTGGTGAGAACGGTGCCGGAAAGACCACCTTGCTGCGACTTCTGGCGGGTCAGAGTGAGGTCGATGCCGGCAAGGTCCAACTGGCCAGGGGAACGACTGTCGGTTACCTGCCGCAGGAAGGGCTGGTGCACTGCGGTCGGGACCTGTTTGTCGAAGTCCGTTCGGCTCTCGCTGAACTCCTGTCCGTAGAGGAAGAGCTCCAGTCGCTCGAAAAGAAAATCAGTCACCAGGCGATGCAGGCAGACCTTGATCGTTACTCCATGTTGCAGGAATTCTTCCGGCAGCGGGGGGGGTATACGATGGAAGCGGACATCGGTCGCGTCCTTAAAGGGCTCGGTTTTGCCGAAGAGGATTGGACGAAGCCCTGTGAACATTTTTCCGGTGGCTGGCAGATGCGGATTGCGCTGGCCAAGTTGCTCCTGCAGAAACCCAATCTACTACTCCTCGATGAACCGACCAATCATCTCGACCTGCCTGCCCGGGACTGGCTGGAGAGCTATCTCGCCGCTTATCCGCATGCCGTTATCCTGGTATCCCACGACCGTTTCTTCCTTGACCAGGTGGTGACACGCATTGTCGAAATCTGGCACGCCAAATTGACCGACTATCCCGGTAATTACTCCCGCTACCTCTTGGCCCGGGAAGAGCGGGTGAAGGCCCTGAGAGATGCCAAGACTCGCCAGGATGAAGAGATCGCCAAAACCGAAGCATTTATCAACAAGTTCCGCTTCAACGCCAACAAGGCTGCATTGGTGCAAAGCCGTGTCAAACAGCTGGAAAAGATCGAACGTATAGAGCTCCCGCCGGAGCGCAAGAAGATCGGGTTTTCCTTCCCGGCACCACCCAAAGGCGGAAGGTTATCCGTCAGCCTTGAGAAAGTGTCGCACGGCTATGGCGATCTCGAAGTTCTCAAGGAGGTCAACCTTGTCGTTGAAAGAGGCGAGAGGATTGCACTGGTCGGAGCCAATGGCGCCGGCAAGTCAACCATGATGAGGCTTCTGGCCGGAGTCGAAGCCCCGCGGGAAGGAGTTCGCGAAGAGGGGCATAACATGGTGATGGCGTATTTTGCCCAGGATCAGGCACGCACCCTCGATCCAAAACGATCGGTACTCGAGCAAATCACACAGGCTGCACCATTTGATATGGTGCCGAAAGTTCGCAATCTGCTCGGCGCTTTTCTGTTTCACGGAGATGATGTCCACAAAAAGGTCGCGGTTCTCTCGGGTGGAGAGCGGAACCGACTGGCGCTGGCGATCCTGTTGTTGAGACCGGCCAACCTGTTGTTGCTGGACGAGCCGACCAACCACCTCGATCTGGCTTCAAAAGAGGTCCTTTTGCAGGCACTTAAAGGCTACAAGGGCACCATGGTCTTCGTGTCTCACGATCGATATTTCGTCGACGCACTGGCGAACAGAGTCGTCGAGGTGGCCGCCCGTCGTGCGACATCCTACATCGGCAACTACGCGGATTTCCTGCAGTCGAAGAGCGGAGAGGGCGATCTCAGCCACTCGGCGTTAAGAGTCGAACAGGTCCAGGCCGATGAATCAGCGCAGCCTGGCAGGACCGGGCGGGTTGTTTCGCACGCAGAACGCAAGGCGGTCCGGCGCGAAGAGAAAAAGCGGCAGAAGGAATTGGCCGCGGTTGAATCGAGGATTGAAGCCCTGGAAACGGAGATTGCCGAGCTGACGGTTGAGATGCAGGACCCGTCGATGGCTGTTGATCATGCCAGGCTCGGCAAACTGATTAACCAGCATGCAAAACTGCAGTCAGAGCTGGATACATGCATGGGCCTCTGGGAAGACCTTCAGGAGTCCCTTGCTTCGGGTGATGGACCATGAATCGATTGTTTGTAATTGCTGTTGCCAGTGAAAAGGGCGGTGTGGGCAAAACCACGATTGCGACCAATCTGGCAGTTTATCTCAAGGCGCTGCGAGAAGACCTGCCAGTGACAATCGCTTCGTTTGACAACCATTTCAGTGTTGACCAGATGTTTGCCCTCGGGCCACCGTCGGCAAGCAATATCGCCGCACTGTTTGAAGAGCCCCAACCGACAGACCTGGTTCGACTTGGCCAGTACGGTGTCCAGTATGTTGCTTCAGCGCGACGCCTGCAACCTCCGCCTCATTCTCCGGGATGGCTTCGTCAAAGGCTCGGGTCCTTAGATCTGGCGGGCATTCTGATCCTCGATACACGGCCGATTCTGGACTGGTTCTCAGAGGCAGCCCTGCTGGCGGCAGACCTGGTGATCGCGCCGGTCAAGGATCGCGCCGCATTGCTCAACGCGGACGCCTTGCGCCAGGTCATGGCTGCGGTCGGCCGCAGCAAAAGGCTCTGGCTGCTTCCCAGCCTGGTCGATACCAGGGCCCGGCTGAATGCCGAGGTCCGCGTTCATGAATTTCTCAGCTATGCTGCCCGCGAGCGGGATTACCAGGTGCTGGATATCTTCATCAGCAAAAGTCCGAAGGTCGAAAGCCTCGCTTCAGGTTTCTCCAGTTCTGTCCGACCGGTCCTGACACATGCCAGGAATACCGCAGTGCATTCACAGCTCAAGCAGTTGGCCGAGTTTGTCCTGCAGCGGTTCGATGCCAACCCGTCTGATCGAGATGACTGCGTTATGGAGCCTTCGCTGGATGACTCTGGTGCATCAGTCTTACGACGGCGGCAGGTCCGGGAATGCCCGGTCTGCTGCCTGGGGTCCGATCTCAGGAATGGACATTTTTTCTTTGATCTTCGCAGTCGTCGGCGTGGTTATGTGCACCCAGGCTGTTTTGCAGAGATCTGTGCAGACATGAATCCGGAGATCTTCGACGACCGGGGCGGCATGATTGTCCTGACCGTTGACGGCCCGGGACTGGTAGGGCCGGATTGTCGGCTGTCGGTGCACTTGTTTGATGACAGTGGAGAGCTGCTGGAAAGCGCAAGTATCGTGATCGAGGAAGCCCTGACCCTTAAAGATTCAGTTGGTTTCATGATCGGGCAACCGGTTGACAGCGCTTACCGGGAACTGGTTTTCTTAAATGGTCGGGTTGAAACGGTCGAGTTGCAGCAGGGCCGGGCGGAAGCCGGTCTTTTCCTGAAAAAACGGCGTAAAATCACACGAGAGCTGCGTCAGGCAGGATTGTTCTGAGTCTTATCTGATTAACCCTACAATTACCTGCTACACCAATCGTGCCGGAAATCTTCTGGCCAGTTTACGATCTGTTTTCCACCCTGTTGAATCAGACAGAAAAATATCATCCATCTCCTGGTGCGGCGGGGTAACGGGGTTAATCCTCCCGCTTGGTGAGATTCACGTCCCGCTGTGGGAACGGAATCGTAATTTGTGCTTCTTGCAAAGCCTTGTGAACCGCGAGATTTGCGCGGTATAGAGTTTGATAATACTTTTTGGTCGGGACCCAGTAACGCATTCCCAGATCGATGGATGAGTCACCAAAGGCTTCGATGCCGATCTGCGGAGGCGGTTCGCTGCAGATGTCATCTATTGCCGAGAGAGCATCCATGATGGCCGCGATAGCTTTTTCCGGATCGTCCTGGTAACTGATTCCCACTGTGGATTCGACGATCCGGTTGTTGAATGAGTTCAACAGGATTTCGCCGATGATATGCTTGTTCGGGATGGTGATTTTTTCATCGTCCTCCGTCGTGAGGATGGTCGTTGCCAGATGGATCTCCTCGACAAGCCCGCTGACGTTGTTGATGGTGATCGTGTCGCCGATAACAAACGGTCGTGAAAGGATAATGACCAGACCTGCACCGTAATTGGAGACCGGCCCGGCAATGGCAAAGCTGGCGCCGAAGGCAATGGCACCGAGGGCTGCGATGAAGGGCGCTATCGAGATGCCGAATTTGCCGATTGCGATAATGATGACAAAAGTCAGGGTGAGAATCTTGACGACATTGCCCATGAATCGTGCCAGGGTAATATCGACGTTCTTCTTTTCACACAGGTTGGTGACCAGACGCCCCAGCCACCCGGCGAGCTTGGCTCCGATCAGCAGGATGATGATCGCGCCGAGGATCTGGAAGCTGTAGTTGATTATGAATTCAACGACGACATTGTAAATCTGCTGAATGGTTTCCAGTTCATTTCCCATGATACCTCCCAGATGTTGTTAACCGTAGTCCATTTTAACAGAGAGTGTGCAGGTTTCCAGAAGCGACAGGGCAATGGGCGGGATAAAAAAGCCGGGGCTCGATTGCCCCGGTGGTCATATGTTGACGAGAGGCCTGACTCAGACCACTATTCTTTTGCTGCGGTCAATACGATCTGGATGCGGCGGTTCTGTGCTCTGCCTTCCGCGGTGGCGTTGCTAGCGATCGGCTGGTACTCTCCATATCCCACCGCCGAGAGGCGCTCACCAGAGACTCCGGCGCTGTCTTGCAGAAAGTGCAAAACAGTTGTTGCGCGCGCCGTGGAGAGCTCCCAGTTGCTCGGATATCTTGCGGCGAGTCCGCCGCTGATCGGGACGTTATCGGTGTGCCCTTCAACCTGGATGTTCTTGTCGACTGCTGAGTTCAGAATGTCGCCTATCTGCTGCAAAACCTTGACCCCGGCCGGTTTGAGGTCGGCTTTTCCTGAGTCGAAAAGTATTTTATCAACGACATTGACTGTCAGTTTCCCCTTCAGCTCGGAAATCCTGACTTCGCCTCTTTCAATCTCCTGCTCCAATTTGCCGACCAGTTCGTCGTATGTGCTCTGGACTTCTGCAAGACGGGCTTCACGGGCCTGCAATTCCACTTCGAGCTGTTGGCGCAAAAGGTTGTTGCCCTCGATGAGACGATCGATCTCCTGTCGCATTTCTGCCATCGCCGTCCCGGCTTCGGCGCTGCGATCTGCGAGGACCTTCTCGACCCGCTCCAGATCCGCCCGCGCCCGCATCAGGTCCTCCTGCAGCAGCTTGTTGCGCTCGATCGCTTCCAGGACCCGTTGGTTGAGACTGTCGTTGCGGTCAGCTAACTGGCGTTTGTCGGCCTTGAGCCTCTCGTAATCGGCCTCAAGACTATTAATCACGGACTGCTGGTACGCGTTCTCATCGAGTTTTTGCTGATGAACTGTCTGGCTGACGCATGCAGATAAAATTGCTGAGACAAAGATCAGCACGCTGATTCTGATGAAAAATCTCACGGTGGACTCCTTGGGGCTTTCGTAAATGATGGCTATCACGGCACAGTGCCTATTGTTGGCGATTTTTGGGAAAATGTAAAGGGTTGGAAATAGGCATGATTACGGGGTTTTCAGTTGCCTGCCAAAGTTTCGCTGTGTTATAAAAAATCTTTTAAACCCTACGGAATCTTCTCTTATGAATCCATTTGTTCTGGACCCAATCTTACGCCGTGCTCTCGAAGAAGATATCGGTACCGGCGATGTGACCACACAGGCGACGATCCAGCATGGTACGCAGGCCAGTGCTGAACTGGTCGCCAAAGAAGACTTCATCCTGTCTGGAATTGATGTTGCCCGGCGAGTCTTCCATCTCCTCTCGGCGGATACCGCTTTTGAAAAGCTGATCGAGGATGGCCACGCGGTCAAACGCGGCGATGTGCTTGCCTGGATCAAGGGTGACGCCGCAGTGTTGTTGCAAGGTGAACGCGTCGCTCTTAATCTCCTGCAACGAATGTGCGGAGTTGCCACACTGACCGCAGAGTTTGTCAAGGAGGTCGAAGGAACCGGAGCCATTATTGTCGATACCCGCAAGACCACTCCGGGTTTGCGCGTCCTGGAAAAATATTCTGTTCGGATGGGTGGCGGCGGAAATCATCGCATGGCCCTCTACGATGCAGTGCTGATCAAGGAAAATCACGTCGCCGCAGCTGGCGGGATTAGGTCGGCCGTGAGTCGGGCCAGGCAAAGTGTGCCGCACACCCAGAAAGTCGAAGTGGAAGTGCGTAACCAGGCCGAGGTGGCCGAGGCGCTGGATGCAGGGGCTGACATCCTGCTCCTCGACAACATGTCGCCGGAACAACTCATCGCCGCCGTTGACATGATCGATGGCCGGGCGGTTACTGAAGCTTCCGGGGGCGTTAACCTTGAAACCGTCCGGGGTATTGCCGAGACGGGCGTCCGACTGATCTCTGTTGGAGCTTTAACGCACTCCTATCGTGCCGTTGATATTTCCATGCTCTTCACTTAGGGTTTTTGGAGTCTGCACACTTTAGATATGAAAAAACCGGCACCGCGCGAAACCATCCTTACCCTTTTCAGCCAGACACCGGATGGCTTTGTCTCCGGTGTGCGAATCAGTGCTGAGCTGGGTCTTTCACGTACTGCCGTGTGGAAACACATCCGCAACTTGAGGCAGGCCGGCTACAACATCAAGGCTATACCCTCGCGCGGCTACCAATTGCTGCAGGCCCCCGATATCCTGATGCCTGAAGCGATTCAGGCTGGCTTGAATTGCCGGGTGATCGGATCACGGGTCTGCTGTCTCGACGTGACTGATTCCACCAACCTGCAGGCCTGTCGTTTTGGCGATGATGGTGAGCCAGAAGGGTTGGTCGTGCTTGCCGATCAGCAGAGTTCCGGAAAAGGGCGGATGGGCCGCCGGTGGGAATCTCCGCCAGGGGTCAACCTTTATGCCTCGGTGCTGTTGCGGCCGGCGATTCTGCCTTTTGCTGCACCGAAGCTGACTTTTTTATCTGCCGTTGCGGTGTGTCGTGCCATCATGGCCACGACCGGTTTGCGAGCAACGGTAAAATGGCCCAACGATGTCCTTTTGAATGGAGGAAAGGTCGCCGGCCTGCTCAATGAAATGAGTGCTGAAACCGACCGGGTGAATTATGTCGTTCTGGGTATTGGTGTCAACCTGAACATGCAAAGTGATCAGTTTCCTGAGGTTTTGCGCTATCCGGCAACCTCGCTGGCGATTGCCAAGGGTAGCCCGGTTTCGCGCCTTGATTTTACGCGTACCCTGCTGCAGGAAATCGATGCTTTGTATCAGGTCTTCCTGGAGCAGGGCAGCGAACCGGTTTTCGATGCATGGACGGAACTCTGCGATATGACCGGCAAGGTTGTTAAGGTTGATTGCAACAATCTGCAGATTGAAGGAGTCATGACCGGTCTTGCTGACGATGGAGCATTGCTGGTTCGTACTGCGACTGGTAGGATAGAGCACGTTTATGCCGGAGATGTTCGGCCAGCGAAACTGACCGGGAGTGGAAGCGGGAATTGCGAAAAAGCTTTTATAAAATCATTATGGATTCGGTTTGTCCTGTTTGTCAGTTTTGATTTTCCGCGTCTCGCGTCTCGTGCCTCGCGCCCCGGAGTTTTTATGCTTCTCGTCATAGATGTCGGAAATACCAATACGGTTCTCGGTCTCTATCGGGGTAAGGAACTCGTCCACAACTGGCGCCTGACAACTGACAAGGCGCGCACTTCAGACGAGTGGGCCATGGTAATCCATGAGCTGTTCAGCCTATGCGGACTGCATTTCCCCGACATTGACAGTGTAATCATCTCCTGTGTTGTGCCACCGCTTCTGAACACACTGGAGATGCTTTGCGATACCTACTTCAAGCTGCAGCCGTTGGTTGTTGGCCCCGGGATCAAGACCGGTATGCCGATCCATTATGACAACCCGCGAGAAGTGGGGGCCGATCGCATTGTGAATGCCGTTGCGGCGTATGCCAAGAAGCAGTCCAGTCTGATCGTTGTGGATTTTGGTACGGCAACAACCTTCGATTACCTGTCGAAGCACGGTGAATACCAGGGGGGCGCAATCGCTCCGGGCCTGAGTATTTCCGCGGAGGCCCTTTATGAAAAGGCCAGCAAGCTGCCGCGGGTCGAGATCACCTGTCCGCCGTTGGTGATTGCGAAGAACACGGTGAACAGTATGCAGTCGGGGCTTTTCTATGGTTATGTCGGACTGGTCGACGGGATTGTCGGCAGAATGAAGCAGGAAACCAGGGAATCCCCCTGGGTGATTGCGACGGGTGGCCTGGCAAGCCTGATAGCCCCCTATAGTCAGACCATCAATGAGGTTGATAACAGCCTGACCCTGGAAGGTTTGCGGATCATATTTGAGCGCAACCGGGCTGCTGAGAAATTACCTTGTTAAATAATCATTTCGATTTCTGATAATCGAAACACCTTATGGATTTGTGAAAGGAGAGATCATGGCAAAGTTTGAAACCGCAAAACTGCGCAACCTGGGTATCGTCGGACAAGGTGATGCCGGAAAAACCTCCCTGGTTGAGGCCATCCTGTTCAATACCGGTATGACAGATCGTCTCGGCAAGGTTGATGACGGCTCGTCTAACATGGACTTTGAGCCCGAGGAGACCAAGCGTAAGATCACGATCAGTTCCAAGCTGCACCATTGCGAATGGAACGGCCATGAACTGCACATTGTTGATACTCCCGGATATACCAACTTCCTGCATGATACCCGCAGCTGCATGCGTGTATTGGGAGGCGCCGTACTCTTGGTGTCTGCCGTCGATGGCGTAAAAGCCCAGACCCAGACCTTGTGGAAGTGGGCAGAAGAGTTTGAAATCCCCCTGATCGCTTTTATCAACAAGCTTGACCGCGAGCGGTCCGATTATCTCAAGACGCTTGATGATATGGAGAAAAATCTCGGTTGCCGTCCGGTTGCCGTCAATATGCCGATCGGCCAGGCTGAGGATTTCAAAGGTATTATTGACCTCATCACCATGAAGGCCAGAACCTTCAAGTTTGACGACAAGGGGAGCTACGATGAAGGTGGTATCCCGGCAGAGTACCAGGATGAGGCTGATCGTCTTCACCTGATGCTCGTGGAAGCCTGTGCAGAGGCCGATGACGAGTTGATGGAGAAATACCTCGAAACAGAAGAGCTGAGCCATGAAGAAATTCTACGTGGACTTCGTGAAGGTGTCTTGACCGGAGTGTTCATTCCCGTGCTTTGCGGTAGTGCTACTGCCAATATCGGTATCCGCCAACTGCTTGATTATATTGTTGTCAGCACCCCGTCGCCAATCGACAAGGGGATCCAGTACGGCACTAACCCGAAGACCGGTCAAGAAGAGACTCGCGAGCCGGATCCTTCGGCACCTTTCTCGGCTATGGTTTTCAAGACTGTTAGCGATCCGTTCACAGGCAAGCTGAACCTGTTCCGGGTTTATTCCGGCACCGTTAAATCGGATAGCACCGTTTACAACTCGACCAAGGACACCAGCGAGCGTCTGGGCCAGATTCTGTTGCCGGAAGGCAAAAAGCAGAAGCCGGTTGCCGAAGCCGTGGCGGGCGATATAGTTGCGGTTGCCAAGCTGAAAGAAACCGAGACAGGTGATACCCTGTGTGATGCCGGCAAGCCGATTGTTTACGAGAGTCCGGCCAAGACCAAACCGGTCATCTCCTTTGCCCTCGAGCCGAAAAACAAAGGTGATGAGGAGAAAATTTTCAGTGGTTTATCCAAGCTCTCAGAAGAGGATCCTGCTCTGCAACTTCAGCGCGACGTCGAGACCAAGGAAATGATCATCTCCGGTATGGGCCAGGTGCATGTCGAGGTTGCGATTGAAAAACTCAAGCGTAAGTTTGGTGCCGAGGTTATCCTCAAGGCGCCGAAGGTCCCCTACCGTGAAACAATCAAGAAGTCGGTCGAGCAGGCCTACAGGCATAAGAAACAATCCGGGGGCAAGGGGCAGTTTGCTGATGTGGCAATCAAAATCAAGCCGCTGGAGCGCGGTTCTGGCTACGAGTTCGTCGACAAGATTGTCGGCGGGGTGATTCCTCGTCAGTTCATCCCTGCGGTCGACAAAGGTATTCAGGAGACGATGGTAAAGGGGGGCCTGGCCGGTTACCCGGTCCAGGATTTCCAGGTCACACTGTTTGACGGTTCTCATCATTCGGTCGACTCCTCAGAGATGGCATTCAAGATTGCTGGTTCGATGGCGTTCAAAAAAGCCGTCGAAGCAGCCAACCCAATTCTTCTCGAGCCAATCGTGGAGATGGAAATCAATGTGCCGGACGAATGCGTCGGTGACGTGATTGGTGATATGAACCAACGCCGCGGCAAGGTGCTCGGCATGGACCCACAGGGCACCAGCCAGGTGGTCAAGGCCCAGGTGCCTATGTCCGAGGTTCTGAAATATGCCCCTGAGCTTCGTTCCATGACCTCCGATCGTGGTCTTTTTACCATGGAGTTTTCGCACTACGAAGAAGTCCCTTCACATATGACAGCCAAGTTGCTTGAAGAACTCAAGAAGACGGAAGAATAGCGGCCAGATGTGAATCGTGGTAGTTTGAAGCAACTGAGTAGTTAAACGGGAGGATTCATATGTCTGACAAGGACCAGTTTACTTTTGATGACAACGATGATTTTCCGGAAGCTGACTTGAGTTCCGCTTTCTCAGATGGCGAGTTCGAGGCGGACACCCCGGCGCCTGACGTTCAGGGAGAACCTGAACCGATGCAAGAGCAGAACAGCAAGAAGATCAATAAGGTTGAAAGTCCTTCGGGTTCCGGTGGCTCAAGGTCCCGGGTTCTCCTGATCGTATTGTTGCTGGTGGTTGCCGGTGCTGCGGGGGCTTACTATTTCATGGATCTGGGCGGTACGACACCTGTGGCTCCGACTGTACCGGCGTCGGCGCAGAAGGCCCAAAAAACTGTCGCCTTGCCACCACAACCGGCCAAGGCCCCAGCTTCTGCTCCTGCCAAGACAGAGCCTGACGCCAAGCCTGTTGCCGTGGCTGTGCCGCCACCACCGCCACCTGCTCAGCCTGCGGCCGAGCCTGTCGCATCGATGGCTGCCCCGGCACAAAAGCCGATACAGACTGACCAGCCTGTTGTACAAGCAAAAGCTGCTGACAAGATCAACCCTGCGCTACAAACAGCAGAAGTCGAGGTTGCTCCGGCATCGAAGCCCCTGCCGACCCCGGAGCTGGCTGCCGTACCTGCGCAGGTCGCGGGGGGAACATTCTCCCTCGATGCGGGGTCATATCTCTTTGAGTCGAATCGCGATGCGCTGGTGACAAAGCTTGAAAAGCTTGGCTATGAATCACTTGTCACGCCGGTCGAGGCCAAACTGGACATGACGCGGCTGCGCCTTGGGACCTACCGCAAGGAAGAGGTCCAGAAAGCTCTCGACTTTGCAAGATCGATTGAACCTGGTGCATACAGTGCCCCTGCCGGCAACGGCTATGTCATTTACGTCGGGACCTTCCTCCGGAAGAATACTGTGGACAGACTGACAAAACGCTTCCTTGCAGAGGGAATCAAGGTGCATCCTGAGCCGGTCCAGGTCGTGAGAACCTTGAGCAGGATTCGTTTTGGCAGCTTCGCAACCAGGGCGGATGCAGTGGCTGCCGCAGATGCCGCGGTTAAGGTTGGTGTGAACGCGGTCGTTGTCAAAGTAAAGTAGTTTTCCGATTGAAAAAACCCAGATCCTCATACACGGAGTTGTCTGCTTAATGCCTCAAGCTGAATCAACCAACGTACGCCTCAAGGTTTCACCTGAGGTTGCGCGGATAGTCAAACCGGGAGCCCCCCGTGATGCCCAGCTGGCGGCAGCACGAGGGGCTCTCCCCCTTGCCGGCAAGGATTTTCTAACAGTCCTTTTTTTCCTCTGCAGCAGCTCAGATGCAGAGATCAAGAAGAGTGCGGTGAAAACCTTGCGCGAATTACCTGCGACCATTCTGGCTGCGGTCCTCAAGGATGCTAGCCTGCATCCGCAGTTGCTCGAGTTGCTGGTCAGGGCCAGGATCGCTGATGCCGATCTGATGGGGTCAGTCATCGTGCACCCGTCAATTGCAATTAAGACCTTGCTCTATCTTGCCAGCAAAGCTGACCAGAGTGTTCTGGAACGCCTGGCCGGGAACCAGAGCAAGCTGCACAAACATCCTGAAATTGTTGAAGCCATCATTGCCAACCCCAATGCGAACAAAGGACTCAAGTTCAGCCTCGGTTGGCTGGAGCCCGAACCGGAGCCTGTTGCAGGGGCTGGAGAGGACCAGGCCGAGCCGGATGACGCAGCTGAAACCGATGCTGAGGACGAGGACAAAGAAGGCCGTAACCAGGTCGAGCTGGAGTCGCTGATGGAAGAGGCTGATCGGGAGGGTTTGTCCAAGTACCAGATCGCCCTTGAGCTTAAGGTTGCAGAAAAAATCAAGATGGGATTGACCGGTGATAAGGAATGGCGAACCCTGATGATCAAGCAGTCAAATAAACTGATACAGGCCGCGGTTATGAAAAATCCCAGGATCACAGACGGCGAAGTCCTCATGATTGCCAAGAACAAGACCTCCAGCGAAGATATGATCCGAATGATTCTACTCAACAAGGACTGGATGAAGCTCTACGATATCAAAAAGGCCTTGATAACCCACCCCAAGACCCCTCCGCCGAAAGCGATGCGCCTCGTCCCTATGCTGACCATGAGAGACCTCAAGGAACTGGCCAAAAGCCGTCAGGTTTCGACTCTTGTTTCGGCTGCAGCACGCAAGGAACTGGAGCTGCGGATCAAGAAAACAGGGGGTTGATGAAATTGTCCGGACCGCGAATAATTGCAGTATGTGCGTGCAAGTCGAAGGGTGAATGAAAAGTCCATGTCACCCATGGCGAGCTGCGCAAGAGCTTTGGTCTGGCAGGGGACGCGCACGGTGGTGCCCCGGCGGATTGTGCCTAGAGCTACGGTAAGGAAACTCTCGCCACTCTCCGTTCAGTGGGCCAGTTGTCCTGCCAGCCAGGCAATCATGACGCCACCACAGAGAGCAACTGAGGCGGAGAATCCGCGGCTGCGATGGGACTCGGGAATCAGGTCGGAAGCGGCAATATAGACGAAGGAGCCGCCCGCACCGGCCAACAAGATCCCAAGCAGATGCTCCGGCAGGTTGTTGACCAGAGCAAAGGTCAGGATAGCTGCCCCCGGAGTGGCCAGGGCGACGAAGGCCGTCAATTGAATGGCCCTGCGGCGCTGCCAGCCATAATGCAACAGGATGGCAATCATCGCGATACCCTCCGGAACCTCGTGAGCGATAACGCCCAACGCGGAAAGCAGCCCCAGATCGTGGCCGACTTCGAAGCTGGTGCCGATGATCATACCGTCTATAAGCGAATGTAATCCCATGCCGATGAAAGCGACCAGTCCCATCGGATGCGGCCGGGTGCAGCAATCGTCATGGCAGTCGTTGATATCCAGGTTGATATGATGCTGCTCTTCATGGCCGGCGTGGATCAACAGGTGGTGCTCAAGAAAATAGAAGATGATGAAAGCGAGGATGATGAACAGCGGGGCATTTGGCGTCATCTTCAGTGATTCCGGAAGGATATGGAGAATGCCGACTCCGAGCAGGACTCCTGCGGAGAGTGAGACCAGTACTGCAGAGTAGCGGCGGCTCCATTGTTCACGGGCCAGCACCAGCATCATTCCGGCAAAGGTTGCGATTCCAGCAAAACTGCCGGCAAAGAGTACGGGCCACCATTCTTCAGACATATGCAAGACACTCCACGAGATAGGTTGAAGCAGTATAGAATCGAAGCCATCTAAGGGCAAGCCTCATGCGTGATCATGCCGCTATATTATGGCTAAAATGTGATAGGCATGAGCAAAAAACTCCTGGCTTATGATGTTGACTTGTCTCGGCGAAGGGAAGGCATTCCCCTGCAACGTGACGTCAAGCACCGGCACCGCCGGAACACTCTCCGCTCAGCGTTGACCTGAGCACCGACAGCTTCTCTCTTTGCGGTCCCAATTTCTGTACGGCCCGGACAATTGTCCGGGCTTTTGTCTTGGAATTTGACCTGCGTCAAATATTTGTCCAGCCCATTTCCATAAACTTGAGAAAATTTTCATCTGCGATATCTTTTAACCTGTTCGGCAAGCTGTTTTTTCTGAATTTACCGACGGGTTTCGACACCATCGGCCATCAAATGGTCAAACATTTTAAGAGGGAGGTAGGAAGATGAGGAAGCAGTTGGTTTTGCGAGGGTTCGTGACGGTATTTCTGGTTCTGTTGATGGCGGGTGCGAGCCTGGCAATGACGGACCGGTTGTCCGCTGAGACCCGGGAATGTCTGGACTGCCATAGTGAAATGCCGGGTATCGTCAGCCAGTGGGAGGACAGTGCGCATTGGAACGCTGGTGTCGGCTGTTACGAATGCCACAAGGCGGACCAGGGTGACGCAGACGCCATGGATCACAATGGTTTCTCGATCGCAGTCATTGTCTCCCCGCGCGACTGTGGACAGTGTCACCCCAAGGAAACCGAGGAGCAGGAAGCCAGTCACCACGCCAAGGCCGGTGATATCCTGAACACCCAGGACGGTATGCTGGGTCAGACAATCGGTGGTGAGCCCGCGGTCGCCGTCGGTTGCCGGCAGTGCCATGGTTCGATCGTCAAGGTTAACGATGACGGCTCTCTTGACACCAATACCTGGCCGAACACGGGTATCGGTCGCGTGAACCCGGATGGCTCCAAAGGGACCTGTTCGGCCTGCCACACACGTCACCGTTTCAGCAAAGCACAGGCCCGCCAGCCTGAGACCTGCGGCAAGTGCCATCTTGGCCCTGACCATCCGCAGAAAGAGGTCTACGAAGAGTCGAAGCACGGGATCCTCTATCAGGCGTTCAAGGATGACCTGAACATGGATCATCCGAAGTGGGTTGCCGGTGAAGACTACTACGATGCGCCGACCTGCTCGACTTGTCACATGAGCGCTACTCGCAACCAGGCTACGACCCATGACGTCGGAACCCGCCTCGCGTGGGACCTGCGTGCCCCGATCTCCAAGCGTACAGAGAATTGGGAAAAGAAGCTTGCGGATATGCAAGACGTTTGCTCTGCCTGCCACGGTGCCCCGTTTGTCGATGGCTTCTACAAGCAGCTCGACAGCTTTGTCGCTCTCTACAATGATAAATTCGCCATCCCGGCCAAAGAGATTCGCGAGTACCTGATGGAAAAAGAGGTGATTTCCAAGGGTAACTTCGACGACCAGATTGATTGGATTTACTGGGAGCTATGGCATCATGAAGGTCGTCGTGCCCGTCACGGTGCTGCAATGAGCGGCCCGGACTACGCCTGGTGGCATGGTATCTACGATGTTGCCAAGCACTTCTATACAGAACTCCTTCCGGAAGCGAAAGAAGCCTGTGAAAAGGCTGGCAAGCCTGAGGTGTACGAAGAGATTATTGCCAAGTACATCGATGGCCGCAAAGAGCATGAATGGTATACCAAGGGCTTTGACCCCAAGCGCGTCGAGGAGATGAAGGCCTATTACAAGGAACGGTATCAGCAGGATGTGAAATAAGCGACTCCTTGAATCATAAATGAACCGGCCGGGTTATTCCCGGCCGGTTTTTTTGTCAGAAATTTGTGAGAGCTGTACACAGTCCACAGATGCCTGTGGATAGATTTGTGGAAATGCCGATCAGGGACAGCTAAACCCCCCAAGGGCTATGAAGTTTTAGCCTTTTGCACACAAAACAATCATTACTTTTATAGTTTGTATATGCCTTGAGAATTCGTGCTGAAGATATAATTAAAATTGATCATTTGATCACAAATATGTAACAGGCTCATCTGTTTTTAATTGATAAGTCTCTGCCATTATGTTATTAAAAAACCTCTTATAAATCAGTATCTTATTGGGACAGACCAGCTTTTCGGGTGCGGTCTTCGGGTGGCCTCGGACGAGCCGCCTCTTGCGTCATATTCTACACGAGAAATCAAAGGGTTCTGTCATATAACTCACGTAAAGTTTACGCTTTTATAGCTCCGGATAACAGCCTGCTTCAAGGAGGGCGAATCATGCGCATTACACCCGCAACAGAGTTGATCAATCGCATCAAAAAATTGCAAAGGGAAATGGCTATCCACAACCTTGAAGCCGTCCTGATGCTGCAGAATGCGGACCTTTTCTACTTCACCGGGTCAATCCAGCAAGGAGCTTTATTCGTCCCTCTCGAAGGCGAACCACTCTATTTTGTACGCAAAGATCACGGCCGTGCCCGCATGGAGTCAGGCCTGAAAGAGGTCATCGCGTTTTCCAGCCCACGGGACATCCCGGGTTTTTTAACCGATTTCAACTACCCCATGCCAAGCAAACTCGGTATGGAACTCGATGTCATCCCGGTCCTCGTCATGGAACGATTCAGGAAGGCAATGGGAGTAGCTGAGGTTACTGATGCCACGCCTCTGATCCGAACTGTACGTGCAGTGAAATCCGATTACGAGATTAATATTCTCAAGGATGCAGCACTGATTGTCGACAAGGTCTGCAAGCGTGCACGGGAAGTGATCAGTGAGGGTATGACCGATCTGGAATTAGCCGCGGAGCTCGAATTTACTGCCCGTAAGGCTGGTCACCAGGGGTTTGTCCGCTTGCGGGGATTCAATAATGAACTCTTCTACGCCCACGTTTTTTCCGGTAACGACAGTGCGGTGCCAACCTATTCGGATACGCCTCTTGGTGGTGTTGGCCTCAGCCCCTCTTTTCCCCAGGGGGCCAGTTATAAGAAGATCCGACGTCACGAACCGATCACGGTCGATTTCTCCGGAATTTTTGATGGCTATATCGTTGACCAGACCCGCATGTTCAGTATCGGCGAATTGCCGGACCAGTTAGCAAGTGCATATTATGACATGTTGGCGATCCAGGAACATGCCAAGCAGGCTGCCAAGCCCGGTGTGAGTTGGGGTGGCCTGTATGATGAATGTCTGCAGATGGCCTGCGAGCTGGGTTACCGGGACCATTTCATGGGCGCCAAGGGCGCCCAGGTCTCGTTTATTGGACATGGGACCGGGGTCGAACTTGACGAATATCCTTTCATTGCACGCGGCTTCAACCATTACCAACTGGAGCAGAACATGGTCTTTGCCTTTGAACCAAAAGTCGTTTATCCAGGCCTTGGTGCAATCGGTGTGGAAAACACTTTCTGGGTGGGCAAGGATGGACTGAAACACTTGACCTTTGCAGACCAGGAGCTAGCAGTCTTGTAATCCATGCTCTTGAATCGTGACGTCCGGTACATGGCTGTGTCGATTGATAGCTCAATCGATTAGCCCCCCCACCACAACAGTTATGCCGGGTGTGCAGAATAATCTCCTTTGTACTGTGTAATATTGTACAAATAGCCTCGCGCTTTAAAAGCCCTCCCTGCAGGCTCCTTACTATCCTCTTTAATAATAGGCATTTAGATGCCATTGACGACATTGGCATGAATGTTGATCTATGTATTCAAGATCAAGGTTGCTTTGCGTCCGGAATCGATTAATCAACCAGAGGTGAGACCAGTGAATAAACGTTTAAGGCTTTGTGTAACTCTTGGCATCGTTGCTTCGGCGCTTGCTGCTGGCGCCTGGCTGTTTGTCCCGTCAGGTGGTGATGCGGCCAATGCCGCTCTTGCCGAATACCAGATCGAAAAAATGACCTGCGGGTCCTGTGTCGGAAACATTGAAAAAGCGCTGTCGAATCTCGATGGTGTCGGTTCTGTTGAAGTCAACCTGACCAGTAATCGTGGCCGGGTCACTTACGACCCTTCCGAGATAGACAGCAGTGCTATCGCGGCAGCTATCACAGAAGCCGGTTATCCTGCCAGTCTGCGACTGCAGCTCGATCCCCAGGAGTATGATGCGCTGCGGCAGGAGCAGACTCAACTTGGCCAGAAATACCTGGCTCGCATCGGTGACCGGCTCCTTGCCCGCAATGATTTTGAGCAGATTGTCCAGCAACGTGCCGGTGATGCTGCCTCACCCGAACAGCAAGGCCAGCTCTGGCAGGCCGTATGGCAAGAGGTCCTGCAACGCGAATTGTTGCTTTCAGCTGCCGAGAAAAACCGGATTGTTATCCAGGATGGCGAGGTGGAGGCAAAGCTGGACGAATTGCGTCAGGGAAACCAGGGACTGGAGCAGCTGGTTATCAAACGCTATGGCAGCATGGACAACTTTCGCACGCGCCTGCGCGAAGACATGACCATCAATCGCAATATCGAAGATCATGTCTATGCCGGAGTTGACGACCCCCGTGAGCAACAGGGTAAGTTGCAGGCATGGTATGCCGATCTACAGAAAGAGACAGAAGTGATCATTTTTGACCCGCAACTCAAATCAATCGGCCAGAGTGGTGGCGGTTGCGCCTGCTGCAACAGCTGAAGCTGATTGAGACTGAAAGCCCAACAATACAGGAGAAACAGTATGTCCGAACGTGAATCCAAACGTGAACAATTCAACCAGAAGTCTGTTTCTGGGAAGAAATTCCTGGCCCCCGTTATCGTCGCGATAGTCGCCTTGGCAGCTGTTGGAGGCTGGTTTCTTTTTGGCCAGAGCACAGTCGGTGGGCCGGAGCTGGTCTCTGCAGGCCAGGATGGCAAAATCCGTTTTAACGCGCCAGATTTCAATGATGGCAAAGCCCGTTTCTATCGTTTTAAAGGGCAGACCGGTACGGTCGACTTTTTCGTCGTGCGCAGCCACGATGGGGTCCTCCGCAGTGCCTTTGATACCTGTGACGTCTGTTACAAAGCGCGCAAAGGGTATCGCCAGGAAGGCGATGACATGGTCTGCAACAACTGTGATCAGCGTTTCCGCACGGATATGGTCAATGTAGTCAAGGGCGGATGCAATCCTGCCCCGCTGCAGCGGCAGCTGACCGGTGAGACCCTTGTCCTTTCTGTCAACGACATTGAAAAGGGCGCCTGGTACTTCAGCTCTGTGAACTAAAGGTATTTATCGTGCGACTCGAGCATATCGTTTTACATAATCTCCGGCGCCGCAAGGGGCGGGCGATTTTTCTTGTGATCGGCCTGCTGATCGGCGTTGCAACCGTCGTCACCTTGTTGTCACTGACCGATGCCCTTGGCCAGCGTGCCCAGCATGAGCTGGAGAACTTCGGCGCCAATATCATTATCACCCCTCGCAGTGACGAACTCTCCTTGAACTACGGCGGCGTCCAGCTTGGAGGCGTCAACCTGGTTGCCAAAGAGATTGACCAGGCGAGCCTGGTCAAAATTGACGATATACCCAACCGGCGCAACGTGGCGACCATCGGGCCCAAAGTGCTCGGCGCGGTCGAGGTCGAAGGCCAGCGGGTTATGATGATGGGTATTGACCCGGCCACCGAGCTGAAACTGAAGCGCTGGTGGTCAATTGCCGGTCGCTCGGTTGTAAAAGGGAATGAACTTCTGATCGGTGATTTAATTGCCAAACGGTTCAACCTGAATATCGGAGACATCTTGCAGGTCAACGGGCATGACTATACGGTCGTCGGCCTGCTCGCCAGGACCGGTTCCCAGGATGATCAGCTTCTGATCGCACCCCTCTCGGTTGCCCAGGCCGAACTCGGCAAACCGGGGCAGGTGAGTATGATCGAAATCGCCGCCCTTTGCCATGACTGTCCGGTGGAAGACATGGTCAACCAACTGCAGCAAGCCCTGCCTGACACCGATGTCCAGGCAGTGCAGGAGGTGGTCAAGACCCGCATGCACGCACTCGACCAGTTCCGGCTGTTTGCCTGGGGAGTTGCCGTCACGGTAATAGTCATCGGTGCCCTGCTGGTGTTTGTCACCATGATGGGTGCAATCAGTGAGAGGACACGCGAAATCGGGATTTTTCGGGCAATCGGCTACCGCCGCCGGCATGTCCT
>CAWGUB010000023.1:0-90431 GCA_963825575.1 uncultured delta proteobacterium
CCAGCGTGAAGCCATGCTCACAATGAAGAGATCGCCGGATATCTCTGGTTGTCAAAATCATTGGAACCTCTTGAAAGACGTCATCGTGATAGTACGGGTACGCGGGCCATTTACCGTTACCGAAATTCGCGCAAGATTCGGGACTGGTGAATTGGTGGTTATATTCCAAGTGGCAGTGTATTCCCCTGCACCATCAAGGGCCAAATCTGTCGAGGTCCCCTCTGCAAAAAGCCAGTTCGCAGGGGTTGTGGTGGTCTGGAAAGAAGGATCCAGTTCACTCCGTGACATGATTTCTTCCATAATCCCGTTGGCGATCGATGTTGCGACAGTGCGGGTATTAGACCCGGAGCTCTGGATGATCGATGAAATCTGCAGGTTGGCAATCGCCAATAACCCAACGGTAAAGATTGTGATGGCAACCAAAACCTCGATGAGTCAAACCAGCTTGTCCTGGTTTTTGACCTGCCATGTAAGGATTCTCCATACGGAAGAACTAGTTGTACCGATTCATAAGCAAAACACCCACCAAAAACATGGGCGGCACAAAACTTACTTTAAAACTCATTTATTTCAGTATATTAGCCTGACCAGGCAAGTCGATTCAGTCACCTGTCCGACGAACCCAGCTACAGGCTCTATGCAAAAGTTGCACTATTGGGGGACTAGAACACGGGAGATTTAACGTACCAATGAATCCCACCCGCAATTAGGGGTGGTGCAGGATTGTCGCTAGAGGCTATAGTCCTTGATCTTGTGGATCAGTGAACGCAGACTGATCTCGAGAATTTTGGCAGACTTGGTGCGATTTCCCCCGGTTGCCGACAAGGCCTTCTGGATGTATGCCTTTTCGAGTTCGACTACAGCGCTTTTCAAAGAGAGTTTCGACAGATCGACAGGGGGCTCGGGTGATCTACCATGATCAGGTCGTCTTCACTGATCGTTTCGTCATGACAAAAGACCAGGGTTTTTTCCAGCACATTGAGCGATTCACGAACGTTCCCCGGCCAGGCCTGTTCTGTCAACCTTTGCAAAGCTTCCTGGCTCATCTCCGGGACCGGGCACTTAAACGCGCGGCAATCCGTTGGCGGTGCGGTATCCGCCCAGTGCCGCGATATCTTCCGGGCGCTGCCGCAAGGCCGGCAGTTCGACGGCAATAACCGCAAGACGGTGATCAAGGTCTTCGCGGAAACTGCCATCGGCAACGGCCTGACGCAGATCCTTGGCGGTCGCGGCGATCACCCGGACATCCACTGGCGTCGTTTGGCTCTCGCCGACACGACGGACCTCATGTTCCTGCAGGACACGCAACAGCTTGGGCTCCAGTTCCAGCGGGAAGTCGCCGATTTCATCGACAGCGATCCCCGCCGCCATCGGCAGCACGAACAGGCCGCGGCGGGCGCGGTCGGCACCGGTGAAGGCGCCTTTGGCGTGTCCGACAACTAGCTTTGAGCAGGCCGGCCGGAATGGCACTGCAATTGACAGCCAGAAACGGCTTTTCGCTGCGCGGACTTTCCGCATGCAGAGCACCGGCAACCAGCTCTTTTCCGGTTCCAGTCAGCCGTGATCGGGCGCCCGGGGCCGGTGCCTCGGCCGCTTTACGGATCAGGCTCAAGGACGTCCTGCATGACCTGGCTACGGTGTATGATAGCGGCAATGCCCTGGGGACGTGCAGTGCGCCGGAGATCTTTCTTGAGTTCCAGGTTCTCCTGGCGTAACCGGCAGGCGCTTCTCCGCCTTGCGCACAGCCAGCAGGATTCATCGGGACGAAAGGCTCAATGTAATCATAGGCACCGTGTTTCATACACTCGACCCCAATGTCAATGCTGCCGTCAGGCGCTCCATCGATGACCGTACCACCGTATTGTTGTGACTGCTTTTCCTTGAGAAAGGTCAGGCCATCCATCTGCGGCATACGGATATCGCACCAGGATGAGGTCGAAATGTCCTGATTTGAGAAGCTCCAGACCCTGGCCGCCGTTGCTGGTTGCCTCGGTGACCAAGTAGCCATCACGCTCCAGCACCATCGCAGCATGTGCCACATCGGTGCTTCGTCGTCTACGATGAGGACATGATGTTGATTTGCTGTCATGACAACCGCTCCGTAAAACATGGTAGTGACACTCTAAAACATGTCCCTGGCCTCGATTCGAGCTGACAGTGATCATGCCACCGCTCTCGTCAATAATTCGTTGGCAGACCGCAAGACCCAGCCCGTAACCACTACCAAGGAACTGGTGGTGAAAAAGGTTCAAATATGCGCTTCAGGTTGTCTTGCTCAATTCCCGGCCCTTCATCACGGACCGAGGACGCTGATGGTGTCACCATCCTGTTGCCAATGAAATTTCCAGGACACCCCGGCCATGCATCGCATCACGGGCGTTCAGTAGCAGATTGATCCAGACCTGCATCAAACGTCCGCGGTCCATGACGACCGGCGTTCATCCGCCGTGCAGAGAGGTCTTTGACTTCCACGCCATCGAGTTGGCCCTGGTGACACAGCATATCGACAGTTTCACGGAGCGGGGTTACCGGGCAGAAGATTCTGACTGCAACTGCGGACCGGAGCTGAAGATGTTCGACCAACTCCCTGACCAGACAATAGATCCTCGCCGTCTCTATTGCCAGCGAACGTTCCATCAGGTCACGAGCCTCGCCGGAGAAGTCGTCCTTGGGATGTTCAGATAACCGACTACGGCTCCGGGGTCTACCAACTCCATCGGCCATGCCGGCGGCCAGATGCCCCCACCGTCGCCAGCGCGAGGCGCACCAGGTCGACGCTCCCCTATTTCCGGGCGCTGTTTGGTCCTCTCCGGCCAACGATCTGCTCTTCCGTTTCCGCACGACTGGCAGCCAGGGCCTCGACCATCTGGTTGAAACTGTCTGCCAATTCATGATTTCCCGGCCGGACCAATGGCGCAGCAACCGAAGCCAGCGTACCGCCGGTGGCCCGAAGATCGCTTGGTGCAGGCCTTGCCGAACCGGCTTGACGACGTTCCGTTCAGCAGGTAGACACCGAAAACCGCAAGGACCACGCCGTAAATCACGACGTACACGAGGACGAGCTGCAGGGCCGCCTTAACCCGTCCCTGCAACCCTGACAGGCTGAAACGGATTTGCAGCAATCCGTAAGGATTATTACCGACCCGGAGAGGTGCCGATAGATCGAGATAGCTCTGCGACTGATCGCTGTTGAAGAACCGGAATGATTCGTAAGACAACTCCTCGTCAGCTCTCCCCGTTCCAGCAAGGCAGGCAATATCGTCGAAAATTCCCCAATCGGCTGGTATGTCGTATGGCAAGCACCTGCAATTGGTTGTCAAGCAGGCGCCAGGCGAGGATATCGGTCTGCTTGTTAGAAAAATCTGTCTGCAGGCGATTATGACTGGATGCCGCAAACCCCATGGGCTTCTCCCACCGTTCCGATTGCCGGGGAGTTCGACAACGGCAACGACCAGATTGATGATATTGGCGGCGTGAGCGCGTTACTGGTCCAGAAGGTTGCGCTCTGTGGCTAAGTTTGACGAGGAGAAAACCGGCAAAGAGAAGCGTTGCTGCCAGAGACGGGGGAATACTCAGGATGATTTCTGTACGCAGGCCAGTTCGCATTGGCAGCCGATCGTAAAAGACTTTGCCAGCGGGAGTAAATGTCTAAACCAGATGAAAACTCAACCACCAAGGCACAAAGACACGAAGGAATTTATATTCTTTTCGTTGCCTTGCAAAGTGTTCTTCTTCAACCGGGCGTTTTCCCAGGCTTTGCTGACTTAGTGTCTTTGTGCCTTGGTGGCAGACTCGGCTTCTGGTTTCAGGTTATAGAGTCGAAACAATCTCATAATTCTCAACAAGTATACGTCTGCTCCGCAAATGGGCTCCGGCAAACTGAAAGAACATCTGGCAAAAAGATAAACGGCTTGCTAAGATTAGCGGTACAAATCGAATCGGGGGGAGTCATAATCATGTCGCGCACACCAGGCTATAGATCCGGATTGTTGCATCGGCTGCGAAGTCTGCACCCAGGTCTGTCCCGAAGTATTCCGGATGGACGAAGACGACCCATGAGCGAAGGCCATGATCATGGCGAAGCGATCGTCCACGATCCGACCGGAGCACCGGAAGATAAAATAGAGACAGCGATGGACAATTGTCCTGCGGCCTGTATCTATTGGGCATGAGACCGGTACAAGGGACGAGGGACGCGGAAAACCATGACAAGGACCTCTTAGCCTTGTCACAACAGGCAGACCGACACAAGCTGACGCAACCTACAAAATATCAGCCGGAATTAACAACACTCCAGGAATTCGATCTTGACCTTACCGCGTCCCGCGTCCCGCGTTCCTCGTTCCGGATTTTCCAAAAACCTCCCCCTCCTCAACATCTTCGCCGGACTGAAAATGGCCCTCCTGCCGATGGCCATTATTACACTGTTCTGGAAGGACCAGATCGGTCTGAGTCTCGCCGAGATCCTGCTGCTCCAGGCGATATTCTCCCTGGCAACGCTGGTCATGGAATTCCCTTCCGGTTACATAAGCGACCGGGTTGGCTATCGCTTTGCCCTCAATCTGGCCTGCCTGCTCGGCATTACCGGCTGGGCGACTTACACCTTCGCCGGTACTTTTACCGGGGTGCTGGTCGCTGAACTGCAGCTCGGAGCGTCCTACGCCTTTATCAGCGGCGCCGACAGCGCCCTGCTTTACGAGACGCTGCGCCACGGTGGCCGGGAGGAACATTACGTTAAATACGATGGACGGATGACCGCCTGGGCACAGGCCGGTGAAGCGGCGGGAGCTGTCGGCGCCGGGGTGCTGTATGGCTGGATGCCGCTACTCCCCTTTATTTTGCAGATCGGCATCTGGATCGCTGCGCTGGGAATCTGTCGCAACCTGAAGGACATCCCCACGCCACCCAGGGAGACTGTCTCACATCTTCGTGAAGCGTCAGACATTGCCCGCAAAGCATTTTCACAGCCTGGCATTCGCTACAGCATCCTGCTCGCCGCACTGCTTGGTCTCTCCTCCTTCTATCCGGTCTGGCTGATCCAGCCATATATGCAGACGCTCAATGTCCCACTGAGCTGGTTCGGACCGATCTGGGCCGTAGCCAACCTTTGTGTGTCTTTCGGTTCGGTTATCAGCCACCGCGTCCAGTTTCATCTTGGAGCCCGCGGCACACCATTGCTGATGCTGGCACTGGTGGTCGCCGGGTACGCCGGACTGGCTTTCAGCCAGGTCATATGGAGTTTCGCCTTTTACTTTCTTCTGACCGTCATGCGCGGCATCCAGGGGCCGTTTCTGCGCCTGGCACTACAGAAACAGAGCGCCCGTCACGAACGGGCCAGTATCCTGTCGCTGAAATCGCTGGTTTTCCGCCTCGGTTTCGTAATTACCGGGCCACTGGTCGGCATTCTCGCCGATCACTCCGGGTTGAGTTTCTGCTTCCTGGTCCTGATGATCGTCCAGTTGATCCTGATCGCACTGGCAATACGGCCGTTCCTCAAGCATTCGGCGATTTTTCTTGAATCCTGAGGACAGGCTACCTGGTATTTGATTTTCTTTGCGCTCTTTGCGCCTTTGCGTTAAATCAAATTCAGACTCCTTGCAAAATCGGTATCTTCACGGTGTATACTTTAGAGAATAAACAACCAGAGACAAACTGACTATGTCCTCCGCAAAATGTTTCATTTACCTGCTGGCATTTACCCTGACAGTCCTGTCGGGTTGTGCGTCCAAAGAGCACCCGGCTGCGATCTTGAAGGTCGGCATGCACATTGACGCGGTCCTTGAATTTGTCATCGAATACCCGTTGAGATGGGAAAAGGACCGCCGCCTCGAATACGGCCGCCATGAAGGAGAAATTCGCTGGAGGCACCCTGATCAGGGCGGGACCCTGCTGCAGGTCAGTTCACATTTCCGGGAGTATGCTACTGATGAGCAGGAACTGGTCTGGTGCTAAAAGACTATACGGGTCTGACCGAAAACCTGCGGGAGCAAGTCGAACTACCTGCCGGCAAGGCGTGGTACATCAGTGGCCAGACGGCGCAGCAGCAGATTGAACTCTACCTCTTTCTAAAGCCGAACCGTGCCTACGCAATCACCCTCAAAACGACACCCGAGAATTTCGCCGACTATGACATGCTCATGGAAAAAATCATCCGGTCTTTCCAGATTCTGACCCAATAACAACCGTTGACTCTTGTTGAAAAAAGACAATGCGACCTCTCGAAATAATAGATAAGTATTACGCAGCTCACGACAAAGCAAGGAGCATTTTGCTTGCCCACAGCCACCTGGTTGCAAGGCTTGCCCTCAGGGTCGCCGAACGGGTTGGACAGAGTGAACCGGTTGACAAGGATTTCATCGAACAGGCAGCGCTCCTGCACGACATCGGTATGCTCTTTACCGACACCCCGAAACTGGATTGTCATGGTGACCGGCCTTATATCGCCCACGGTGTGATCGGTGCAGAAATCCTCCGCAAGGAGGGACTGCCGCGTCATGCATCTGTCTGTGAACGGCATATCGGTGTCGGCCTGAGTGTTGAAGATATCAAAGTCCAGAAGCTGCCGCTGCCATTGCGAGATATGCGGCCACAGACTCTCGAAGAAAGAATCGTCGCTTATGCCGACCTCTTTTATTCCAAAACCAGAAAAGGAATGCGAACGGCAGAGATGGTCCGCACAGCATTGGCCCGGCACGGGCAACATAAAGTCAGTATCTTTGACGAATGGCACAGGCGCTTCAAACCATAGCCCTTGCCACAGCAGGACAATGCAGAGGAAAGTCCTTGGAACAATGGCTGTTGAACATATTTAATCAGGTCCCCGGCGGAACGCTGTTTATCACAGCTGTTTTCATCGTCGCGCTCCTTGAAGCACTCGTCGGCATCGGCCTGATCATGCCTGGCAGTGTCCTGACCGTGTTCAGCGGCTGGCTGGCCTTCCACGACAAGGCCCCGATTATTGCGATCATGGCTGCTGCAGGACTGGGGGCTGTGATCGGCGACCTTCTCAGTTACTGGCTGGGGGCGCGTTTCGGCATCCACCTGTGGAATTGGCCGTTACTCAAAAAACACGAAGGGTTGTTACGACTGGCGGAACTCTTCTTCCTCGAGCATGGTGGCAAGAGCGTTTTTCTGGGCCGTTTCCTCGGGCCGATTCGCGGCCTGGTACCATTTGTCGCCGGGGGAAGCCGGATGCAGCCAGGCATATTTTCCTGTTACGCTCTTATCAGCGGCATCCTCTGGGGGATCAGCTACCCGGGAATCGGCTACCTGGGTGGCACCAGCTGGCAGCAGGCCGAAACCCTGGCAGGGCGGCTTGGCCTGTTGATTACTCTGGCAGTTATCGTCTTCCTTCTGGTTGCCTGGCTGCGGCATAAATTCCTCCCGCGACAGGATGTTCGGCAGGCAAAATGGAATCACAATCCCAAGCCATGATTCTTGTCCAAACCGCTCTTTTCCGATAGGATACCGTTCTCAATACTGAAATTTATGATTTTAACGATGCTCGTGCTAACCACTAAGACACGAAGGCACCAAGAAAATCAGCTGTCAAATTATCTCTTCGTGCCTTGGCGGCTAATTTCTTTTGTTTTGTCTGTGAACGATTATGAAGAATTATCTGAGCGATAAAAGCTGGCTCGAATTCGAAAAGAATCACGTCTGGCACCCATACGCGCCACTTGAAGGGGCGTTGCCCCCCTACCCGGTCAAAAGCGCCAAAGGGGTCCACCTGAACCTGGAGGATGGGCGCACCCTGATCGACGGCATGTCATCCTGGTGGTCGGCCATCCATGGTTACAATCACCCGGTTCTCAATCAGGCCGCCAGGGCACAACTGGGCAGCATGTCACATGTAATGTTCGGCGGGCTGACCCACCGGCCCGCGGCTGAGCTGGCGGCACGTCTGGTCAGGTTGGCTCCCGCGCCGCTTGAGAAGGTGTTTTTCTGCGATTCCGGCTCAGTGAGTGTCGAGGTTGCCATGAAAATGGCGATCCAGTACTGGACCGCCAAAGGACAGCCTGACAAGCAGAAAATGCTGACCATCCGGCGCGGTTATCACGGAGACACGGCCGGCGCCATGGCCGTCTGCGATCCCGAAACGGGCATGCATCATCTCTTCACGCAGATCCTCGCAAAGCAATTCTTTGCGGAGGCACCGACCATCACGCGCGACGAGGACTGGCATGACAGTGACATCGCCAGTTTCCGCAGCCTGATCGAGACTCACCACAGTGTGATCGCCGCGGTCATTCTCGAACCGATCGTCCAGGGCGCGGGAGGCATGCGTTTCTATGCCCCTGAATATCTCCGCCAGGTGCGGACTCTCTGTGATCGGTTCAACGTCCTGCTGATCGCCGATGAAATCGCCACCGGCTTTGGCCGTACCGGCAAAATGTTTGCCTGCGAGCACGCCGGTGTATCTCCCGACATCATGTGTCTGGGTAAGGCGATTACCGGCGGGTATATGAGTCTGGCTGCAGTTTTGACGACTGCCTTGATCAGTCAAACGATCTCGACGAACTCGCCCGGGGCCTTTATGCATGGCCCGACATTTATGGCTAACCCTCTGGCCTGCGCCATCGCCATCGCCAGCATCGACCTGTTGCTCGACAGCCCGTGGCAGGAACGCATTGCTGCAATTGCCAAAACCTTTACCAAGCGTTTGCAGCACTGCCTGGACTGGGATGGGATTGCTGACGTTCGCTGCATCGGCGGTATAGGTGTACTTGAGCTTGCAAAGCGGGTCAATATGGCCTCAATCACCCGGCGTTTTGTCGAAAAAGGCGTCTGGGTCCGCCCCTTCGGCAAGCTGGTTTACGTGATGCCACCTTACATCATCAGCGACCGCGAACTCGATACGCTTTTGACCGGAATGACCGAAGCGGTTGCAGAGGAACTGGCTTGATGCATAGCAGGGCTTTCACCCATACGGGAGAGGTTCCGACTCTCATGCAGAGAAATTTTACCGTTTTACGCTCCTGAATTCTGTATCCTGGATTATGAATTCCTGTAATTCACAAGGACTTACCTATGCCCGACACATTACAGTTTCTCGAAATGTCCAACGCACCTGCAGACCAGGCCGACATTCTGATCCTGCCAATCCCCCTTGAAAGAACAGTCTCTTTCAAACCCGGAACCGCCGATGCACCGCGTGCCATCCTTGACACCTCCGTACAGCTCGAATTTTACGAAGAGGATGCCGGCTGGTCCCCTTTCAAACATATGCTTCTCAGTGTCTTACCTGAGTTTGCTGACGACAGGTCCCTCACCGATGCCGAGCTGCATAAAGCCATGACCGGGCAGGTTGCGGCGCTACCGTCAGACAACCTGTTCATCGGCCTCGGCGGTGAACATTCGCTAACCCCGTCACTGGTTCAGGCCCGCATGCCCGAACCGGGCACGGTGCTCTTCCTCGATGCCCACGCCGACATGCGCACCAGCTACGATGGCAGCAGGTTTAATCACGCCTGTCCGGTCAATCGCCTGCTCGACCAGGGACACAAGATCATCATGGGCGGAATCCGGTCGCTCTTTGAGACTGAAGTGGAACGCATCGAAAAGGAGTCCCGCATCAGTCTCTTTCTCGACTGGGATCTACGCGGCAAGGGACAATGGGAAGCCTTCCTGCAAAGAATCAACTCGCTCGAAGGGCCGGTCTACCTTTCGGTTGACATGGACGTCTTTAACCCGGCCGTCGTACCCGGTGTCGGAACACCGCAGCCGGGGGGCTTTTTCTGGTACCATATGATCGAGCTACTTGAATCGCTATTCTCCAGGAGGACCATCGATCTACGTGGTGTGGACATCGTCGAACTGGTCCCGGAATCCAGTCGTGTTTCGGAGATGACTGCGGCAAAACTGCTCCTGAAGATCATCTCTTTCTGGGGCTATGCCAACGGCTTCAACCAGAAGCCGCAGAAAGGCAGTCAGACGCTGATTGAGTATGAATGATATAGCACGCGCAAAGCGTATATTGCCCATGGGGCGACTAACCATTTAGGCTCCCCACCAATCATGACATTCGGGATCATGTCGTGATCTAGACGAACTTCGTCCCCAGCTGCCGGCAAGGACACAACTCCTTATTACCGGTAAATCGTTTCCTCAATCAAGGCTTCACTCCTGTAACGACCGGGCAGACAACTCCTCGGCATTTATTGCGTAATCGTCACAGTCAAAGCGCAAAAAAGCCATTCCGAAGCATGGCCTTTACCCGCATCATTGATCCCCCCGCCTACATCCCCATCGGCAGGAAAACTGCTTTCATAATCACGCTGTGCACCCCCCTGTCCCACTTGCCGGCGATAGTGAAGGCCATCATGTCCTGGATGGCAATCATTTTGCCGAACAAACGCTCGAAGCTCAGGTCTTCCTTTTCACCTGGCTGGCTGTTTGACAGCAGCAGAAGCTTTCCGTCCACATCTCTTTCGTTGCTCAGGCGCAAGGCAAGGACTTCGATATTGCGGGCACAATTGAATAGTTTCTGTTCATCGAGCGAGTCGAACATGAATTGTTCCATCTGCCAGTTATAGGCGCTTCGCACCATGCCAACCAACCCGACCGTCAGGGCAAAAACCCGGTCTCCCTGGTAATCGGGATTAAAGGCCAGGTTTAATGCGTCCGTTCCCTGCCGGCTGTTCAATTCATTGAATACCAGCCGACCTTGAGAGTCGAAGATTTGGTCATGACGCTGTCCGACCGACATGCCGGAGACCTTGTCGAGCTCGCGCGGATTACGCTTGTAGAGCTTGATCAGAAGATCCTCCATAAGCCGGTTCATTTCCTGCAGGTTGGTATCCGCCATCATGTCGACATCCGATTTTGCGAGCGAGTTCAAAGCAGTCGTATCGATCGGATTACGGCATCCGGTGACGGTCAAAAGAACGGCAAGGACAATGCTGACCAGGGTCAACCTGACGAGGGATTTTTGTCGGCGGCTGCAAACGAATTCAGCGGAGCAGATGGACACGGAAATGGACCCTGAGGAATTCATGGAACTCATTGACTTCTTCAAAAGCGATTTTCAAACGGCCCTTTTCCATGTGATTGAGCTTGGCAAGGGTTATGTAATTGCTTGGCTGATCGCCGGCCTTGATGCTTTCGACCTGGCAGCGCAGACGCAGGAAAACCAGGTAATTGTAGCTGGCATCGAGATCATCGGCCAACTTTTGGCTCAGAACCTGTTTTTCAACCAGGGCCTGCACTCTCTCACGGGTTCCACCGCCTATGACCCCGGCTTCCATGGCAAGGGCCTTGACCCCCTCGGTGATTGCAAAGATACCGGCCTTTTTAACATCGATCTGGCCGCGATGCTCTTCGTCATGCTCGGTCTTGATGCCACCGAGAAGACCGAGCGGCGGTTTGAAGCGATTGATGTTGGCCGCAGATCGGGTCAGGAACATCTTTTCTTCTTTAAAATGTCCAACCAGCATCTCACGGAGACCTTTTTCCAGGCTTGGATCACCATAAATCGTGCGCAGGTCGAAAAACATGCTGCCATTCAGAATGTGTTCCGGTAGCGGATTGGTCAACCATATACCAAGCACCTTTGCCCATTCACTGTAGCTGCGCCGCCAGAACTGGTTTTTCGCCATGATGCCCCCAGGGCAAGGCGGCACGCCAATCTCAATTAATGAGTCGATGAGCTTTTCCGAGAAAGCTTCGATCTCGGCAATTTCTTCCGGGGAGAGATCGTCAGCATAGATAATGGCATTATCCTGGTCGGTGGTCAGGGTCTGTTCACGACGCCCTTCACTGCCGAGAACGACAAAGGCAAACTTATCGGTCATGTCGCAGAACTGACGGGCACGCAGGAGCTCAATCAGGCGCAGCAGCAACTGGTCATTCAACAGTGCGATCATGCGGACCAGTTCCCGGGGCGGGACTCCGGTACTGACAAGATGCAGGACCAGAGCCTGAATCTGCAGATGGTAGTTCTTCAACTCATCGAGGGTGACAGCATTATCGATGTCACGAATCAGTTCCTGCGGCGAGTGTGTTTGCAAACGCATGATGTCTGTGACGGTGATAATCCCTGAAAGACGATTATCCTGATCAACGACGCAGATTCGATGGATACCGTTCTTGGAAATCCGGTAGAGAGCTTCAAAGATAAAATCATCTTCACTGACCGTAATCAGCGGTGCGTTCATGATGTCGCGGGCGGTAACCGTGGCAGGATCGATTGCAAAGGAAACGACCTTGTTGCGCAGGTCGCGATCGGTCAGGATCCCCACCGGTGTGGTGTCTTCACAAACAATTATGCTGGAAATCTGCCGGTCACGCATGACACCGGCAACCTGCAGAACCGTGTCATCAGGCTCACAGGTGGCCACATTGCGCCGGCAGAACTTCTTGATGGGCTGAAACAGGACATTGTCTTCTGACATCTGAAAACCCTTGCCGTTGGATAATCTGCGGATTTCAGCTTAGGGCCGTTACGCGCAAATGTCTCTAACATTAATCTAGCGTTGAAGTGTCGCAGGTGCAAGGGAATTTAGAGGGAGAGTTGCGCCGAGAGTAAAAGTTCTCATTCAGCCAATCGTGTCAATCAGGATAATAGGCCATGCCAGTGACCAGCCCCCGGCAACCAGTCACTGCATCATATTTTTCGTGCCTCGCGCTGCAAAAAAAGACCGCCCCTTACGGAGCGGTCTTCGCATTTCACTTTTACATTTTACTTTTCTCTTTACTTGTACCCATCCATCTCATCGAACTGCAGGTACTGATAGATCCCTTCCTTCTTCGGCGCAATCTTTTCCTTGTAGGCAGCTAGATACTCTGCAGGGGTCGGCAGCTTGCCCATGGTTGTGGTCACGGCACCGAGTTCAGCAGAACCGAGGTAGACCTGGGCGCCATTGCCGATGCGGTCATCAAAGTTACGGGTTGAAGTAGAGAACATATTCACGCCATCAGGCACACGGGCCTGGTTGCCCATGCAGAGCGAGCAACCGGCAATTTCCAGACGAGCGCCCATGGCACTGAACACCGAGAAAACCGCCTCTTCCTTCAGCTTGGCCTGGTCCATGCGGGTCGGCGGGCAAACCCAGGTGCGAACATTCGGGTTGAACTTCTCACCACGCCAGATCTCAGCGGCCGCACGGAAATGACCGATATTGGTCATGCAGGAACCGAGGAAGACGTCCTGGATCGGGGTTCCCTGGATATCGGAAAGCAGCTTGACATCATCCGGGTCGTTCGGGCAAGCGAGAATCGGCTCGGTAATTTCTGCCAGATCGATTTCGATCACTGCTGCATACTCGGCGTTGGCATCGGCCTTGATCAATTTGGGAGCCTTGAGCCACTCGTTGACAGCGTCGATCCGACCCTGCAGAGTCTCCGGATCCTGATAACCTTCTTCGATCATTTTTTTCATCAGCGCAACGTTGGAGCGCAGGTAAGTGCAGACACTCTCTTCGGAGAGTTGGATACACCCGGCAGCTGCGGAACGTTCGGCAGCTGCATCGGTCAGCTCAAATGCTTGCTCAACGGACAAATTCGGCAGACCTTCCATCTCCAAGATCCTGCCGTTGAAGATGTTGACCTTGTTCTTCTTCGGCACGGTCAAGAACCCTTGCTTGATAGCCCAGTAAGGGATGGCATTCACAGCATCACGCAAAGTGATCCCCTCGTTAAACTCACCCTTAAAACGAACCAGAACGGACTCAGGCATATCGAGAGGCATGAAGCCAAGAGCGCCGGCGAAGGCAATCAGACCTGAACCTGCCGGAAAGCTGATGCCGATCGGGAAACGGGTGTGCGAATCACCACCGGTTCCGACAGTATCGGGAACCAGCAGACGATTCAACCAGCTGTGGATAACACCATCACCGGGTCGTAGCGGCACACCGGCACGGTCAGAGATAAACTTCGGCAAAGTTGCATGCATCTTCACATCAGCTGGTTTCGGATAGGCCGCGGTGTGGCAGAAAGACTGCATGACCATCGGAGACTTGAATCTGAGGCAGGCCAGCTCCTTGATCTCATCGGCGGTCATCGGGCCAGTGGTATCCTGGGAACCGACCGTGGTCATGATCGGCGCGCAAGATGAACCGGGCAAGACACCTTCGACACCACAGGCGCGACCAACCATCTTCTGTGCTTGCGTGTAACCCTGACCGGGCTTGGGTGCGGGATTTACCGTCTTGGCAAAAATGTCAGCCTCTGCCAGGCCCAATGCTTCCCGGGCCTCTTTGGTTACAGCGCAACCGATAATCAACGGAATCCGGCCACCGGCGCGAAACTCGTCAGGAACCGTATCCGGCTTGATCTTGAAAGTAGAGATGACCTCACCAGCTTCGTTTGTGACTTCACCCTTTGCGGTATTGATGGTGATAACATCACCCATATTCATCTTGGTGACATCCATCCTCAAAGGCAAGGTGCCGGAATCCTGGGCGGTGTTGAAGAAGATCGGAGCGATAACGCCACCGATGATCACACCACCACGACGTTTGTTCGGAACCGCCGGGATATCATCGCCAATACACCACAAAACGCTATTGCATGCCGATTTACGGGAAGAACCGGTACCGACCACATCACCAACAAAAGCAACCTGATGGCCCTCAGCACGCCACTTGGCAATCTCTTCGATACCACCGGGAAAACGGGTTTTACCCATGGCCAGGGCATGCAGTGGGATGTCAGGGCGGCTCCAGGCATCACCGGCAGGAGAAAAATCATCGGTGTTGATTTCACCTTCTACCTTGAACACTTTGACTTTAATAATTTCTGCCATTGCAGGCTTGCTGGTGAACCACTCGGCAGCAGCCCAGCTTTCTACAACCTGCTTCGCTGCAGCGTTGTTTTTGGCAAGTTCAATCACTTGTGCAGCAGCATCATAAACGTAGGTCATGCCGGACAAAGCCGATGCAGCGTCATCAGCCACAGCAGCATCACTGAGTGCAGCAATCAGAGGTTGCACGTTGTAGCCGCCGATCATGGTGCCCAGGATCTGCACGGCCTTCTGCTTGTCAATCAGCGGCGAGTTCTTGGCGCCTTTCAAGATTTCTGCCAGGAACCCGGCCTTGACTTCGGCAGCAGGATCAACGCCGGGAGAGATCCTCTCGGTGAACAGGTTCATCAAGAACTCTTCTTTGCCGGCCGGAGGGCTTTGCAGCAATTCACATAGATTCGTGGTCTGTTCCGGGTTGAGTGGAAGAGCTGGTATCCCCTGGGCATTCCGCTCTTTTTCATGCATCAGATAAGCTTCAATCATCTCTCTCCTCCATCATAAGTTGTAGGTGAAACAAATAGCTGTCACCATTTATAGCCTGAGTAAAACAGGGTTAAAGTCGGGCTGAAACTTGCATACTGTATACGATTTTACAGTCTTCGTCAATATTCAAACCTCCTAATATATGGCCATTTTTTCTCGGCGAAAAGCTTTGCAGAGAATTGTCGAAACAGCACCAAATGTGACTTCGAATCAGGCCGCCAGGTCCATGACATATTCTGTCATAGAGTGCGCGTTAACTGGGTAACAGCAGAGGGAGGAGAGTCATGTTTGAAATCATTATGTTGGCAGGGTTCCTGATCGCCGGCATCAGCCAGTTGATCCCCGTACCCAAAAAACACTCAAAACCTGATACGGGCGCCACTTCGACCCGTAATTCATCCAACAAAACTCAAGCAGGGTCGGCACAATATATACGACGACAGTGTACCGATAATCACGGCGCGACTTATCGACAAATCAAGGCAGCCTAAATATCACCTGTCTGTCCAGCAAAAGCGGGTCTTACAGGCGATTAATCTGTGGTTGACAAGGCATGCTTTTGGTCAGGTTTGTGAAATACGCATCGACCGCTGTCGGCGCATCAGGACCGTGCCGTCGCCACTGTTGAAGATCACCTTGCGGCCATGATAACCACCCATATCACTACCGACAATTGGTATCTTGTGCGATTCCAGGGCCTCAATGGCGAATTCGATGTTTCTTTGGCCGATCGCCAGCAAGCCTTCGGTTTTCTCCCACATGGAAGCGCCACCGAACACCTTGGCAATCAGTCTGTCACCGGGGTTGGAAAGTGCCCTGACCTTTTCTACCAGTTTGGCAATCGCGATGTTGCCGTACTTGGGTGTCGGCAGACCCTCGCCATTCCACAGTGGCAGCAGGTAATGGTTGATCCCGCCGAGTTGGGAAGTCTGGTTCCAGATGCATACGGAGATGCAGGAGCCCAGGACAGTGGTGACCAGGTGCGCTTGACGGTGCACGAACAGAGTGCCCGGATAGAGGTAATGGCGCTTCAGGACTTCAGACTGAGGCGCTGCAGTTGGCAGATTCATAAGCTAGAAGGTTTCGATCTCACCTTCAGTGTCGTCAAAGATGAAGAAATTGCCATCAGAGGCATGCACAACAGTCTCGACATCGGGACGTGGCAACGACAGCACAAACCGGCTGCCATGCCCGGGCTGGCTGTCAAGGTCAAGGACCCCTCCGAGCAGCTCGGCCAACGCCCAACAGATGCTCAGGCCCAGACCATGGCCACGATGGCCCTTGGTCGCTCCGGCTTCGAGCTGCCGGAAACGATCAAAGATGATCTCCTGGTCGGCGGCGCTGATTCCCGGGCCGTTATCACTTATCGACACGATCAGACCATGCTTGTTCTCATCAACCTCGAGAGTGATCTGACCACTACGTTCGGTAAATTCGACAGCGTTCCCGAGTAGGTTGAGCAGAATAATTTCAATTTTCTGGGCATCGGTCGGGAAGACAAGGTCCTCGGGGATCTTCCTGGAGATAGAAAGACCCTTGTCTGAAATCCGGTAGCCAAGTTTATCCAGGCAACTGTTCAGGACCGAACTGATGTCGACCATGGCGAAAGCCGGTTCTGCATCACCTGCTTCCAGCTCGGCAGCCATGAAGACGTTCTGGAGCTGATAATCCAGGTTGAACGCCTCCGCATAAATCATACTGATGGCCTTCCTGCAGACTTCCGGGTCGCAGGAACGATCAAAGAATTGCCCGGCCAGTCCCATAATCGCCGAGAGGGGGTTATTGATCTCATTGCGGATATTCGAGAGAAACTGGCTCTTCAGAGCTTCGGATTCCTGAAGTTTCACATTGACCTGCTCCAGCTTGCGCGTCATCGCACACATGTCGTTCAGAGCATTCTGATTGAATTCAAAACGCCGGCGAATTTCCTCAATCAATTCTTCATCTGTCGGCTTGTTCATAAAAAGATCCTGTTTAAATAAATTGTCTGACCAACATCAGGCCATACTGCGATAGAGACGCATCGCCTCCTCCGCCAGCTTGTCGAGCGGTAGAACTTTTTGCACACTATCCAGCTTGATCGCTTCCTGTGGCATACCGAAGACCACGCAGCTCTCTTCGTCCTGTGCCAGGTTAACCGCCCCGGCATTTTTCATCTCCAGCATACCCCGTGCACCGTCATCTCCCATTCCGGTCATGATAATGCCGGTGGCATTCATCCCTGCATAACGGGCAACCGAACGGAACAACACATCCACAGATGGCCTGTGGCGGCAGACCAGAGGGCCGTCTTTGACCTGCACGTAGTAACGGGTGCCGCTACGCTTCAACATCATGTGCAGATTGCCGGGAGCAATCAGGGCGCGACCGGGAATCACCGTATCACCATCTGCCGCCTCTTTGACTTCGATGCGACAAATGCCGTTCAGACGACTTGCAAACGCCGCGGTGAAATGTTGCGGCATATGCTGAACGATCACTATCCCGGGGGCATCGTAGGGCAATTCCTGCAGAAAGATGCGCAGGGCTTCCGTGCCGCCAGTCGAGGCTCCCAGGGCTAAAACTTTTTCCGTGGTTTGAAAGTTCTCTGTCGACTTGGGCTGGCTGAGCATTACATCAGCCGTCAATTTCGGCGCAGGCTCGTTGATCAGGGCGGATAAACGTCTGACCCGGGCCTTGGCCGCAGCCTTGACCACGTCACAAATCTGCACATGGCTGTCTTCAAGAAATTGTCTGGCGCCCATGCGCGGCTTGTTGATGATCTCCACAGCCCCGTATTGCAGGGCTTTCATCGTCACCTCGGCACCCTTTTCCGTCAGGCTTGAGCACATGACGACCGGAATCGGATCCGTCGCCATGATCTGCTTGAGGAAAGAGAGTCCATCCATACGCGGCATCTCGACATCAAGGGTTATGACATCCGGGCGTTCCTTGCTGATCTTGGCGGCGGCAATCAGGGGATCACCAGCCGTGGCCATAACCTCAATCGCCGGATCGGCAGACAAAATTTCAGTAAGTGCCTGGCGGACCACTGCAGAATCATCAACGATCAGAACACGGATAGGTTTAGACATCTCCACCTCTGCTGAACTCATAACTATCTAACAGTCAACTATGACAAATGCCTTATCGGGCAAAATGTGCGTCAGACCAATACGAGGCGATCAGAATCTCCAGGCATCACCACTAAGCCAGACCAAACATGGCAGGGCATCTTCGCAACGCATGTTCATGGCACAAAATCATGCCACGATGCTTGCTGCAGTGGCTAAAAATTTACAGGCAAAGGCACTATAATCGGGGCATGGCCTCATCAGGCAGCGTGCCAAGGGATTGGCTTACAACGAACGTGCCAAAAATAGCTTCAAATCAGATTTAAGCTGAAGAAGGCCCCGGGAATAACGAGACACTCACGCACCTTCCGGACAAGTCTTCTCACTCAACGGCAGCCACATGGTAACGGTAGTCCCCTCTCCGGCTTCGCTAAGATAATCAACCCCTCCACAATGACCTTCGAGAATATTCTTGATAATCGGTACGCCGAGGCCCACTCCAAAATTCTTGGTGCTGAACATCGGCTCATAAATTCGATTCAGCACGTCCTGGCTCATTCCCGGGCCATTGTCCTGAACAACAATCTCACAGGTTTCGTCAACAAGCCTGGTTCGGATTGTGAGCTTCTTGTCTGGTTTGTCAATTTCATCGAGCGCCTGCAAGGCATTGGTGATGACATTGACCAGGACCCTGCGCAGCCGTTCCGGGTCAACCGGAACGGCTGAGTTCGTGGTCAGATCCTTCTGCACCTGGATTTGTGCAGGGATAATCATTTCGTCGAGAAGCTCGATCAACCAGTCATCAATTTTGATCGGAGCCTTATCGATCTTACGCTGACGAGAGAAATCAAGCAGATCACTGATAATTATGTCACACCGCTCGACATTGCGCTCAGCGAGCAGAAGGGGCTTGGCGAGCTTGGAGGTTTCATCCACTTGCAACCCTTCCCTGAGCAGATACAGGGCATTGGCAACCGTACCAAGAGGATTACGAACCTCATGGCTGACTGTCGCTGTCAGCTGACCAAGCACTGCAAGCCTCTCTTTCTGCACAAGTGCGGTCTGCGCAGCTTCCAGCTGGGCAGAGCGATCCTTGACCAGGTCTTCAAGGTTCGAACGATATCTTTCCAGTTCGTCTTCAGCAGCTTTACGCTCCGAAATGTCCTGGACCATGGAGATTGCGCCGACAATTCTGCCTGAGGCATCAAACATTGGCGTGTTGTACCATTCGCACGTAATCGTTTCACCCTGTCTGGTAATATTTTCGTTCACACTGTGGGCTGCTTTATCACCACTCAGAATCCTGGACCAGATCGGCTCGACGACCGATCGGACCTCTTCAGGGACAATTGTGCCATAGGGCTCCTTACCCATCATTTCTTTTGCCGAAAACCCGAAGATGCTTTCGGCAGTCGGATTCCACATATTGACGGTAAATTGTGGCGTCCAGAGGATACATCCAATCGGCATGCGCTCAATCAACAGGTTCAATCGCTGGTTTGCTTCACGCAGTTGTTCAAGCACCTGCTTGCGTGACGAGATGTCACGTACAGAGGCCAGCACACGTTGCTGGTGGCCGATCATGGCACTACGCAGGTTGACATCGGCCCAGAACAAGTCACCTGTCATCTTTCTCGCCAACCACTCAAAGGAACTGCTGCCCTGTGCCACAGCCTCCTGTAGTTTTAATTTGGCCTCATCTGCGGAGTAGGGGCTGACTCCCTTGCTGAAACTTTCAATGTCACTGGACAGTGCGTCGTCATAGGAATAGCCATACAGGTTCAACATCGCCTGGTTCACGTCAAGGATTTTGCCGCTCTCGGCATCATGGATGAAGATTGCATCACTGGTGCCGTTGAAAATTTCCCGGTAGTTTTCTTCACTGCGCCGCAATTCTTCCAGCAACTCCTTCTGCGCAGTGACATCAATCATGACGCCAAGCAACCTGATAGGGCGCTGATCTTCGACGACTACCGTAACCAGGTTGCGTATCCACACGATATGACCATCTGCAGCAACCATCCGGTATTCGAAACTATGGTCTTCTAGCTTTTCAGACATCAGGGTGCTAAAAGCTTTGGCCTGCTCTGCATCATCGGGATGGATTTTATGCCCCCAGAAGTTGCTGTCTTCGTACCAGTCCTGAATCGTATAGCCGAGCAGGGATTCCGCCTGCCGGCTGACGAAGAGAATCCGGAAAGAAGGGAATGCCATCTCCCAGACAATGCCATCGATCGAATTGACCAGATCACGGAACCTCTCCTCATTGGTAATAATTGATTCCTCGCGTACCTTGATCGCGCGGCTCATATTTCCGATCTGGTTGGCAAGCGTATCTATCTCGGAGAACCCTGAAGGGTGGAACTGAAAATCGTAATGACCATCGGCAATCTGATCGGTCCTCTGACCCAGTGCGTTCAGAGGCAACATCAGGCGCCGGATGCTGAAGAGCGCAATAATAATTGCCAGGGCTACGGCAATGAGCATGAATAAGATCAGCATATTGCGCATTTTGTGGATCGGGGCGTTCACGTAGTCCATATTCAGACCAACCCAGACCACCCAATGCGAGCTCTTTGTCTGCGTCGCACTTTCCAAATAATTCTGACTGCCGGCCTCAAAATTCTGGGTAGAGGCGACACCATCCATCGCACTGAGAACTGTTGGATGATTGGCAAAATTGATTCGCTGCATAGCCAGGTCAACAACGTTGTGTGCGATCAGCGTGCCACCTTTATCGATGATCGCAACTTCGATTCCACCGTACTGCGAATATCTCTGCAGCAGCTTCCCCAGGCTGCTCAATCGGATATTCCCCAGCAGAAAGCCATTTGGCATGGGCATTCCGAGGGTTACTGACGGTTCACCTGTGACCAGGGACACAAAAGTGTTGCTCCAGACCGGTTCCTTTAGTTCCTTGTTGACCCGAAACAACCGGTGACCGGAGAAATCGATATTGGCGTAATCATCTTGTCTTGATTCGAGTTTGGGCATGACCCCTAAATGCAGAACGTGCATGTCTTCATCAAGGAGATAAATTGACTCGAAGAACTGTGAGTTACGGACCATCCCGGCTAAAAATTGATTTGTGTTTTCCGGTTGCAGAATTGTGTCGGCAGCGATTGTCTGCTGGACGTGTTGCAGGTCCGAACGGATCTCAAGAAGGAATGCGTCAACTTCCTCGGCGATTCCTCTGGCTTGCGCGAGGTTTCTTTCGCGAACGCCTTTCAGCTGCTGCTCAGAAACGAGTTCAACGCAGACCAGGCCGAAAAGCAGGACGGGGATCAAACCGACCAAGAGAAAATTTACAGCAAAGGCGCGCTTCAGGGAGGAGAGTAATGCCATGACGATATGAGTATTGCCCTCAAAACAAATAAAGCGTCTGAAGGATTAGCCTGCAGACGCTTCAAATCATGGGTCTTAATGTCGAACCGCAGGTGGAGAACTGTCCTCGATGTGGTCGATATACGAGAACATCTCCTTCAGGCGAAACGGTTTACGCAAGATATCAATCGCACCTGCCTGACGGGCCTTGTCAAGCAGGGACGCCTCGCTGAACCCGGTCATCATGACAACCCTGGCAGCGGGGCAGAAACCACGAATCTCTGCAAGGCTCTCAACACCATTCTTGCCCGGAAGCTTGATATCCATAAAAGCGATATCGTAGCAGATGTTGCGAAATTTCCTGATCGCCTCTTCACCGGTGCGGGCAATATCGACGTGGCAATTACGTACACCAAGGGCAATCATGAGACTTTCGGCGAAGTCCGGATCATCCTCCACGATCAGCACTTTTGTGATCTCTTTACTCATTGAGAAACCCTAGAAACCCTGACGCATAAAAAATATATGTTAAACGTAACACATAATTGTGCTTCTAGCCACAATATATAACCATTCTGATAGAGATTGTTCCACGATAGCCAAAGGCAGACCACACGAAAAGTGTAGCCTGCCTTTGAAGGTGAAGAATCTGTCTGACTTTGCTTATCAGAAAGTTTCAAACTCCTCGTCGAGTAAGTCCCCCTTAACACTCTTGCCATGTACTGGTGCCACATTTGTATCCACTGCAGTGGCATGAGCTATCCTGGCCTGTAGATTGACGGCCTCTCTCTTCTGCGCACGCGGCTCATTGTTGCTCACTTCCATAGCAAAAAAAGCTATCACCTTTTCGAGTTCAGCAGCCTGACTGGTTAACTCTTCGGCAGTCGAAGCAAATTGCTCGGCAGCCGAAGCATTTTGCTGGATAACCACATCGAGCTGCTGGATACTTCTACCGATCTGGTCCGCGCCGGCGTCCTGCTCCTTGCTCGCAGCGCTGATTTCCTGGATCAGATCGGCCGTCTTCTGAATATCCGGAACGATGTCATTCAGATATCGCCCGGCCTGTTCGGCAACCGCAACACTCGACGTGGAGAGTTCATTGATTTCACCGGCCGCAACCTGACTTCGTTCGGCAAGTTTGCGCACCTCCGCCGCAACGACGGCAAAGCCTTTACCATGTTCACCGGCGCGGGCAGCCTCGATGGCGGCGTTCAGTGCCAACAGGTTGGTCTGGCGGGCAATCTCTTCGATAATCGTAATTTTCTCTGCAATTTCCTTCATTGCCACAACCGTTTTTTCGACTGCTCGACCACCCTGCTGTGCATCCTCGGCGGCCTTGGTTGCAATTTTTTCGGTCTGCAACGAATTATCAGCATTCTGTCGTATATTGGCGGTCATCTCCTCAATACTGCTGGCAGCTTCCTCGGCAGCGGCGGCCTGTTGCGCGGCGCCACTGGAGAGGATCTGGGCCGAATCGCTCATCGCCTGGCTCCCTGCAGTGATGTGCAGAGAGGCTGACTTGACTCCCTGGACAACATTTTTTAAATGCCCTGTCATATCTGCCAGGGCAGACATCAACTCATCCTTGTCGGATCGCTTGCGAATAGCGATATCAAGATGGCCTTCCGCGACTTCCTTGGCCACGCGCGTTATCAGCCGGGTCGCACCGGACATCTTGCGCATGGACCGCAGCAGGGTACCGACTTCATCGCGTCCTTCTGGCGTTATCTCCATGCTGACATCCCCAACAGCCAGCTGGTCGGCAATTTCAACGGCCTTCTGAAGTGGCCTGGTAATACTTCGTGAGATCCAGAATGCGATCATGGAGAGAATTATTATTGCAATTAGGATCGCAACACCGTAGTTGATCGATTCCTGGTAAAAGGCAGCCTGGACATCATCAACGTAAATCCCTGAGCCGATAATCCAGCCCCACGGCTCGAACCCCTTTACATAGGATGTTTTCGGCAGAAGGTTCGTCGCATCATCACCTTTCTGCCAGACGTAATCGACGAATCCGGCACCCTCGGCCTTGACCACGTTGACAAACTCGACGAACAGCCGTTTGCCGTTAGGGTCTTTAAAATCCGAGATGTCAGTACCTTCCAGCTTCTTCACGTAGGGGTGCATGATCATCACCGGATGCATATCGTTGATCCAGAAATAATCCTTCTCCTCGTAGCGCATCCCTTCGACAATCCGCATGGCCTGTTCCTGGGCCTCGGCCTCGGTCATCTCACCGGACTGTACTTTCTTGTCGTGGTAGTCGAGAACCCCGTAGGCGCTTTCTACCAGGTGACGGGTCTTGGTCATCCGATCCTGCAGCATGACCTGCTTGTGGAAAAACAGGAAAACGCCTGTGATGAGCACGATAGAGATGAGGGCTCCGATGATCAGGATCAGGAGCTTTTGAGCAACCTTGAGATTTTGCAGTACCATGATTCGTCTCCTAATCAATCGGGTCCCAAGCAGAACATCATCGACCTAGGACCACCGTTGTACAACTACGTTACAAGATCGGGTGCCACAGACTGTCACACAACTGCATCCGTGCATTCAGTCAAGACTGCCTTTCAATGCGATTCAGCAAACCTGTATAATCGCCTACAGAAAATAAAATCAGATACTTAACTGAAAATAGTAAACAAAAAAGAAAAATACAACACCGTTTTATTGCAATTAGTACGCCGAAAGCTTAAACGTTACAGTGCATTAATAAAAAAGCCCGAACTCACACTTGAGTACGGGCCTTGTCAATCAAACGATTTTTCAGATTTTCAGTTTTCCAGTCAGTCTTCGGCCTGCACTTCCTCAATCTGGGCAGCATTCACCTGGCCGACATCCTGGACGATCGCCAGCTCCTCGCTGCTGAAGACCCGGTCAATATTCAACAGGATCAGAAACTGCTCATCGACCTTGCCCATACCGGTGATGAATTCGGTCTTCAGGCGCGTGCCGAGCCGCGGGGCGGGCTCGATCTGGTCGGAGCGGATCTCCAGCACTTCACGGACCGCGTCGGCCAGAGCGCCGACGATGATCGACTCGCCATCAATCTGGACCTCGACGACGATGACGCAGGTGTCCTCGGTCTCCTCGCCGACCGGCAGGCCCAGCTTCAGGCGCATATCGACCACCGGGACCACCTGGCCGCGCAGGTTAATCACGCCGAGCAGGTATTCAGGGGTCTGCGGCACCTTGGTGACCGGGGTCACGCTGAGGATTTCCCTGGCGCGGGTCACCTCGACACCGAACAGTTCCTCGCCGAGGCTGAAGGTCACGTATTGATGGCTGATGGCTGCGTTGCTATCTTCCATAATCTTACCCCTAAAAGGTCTCGAATTCGTTGTCGAGAGAATCCTGCTTGCCGGTCGCGTCATAAGTCTTTTGCTCAGATTGCGAAGGCGATTCTAGCACCGGATCGGTTTCGTGTGCAATCCTGGGTTGTGATTCTTTCGCAACATCGTCCTGGTTGACTATCGCCGGACGTTGGCGGCTTTGAACATTTTCGTCAATTTTGAAGAAGGCGACCATATCGGCCAGCTGTTCCGATTGACTGGACAGCTCCTCGGCAGTTGAGGCCATCTCCTCGGACGCCGCAGCGTTTTGCTGGATGACTCCGTCGAGCTGCTGAATGCTGCGGTTGATCTGCTCGGCCCCGGCGTCCTGCTCTTTGCTCGCAGCGCTGATCTCCTGAACCAGCTCAGCGGTCTTCTGGATATCCGGCACGATGACTTCGAGAAGCTTGCCCGCCTTCTCGGCCACCTCGACACTGCTGGTCGAGAGGGCATTGATCTCGCCGGCTGCATTCTGGCTGCGCTCGGCAAGCTTGCGCACTTCGGCAGCAACCACCGCAAAACCCTTGCCGTGCTCACCGGCACGGGCGGCCTCGATCGCCGCATTCAGCGCCAGCAGGTTGGTCTGACGGGCGATCTCTTCAATGATCATGATCTTCTCGGCAATCTGCTTCATGGCTGCCACTGTCTCGTTGACTGCGTTGCCGCCTTCCTGGGCATTCTGGGCGGCCTGGGTGGCAATTTTCTCCGTTTGCAGGGCGTTGTCAGCATTCTGGCGGATGTTGGCGTTCATCTGCTCGATACTGCTCGAAGCCTCTTCAGCAGATGCCGCCTGGGTCGTTGCGCCCTTGGACATCTCGGCAGACGACGCACTGATCGCCTGGCTGCCGGCGGCAACCTGTTCAGTCGCCGTCTTGATGTTGCCGATCAGGCTGTGCAGGTCATCCCGAACCTTCTTGACGGCGCCGCGCACCACGTCCCGGCCGTCCTGCGGGCGAACCTGGAAGACCAGGTTCCCTTCCGCAAGATTCTGCAGACCGGCGACCACTTCATGCTGCAGGTTATCGGCAAAGCTGTCCATGGCGACCGCCATCTGGCCGATCTCATCGCTGCGATTCATTGACAGTCGGCTATCCAGACGCCCCTTTTCCATTTCCTGGATCATGGCGACAGTCTGGTTCAGCGGCAGGTTCACGCTTTTGTTGATTGAAACACCTAGGACCACACAGACCAGCAACAAAACAACAAGCATTGTGAAGCACATCATCCAGAGCAGGGTCTTCTGCCCGGCTTCACCGGCTACAATAGCAACCTCCGTCGCATTCTGCATTGCCTGCTGTGAACGACTCGTAATATCACCGGCAAGCTGGTCGTTGGCTGCGTTGATATCGGTGAAAATCCCACCGATCGTGTTCATGGCTTCCAGTCCGGCCAGACTGGTCTGCATTTCAAGTTTGACGTAAGCGAAATCGGAAGAAAGAGCTTTCTCATAGACCTTCCGGTCGGCTCCCTGACCGAACTCACCGAACACGAACATCTCGTCATCGGTTGGGTTTTCGCTCACAGAAAGGCGAATCCATTTGATAGCAGGGTTTGATTGTATCAACAGCTGAACATTCTGTTGCGGAGTATCGTAATCGAAGGCCTCTACCGAAGGCAGCACCTGGTTGCCCAGCGAAGCGATTGCGGCTGTAAACGATTCGTCATAAAGTGACGTCACGATGTCACGGGCCGTCTGATCGGCATGGCTCAAATCATCACGAATCTGGCCGAAATTCTCGTCGAGCAGTTTCATCGTATTTTCGTTTTCGCTCGACAAGCTCGATTCCAAAGCCCCGACCATCTCGCTGGTACTGCTTTGCATACCGAAAGCGGTAATCAAACCGATCACGATAAATGCAACAACCAGGGTCGAACTGATCAGGATTAATAATTTCTTGAGGATGCTCATGAGACGCCTCGCATATTTTCATGAACGCCCGCCTGGCTTTTTTTCAGGACAGGCGGGACAATATCATTATTGGCAGGCTACCAGCTGTAAGCGAGGGGGTCAATTTTCCCCTTCTTCATCAGCCCGAGGGAGAAATCCAGTGAGGCCGCATCGAAAGCCTCCATGTTGGCGCCGCTGCCGAAAGCAGCAGAACTGGCAATCGCGGCAGCCTTGACTTTTGCTGCGACATCCTTCGGCACAGCCTTGGAAGCGGTCAAAACATTATCGGGATTTTTCTGCTCGGAAACACCGGGGATCTGGTAAACCTTCATGCCGGGGAATTTCGAGCCATTGCTCTCCCACCACCAGTTCTTGACCACGGCAGCCTTGGCTTTGCCGGCTTTTACGGCATTCACGGCAGCGCCATGGTTGGCAACACCGATCGAGGCCTTGCCGGCGGTCGCCGCCTTGGCACAGGACTCACCAGATGAAGCGCCCTTGGCGTAGGCAATTTCAGTCGGGTTGTTGTTGAGAATCGCTACCGGATCCTGCCCTTCAGGATAGATCAGGATGCCGGAGTAGAGCTGCATGCCATTGACGTTCTGGACCAGGGGTGTCCCGAGGTTGCGCGCGGCGATAATCGCCTGTACGAAGGATCCGACATAGACAAGGTTCGCATCAGTGGAGGAGAATGCGGTAAGAACTTCAGGGTAACTCTTGGCGATGCGCGGACGGATCGCGATCCCGCTCGCATTCGACAGGCCATCGGTAATCTGCTTGGCCTGCGCAGCCTTGCTCTTCCAACCCGGCGGGAACCAGCAGATCAGGGGATCGGCGGCAAGCGATAGCCCGGCCGAAGCAAACAGGACAAACAGTACCAGCATCGAAACACGTTTTTTCATCACAACTTCTCCTTTTCAATTATGCGCTCTAATGAAGCGCAGCGATGGAACAGCAATCATGCAACAAGACCGGGACGACAAACGATCACATACTTATCAGGCAAAAATGCATGCAATAGGCGCCATGCCGGAAAATCAGAAAAACCTTTTCCTGACAACACACAACAAATCTCGTGCCAACGATTTTAATTAAATTGTCGCAATAATTGTGGGGATTTTAAAACTTCGAGATAACAACCACTTACCAGAGCCAACGAGAATAAGAAGAGGCATAAATATCGTCTGCAATTAAAATCATCATGTTGACCAGGGCACTTGACACACAAAAAGTCCCAATTCTGTGCCACTGCTGCGCCCTGGTAATTATTGCCATATAGATACAGTTCTTGCCCTGCAAGTATTTTAGATGGCAGGGAGTTTGGACAGGCCGGGGTCGTCAATCTTTTCCAGATCGCAGGGATCGACAGGCCAGATCACTTCTTTGTCGAGCAGGACAAAAACCTTCTCGTCGCCGATACGATAGACGATACCTTCGACACCATCCAGCCCCGAGCTGTCCCTGACAATCACCTTGTCGCCAAATTTTAACATCACTTTATCGACTCGTCTTTCGCATAAGATTATTTCCAGCCTTGCTCTTCTGACACCTCTGAAAAGATTCAGTCCGGGCAGAGATCTGCTCATCAACAGTACTTCGCCAGGAAATCACTTGAATTTCGAGTTTTCCTTGATCTCCGCTTTTTCCGCAAGTTTCGGCAGATCGAGGACCAGCGCCACCCGGCCATCACCAAGGATTGTCGCTCCTGATATGCCGTCAATATCCTGGTACATGCGTCCAAGATTTTTGATGACTGTCTGGTGCTCGCCGACAACATGATCGACGACAAAACCGATCCTCATCCCCTCCAGGTTGGCGATCACGACCTGTTCGATCTCGGGACATCGGCCGTTGAAACTGAATTCGTCGCGCAGACGCACAAAGGGCACAATTTCACCACGCACCTTGACCAGGTTGCGGCCATGGGATTTTTCCGTGTCACTTCGGGTCAACTCTATGCACTCTTCAACTGCCGAGAGGGGCATGATATAGTTCTCGGCAGCAATGTCGATCAACAGGCCGTCAATGATCGCCAGGGTCAGAGGTAGCTTGACGGCAAAAGCCGTCCCCTTCCCCGCTTCGCTGCGCACTTCGATACTGCCGCGCAACGCATCAACCGCCTGGCGCACAACATCCATGCCGACACCGCGACCACTTACACTTGAGACTTCTTCTGCAGTTGTGAAGCCAGGCTCGAAAATAAGGTTGAAGAGCTCTCGCTCGCTCAACTCGGCCTGAGCGGAGACCAGTCCCTTTTCGACTGCCTTGGAGCGAATCCTGGCAACATCCAGGCCGGCTCCGTCGTCGGCGATCGTCAGCACGACATTGGCACCGGTGTGTTTTGCCGAAAGTGTGATCCGCCCCTTGCGCGGTTTACCGATCGCATGCCTGACTTCGGGCGACTCAATGCCATGCCCGATGCTGTTACGCACCAGGTGCACCAGGGGGTCGTTCAACTGGTCGATAACGGTCTTGTCCAACTCCGTATCCCCCCCTTCGGTGATCAGCATGACGTCCTTCTCGAGTTCCGTACCAAGATCGCGAACCAGTCGTTTGAAACGGGTGAATGTGCCACCGATCGGCAGCATACGGATGTTCAGAACCTGATCGCGCAGATCCCAGGTCAGGCGCTCGACCTCTTCCGAGATCCCGAGGAGATCGGCATCAACGCGGCTGCCGGCCAACTGTGACAGGCGCGCCTGCACGGTGACCATTTCCCCGACCAGGTTCACCAGCTTGTCCAGCCGGTCTGACTTGACCCGGATACTCTCCATGGCGTCATGGGTCTTGCGTTCCCTGCGCAGTTTCTGCACGCGTTCCTGCTCGAACAGCGCCGCCTTTATCTTGTTGCCATCGACGGCCCCTTCTGCAACCAGAGCCTCGCCGAGGCGTCTTTTTTCTTGCAGATATTTTCCCAGGTCACTCTCGGTCAGGTCGCCGCGTTCGACCAGAATTTCACCAAGCCGCTTGTAATCTTCAGGTTGGTCAAGCTGGCTGCCATCGTCAATTTTCTGGACCGTCAGATCGCAATCATCTTCAACGAAAATAAATACGTCGCGGATAGCGTCTTCATCATGGTCTGTGGTGAGCAGGATGTCCCAGTAGACGAGGCATTCTTCCGGATCGATCTCGTTAAGAGCTGGGATGTTGTCAAGTTGTGCAACGACCACAGAATCACCGAGCAGAGCGAGTTCTCCCAACAGGAACTGCGGCTGGACACCCTGTCTGAACAGGCTGGGGTTGGGGCGAAAGCGGATTCGATAGGTGGCCTGGTCATCTTCTCGGTCTTCAGCTTCCTCGTGGTCGGCCTCCAAAGGCTTTTGGTGATAGGGCACAAGCGCCTGGAAAGCCGCAACCAGCTCAGCGGTGACTTCATCATCGACGGCTTCGTCGCCGAACTCATACAGGATCATACCCTTGAGATGATCCTGGGCCCGCAAGGTTAATGACACCAGCGCCTGGTCAACCTGCAGTTCTCCGGCACGGACTAATTCAAAAACCGTTTCAGCCTCATGGCAGAAGCCGGCAACATTATCGAACCCGGCCAAGCCGCCGGAGCCCTTGAGGGTGTGCAGGACGCGGAAGACCCGGTCAATCAAAGTCGTATCTTCCGGTGTCTCTTCCAGTTCGAGAAGCGATGCCTCAAGTTCCTGGATCAGTTCGAGGCCCTCGTCTCTGAAAGTTTCCAGAAGGCTGCTCATACCGGACATACCATGCGGACGACAGCCAGGAGCTGTTCCGGCTTGAAAGGTTTCACAATCCAGCCGGAAGCACCGGCCGACTTGCCTTCCTGTTTCTTTTCCGGCTGCGACTCAGTTGTCAGCATAACGATCGGCATGAACCGGTTGCCGGGATCCTGTCTGACTTCCTTGATCAGGGTTATGCCATCCATATTGGGCATGTTCAGGTCTGTCACCAGCATATCGACTGACTCGCTGGCCAACTTTCTCAGGGCATCCACACCGTCTACCGCCTGCAGGACCTCGTAACCGGCACCTTCGAGAGTCATTTGCAACACCTGGCGCACCGTGGCCGAATCATCGACGGTCATCACGCGCTTGCTCATATTCTTATCTCCTTAACGGGATTAAAATGAATCTGTCAGTTTCCGGAGGCTCATACGCATTGGTCATTTTCACCATGGCTGCAGATAAAATCCAGCGGCACGCCAACCTCTTCGAGAAAATCTGCAAACCGGGTGTTGTGACCAAGTTTCAGACACATTTTCTTGCCATGTGATCTTGAGAATCGGTGAGAGGCACAGAGGAGTTGCACTCCGGCAACATCGACCGCAGTCGTTGACGAGACGTCAACCGTCACCTGCCCGGCACTTTCAAATGCCTCGATCAGGGAGCTCTTGAGGTCACTGACATGGTGGATTGTCACATCTCCTTGCAGTGTCAGTGTTCCGGCATCTGTTTCATTGTCATAAGACCAGTTCGTCATAGCTTAACATTAACTCCCGATTCCTGTTCAGCAACTCTAAAAGAGGTCGACATTGTCTCCCAGATCATGATGGCGACTTGCCGCCCACTCATCTTCCTGCTTTGCCAATTCTTCTGCGGATTGTTCCTGACTACCCACGAAGCTCCGATGAATCTGCCGTTCGCTGGCCATGGTGTAGCATAACTCCAGCTCATTGAAAAGCAGTTCCAGATTGGTATTTTCCGTCGCACTCAAGCCCTCTTCAACTGCCGCGCTGAGCTCATTGAATCGCTTCAGTACGGGTGACAGCTTTTCCTGGAAAAGATGCCCGATATTGAGAGTTCTGACTATCAGGGCCACTTCGTGGGAGAGGTCACAGGCATCGTGATCGACCTTCTCGGCCAGGGTCACCAGCTGTGTGTGGCTGGTTTCAAGATTTGCCATGCGCTCCTGCGCCTCCTCGAGAAGGCCTCTCACACCACCGGCGCCGGACGGGTTGTCCTGCTCGATAGCCTGCAGTTGACGCGCGTGTTCGGTAATCGTGGCACACTGTTGCGCGAGGGATAAGGCATATTCACAGGCCTCTTCAGCAACATCCTGGATGTTCTGGGCGATCACATCAAGGCCGGCGCCCTGCTGATGTGCATGAGCCGCACTGACAGCCGCATTAATCGCCAACAACTGCATCTCTTCGCCAATAAATTCGATTTCTTCGACCAGCACCGAGACTTTCTGAATCCCCTCGTTGACCTCGGTGAGGTTGTTTGCTGTTGACAGGTGGGTGTGGCCGGTCTTTTCGAGGTGGACCGCGATCGACTGCAGAGCCGACAACACAATTGCGTAGCGATTCTCACTCACATCATCAGAGACCCGCAACAGGCTTCGAGTATCACTCGCCATGGCTACGACATTGGTTGACATGTCATTCAGGTTTTTTGCCAGGTTGGTCGCTGCATCGAAGAATTCCCGGGAAGCCAGGCCCAGTTGGTCGTGCTGCAGCTGGCAGATACAGCCGAAAAGACGTTCTGCTTCAGCGTCGTTGCTGAAGTCTTTTCGTTGACTGAATCTTTCCAGGTGATGGCCGAGATTATTCAGTGCTTTTTGCACATGCTCGAGACGCTGCCGGGTAATGTCCTGGAATTGCAGTGCCGAAACAATTTCGCTGAAACTTCGGGTCACCCCGTCCGAGCTACACTTCAGTCGACCGGTCCAGTGGCCGGTTTCAAGAAACGTCTCAAGGAAAGCACCCAGTATCCGCCGGGCTTTTTCGACCGCGTCGCTGGCAACCCGTATCGACCCGGATTGCGCAGCCTCTTCCGTGCTGATCGAGCGGTTGATGGCGGGGACCAATGCTTCGGTCAGTTCAAAAATTTCAAATACCTTCTCCTGGACCATGCAGCCTAGTTCATCCAGGGATTTGGTTAAGACAGCAGCTCCCGAAGCGTAACCCTTGGCCGCCTCGATTCGCGTTGAGACACGTAGCGAATGCAGAATCTTGATGACTTTCCTCAACCCCATGACCGATATTTCAAGTTCATTGACCTGGCTTAAAACATTTTTCAACAGGTCGGATATTTCAGAGGATTTTTCGTCGGTAGTGTTGAGCCACAGGGTGCATCGCTCAACCAGCAATTGCAGGCGTTGCAGTGCCTGCTCTCCACCCTCGCCATTGAGCAGCTCGAGGACCGCACCGGCTGACCGGGAGATGTCTCTGGCACGACTGTGAAAATTCTGGATTCTGTTGCCCAGGTCGAGGAAACTCTGTTCAGTGACAGCTTCGACACTGGCCAGTTGCCCGACCAGGCCATCGAGACTTGAGGGTTCCCATTTACTGGCAACTGACCTCTGAAACGGGATTACCGAACCGTTTTGATGAAGTCCTGCATACATCATGAGCAACCGTTGGCAGATTTGTCGGTTAAATGGTCATGACGAATCTCTGCATTGCAGAGACCGTTGTTAACAATAAGTTGAAGCTCGGCAATACAGAACGGTTTTTTCAACCAATTGAGCACGCCGAGTTTCCGCGCCATTCTCCGGGCTTCGATATCGTCATGACAACTGATCATCACAATGGGTATATCAGCAAATACGTCGATCTTCCGGAGGCGCCCCACCAGCTCGAGGCCATCCATTTTCGGCATCTGCCAGTCGACTATGATCATATCGATATCGTGTCTGACAATTTTTTCCAATGCATCGACACCATCCACGGCGGGCACGACTTCAAAGCCTTGCAAAACCAGAGCGAAGCGCAGCATCTCGCGAATAGTGGGTTGATCGTCGACGATACAGATGCGTTTTGGCATAAGGGTCTCCATCCAAAAAGGGCAACTATTTGAATAGTTTCCAACATCCATGCCAACAATGTTCAGTCGGATAAGATTCCCCAAAACGTATAAAAAATACAAACAATATCGAGCTCTTATGGATAGTTTCCGATGCCGGTGATAAGCGTTGGGAAATGAGTTTATCAGAATGGATGATAACTTAGGTTATGTCATTGGCACAGGAGTGTGACAGAGAAAGGAGAGCAGTAAATACTGAGAGGTGAAACAGTTGTTCTGGACAGTAGATCCAGAGCGACCCTGCCCTCCTTCCCGCAGCTTCATCACTCTCCGGCATCTTCCTCATCTTTGATGCCGAGTTCTTCCATCTTGCGATAGATCGTCCGCCGACTGACACCCAGGACGCGCGCCGCCCGGCTCTTGTTCCAGCCGGTCTTCTCCAGGGCCGCAGTGAGCCTGACCAGTTCGTCATCCGGTTCGCTCTCTTCGTCCTGAGCTGACAGCTGCAGCTCTCTTAATTCCGGAGGCAGGTGGCAGACATCGACGACATCCTGACGACAGATAACAAAGGCATGTTCTATCGCATGCTGAAGTTCGCGGATATTCCCGGGCCAGTCATAGCGCGTCATCTGCACGAGCGCAGATTCACTGAGGCCGCTGATGTTCCGTTTGAACCTCTGGTTGTATAAATTGACGAAATGATCGATTAGCAGCGGAATATCTTCCCGCCGATCACGGAGCGGCGGCATCGGGATCTGCACGACTCTCAGACGGTAATAGAGGTCCTCACGGAATTCTTCCTCGCGAACCTTTCTCAGCAAATCCTGGTTGGTCGCTGCGACAATGCGCACATCGACTTTGATGGTTCCTGTTCCACCGACTTTTTCGATTTCCTTGTTCTGCAGGACCCGCAGCAGACGGACCTGCAACGCTGGTGAGATGTCACCTATTTCATCGAGAAAGATCGTGCCGCCGTCTGCCTGTTCAAAACGACCGATCTTGTCTCTTAGCGCCCCGGTGAAAGAGCCCTTGAGATGACCAAACAATTCGCTTTCGAGGAGGTTTTCCGGCAGGGCCGCACAGTTCACCTTGACCAGCGTGCCGTCGCGGCGGCTGCTGCGATAATGCAAGGCTTCGGCAACCAACTCCTTGCCGGTACCACTTTCTCCCGTAATCAATACAGTTGTGTCGACCTCCGCCAGGTTCTCGATCAATCCGAACATAGCCTGTACAGCCTCGCTCCGACCGACAATATGTTCAAACTTCTGGCGCTTCTTCAAGGTGCGCTCAAGGTTTTCCAGGCGGGTCACATCTCGAACCGTCAGCACCACACCGAACGGGTTGCCTGTGTCACCAAGGCAGGGGGATGCCGAGACATCCAGGATGCACGGTTTCTGCGAAGGGTCGGTCAATTCGACGCGCTGTGAGACAACCGGCTCATTGGTCACCAGGATTTTTTCGGTGATTTCTATGAAGGTCGGCCGAATGTTTTGGGGCAACTGGGCAAGGTTCATCCCGACAATGCCGTCAGGCAGGCCGAACAGGTTGACCAGGGACTGGTTCGCCTGGAGGATTTTCTGGCCCTGGTCGACCAGCAGGATGCCATCCCTGACACTATCAAAAATTGCGGTCAGGTGCGCCCTGAGTTGCTCACGCTGGTCAACGACCATTTTATGTTTGAGGGCCATTTTGGCAACCCGCAACAGGGTCTCATGGCGAATGGGCTTGGGTATATAATCAAACGCTCCCAAGCGCATAGCCTCAGCTGCGGTTGCCACTTCCGGGACTCCGGTAATCATCACGACCGGACAGTGCACGAACTTTTCGCGGATAATCTTGAGCAGGTCCAGGCCACTGTGCCTGCCGAGCTGGATATCCAGGAAAACCAGGTCGAAAAGGCTCTGTTCGAAAAGCTGTTCCGCCTCGGTAAACGACTCGGCCGTTGATACCAGGTATCCTCCATCCTCAAGGAAGGCCTTCAGGGTGAAGCGCAGGCTTTCCTCGTCATCAATAATCAGGATATGTTGCGTCAGCATCATCTGTTGTACCCTCAAGAGCCAATCTGTCGGACCGGCATCGACTCATTGCGGAGGACCAGGACTGTGCCGAGTTCACGTCCGGCAAGCCCAGTCAACGGAGCCATGGTCAGACTGAAAACCAGCGGCTTGCCAGCACCGTTTTTCGATTCCAGGCGGAATATATCGCCTTCGCAACGCTCTTCGATCATCTCCCTCAGCAACTCCAGTGGCGGACAGTGATCGCCGATTTCTTTCGGGCTCAGACCTGTGAGGGATGTGCCACAGGAAAGCATTCTGGCGGCAGCGTTGTTGATCTCGATCAACTTCATCTCTTCGTCAAAGACCATGATCCCTTCGTGGACGCTCTGGAAGACAGCGGCCATTCGCAACTGGTAAGACTCCTGTTTGTCGGTCAGTTCCTTGTGTCCTACCGCAAGTTTTGCATGGCGCAGGAGTTCGTCCTGATGAATCGGCTTGGTGATGTAGTCGAATGCGCCGAGGCGGACCGCTTCCGTAGCGGTGCTGATTTCAGGGGCGCCAGTGGCCATGATCACCGGAGTATTCGGCTGGCACTCACGGCTCGCCTGCAATGCGATGATGCCGGTGTCTCGTCCCAACAGAATATCAAGGAAGATCGCGTCGAAGCTCTTTGACGCAATTTTGTCCAGGGCCTCATTGAGGCTCTCCGCTGTCTCTACCAGGTAACCGGCATCACGGAGAAAAGCGGAAAAAGTAAAACGGATACTTTCTTCATCATCGACAACCAGAATCCGGTAACTCATCAGCAATCTCCTTGAAGCAGCAACAGTCAAATGACCTCCGGCTCTATCCAATCTCGCAGAGTGAGATCAGATGTCTGCCGTTTCCAAAGGTGAAAACATTTGGTTAAGGCTAGTCACCGCTATTATATCTATCAGGTTGCCGGAAGTTCGACAACAACTTCCGTGTATTCGCCAGCAACGCTCTCAATAGTCAGCGACCCTTTGTGCTTCCGGACAATCTCATGACTGATGCTCAAACCGAGCCCCGTTCCTTCGGCTGAAGGTTTGGTTGTAAAAAACGGGTTCATGACCCGCTCCATAAGCTCCTCCGGGATCCCGACACCATGATCTCTGAATATAACCCGCACCATCACCTGCTGATCTTTTTGCAGCATCTTGCCTGTAATCTGCAGGATCTTATCTGGGTTGGCCTCCGGATATTTCTCCTTGAGGGCATAACGGGCATTACTGATCAGATTCAGAAACAGTCGCTGAACCTGGTGGCTGCGGCTCTCTATCAGGGGAAGGTTAGCCGCCAGCTGAATCTGCAGTATAATGCCTTCCTTGTTCATCTGGTGCTGGGTCAGTGCCAGGGCTTCTTCGAGTGCGCTACTGATCGAAATCTGGTTAACTTCCTCGCTCTCTGCGCGGGCAAAATACAGCAACTCGCGAATGATTGTGGCAATCCGCTCGCTCTCCTTGATAATCCGCTGTGAGAGTTCCAGCTCCCGGGAATCGGCGGCCGCCTTGTTGAGAATCAGTTGGGCATAATTGATCACGCCATTGATCGGGTTGTTGATCTCGTGGGCGACGCCCGCCGCCAATTCTCCCAGCGCGGCCAGTTGCCCGGCGCGCATTGCCTGGGACTGCTGGCGCAGGTCTTCGGTTATGTCCTGGGCGATCTCGATGACGTTGACAACCTCCCCATTTTCATTGAATACCGGGAAGGTCCTCAGAGCAAGGGTGCGGCCATCGGACAGCTCCTTCTGGACCGTTTCCGTCCGACCGGTATCAAAGGATTTGCGGACCGGGCAACTGTCACAGAGGGGCGAGCCGAGATCTGCTGATGGCCCGCAGTTGACACCGGGCAACTGGTAACAACGCAAATCCTGGTTCTGCAGACCGCTGGAGGGATCGATGCTTTCCTCCGGCCAGTTGAGCCAGACCACCCGCATGTCCCTATCCAGGATCAGTATCCGGTCTGGAATCGCTTCGAGCACGCCCTGAAACTGTCTGCTGAGTGACTGCAGGCGCGTTTCATTGTCACGCAGTTCCTTTTCGATCTCTTTCAGAGAGGTAACATCAGCAAAGGAGACCACCACGGCGACCGGTTTGCCGGACTTGTCCAGACCGAGAGCGTGGGTATTCATCTGCACCCAGACGATCCTGCCTTCGTTACCAGGCAAGCCTATGACCTGGTTGACGAATCGGTTTACCGGTCTGCATGGTCTTCATCGACGGAATATTTTCAATCGGCAAGAGGCTGCCACTCTCGCGCACTGAGCCATTGAACAGCTCATCATGGAACATCCCTATGGCGTCCTCAGACTTCATCCCCAGGATACGTTCAGCGGCCTGGTTGCACTGGACGATTTCACCGTTGAACCCCAGGATGATGACCCCTTCCCCCATGACCGAGACCAGAGAGCGAAAGCGCGATTCGCTGCGCATCATGCGTAGCTCGGCCTCTTTCATTTCGGTGATGTCGCGGACAACATTCAGCAGGCACTGTTCATCGTTTAGGATCAGGATTCGCGCAGAGGCCAGGCAGATTCGCTGACGACCTGCCTTGGTGAGTAACGTCATTTCGAAATTTTCAATTGAGCCGTATTCTCGAACCAGCTTCAGGTAGCTGTCCCGCTCTTCCGGATTGAGCCAGAGGCCCAGCTCCAGAGAAGTACTCCCGATCATTTCCTGATGGGTGTACCCGGACAGTTTCAGGCAGTAGTCGTTGACGCTAAGGATTGCGCCGTCTTCCAGTCGAGAGATGAGGACAATATCCGGGTTGGTCTCAAACACGGTCCGGAACCGCAACTCACTCTCTTTCAGCGCCGCCTCCGCATGTACGCGTTCGGTAATATCGTCAACCATCGAAATTGCACCGATATTACTGCCATCAGGGCTGCACAGCGGCGTATTGTGCCATTCACAGACAATCGTGCGGCCATCTTTGGTGGTATTTTCATTGATGCTATGTGCGAGCAGGTCCCCCTCATCGAGCCTCCGGTAAACCTCCGTAACATCTCCCTGGACATGATCAGCGACCAGAAGCTCAAAGGGGTGCTTGCCGAGAATCTCTTCTTGAGCAAAGCCGAAGATCTTTTCCGCCGCAGGGTTCCATAGTTCAACCTTGTGGTCTTCTCCCCAGACGATACAGGCGAACGGCATGCGCTCGATCAGCAGCCCCAGCCGATCGCTAGTCTGTTGCAGGACCAGCTCCGCATCCTTGCGACTGGTGATATCCAGCATAACCCCGCTCAGGCGAACCGGCCGGCCGTCTTCGACAATCACCGTCACCAGATCTTTCAACCAGACAGTGCTTCCGTCCGCTGCAATCATGCGATATTCGAAGTCGTGATCACGCGAGGCCCCGGTTTCCGTGTTGCAGAAAGAGATAACCCAGTCGCGATCATCGTCATGCAGGTGCTGCTGCCAGAAGTCCTCTTCATCCAGCCATCTCTGTGACGGGTAGCCGAGAATCCGCTCTGCCTGTTCGCTGACAAAGGTAAAACGGAAAGAAGCCAGGTTCAGCTCCCAGACAATCCCGTCGATTGAATTGACCAGCTCCCGATAGCGGGTCTGGCCCTCAATGATCGAGAGCTCGCGCTTCTCGACTGCGGCGATCATTTTCCGGAAACTGTCGCTGAGGTCTTCGAGCTCTTCATAGATGACCGGCGGCAAAACCTGTTCATAGCTGCCACGGGCGACAGCTTTAGCAGCATCTCGCAGGTCCAGGATCGGCCTGAGCACCCGCGGCGACAACCAGAAAGAGAGCGCCACACCAAACAACGCAGCAAAGGTCAGCGTGGAGATCAAAACATAGCGCAAAGGTGCGATCCCCTGCAAAGCCTCCTCAACCGGCAGGCTCACATAGGCCGCCCACCCGACTTCCGGGACCAGCCTGACACTTTCAAGCAAGCTGTTGTCCTCGTGAAATTTACTGGGAATCTCAAGCCGACGGTCCAGCGCTGCCCGCACTTCCGGATGTCGGCGCAGATTCGGCCGTTCGTCAGTCAGACCCGGCCTCGAATCGGCAACCAGAGTTCCGTTATGGTCAACCAGGGAAAATTGAAACCCGTATGAAGAGCGCCCCACCCGAGTAAGCAGCTCCTCGCTGATTTTTTTCAGACTAACCGTGCCGATCAGGGTGCCGTTCTCCAAGGGGAGTCCCAGCGTGACCGATGGTTCGATGGTCACCGCCGACATGAAGATATCCGACCACACCGGCTTCTCAAGAATGGGGCCTGCTGAGAATAACTCGTGGGCAGACATATCCAGCCCGAGGTAGTCGGCCCGACTGACAGGGTTGCGTTCAGAGAGCGCGAGATGAATAATTTTGTGATCCCTGTCGAGCACATAAATCGACTCAAAATGTTTGGATACATCAATTGAGATCTGCAGATGCTGATCAATCTTTTCCTTGCCGTGCAATTCTTCGGTGCCGATCATGGCTGCGATCAGGGCCAGGGTTGCATTGGTATCTTCCAGGAATCCTGTTGCTTCGGCGCTGACGTTCAGGGCGTGGGTGTCCAGCAGGCTGGAGATGGTTTCGAGGTGTTTTTGTTGAAAATAATGGAGGCTGAAAATCCCCAACAGCAGGATCGGGATGACCGCAACTACAACAAAATGCAGCTTCAGGGCCTTGCTAAGCAGCTTCGGGGATTTCATGATCAATCGATAACCTTGAACTGGCCATCATCCACTACGGTCAGGAAGAGCGGCCTTTCAACATCACCAAACCGGTCAACCTTGAATTGCGACTGCAACCCCTGGTAAGAACCAATCTCCAGCAACTCTTTTTTCAGCCCTTCACGGGCCGGATTATTTGCCAGGGCAGCAAACAGAAATGAAGTGGCATCGTAAGCCAGCACACTGGCAAATGCGGGGGCATAGCCGAACCGCTGGGTGAACTTCTCCCTGAACGTAAGATAGTGCGGCTCCTTACTGTTGGCGTTGAAACTGTGGTAAGAAGACATCCCTTCGACGGCACGCCCGCCGAAACTGATCAGGTCGGTTGTGAATGCCCACTCCGAACAGAACAGGGGAACTCGACTTCCCAATTTGCTGAACTGTTGTGCGAGAAGTGCTGTGTCGATGGCATTGCTGAGCAGGAGCACTCCGTCGGGGCTGCTCGCCATAACACGCTCCGCGATCGGCAGAAAACGCACCGCAGGGCTGGAGCTGAACTCTTGTTCGGCAATGACTTCACCGCCGAGCTCCTGCAGGGCAGCACTGAAATAATTGAGCCAGGTTCCAGTAAAAGCCCGGTTGGAGACATCGTAGACAACAGCAAACTTCTGCAGATGCAGATCGTTCACGACCTGCGCAGCGAGTTGTCTGGCGTTGCTGCTGAGCGGGGCGGTTACCCGGAAAAAGAAATCATCCTGTGCGGAGAGCTGGTCGGTCTTGACCGTCGGGCTGATCGTGACCGTTTGGCCGGCATCGATTAAGGGCTTGATCACAACCCCCATCGAACTGGTCATCGGACCTATAATGGCAACGACCCCTTCCTCGATCAGCTCGCCGACAGCCTGTTTCGCGGCATCGGCATCCTGATGATCGTCACGCGCAACCAGTTCGACCATGCGCCCCGAAATGCCCCCGGTCTGGTTTTTTTCCTCAACGGCCAGGATGACCCCGTCGCGACCTGCAACGCCCAAGTCGGCAACTCTGCCGGTCATGCCGCCGACGAATCCGATTTTCAGCGGTGGCTCTTCACCACAACCAAGCAGAACCGGGCACAGGGCTACAGTCAAGACCGTCAAGTATCGTTGTGTCAGAGAACGGACCCTATGATATGACATGGCGACCTCCTCCTGTAAACAAACAGGGAAACCCATAGAGACAACAAGCCGTGCATGCAGGCTGCTTGTTGACCTACAGTCGACGATAAACAGACGGGGCCATCTGCGTTAACGGGAGATTCAGCCCGAGCAGTGTTTCAGAGTGCCCTAAGAAAATATATCGTCCGGAGGCCAGGTTGTCGACCAGTTTGGTCAAAAGAAGCTCCTGGGTCGGTCGATCGAAGTAAATGATGACATTGCGGCAGAAAATGATGTCGAAGGGTTCGCGGAAACCGAAATCATCGTCCATGAAGTTAAGCCGGCGAAAACGGATCATGGAACGCAGCTCCGGAACGATGCGCACCTGACGGCTTTCGGGGTCTTTTGATTTGAGCAGGTATTTCTTTTTCAGGGCAGTTGGAATCGGTTCAGCCTTGACTGCAGCGTAGATACCCTTTACCGCCTTTTCAAGGACGTCGGTGCAGATATCGGTACCCAGGATATCAAAACGGAATTCCGGCATCCTGGCTTGGTATTCCTTGAGGATCATGGCAAGGGTATAAGGCTCCTTGCCTGTTGAACATCCGGCGCTCCATACCCTCAAGGTCTGCTTGATCCCGGAGCCAAAGCTGTTCACCAGAAACGGTAGTGCGGACTTTACCAGGTAATCGAAATGGGCTGGCTCGCGGAAGAAATCAGTTTTGTTGGTCGTCACGACATCAATCAGCTTTACCAACTCTTCGGTGGAATCTTCGCGAGCAAAAACCATGTCGGCATAATCTTCGAATGTATGCAGGTCGTGGGCACGCAAGCGCTTTCGCAGCCGGGCTTCGAGCATGCTCCGCTTGTGAGGGGGAAGTTTGATGCCGCAATGTTCGTAGACCAGGCGGCTGAAACGTTCGAAGTCCCTGTCAGTCAGGCGGGCGTCGAATCTTTTCATGACTGAGGGGCTTTCCTGGGATTTATTAACCATAAATTACGTACGGTCGGCCGGGACTACTCACCGAGGACCATTTTGACGACCTTGAGAAGCTGTTCGGGCTTGAATGGTTTGACAATCCATCCTGAAGCACCAGCCTCCCTGCCTGCCCGTTTCTTTTCCTCTGAAGACTCGGTCGTCAGCATGACGATCGGCGTGAACCTGTGCTTGCTATCTTCACGAATCTTCTGGATCAGTTCAAGGCCATCCATGTTGGGCATGTTCAAGTCGGTGATCAGCATATCCACCGCCGGAGCGCTGGCCAGTTTCGCCAATGCATCGTCGCCGTCTTCCGCCTCGATGACATCGAAGCCGGCATTGTTGAGAGTTAGCTGCAGAACCTGTCGCACTGTTTCAGAATCATCGACAACCAAAACACACTTCGCCATAAGCTTTCCCCTAGCCATAAAATGTTGACAAGATCACAGCATGCGCACCGCATGCTATCTACTCAAAACAGCAAGGTTATTGAGAACTTTGGTATCAAAATAGTACAAGATGTGAATAAAAGCAAAAACTGATCACATCCCATCGCATATCTGCCAAAAGGGCAGGGAAAAAGACCGCAGCACTACTGAATCACTTTAACCTGCTCTCCGGCAGCCAGGACGGTTGACAATTGCCGGCCATTCAGCCAGGCAATGCTGCCCCATAGTTCACTGTCAACCTTCATGGTACGCAGCAACGCCTCCAAAGTTGTTGGTTTACTAACCGATTTGACGGTTATCCTCTGCGGCTGACGGTTCAGCCTGGCCCGATCAGTCATGGTAGCAAAACCGTTTGCGGGACTCTGCATCAGCCCCTTCAAGGCATCAAACTCGGCTGCGCTCGTCATGGCGTGGAAAGCAAAGACATCACTACCTTTCTGGTAAAAATGCGAAACAATCACGGCGCGCTTGTCCCCGTCGCCGATTGTCGACAGCAGCATGCGGGCCGGCATGCCGTTGTTGGTTATCGAGCGGTCGCCATGTACCGTGGCACCGGTGGCTTTCAGGAAGCTGGCGACAACATCTGTGCTCTGGCTATCCGGACGAATCGCGACAATGCAGACAGCCTTGCGATCGGGATGACTCAACTGCAGGTTGTTCCCCTCCCGTTCAAGTTTCCATTTCGCAGGGATCGGCAATTGGGCCCGAAACTGCGGCAGATAGTACCAGTCACCCTCGCGAAACCCCTTACGCGGGTCCTCGCCGTAGACCAGGCCGTCGACCCGGCTGAGAAAGGCGTTGCGGTTGACGAGGAATTTCTGGCCAGGCAGTTGCGACTGCCATTTGACGGCCATGGCCCGGACATTCGCTTCACGATTCACCGGGTTGGGGTGCGTGGAAAAGAATTCCGGCAGACGCGCGCCCTGTCCGGCACTGGCGGAAGGCTGATTTTGCAGGGTTATGAAGAAGTCTGCCATACGCGCTGCATCATATCCGGAACGTGACGCATACTCAACTCCGAGCGCATCTGCCTCGCGTTCGTCGTCCCTGCTGAATTTAAGGAAAAGGAGTCCGGCGCCGGCTTCCATGATCGGGCCGAGCATGTCGCCATACCCCCCCATAAACTCCTGGCCAAGGCTCAGGCCTATATTGGCGAGCATCATTTTACTGTATTGCTGGGCGGAATGTCTGGCTGTGACATGGCCGATCTCATGGCCGAGGACGCCTGCCAGCTCCGCCTCGTTATTGACCGCAGCCAGCAACCCGCGCGTCACGTACACATAACCGCCGGGGGCAGCAAACGCGTTGACCACCGGCGAGTCCATGACTTTAAACTGCCAGTCCAGGCCGGGCCGATGGGAAATCCGCGCTATCGTTAGCCCCTTCTCCAGCAGGTAATTCTGCAAACCGGCATCTTCGTAAATGCCATACTGCTCAATAACGGACTGGTCGGTCTGGCTGCCCAGCCGGAATTCATCCTGCTCGCTGAGTAACATGAGCTGCTGCTGGCCGGTGACCGGGTTGACGGCACAGCCGGCTATCGTCAGCAGACCGCACAGGACCAGAATCAAAAAGACGCAACGGTTGAATGTCATCGTGTGATTCTCCATAGATTGGGTGTTATGAGTTTACTAAAAGATGGTCTCGACTTACAAACAATTAAGCAGGACCATGGGTCAGAGGTGGTGAGAGACAATGATCCTGGCACTAAAGGAGCCCTCGGCCCCCTTCACCTGCTAAACAGGCCTTTCCAGGGCCGATTCGCTGTGATAAAATCAAAACTTCAATGTTATTAACTGATATTCACTGACGGAGGGACCTCAACATGCAACCGCATCCAATCTTTCGATACGCCGTCAATCTTTGCTTTGCTCTGAATTTACCGGTTTTCCCGGTGAGTTCGGCAGACGACATTCACCCCAGCCCCTCAGCCACTGCCCTTCTGGCAGCGCCAGGCATCGAACGCTAGTTCGCGATGCCCGTCCTGCTGCTGGGCGCATATGCGACCGGCATCGCCATGGTGCGCTTTGTCTCACCGTGGGGCGTTACCGGTCAGACCCTGACCTCGGGGCTGCTCTTTCTGACCTGGCTATCACTGAGACGGTCCCGCTGGGCGACTCTGCCGTTACTCGGAATCCTCCTGCTTGCCGGTTTCATCAATGCCAGCCAGTGGCTGACCGCCCCCGTACGAAGCAATCACATCGGTCGTTTTACAGGTGATCTTCCCCTGGCTGTCGAGGCCAGAGTCGTGGCTGCAGAATACAGGAGCACGGGAGGATACCGGCTTTTTACAGAAGCCCTGCGTCTCTTCGAAGAAGGCCGTAGCAGAGAAGTTTGCGGCAAGATCTTATTGTACATTGAGGGAGGGGACCTTCTGGTACGTCCCGGCCAGATCATCCGCTGGCGATCAAAGTTGCGCCGACCAGCCGGATTCGGCAACCCGGGAGAATTCGATTACCCGCAATACCTTGCATCGCAGGGAATTCATGTGACCGGGTTCATTCCCTCCGCCGAAGACCTGGCCATACTGATCAACCATCCGCTAAGCAAGAGGTCCTTATTCGAAAACCTGCGACTTGACCTGGCGAAGAAAATCATGTCGAGCGTACCGGAGGAGCAAGCCGGTTTATTACAGTCGCTGCTGCTCGGGCTCCGGGGCGGGGTTAAGCCAGAACAGCGAAGAATCCTGTCGGAGAGCGGAATCGCCCACCTGTTTGCCATCTCCGGGCTGCATTTCGGATTATTGGCCTTACTCCTGTACCAGGTTGGCAGATGGCTCTACACCCGCAGCACGCGCCTGGTGCTCCGGTGCCCACCGCAAAGAATCCTGCCGGTCGTCCTGCTCATCCCCCTGGCTGGGTACCTGACTTTGACAGGCAACGCCTGGGCGACGCGCCGGGCCTTTCTGATGGTCGGCTGCGTCGCACTGCTGATTGCATACGGACGTCGCACATCTCCTTTCAGCATGCTTGCCAGCGTGGCTTTATGCCTGTTGATCTATAATCCTCTGGCCCTTTTCCAACCGGGCTTCCAGCTTTCGTTTGCCGGTGTCACTGGTATCCTTGCCTGGCTGCCAGGCTGGAGGTCTTTGCTTGACGGAATGTCGAGAAAGGTCCGTTGGCCTTTGATGCTGATGCTGACCACCGCTGCTGCCACCATGGCAACGTTGCCGGCAGTCTTGTGGCACTTCCACCTGTTTGCCCCTGCAGGCCTGCTGTCGAACCTGTTTGCCATCCCTCTGATTGCCTGGGGTGCAGTTCCCTGTGGGCTAGCAGGCATGGCGATCCTGCCGATTGCCGCAGCACCTGCCGAATGGCTTCTGTTGACAGCAGCCTGGATAGTGGATATTGGCATGGCAGGTGCCGCAGCGATCAACCAGATCCCGTGGCTTACGGCAATCCCTGTGTACATGACCCCGGCAAAGCTGACCCTGCTGAGCGGTCTCCTGATCGCCATGTTGCCGTTGCCCTCGGTGCGACACCGCGTGGGTTACCGCATCTGTATTCTGCTCACAACTGCGTTTGCTGCATCCCTGCTGCACATCCGACCGGCCGATTTCCAGGTGACCGCCCTGAGTGTCGGCCAGGGGGATGCGACTCTGGTCTCTCTATCAGGGGATGTTCACTACCTGGTAGACGGTGGTGGCCTGCCAGGCTCCAATATCGATCCGGGGGAGCAACTGATTGCCCCGGCGCTCGGCCGGATGGGGGTAGACCATCTCGATGGAGTAATTCTGACCCATAACCACCCGGACCACGCCGCCGGGCTGGCCTACATCGTCGGGCGATTCCCGGTTAAACAGTTCTATCTTGCTTCAGACAGCACGGAACTCGACAAAGGATTGCGTCAGGCCCTGCAACGACATGGAATCCCGTTTGCAATACTTGACGAAGGCTGGTCGTACATTCGACAGGATCCCCGGCACGAACTCAGTCTCTTCGTCCCTGACCAGACGGCAAGCGACATAAATGAGCGATCGATTGCCGTCTATGCCAGCCACCTTGGCCAGGGAGTCCTGCTAACCGCCGACCTGGGGAAAGCAGGGCTCCGGCAAATCCTTGCCAGTGGAGTACCGGGCAACGTCAATCTTCTGAAATTACCCCATCACGGCAGTCGACACGCTTTCCCCGACCTGTACCTGGAAGAATTCAGGCCATCGATAGCCTTCGTCTCGGCCGGACAAGGCAATCCGTACGGTTTTCCGCACAGGGAAACCATAGAAGCATGTGCAAAACGACAAATCCCTTTTTACCGGACAGACCAGATGGGAGTGCTGAAGTTTCAACTTCAAAACGGGGAATGGCAGGGGCTTCACGCAAACCGAAAAGGCTTTAGAATTGACTAATTTCAGTTGGTTTGATAGCGTACTCCATTATTTAGCCGGGGCGATAAATGTCAAAACCACGAATTCTGATTGTTGACGATGAGGTGTTCTTCAGACGCCTGTTCAGCGAAATCCTTGCGGAAGGTGACCTGTATGAAATCGAGGCGGTCGATTCGGGTAAAACAGCCCTCGACTACCTGACTCGCAAACAGGTCGACGTCATCCTCACTGACATGGTCATGCCAGAAGTCTGCGGTCTGGAGTTGATCCACCGTACCCGTTCCCTCAATCCGGCTCCGGACATCATCCTTGCCACCGGCAACGCCACGGTAGAAACCGCAATCGAAGCTTTGAAAGGCGGTGCGTGCGACTATCTGATCAAACCATGTAAACCCGAGCAGTTGCGGCATACGATCAAGAGCTGTGTCGAGCAGCGCCGTCTGCTGGCCGAGAACAGCCTGCTGCACAGCCAGATTCGGCTCTACCAGAGGGGCCAACACCTCTCCGCTCAACTCGATGTCGATACGCTCTTCCAGGATTCTTTAAGCACCCTTTTAAACGAAGTGGGTAAGGGCCGAGGGCTGGCTTTTCTCTCCAACCAGAATGGGCTCAGTCATATTGGTGCAGTCGATTTCGACGATGATCAGGCCGGGAAGTTGGCGAATCTACTGATTGAACACACTGCCGTCATGCCGCAGGCGACGCTCCTTCAAGCTGCCGACTATCCAGTGATTTCCAGTGAGTTCCCTGATCTGAAGACCATCTGGGTCTTCCCGATGAACACGGAAAACCAGGAGCATGGCGCGCTGGTCCTTTGCAATCCCCGTGGCTCCGAGATGCCCGAAGTTTTGCCGGCTGAGAACTTGTCATTTCTTTCCGAGCAGGTTGCAATCGGCTTCAATAACGCATGCCAGTTCCATGGCGCGCGTGAACTGATTTACACGGATGATTTAACCGGTCTCTACAATCATCGTTACCTGCACATCGCCTTGGAACAGGAGATCAACCGTTCGGAACGCTATGGACTCGAGTTTTCACTCGCGTTCATCGATCTGGACCTGTTCAAGGGCATCAACGATGAGCACGGGCACATGATTGGCAGCGACGTTCTGCGCCAGGTGGGGAATCTTCTGCGGGAGTGCGTCCGCGACGCCGATATGCTGTTCCGTTATGGTGGTGATGAATTTACCGCTCTGCTGGTGGAGACCGGCACACGAAACTCCAAGATTGTTGCCGAACGCATCCGGTCCACCATCGAGAGCTATGACTTCTCCACTGGACACAACAATACCGGCCGTCTGACGGCGACAGTCGGCCACGCCACCTACCCGATCCACGCAACCACCAAGAACGAGATGATAGAACTGGCGGACAAGGCCATGTATATGGGCAAGCATGACCGCAACGTCTCACGGAGTGCCTCTGAGGTAAGCGGTACATAATCCAAAACGCCCTGGCTGCCTTGGCCCTGGGTGAATCACGCCTCGTCTTTCTGTCAAGCTCATCTAATATCAAGGGGAAAAACACCATCGCAGCCGTTTACCGGGTTGACGGGTTGCGCAAGAACGAGTAAAAAGCCCTACGCAAAGAAAACCAATTGTATTCAGTAGCCAGTTTCAGTAGTCAGAATAGTGTCTTTTTTGAGACAAATTTTTGATCCTTGAGACTGAATTCTGGATACCCAGAGATTCGGAGTTTCTAAAGTGAGTATTACCGGCATCAAGGGCATGAACGACATTCTGCCCGGCGACATCGAAACCTGGCAGCATCTGGAAGAGCAGGCCCGCAAGGTTTTCGGCGCTTTCGGCTACCGAGAAATCCGTGTCCCGGTGGTTGAAAAAACTGACCTCTTCTGCCGCTCGATCGGTGAAACCACCGATATCGTCGAGAAGGAGATGTATACCTTTACAGACAAGGGCGGAACTTCCATGACGTTGCGTCCGGAAGGCACGGCTCCAGTAATGCGCGCCTTTATTCAGCACAAACTGCATGCCCTGGACCCGGTTTCAAAGCTCTATTACATCGGCCCGATGTTTCGTCATGAGCGACCGCAAAAGGGGCGTTATCGCCAGTTCCATCAGATTGGTGCGGAAGTCATCGGGGTCGACGACCCGAAAATCGACGCCCAGGTCCTGGCCATGCTCAGCCATTATTTCATCACGACGAAGATTCCAGATGTATCGCTACAGATCAATTCCCTCGGCTGCCCGGAATGTCGGCCGACTTATCGAGCTGCACTAATCGACTTTCTCGAGCAGCGCCTGTCGTGCCTCTGTGCCGATTGCCAGCGTCGCTACACCAGCAACCCGCTACGGGTACTCGATTGCAAGATGCCGGGTTGCAAGGAGGCCACCGTCGACGCACCGGCCATGCTGGACAACCTTTGTATCGGCTGTGAAACACACTTTGGCCAGGTCAAGAGCCATCTCTGCGCACTGGACGTCGATTACACCGTCAACGCCCGCATGGTAAGAGGGCTCGACTATTACACCAAAACAACCTTCGAGATGGTGACCGGAAGTCTTGGCGCCCAGAATGCTGTCGCAGCCGGTGGCCGTTATGACGGTCTGATCCGCGACCTGGGTGGCCCGGAACTTCCAGGAATCGGTTTTGCCATCGGCCTGGAACGTCTGGCCCTGATGCTCGGCGAACAGAGCATTGAGCCACCCCGGCCGGAGCTCTTTATCGCAACTCTCGGCGAAGCGGCAACCAATGCCGGTTTCTCCCTGCTGACGCACCTTCAGCGCCAGGGCATCCCGGTTGAGATGGAATACACCGGCAAGAGTCTGAAAGCCCAGTTGCGACGCGCCGACAAACTCAAGTCCAGGAGGGTTCTGATCCTCGGCGAAGATGAACTAAAGCGTGGAGTCGCGCAGTTGCGGTATATGGATGAAAGCCGCCAGGAAGAAGTTGCACTGGACCGTCTTGAAGACCTCCTCAGCAAAGAGACTGATGGTGCTTGACGCCCTATTACGGCATCGATATAATGCTCGCTTGTCCTGTCGGACACGCGTCTTTATGCGAGCGGAAACAGTCAATATTTATAAGGAGTTACTCCCTTGAGCGACATACTCGGAGACTGGAAAAGAACCCATTACTGCGGTGACCTGCGCAAAGAAGATATCGGCAAGAAGGTCTGCCTGATGGGCTGGGTGCATCGCCGTCGTGATCATGGCGGCCTGATTTTTATCGACCTGCGCGATCGTACCGGTATCAGCCAGCTGGCCCTTGACCCGGATCGAGACCCCCAATCCCATGCCAAGGCCGAAGCTGTTCGCAACGAATTTGTCGTGGCAGCCATCGGTACCGTTGCACCGCGCCCGGAGGGCACAGTCAACCCGAAGATGAAAACCGGCGAGGTTGAGATCGAAATCAGCGAATTGCGTATCCTCAACATCGCCAAGACGCCACCCTTCATGCTTGACGAATACACTGAGGTCGCGGAGAACCTGCGGCTCAAATACCGTTACCTGGACCTGCGTCGTGATTCGATACAACAGAATATCATGATGCGACACCAAGTCGCCCAGACCACCCGTAAGTATCTTTCGGATAACGATTTCCTGGAAATCGAGACCCCGATGTTGACCAAGAGCACCCCGGAAGGCGCTCGCGACTACCTGGTCCCGAGCCGCGTCAATCCGGGCAATTTCTATGCATTGCCGCAATCGCCGCAGATTTTCAAACAGCTCCTGATGATCTCTGGTTACGACCGCTACTTCCAGATCACCCGCTGCTTCCGCGACGAAGACCTGCGCGCCGACCGGCAGCCTGAGTTCACCCAGATAGACTGCGAGCTCTCCTTCGTTGACAAAGACGACGTCATGACTGTCATGGAAGGGATGATCGCGGCCATTTTCAAAAGCGCAATCGACGTCGAGCTGACCCTGCCTATGCCACGCTTGAGCTATGGCGAGGTCATGGACCGCTACGGCGTCGACAATCCCGATCTGCGCTTCGAGATGGAGCTGGTCAACCTGACCGACATCGTCAGAGGCTGCGGTTTCAAGGTCTTCGCCAGCGTTGCCGAAAACGGCGGTCTGGTCAAGGCCCTGAACGTCAAGGGCTGCGCAACCTTCTCCCGCAAGGAGCTCGACGACCTGACCGCCTTCGCGGCCATTTACGGCGCCAAGGGGATGGCCTGGGTCAAGGTTCAGGAAGATGGCAGCTGGCAGTCTCCGATCGCCAAGTTCTTCACTACAGAAGAACTCGCTCAGCTCGGCGCCGCTCTCGGTGCAAAACCAGGCGACCTGCTGTTATTTGGCGCCGACACAGCGACAATCGCCAACGAATCCATGGGACGTCTGCGTGGACACCTTGGGCAGAAACTTGGCCTGACCGACCCGAACGAATACAAATTCGTATGGGTCACCGACTTCCCGCTCCTCGAATGGGACGGCGAAGCACGCCGTCATGTTGCCGTTCATCACCCTTTCACGGCGCCACTTGACGAGGACGTCCCGCTCCTTGATTCTGACCCGGGCAAGGCGCGGGCCAAGGCTTATGATCTGGTCCTGAACGGTTCTGAAATCGGCGGAGGCAGCATTCGTATTCACAACCAGGACGTGCAGAGCAGGATGTTCAACCTGCTCGGCATCGGCGAACAGGAAGCCCGTGAGAAGTTTGGTTTCCTGCTCGACGCGCTTGAGTTTGGCGCCCCGCCACACGGCGGCATCGCATTCGGTCTCGACAGGATCATGATGATCCTGACCGGGGCAGGATCGATTCGCGACGTCATTGCCTTCCCGAAGACTCAGAAGGCCACCGACCTGATGTCGGAAGCCCCCGGCAAGGTTGACGAAAAACAGCTGCGTGAGTTGGGCATCCGCCTGGCAGTACGTGCACAGCAGAAACAGGACTGATTCCGGATTTGGAACGGACTGCCAATCATATGTTGCGCCACCTGTTCATATTTACTCTTGTCGCATTGCTGATCTCCTGCGCCAAACCACCGCACAGGGAAATGGCTGCAGCAGAGTACATGGTCAAGAGAGCCCAGGAGTTGCAGGCCATGGACTTTGCTCCAGCCGAATACCAGGCTGCACATACAGCTCTGAATGATGCGCGCAGATCGATGGACAAGGCCGAGTACGGCGACGCCCGGGACTCGATCGAGTACGCACTTCAGCATGCCCGGCGTGCCGTTGTTCTCACAGAAGAAGGCCAGGCCAGGCTCAAACAGGAAGAAAAGCAGAAGGCGATCGAGGCGGAGAAAGCCCGCCAGTCTGAGTTGAAAAACCCCCCGGTAGAAAAAGTTGAAAAGAAAGTGGAGAAGAAACCACCGGCCGCAAAACCCGACCCCGCACCCAAGCAAAAAATAGAGCTGGTCGAGGAATACCGCGTTGGTGAAGGCGAGACCCTCTGGACGATTTCAGCACAACCCCAAGTCTACGGTGAAGGACTGCTCTGGCCCCTGCTCTATCAGGCCAACCGTGACCAGATCAAGGATCCCCGCCAGATATTCCCAGGCCAGGATCTCGGCATCCGTCGAGACATGACCAAGGAAGAACTTGAAGACGCTCGCCAAAGAGCACGGGAATCTGATATTTTTCCCGTCCCCCGAGCCACACCTCCAGGTCAGTAAAAAACTGTTATCATCACCAGTCTTTTTTCGATCTGAATCCCCGCCATTCTGTTTCTGACCCGGTTTTTTCATGCCTGCTCGCAAGGATTAAAAAAACTCCGTATTGCGGGCTTTTTCGCACTGTAAAAGATGTTGTTGCCATTCTCCAGCGATCAGCTATAAATGTGTTATCTTTTGATTGCGTTTCCCACGGTTTTGGTCGGGAAACACCCCACACTTTTTCCTTGACAGCCCAAAAGCCGTTTGTATACTGTATACACCTTTCCGCAAGGCTTCCTTGCGCATTTTTTATTTTGACATTCAGCCTCTGGCAATACTGATATAAAACCTTCTAAGGAGAGAGAAAATGGCTAAGATTATCTGGTCAGAAATTGACGAAGCACCTGCATTGGCTACATACGCCTTCCTGCCGATTGTCCAGGCATTCTGTAAAGGAACCGGCGTCGATGTAGAAACCAAGGACATTTCATTGTCTGGCCGCGTTATCGCAAACTTCCCCGAGAAATTGACCGAACAGCAAAAGATACCCGACTACCTGTCAGAACTGGGCGAACTGGTACTTAAGCCTGAAGCGAACGTTATCAAGCTGCCTAATATCAGCGCGTCGATCCCCCAGTTGCAGGACTGTATCAAGGAACTTCAGGAAAAGGGTTACGACATCCCCAGCTATCCTGAAGAAGCCAACACCCCGGAAGAAAAAGAACTGCAGGCACGCTTCGCAAAGTGTCTCGGTTCCGCCGTCAACCCGGTGCTGCGTGAGGGCAACTCCGACCGTCGCGCTGCAGCGTCGGTCAAGAAATTCGCTCAGAAGAACCCGCACCGCATGATGCAGGATTGGCCGGCTCCGGGCACCTCCAAGTGCCGCGTCGCGCACATGGATGGTGGTGACTTCTATGAGACCGAAAAATCGGTGACCATGGACAAGGCGGACACCGTCAAGATCCAGTTTGTTGACGAAGCCGGCAAAGTAACCGTGAAGAAAGAAGTTGCCCTGCAGGCTGGCGAAGTGTTTGACAGCTCGGTCATGAAGGTTGCCAAACTGCAAGAGTTCTACGCCAAGACCGCTCAAGAGGCCAAAGAGAAGGGCGTACTGCTTTCCCTGCATCTCAAAGCGACCATGATGAAAATTTCCGATCCGATCATGTTCGGTCACTGCGTCAAGGTGTACTTCAAGGATGCTCTCAAGAAGCATGCCGACACTCTGGCAAAAATCGGTGCCAACCCGAACTTCGGTATGGGCGACATCCTCAACAAACTCAACAAGCTTCCAGCTGACAAGAAAGCCGAGATCGAAGCGGACATCAACGCATGTTACGAAGGTCAGGCTGCCCTGGCCATGGTTGACTCGCGCAAGAACATCACCAATCTGCACGTGCCCAACGATGTCATCGTTGATGCATCAATGCCGAACGTTGTGCGTGACGGCGGCAAAATGTGGAACCTGCAGGACGAACTGCAGGACACCATCGCCATGGTTCCTGATCGCTGCTACGCAACCATGTACCGCGAGATCTGTGAGGACGCCAACCGGAACGGCCAGTTCAATCCGGCCACCATGGGCAGCGTTGCCAACGTTGGCCTGATGGCGCAAAAAGCCGAAGAGTATGGCTCCCACGACAAGACCTTCGAGGCTCCTTCGAACGGCAAGTTCCAGGTGGTCAGCTCCGCCGGTAAAGTTCTGATGGAGCAGCCGGTTTCGACTGGCGACATCTATCGTTCCAGCCAGGCCAAAGACGTTCCGATCAAAGACTGGGTCAAGTTGGCTGTCAAACGTGCCAAAGCTTCCGGTGAGCCCTGTGTCTTCTGGCTCGACGAAAAGCGTGGTCACGATCAGCAGATCATCAAGAAGGTCAAAAAGTACCTGCCCGAGTTCGACACTGCTGGCCTGGACATCCAGATCATGCCGCCGGTTGAGGCTATGAAGTTCTCCCTCAAGCTGGTTCGCCAAGGCAAGAACGCCATCGCTGCAACCGGCAACGTGCTGAGAGACTACCTGACCGACCTCTTCCCGATCCTCGAACTCGGCACCTCGGCCCGCATGCTCTCGATCGTCCCCCTGATCAACGGTGGCGGCCTGTTCGAAACCGGCGCCGGTGGTTCTGCTCCGAAGCACGTGCAGCAGTTCCTCAAGGAAGGTCACATCCGCTGGGACTCCCTCGGTGAGTACTGTGCGCTGGTTCCGTCTCTGGAGCAGGCTGCTACAGCCGACAACAACCCGAAGGCGGCTATTCTGGCTGAAACCCTGGACGCAGCAATCGGCCAGTACCTTGAAAACCAGAAACTGCCTTCCCGTAAGGTCAAGGAAATTGACAACCGCGGTGGCAGCTTCTACCTGGCACTCTACTGGGCACAGGCTCTTGCCGCTCAGGACAAGGACGCTGCCATGAAGGCACGTTTTGCAAAAGTTGCCGCTGAGATCGAGAAGAACGCTGACAAAATCGACGCCGAATTTATCGACTGTCAGGGTTCCCCGGTTGACGTCGGTGGCTACTTCCGCCCTGACCCAATCAAGGCTGCCGCAGCGATGCGTCCGAGCACGACATTTAACGCAATTATCGACAGTATGTAAGTAAATATGATGGGACGGAGCCTGCGGCTCCGTCCCATCCTTTTATTCCAACAATTATCCAAAGGAGAGAGAAAAATGGCGAGACCTAAAATTGCACTGATTGGTGGTGGACAGATTGGTGGCGTGCTGGCTCAGCTGGCCTGCCTGCGTGAATTGGGTGACGTGGTTATGTTCGACGTCGTCGAGGATATGCCCCAGGGCAAGACCCTCGATATCGCCGAAGCATCGCCGATCGATGGCTTTGACGTTTCCTGCACCGGCACCAATACCTACAAGGATATCGCTGGTGCCAACGTTGTCATCGTTACCGCCGGTCTGCCCCGCAAGCCGGGCATGAGCCGTGACGACCTGATCGAAGTCAACTCGAAGATCATGACCTCCGTTGCCGAAGGCATCCGTGACAACGCTCCGGACGCTTTCGTCATCGTCATCTCCAATCCGCTCGATGCCATGGTCACCCTGTGCCAGAAAGTCACCGGCTTTCCGGCAGAGCGCGTCTTTGGTCAGGCTGGTGTTCTCGACTCCGCCCGCTTCATGGCTTTCATCGCCTGGGAACTCGGCGTATCCGTCAAGGACGTATCCGCAATGACTCTCGGCGGCCACGGCGACACCATGGTTCCTCTGGTCCGCTATGCCAGCGTTCAAGGCATCCCGGTCATGGAGCTCCTCGAGCAGAAGTACGGTAGCGCAGCCAAGGCTAAAGAAGTTATGACCGCCATGGTTGAGCGCACCAAGGCAGCCGGTGGCGAAGTTGTCGCCCTGCTCAAGACCGGCAGCGCTTTCTACAGCCCGGCATCTGCAGCAATCGCCATGGCCGAATCGGTCCTCAAGGACCAGAAGCGCGTCCTGCCGACCTGTGCACTGCTCAAAGGTGAATTCGGTGTTGACGGCTACTATGTCGGCGTCCCCTGTGTGCTCGGCGCCGGCGGTGTTGAAAAGATCGTTGAGTTCAAGCTTGATGCAACCGAGCAGGCCCTGATGGACAACTCGGTCAACGCGGTAAAAGGACTGATTGCCGATCTCGAGAAGATGGGCCTCCTGTAAGCTCATACTCTTTACGTCGTACCCAAAAGAAGGGCAATGGCGACATTGCCCTTCTTGCTTATCCAGACTGTAATTTCGCATAGATTTCAGGTGTTTTTTAAGCCAGAATAAACACACTGAAAAAATATACTGTATACAAAAATTATTGTGGCGTAGCTTGGCCACTTGTGATATCTTTTCGCCGCAAAATCCGCTGTTTTCAGCGAAAATTCAAGCCCAAAGGAGACGAACCAGAATGAGTGGTGCAAGACTCGAAATCATCGAGCGTAACTGCAAAGGTTGCAGCATATGCGTCGAATTCTGCCCGAAGGATGTCCTGGAGATGGACGTCTTCCTGGTCACAGCCCCTAGACCGGAAGACTGCATCAAGTGTATGCAGTGTGAGCTGCTCTGCCCGGACTTCGCCATCAAGGTCCATGACGAGTAAACGACCCATTTCTATACAAGGAGAGTGAACGTGGCTAAGAAAGTTGCTCTGTTACAGGGGAACGAAGCTTGTGCGATGGGTGCAGTTTATGCCGGCGCCAAGTTCTTCGGTGGTTACCCCATCACCCCCTCGACCGAGGTCGCAGAAGTTCTGTCAATCGAACTTCCCAAGGTCGGAGGCAAATTCATCCAGATGGAAGACGAGATTGGCGCCATGGCTTCAGTCATCGGCGCATCTCTGACCGGTGCCAAGTCGATTACCGCGACTTCCGGGCCCGGCGTCTCCCTCAAGCAGGAACTGATCGGCTATGCCTGCATCGCCGAAGTCCCCTGCGTCATCATCAACGTTATGCGTGGCGGTCCTTCGACCGGCATGCCGACCGGACCAGGCCAGTCCGATGTCATGCAGGCCATGTGGGGCACCCACGGTGACCATGCCGCCATCGCCCTGGTACCGGCATCCTGCCAGGAGATCTTCTCCGAGACGGTCCGCGCCTTCAACCTCGCCGAAAAATACCGCATGCCGGTACAGGTTCTCTTTGACGAGATCGTTGGTCACATGCGCGAGCGCATCGTGTTCCCCGAACCGGGTGAACTGGAAGTCATCGATCGCGAAGCCCCCTCGGTCGGCCCTGAAGACTACAAACCCTACGATTCCACCAAGGGACAGATTCCACCGCTGGCGGCCTTCGGTTCCGAATACAAATACCATGTCACCGGCCTGAACAAGGCTGATGATGGTTTCCCGACCACCAAGGCCAGCCTGGTTGAAGCGGAAGAGCGTCGCCAGATTGCCAAGGTCATGGACAACATCGCTGACATCGAGTCGTACGAGGAGTACATGACCGAAGACGCGGAAGTGATTATCTGGTCTTTCGGTTCGACCGCCCGTTCAGCACGCTATGCAGTCAACGAACTGCGCAAAGAGGGGATCAAGGCCGGCATGTTCCGCGCCATCACCCTCTGGCCGTTCCCGGTACAACGGACTGCCGAGTTGGCAAAAAAGGTCAAGGCCATCGTGGTTGCGGAGATGAACCTTGGCCAGATGGTTTTCGAAGTTGAGCGCGTTGCCAAAGGCAACTGTGTTGTGGTCCATGAAGGCCGGGTCGATGGTGAGCCGATCAATCCCGGACAGATCATGGCCAAAGTCAAGGAGGTCCTCTAATGGCTTACGATTACGAGAAGTCGATCCGTCCCGGCAAGCTGCCGCACATCTGGTGCCCAGGCTGCGGTCACGGCATCGTTATGAAGGGCCTGATCCGGGCCATGGACACCTGTGAACTGGATCGCAAGAACACCGCTATCGTTTCAGGGATAGGCTGCGCCAGCCGCCTCCCCGGTTACCTCGACGCCTGCACCCTGCACACCGCCCACGGCCGCGCTGCTGCGTTTGCCACCGGCGTCAAGATGGCCAAACCGGAAATGACTGTTATCTGCTGCGGCGGCGACGGTGATGGGACCGCGATCGGCGGCAACCACTTCATCCATGCCTGCCGCCGCAACATCGACATGACCTATGTCCTGATGAACAACTTCATCTACGGCATGACCGGCGGTCAGTTCTCACCCTGCACCCCGACCGGCGCCAAGGCATCGACCACGCCTTACGGCAACCCGGACCCGATCTTTGACATCTCCAAGCTGGCCATCGGTTCAGGTGCGACCTTCGTCGCCCGGACCACCGCTGCCCATCCCCGTGAGATCGACAAGCTGATCGTGCAGGGGATCCAGCACAAGGGGATGTCGATCATCGAGGTGCTCGACGATTGCCCGACCACTTACGGTCGCCGCAACAAGTTCCGCTCCGTTGTCGACATGATGAAGCACCTCAAGGCCAATGCTGTTCCGGTGAAAGCTGCCGCCAAGATGACTGCCGAACAGCTCGCCGGCAAATTCCTCACTGGCGTGCTGTTCCATGATACGGAAAAGCCCGAGTACTGCGATATGTACGCAGAAGTTATCAAGAAGGCGCAAGGCGCCTGATCATTACACTAAGGAGAAAGAACCATGGCTGAACGTTATGAGCTTCGCTTTTCCGGTGCCGGTGGTCAGGGTCTGATCACCGCCGGAATCATCCTCGCCGAGGCAGCATCCATCATCGAAGGCAAAAGCGCCGTGCAGTCACAGAGCTACGGCCCTGAAGCCCGTGGTGGCGCCTCGAAATCCGAGGTTATAATCTCGGACGCACCAATCGACTACCCAAAAGCAACCATCGTCGACGCCTGCCTGGCAATGACCCAGGAAGCAGCCGATAAGTATGCGAACGGCATCAAAAAAGGCGGCCTGTTGCTGCTTGACGCCGACTTTGTACATACCGCACCGAAAGGGGATTTTATCGTCCATCGCCTGCCGATCATGCGCATGGCGAAGGAAGACATCGGTCGCGAGATCGTTGCCAACGTGGTTGCCTTCGGCGCCATGATCGGTCTGACCGGTGTAGTCTCCAGGGAAGCCGGTGAAGAGGCCGTGCTGCGTAAGGTCCCGGAGGCTTTCAAGGAACTGAACAAGAAGGCTTTCAGCCTCGGCTTCGAAAAGGGCAAGGAACTGGCCAACTAAAACAGCTCTGAACATGCAGTGTAAAAAAGTCCGGCAGGGTATCCCGCCGGACTTTTTCATTCTATACCGCCTGTCAATAACAATGCATTTATCCTTTGCGCTCTTAGCGGCTTTGCGTTAAAAAATGTCAGGTAAGAGATCTGGAGGATAAAAATGCCCGTTTATGAATTCTACTGTGCAGATTGCCATGCCATTTTCAACTTCCTCTCCCGTCGTGTCAACACGGACACAACCCCGTCCTGTCCACGCTGTAATCAGCCAGGGCTGGAAAAGCAGGTTTCTGCCTTTGCCATTTCCAAAAACCTCGACGCACCTGACGAGGGCGTGCCGGATATCGACGAATCAAAAATGGAGCAGGCGATGATGGCCCTGGCAGGCGAGATGGAGAGCATGGACGAGAATGACCCTAAAGCTATGGCGAATTTCATGCGCAGGTTTTCAAGCATGACCGGGATGGATCTTGGCGAAGGCGCAGAAGAGGCCCTCAGCCGCCTGGAAGCAGGTGAGGACCCGGAACAGATTGAAACCGAGATGGGGGAGCTGTTCGACGGCAACGACCTGTTCAGCCAGAAGAAGTTGAAAGGCTTGAAGAAGCGATACCTGCCCCCCGAGCACGACGATACGCTTTATACCCTTGACTGACCTGCCATAATAAAGAGGGCCATGTAACAAGTTACATGGCCCTCTTTATTAACTTATCAAAGCGCCAGCTAACCCTCTTCTTCCCTGATACATTTTTCCACAAGTTCGACAGCGTCAGGTGATCCGATGAAGACCGGCGCACGCTGATCAGCACTTTCCGGCTCAATATCAAGGATCCTCTGTCTGCCGGTAGATGCCGCACCACCTGCCTGCTCAACCAGGAAGGCCATGGGATTCAATTCGTAGAGCAGGCGAAGTTTGCCCTCGGGAGCATCTGTGAGGTGCGGATACATGAAGATACCACTTCGCTTGATCAGAATCTGGTTGATATCCGGGACAAATCCGCCGCTGTAGCGCAGTTTGGCACCTTTGGTCTCGAGGTTTTGGGTAAACTTTTCGACCCCGCTGGAATATTTATTGCGGGCCCCGCCAGGGGCATAGATCTTGGCCGATCCCTCCAGCTGGATATTCTCCTGGACCAGGTCAAATTCCATCAGCAGGTTCATGGCAAATTCATGCACGCCGTTACCGGTTGACACCACCATGGTTGTGCGGGGGCCGTAAAGGACATAGAGTGCAGCAACCTGATTCCGCCCCGGTTGCAGGATATTATCTCCCTCGTAAATGGAGACAATAGTACCGACAGCAAGATTGACATCGACAAGGGAGGATCCATCAAGAGGATCAAATGCAACAGAATAACGGCCGTTGGTCGGAACTGACACCGTTATAATTTCATCGACCTCCTCGGAGGCCATCTTGGCGACCACGCCGGAATACATCAAGCGCTTTTGAATAATCCGGTCTGACAAGACATCGAGTGCCAGCTGTTGTTCACCATAGAGGTTTGATGTCCCGGCCACACCGAGGTCACCGGTACGGATTGCATTAATAATATACTTTGAGGCATTGGCTATTTCGCAAATAACACGGGTCAGGTCGCGATCGACGCCCGTTTCCCGTAAATAGCGCCGCAAATTGATCTGAAATTTGGTCTGTCCTCTTTCGGCTGAAGCCATAATGTTCCTCCTTGTAATCTAAACTCGCATAATTTTAGACGATCGAACTGTCAGGAGCAAGAAATGATAGTAAAAAGATCACCTTGACCCTGTTTTGGACAATGGTAAGCTTTATGCAAACAACCAAGGAGGAAGATATGGACGAGCAAGATAAAGAACTGAAATCACAAGAAGCTGGAGCCGGCGAAGAAACCGAGCATCAAGATGATCACCTCGAAAAGCTCAAGGAAACCACAGAGAAAATCTGGGGGAGCACTCGGCATGCTTTCAACACTGCCACCTTCAAGGCCAACCAGTATAAAAAATTGGTGCAGAAGAAGATCGACATCTCCGCGCTGCATAAAAAGATCGGCTCAACTCACGCAGAACTAGGCAAACTGGTTGACGATTTGCGCGAAGCCGGCAAAAAAAATATCCTGAGCCAGGAGGCGGTCAAGACTGTCCTGAACAGGCTTGATGAACTGAGGGCCGAAGCGGTTGCTCTCGAGGAAGAGGTCGAGCAGATCAGAGCCGAGGAGTCTTCACCGGCAACGGTGCAGTCCGAGGACAAGACAGAGTAATATCGTTTAGTGAAGGCCGGCCTGCCATTCTTTCTGGATGGCAGGCCAATCCAGTCCGTACTCCTGGTAAACAGCTGTAACGGCTCCCTACCATCCCTGCTGTTTTCCCAGGCTCTCCAGAAGCTCTGCCATGTTGTGCCAACCATAGCTGTCGACCATGAACAGGACCAGGGAATAACTCTGTTCGTACGCCAGGCAACCTGGTAATCCGGCAAGACCGGCAGAACGGCTTTACAAGATCACGCCACTCGAGGAGCCGACCTGCTTCTGAGGCCGCTGTCAAATCGGTCAGCGGAGTGGAATCGATCCGGCGACCGGCAAGCTCCGCCAACCCTTCATTGAGCCAGACCGGCACATTTCTGCCCGCCATAAAATGGACGATTACGTGCATGTACTCATGATACAGGATCGCTGAGAATCGCTTGGTCATCCCGCGCATACCGGCCAGCGGCAGACGAATCTTGCCGTCATAGACGGCACCAGCCCAATCCGGCGAATCGAGTCACATCTGCATAGTCCCGGTGGGAGTAAAGCAGGACCGGTACCCTGACATCAGGGTAATATGCCAGATCGGAGCCCACTTCCACGTAGGCGTCTTCAAGAGTTTCCAGGATGTCGGAGGCCAGTGCTGAGGCGTGCTCACCGTCGACGAAGGACAACTGGAAATGCCCCCGGTATTCCAGTCGCATCTCCTCTTCAATCTGCCACTCCCGACGCACCTTGTCGAGTAAACCGGCAACTTCATCACCGCCACCGTATTCCAGGCACCTCTGTAATGCATCGACGGCTTCAGCCATGCGTCCGCCGGCGTAATAGGCCTTGCCGAGAAGCAGGTATACATCCGGATTTTGCTGATCGATTCCAAGGGCCTGATCGAGCAAAGAAATCGCTTCCGGGTATTTGCCCTGACGAAACAGGGTAATGGCCTCACCCTGCCAGAGGCGAATATCCTCTTTGTTGTAGCTGCGACCGGAACGAAAAGAGTCGCGGGCTGACTGGAATTCTCCGGCGGCAAGCAGCTGGTAGCCTTGCCCCAGATAGGCAACGGCGAGCATATTGGAAATCTGCGCTGGATTGCTGAGGGTTTTTTCCAGGGAATGCAGGACTTCGAGTGCGCCGGCATAATTCTTCTGCTCAAGCAGGGCAACGGCTTCTCCGGCCTGATTGACAGGCGAGGCGACAACTTCTGCAACACACGTGGACAACATGAGCGCCAGAACGGCAAAAGAGCAGGCGATGGTCTGTTTGAACGTTAAAAGTGGCAATTTAGACTGATGGAATAGCATGGGGGCGACATCCCGGCTGCAGAATTTTCTGCATTTCCTCATGAATCAGAACATTGCTGGCCAGGCATTCTAGAGATTCGAGGGTCATCGGGTTGCCATCAAAATCACTGACCTTGCCACCGCTCTCTTCGACCAGCAGAATTCCTGCCGCCAGGTCCCACGGCTTCAGTTTCATCTCCCAGAACCCGTCGAATCGTCCGGCAGCGACACTGGCAAGATCGAGGCTGGCAACTCCGGGTCGGCGACATGCCTGGGCTTCTCTCTGGAAACGGGCGAAATAATCGTAGTTATTTGCCTTGCAATTCTTGTGATCATAGGCGAACCCGGTGGCCAGCAACGCTCGTTCCAGAAGGCGGGTTTCTGAAACCTGCAGACGGCGATCGTTGAGAAAGGCTCCCTGACCACGCTCTGCAAAGTAAAACTCACCCACATAAGGGTTATAGACAACCCCCAGTGTCAACTGGCCACCTATCTCCAGTGCAATCGAAACAGCAAACCATGGGAAGCCATGGGCGAAATTGGTTGTGCCATCGAGCGGATCTATAATCCAGCGGTGGTCAGAGTTCAGCTGGCCGTAGTCATCTTCTTCTGCCAGGATATCGTGGTCAGGAAACCGCTCCCGAATCAGTCCTACAATCAGTGCTTCCGACTGGCGGTCAGCTTCAGTTACCAGGTCATATTTACCTTTGAACTCGACACGGATACCACGCTCGAAGTTCTCCATGAGGAGGGTCCCCGCTTCACGGGCCGCTTTGATGATCAGGTCTTTCATAACAGACTGGCCCTTTACCTTGACTCTTCCATCGTCGGCACCCTGGTTGCAGCACTGTCCGGCTGGACCAACGCTTTTTCTTCGCACCACAGACGGGTAATACCGATCACGGCCAGAGGGATACAGAGCAACTGAAAGAACGGGATAGCCAGGAGCACCATCACACCACATGAGAAACCAAGCATGAGAAATTTGCGGGCAAAGATGTAGCTCTTCTGTTCACTGAAAAACTTGTGTTTGCGGACCATGACAAAACCCAGATATTCAAAACTGAGAAAAAAGAGTGTCAGGCCAACCGCAAGGACCGTGTAGAGCCCGCTACCAACTCCCGGCAACAGGTTCAGCGGCAGAATCAACACCATGATCACGACAAAGATCGACATCTTCTTCGCTTCCATCAATACGGTTCGCCATCCATCACTCAGGAATTGCCCGATTGAAAACACCTCGTTGTTGGTCTGACCACTCAAAGCCTGTTCGGTCCGTTCCGAGAGCAGGTCGTTAAAAGGGGACGCGATCAGGTTGCCAACCACGGTAAAGGTGAAGAAAACCAGCACGGCCGTCACCAGGACCGCCAGCGTCCAGACCAGCCAGTAAAGAGCAGCCCAGTACCATGCCTCACCGTGTGGAAGTTGCTCCACAACGGTCGTGCCGAAAAAATCCAAGCCCAAATAGACAGCGCCACTGAATACAATGGCATTGATCAGGAATGGGATAATGATATATGGCAGTAATCGCGGGTTACTTCGCAATATCCTGACACTTCGGAACGGGGCAAAAAAGCCACGGGAAAAGTTGACCACGAAATTTCTTTGGACCTGCACGGTCATGTCTTCACCTCGCTGAGATAGATGTTTCCAAACTATCATATCTCTCCCCTGTCCGCCAATCACTTGAGATATGGAAACTTCGCGGAGATCTGGAAAGTCCGCCGGCAATTCATGTTTGCCTAAATTAAAGGCGCACCCTGCACGACAAATAAGCACCCGCCATGCACTCCCCTCATGAGTTAAGGTATAACCATCTGGAATTACAGTAAATATTTCCGGCACAAGTATTGAACCTAGCGATGGGAGGCTTGGACAATGGTGTCTGCAGCCGACCAAGAAAGACGAGGAGGTCTTCATCCATGGATTCTGCTGTTCGTTCACTCACCAATTCCGGTGATGTCCTGTTCCTGATGCTCGGTGCGGTCATGGTTTTTGCCATGCACGCAGGTTTTGCCTTCCTTGAAGTCGGTACCGTCCGCAAGAAAAACCAAACCAACGCCCTGGTGAAAATCCTGACCGACTGGTCCGTCTCAACCGTCGTGTACTTTCTTGTCGGCTACCCGATCGCTTACGGGGTACATTTTTTCATGTCAGCAGAAGGGCTGCTTGGTGCAAACCAGGGCTATGAGCTGGTACGCTTCTTCTTCCTCCTCTGCTTCGCTGCCTGTATCCCGGCAATCATTTCCGGCGGCATTGCCGAACGGGCCCGTTTCTGGCCACAGGTTTTTGCAGGGGCTATCTTCGCAGGCCTCACCTACCCCTTCTTCGAATCATTGATCTGGGGACAAAACAGTTCGGGCCTGCAGGATTGGTTTGCCAGCACATTCGGTGCTCCGTTTCATGATTTCGCCGGCAGCGTCGTCGTCCACTCCATGGGCGGCTGGCTCGCATTGCCGGCAGTCCTGCTGCTTGGGCCCCGAATGGGCCGCTGGGTACGTGGCAAGAGCCATGCAATCCCGATCAGCAATATCCCGTTCCTGGCTCTCGGCAGTTGGATACTTGCGATCGGCTGGTTCGGTTTCAACGTCATGAGCGCTCAGAACATCACCGGCATCTCCGGCCTAGTTGCGGCGAATTCACTGCTCGCCATGGTCGGCGGCGTCCTGTTTGCCGTAGTCGCGACAAAATGCGACCCAGGTTTCGCACACAACGGCGCCCTTGCTGGCCTGATTGCCATCTGTGCCGGTTCCGACCTGGTCCATCCCTTTGCGGCATTCTTGATTGGCGGATTGGGTGCCCTGATCTTTGTCTACGGCTTTCAATGGGAGCAGGAGAAACTTAAGATTGACGACGTCCTCGGCGTCTGGCCACTGCATGGCATCATCGGCACCTGGGGTGGGATCTCTGCAGGGATCTTCGGCTACACAGGCCTTGGTGGTCTGGGTGGCGTCAGCTTCATGTCACAGCTGATCGGCAGTCTTTTTGCCATTGTCTACGCACTTGCAACCGGCTTTGTTGTCTACTCGATAATTGTCAAAGTGTTTGGTTTCCGCCTTGGCGATGAGGAGGAGTTCCGTGGTTCTGACCTGACGATCCACAAGATCGGCTCCTACCCGGAAGATTCTGTCAGTTAACCATTTACGCACATAGATTTGAAACGACAACGGCCGCTGAGACTCTCAGCGGCCGTTGCCCTTTCATAACGAGTCCAATCTCCATCAAGCGCTGCAAACCTGGTTTCTCCCACCCTTCTTTGCCTTGTAGAGAGCCTGGTCGGCAGCCTTGATCAGTTCTCCAGGGGTCGTGTTATTATCATCACGACTGGTGACGCCGATACTGACCGTGACATGGAGTTGCGTTTTCCCGCTTGCCTTACTGATCGGTGCATCTGGTTTCTGTTTAGGTCTTTTCTTGCCACGCACAACAAACCCCGAGCCGGCAATGGTTTCACGCAGCATCTCGAGATGTGGCAAAGCGCGCTCAAGCCCCTTGCTGGGGAAGATGATTGCAAACTCTTCACCTCCGTAGCGGTAGGCGCGACCACCACCGCTCACTCTTCTCAGACAAGTCGCGACCATGCGTAGAACCTGGTCACCGACATCATGGCCATAAGTATCGTTGACCTTCTTGAAATGGTCGACATCGACCATGGCGATCGTATAGTGTCGGCCGACCTTGAGCAGGAATTCATTCATGGCCCGACGTGCCGGCAACCCGGTCAACTCATCATTGAACGCCATCTTGAAGCTGCTTTCAATGATGGCAACCGTCAAAAGAAATGCAGCAACGCCTCCCCAGAAAGCAAACGTTTCCGGCCACCAGAGCCCTGCAACAACAGCGGGCAGAACCCAACACGAGCTGCCCTCCAGAGCTTCCGGCCGATTATAAAACCGGACCAGTAGAGCAATCTGGCAAAGGATTATGACCAACAGGGCAATCTGCGAAGAAGGGAGTGAGTCCAGCCATGGCCGGACTAATAATGGCCGGGCCAGCAAGGTAATCACATCACCGGCACAATAGAAGTACAGCCAGGAAAAAGCCGCAAACTGGAGCAGCAGGGAGAGCAGACGAAACAACCCGTGCAGGGTGATCAACCCACGCTCACTCCACCAGCTGAAGAGCACCAGGTTTACTGGGACGAACAGCGGCGCGATCGACATGAGATATTCGCGACCGAAAGGGGTTGCCAGTGCCAAGCCTCGCTCGACCAAAATCAGCAGTGCGATTGCCCAAAGAACACGGGTACGGTTGAAACGCCAACCAAGAAACAGGCCGGCAGCAACCGCCAGGTAAGGGAAGAGGGACAACAACCCCTGCCAAGCCGCCGGGACCGGCACCTGGAGGTGCAGGTAGAGCGCGGCAAGGAAGAGTACGCCTGGGACAAGAAGCAGTAGCAGTGATCTCAAGAGATGCATAAATGAATTCTGGGACTCCTGGGTTCTTCGCCAGCGGGTAATGTATCACAACAGCCGCAGTGTCTTCCAGAGGAAGCTTTCTCTGTCTCTCTATCATCACCCTTAAAAGATCGATTGATGCGACTTTGCACTGTTGACATTCTTCCCCGAATCGCGGTAGAAGCCATGCCAATGAATTAATGACATCCTTGTGGAGAGACGTGTATGGGCGATTCAAGGGACAATATGTTTCTGGACTTCACCGGTGACTTCCAGGCAATCAAGTGGGAAGCAATCGATGACCGCATTATGGGTGGTTGCTCGAAAAGCTGTCCGGAATACCTGCAGGGCATTGGCCTGCGATTCTCCGGCATCGTTTCTCTGGACAATAACGGCGGTTTCGCCTCGATTCGTTCGGATGACGGCTGTTTCGATCTCAGCGGGCATTCAGGCTTGAAAATCCGCGCGCGCGGCGACGGCCATACCTACAAGCTCAGCCTGCGTACCGACCTCTACTACGATGGCGTCAGCTACCAGACGTCTTTCGCGACTGAGGCCGATTCATGGCAGGAGATAACGTTGCCGTTCGATACCTTCGCCCCCACCCACCACGGCGTCAAGTTGACAACGATCCCCGCCATGGATACCGCCAGGGTGAAAAGTTTCGGCCTTTTTATTGCCGATCGCCAGGAAGGACCTTTCAAACTTGACCTCGCCTGGATCAGTGGTTGCTAAATTATTTTCTGCACGACAAACAACAAAAAGGCCGGCAATTTTGCCGGCCTTGGTTAATTTAGCCTGTTAATCTAAACTAACAGGACAAGTCTCACGCCCGCCCTATCTCCGCCCTGCGAAGGAATTTTCCGATGGCTTTATGACTATAAAGACTCCTGCAACATTTTATCTGTCCGCAGTTACGAATCGGTTTATTGCTTCTCTCCGCTTAAGGTCCTGTCGCTGTATCCCCACCCCTTGCAGGACGGGACATCAACCAGGATGAACTCGGCGTCAACAGCGGCCACCAGGCATAGGGCCTGTTCCGTATCAACACGGGCCTGATCTGCCTTGTTGAGGACCAAACCATCCACCGTCAATTCACCCTCGTTCAGATAGATGAAAACCCTGCGTCCGGCCGTATTGTCAAAATCCAGCCGATTACCAGCATCCAGCTGCCCACGATAAATGGTGGCATCTGTGTGAAAGCTCACCACGTTCTCCAGCCCCTGTCCGGAAGCTACCGGCAGGATCCTGTTCTGCCATTGATCTGGAGTAAAACTGAGCTGATCATAAGTGGGTTCGAGCCTCTGGACATCAGGCAAGATCCAGATCTGGTAGAAGTGTACAGGCTTATCGGCAAGGTTAAACTCGGAGTGAGTCAAACCGGTCCCGGCGGACATCCTCTGTACGTCACCAGCCTTGATGGCTGCTCTGTTGCCCATGCTGTCCTGATGGGTCATCTCGCCATCAAGGACGATGGTTATGATCTCCATCTCCTCATGGGGATGGGTCGGGAAACCGGTGCCCGGTTCGACCACATCGTCGTTGAACACCCGCAAGGCGCCAAACTGGATATTGTGTGGATCGTAATAGTTGGCGAAGGAAAATAGCCAATAGGTCTTCAGCCAGCCAAAATCTGTAAAATGGCGATCCTTCGCCCTGATAATGTCGATTGTTTCAATCTCCGGCATATCGTATTTCCTCGCTGAGATAATTCCGCTTAATAATTCAGGTTGTCATCTTTCCAGTACTTGGTTCCGACCAGGTTGACCTTGGCTATCAGGCCTGCTTCCGACATGGTGTACATGGTCGTTTCAGCATCGATCGAAATCTCTCCGGTCGCTGCGGCACCCTTATCACGCGCCTTGGCTACCGCATCAGCCTGACCGCCGAACTCCCAACCGCTGTTGACGAAATTCATGTAAGCCCGGGCACTGTGAAAAGCGAAAATGACACGGATGTCCTGGACGCCAAGCCCCAGTCCAAGATCAACCTGGGCCATCTTCATGTAAGTCTTGTGTCCTGATGACCGGTCGACAGCGACGCCATAGCCGCCCCCGCCCCCCACGAAGAGATACAGGGCATTCACATTACTGAAAACCGCGTAACCGGCGGACTTGTCGATTACATCCCTGGCCGTAGGCCGCTGCTGATAAAGCCGGGAGAGCGTGTCATCGTGCATGTCGATGATCGCGGCACGTTTCTTCTCTGGAGTCTCGCCCTGCGGCGCTAAACATGCGCTCAGGAACACAAGAATCAGTGTAGACATAACCAGCAACAGAACTTTTTTCATTTTAATCTCCCCAGATATTTGGACTGAATCATTTTTCCTTGCACAGTTATAATATCAGCATACGGGAATAATGCATCGGACAAAAACATGCTTCCACACTGTTCCTGTGTGAGCAAAACTTTCAGACCACAGCGCCAACCAACAGCCACGATATGCAGCTGTCTTTTCTCAGGCCGCACTGCACCAGATATCCCGCTGTGATTCGATTTGGAATTCCCCTGAGCCAGGCAGCAAAGAAGGAGTTATGTTACGATATGCTGAACGGATTCGATTGCTGATATGCAGCCAGGGAGACTTACATCATGAGCACTATCAAAAAAACCAAGCAAGAGTGGCAGGACCAGCTCACACCAGAACAATACCGTGTGACCCGCGAGCACGGCACCGAGCGTGCTTTTTCCGGCGAATATGACAAACATTACGAATCCGGCGTCTATCAATGCATCTGCTGCGGACAGGACCTGTTCCATTCCGACAACAAATACGATTCCGGAAGCGGCTGGCCGAGTTTTTACCAGCCGATAGCCAGGGAGAATATTGGCCGAACCAAGGACCGCCGTTGGCTGATGGTACGCAACGAAGTACATTGCAGCCGCTGCGAGGGGCATCTGGGGCACGTCTTTGAAGACGGTCCAGAGCCCACCGGCCTGCGTTACTGCATCAATTCGGCGGCCCTGAAATTCACTGCAGCCTGACGCGAAGACAGCACCCCGTGTCAAAGTGGAAAAGTCTTTTCGGGGTTCGTACTTGCGTGCATGAAAAGGACTTCTGCATCTACCGTTGAATTTTACACCCTGGTGTTACGCAAAAGAGAATCCTCTCCATAGGCAGGTCCCGACAATTTCTTAAAACCGTTTATTGTGATATTCTTTCGTCACGCAGGCGATGAGAGCCCTACGGGTGGAGCTAAGGTTGATCCTTATATAGTATGACTACAATAGCCGAATATCCAATATGTCTGTTGGAGTGGATCGATGACAAAACCCACTGAAAAGTTGACCGCCCGTGAGTTTGTCTGGGTACATCGGATACGTCAGAGGATGGCCTTGGAGCGAATCATTCTCTCGATAGGCAACCCCAAGGAGAAGTACAGGGCAAAGCAGTTTCTGGAGGCAATGGAGCAGGCTTACCCTGAAATTCTCAAAGACAGCGACCAGCTCACTCCCGAGCTATTCGAAGACAGCGACCAGCTCACTCCCGAACTATTCGACCACAGCGAGTATTCCAAGGCTAAGGGGCGCAAGACAGCGTTCAAGTTGCCTCAAGATATCCTTTGGGAAGAAAAAATCATCCGGCGGGCCGTCAGGGAATACAGAGACCTCTTCCACCCCTGTGAAAATTTCTTCAATAACGCCATGAAGGGTCTGCAATACTTAAACAATCTCCATCCAGAGTTATTCGCCAGGGCCAGAGAGATAGCCGTTGTACAAAGAGATCAGATCCTGACCACCGAAATCTATTGTAAATGTGACTGCACCACCCCGGAGAATCGCCAACCAGCGGACTCATTTAAAATCACAAACCAGGGCCGTTTTGAGAACGTCTCGAAACGGATAACCTCTGCCAGGCAGACCCTGGATGGTTCTCGCAACAACAGTCTGGGGGATTGGCAGTTCTTCCTGGACCGGATTGGGGAAGTTGCTCAGGAGATGTTGGAGTTATGGTGAGCCACCGATGCTGCCCCTTGGGGCAATTAACGGGAAGATCTTAAACCAGGGCATCTGCTAAACGTCTCACTCAACGTGAGGAACCCAACAAACAAGGCGAGTCCAACAGTTCCCGTCTTCCTTATTTTTTCTCTTTTGGTATTTCTTAAAACAAAAAATCCCCCACGGGACACAATGTCCCGTGGGAGAAATTAATTGATCAGCTTTGAGTGACCGGTTTGGCTACGCGTGCTGCAACGGGAGCGTCGCCGAGACCGGGAGCCGGGGAACCCATGCCACCGAGGTGAACAGTCTGGAAGTCAGGATAGGCTTCCATACCGATTTCCGATATATCAAGGCCGCGATACTCATCTTCTTCGCTGACACGGATGCCAATGGTGTATTTCAGAACCAGCCAAACAATGGCCGACGTAATCATGACAAAAGCACCGGTCGCAGCGACACCAATGAACTGAGTGAGGAAGCTTGCTTCACCGTCAGTGAACGGTACAGCCATTGTTCCCCATATACCGGCAACGAGGTGGACCGAGAGGGCACCGACGACATCGTCAATCTTGAGCTTGTCGAAAAAGGGAACGGCCAGGACAACCAGACACACCACCGACAGCACCGATCAGTAGAGCGGCACCGAGAGAGGGCGTTGCAGGTCCGGCAGTAATCGAGACAAGGCCGGCCAGGGCGCCGTTGAGGCCCATGGTGACATCAACCTTCTTGTAGAGAACCTGGACCATGATCATGGCAGCGATCATACCGCCACAGGCGGCGAGGTTGGTGTTGACCATGACGTTGGACATTTCAATAGCACTTGCGGCATCGCCCAGAGCAAGCACCGAACCACCGTTGAAGCCGTACCAGCCCATCCAGAGGATGAAAGTACCGAGAGTCGCCAGCGGGATGTTGGAACCGGGCATCGGGTTTATGCGACCGCCTTTGCCGTACTTGCCTTTACGGGCGCCGAGGATGATGGCACCGGTCAATGCTGCCCAGCCGCCGACCGAGTGAACAATCGTGGAACCGGCGTAGTCAGAAAAACCCATTTCCGAGAGCCAACCACCGCCCCAACCCCAGGAGCCCTGGATCGGATAGATAAGACCGCAGAGGATGGCGCAGAACACCAGGAACGACCAGAGCTTGATTCGTTCTGCAACGCAACCGGAAACAATCGAGCAGGCAGCGCCACAGAAGACCATCTGGAAGAACCAGTCGGAAGCGGCAGAGTAGCCGGCGGAGTAATCACCGCCAAGGGCAGCGGCGTCATCAGCAGCCCAGAGGCCGAAAGAACCCATGTAACCACCATCCACACCGGCGTACATCAGGTTATAACCGGACAGGTAGAAGAGGATGCCGGCGATGCCGAACAGTGAAATGTTCTTCAGACAGATGGTCGCGACGTTCTTGGAACGGACCAGACCGGACTCGAGCATACCGAAACCGGCCGCCATCCACATAACCAGCACACCCATGATCAGGAACGAGAAGGTGTTAAGGATGTAAGACATCTCCGAAACCGGTGCGTCTTCAGCCAGGGCGAGGGCCGGTAGCGCAATCAAGGAACCGGCGAGCAGTGCAATACGAAACTTCTTCATGATTTCTTCTCCTTTATCTTTTTCAGTTTTCGTAAATTTTAAAGAGATTCAGGGCCGAATTCTCCGGTACGGATCCTGATCGACTGCTCAACGTCAGTCACAAAGATCTTGCCGTCACCGATACGTCCGGTGCAGGCTTCCTTCTGCACCGCCTCAACGATGGAAGCCACCTGCTCATCATTGACAACCAGGTCAATCTTGATTTTGGGCAGGAAATCAACCTGGTATTCCGCGCCACGGTAGAGTTCCGTATGTCCCTTTTGGCGGCCGAAACCGCGCACTTCACTTACTGTCATACCGCTGATGCCCAAATCCGTGATTGCATTTTTGACATCATCCAGTTTGAACGGTTTGACGATACACTCGATTTTCTTCATCATTACCTTTATCTCCTTTCCAGAGTAAAAAATAAAAAAGCGCCTCAGCTTCCGAGAGAGGAAGTTAAGGCGCCGTTGCCTAGCATCAAAAAGTAGAGACGTCGTTGTCCCTAGTGTGTGCTGATATTTTACCCAGGGACTGTGTGATACATTTTTCCCTCTGAGTTTGACCTGTACTATAGCATCTGCCGTGCCAAGATTAATATTTCAATTATTTCAGTATGTTGCTAACCATGCTGGCCATTCATGAATTTAATCTGCTTAAATAATCAACACAGATGCACAGATTAAATGCTCATTCGACAGGCAGACAAATACGGAATGTCGTACCCAATCCGAGTTGACTTTCCAGAGTCATGACGCCGCCATGTTCACGAATAATATTCTGGCAGATATAGAGACCCAGGCCGGTCCCTTCACCCTCCGGTTTGGTCGTGAAGAACGGGGCAAAAACCTGTTCCTGCAACTCAGCAGGGATTCCCGGGCCATCATCTTTGACCAGCAGCTCAAGGTGGCCGTCCCGGTTGACACAGGTCTTCAGTACCACCCTGCCTTCACCCTGTATAGCGTGGACCGCGTTCATCACCAGGTTTATAATGACCTGTTTAAGCTTGTTCGGATCGGAGGAAATGACCGGGATTTGACTGAATTCCGTTTCAAGCCGGATCGCCTTGCGCTGGAGTTCAAAGCGCAGGAGCTTGAGCACCTCGGTAATCAGGTCATTCAGGTTGACGACCCGGTTCAGCGTACTTCGATTACTTGAAAACGACAACAGACCACCGGTCAGGTTTTTCAGGCGCTCCACTTCCGTTTCGATCTTGTCGAGCATCTCTTCCTGAAAACCGGTGAGAGGCTTTTCACGCTTGAGCAGTTCCGTTGCATAGGCAACCATGGCCAGCGGGTTATTTATCTCGTGGGCAATTCCGGCAGAAAGCCTGCCGACCTCGGCCAATTTTTCACTCTGTATGGTCTGATCAAGCAATCGCTTGAATTCGGTAATATCTTCGACGATGATGACCACACCAGTCACATCGTCGCCGTCGCGCAATGGCGCAAGCCGGCGTTTCTGAAAACGGCCCGTGCCATCCAACTGTCGATGCAGGAGTCGAAGTTTTTCCTTTTTGCCACTCTTCAGGACCCGGTCGACCCTTTCGATGACACCCTCTTCAGCCAGATTGGGAAAGAGCTCATCCAAACGCGCGCCGATCGCCTGTTCAGAAGATATGCCGCTCATTTCTGCCATTTTGCTGTTCCAAGACGTAATCACCTTTTCTATATCGACAGTGTACACTCCAAGGTTGACACTCTTCAGAATCCGGTCGCTGAACTGGTACAGCTGGCGATAACTCTCCGACATCTTCGTCAGTCGCCCATAAAGTCTCGCATTGTCGATGGCTATCGCGGCCTGGCGGCCAAGAATCATCAGAGGTTCTATGTCTTCGTGGGAAAAGGCACCGGGACGGGGGCTCTCCACGTTGAGGACACCGACCAGCTTGTTCTTGCTGATCAGCGGGACAGCCAGTTCACACTGAGCACCAGGGATCCCCGGGACATAGTCAGGAAGCCTGCTGACATCTTCAACGAGGATCGGCCTCTGTATTTCTGCAGTCCTCCCCATCACGCCCTGGCCGATCCGGATCGGCCCCATGGCATCCTCGGTATAACCGTAAGCGGTAGCCGCGAGCAGGTGTAGACCATCTTCGTCCAGAAGGCGGATAATTGCATTCTCGAAGCGAAAGACATCTCGCGCCACCCTGAGCAGGGAATCAAGCAGTTCCTGGAGATCGGTTGTCGAAGCAAGTTCCTGACCGATCTCGATCAAGGCGTTCAACAAGCGTTCGGACTTCTGTTCAGATATATTTGGCAAACTTGTAGCGATCATCGTATCTACTGATAACGCACAAGCCGTGCCATCCTTGCCGTGCCAGAAAACCATGGAATAACAGGGATTTTATAAACCATTATTTTTCAGCCACAGGTGATTGCTTTATTCTGTGCATACCCTGCCGGCTTTTTAGGCAGATTATCTTCGGCTCATACCAGCTTTATTCTTGAGTTGCCGAGGCATTTTCCCTATACTGAAACTGCATTGAGTCACCGTTTCAACTCTCTGCCCTGCAGGTGAGGTCGCTATGCCCACGCGGAATACTTTCTGATCGGGAAGGTTACTTGCGAACGTGGTGTGCAAGCCTGTCGCGGAGCAGGACGCCTGAAGCGTTCATAGTCCTACCCACTTTATTGGCCGTCGTCGTGAGGCCACGGACCCACGGTAGGTGTGGAGAGTCAAAGACGTCGGATCATCCGGCGTCTTTTTGTTACTGTGCACGCCCTCAGCAGATCGTTTCGCTTCTGTCAAAAAACATCTGGCGAGCAATTCTCCTTCTTCTTCATCCGATCCTGTGCTATCTTTGCCCGGATTTTCAAGCAGAGGCTCATGAGTACTCACGAGAATACCGACATCCATCGCATCACGCTCGACGACCGCGAATTCGTTCTGGTCGGCACAGCTCATATCTCCCAGGATTCAGTCGATACTGTCAAAGCAGTCATCCAGGATGAGAGACCGGACACGATATGCATCGAGCTTGACGAGCAACGTCACCGGGCTTTACGCAATCCTCGCCACTGGGAGTCACTCAACCTGGTTCAGGTCCTCAGGCAGGGGCAGGCACCTTTCCTTCTGGCCAACCTGACCCTTGCATCGTTCCAGAAGCGAATGGGTCTGCAGACCGGGGTCAAACCCGGTGCCGAGCTGGCAATCGCAGCAGAAACTGCCGATGCAATGGGTCTCGACATTCAGCTGGTCGACCGGGAGATCCGCACAACCCTGCTGCGTGCCTGGCGCAAGGCCGGTTTCTGGAAGAAAATGAACCTCTTCTCGACCTTGCTGGCGAGCCTTTTCGACACCCAGGAGCTCAATGAGGAGGAACTGGCCAAACTGCGTCAGACCGACACCCTGTCGGCCATGCTCGATGAGATGTCAGATATCCTGCCGACCGTCAAAACGATTCTGGTCGATGAACGTGATACCTTCATGGCCTACCACATCCGCAAATCACCGGGGAACAAGGTGGTCGCCATCGTCGGCGCAGCGCACATGCCAGGGATTCTGAAAAAACTGGGACAGGAGATAACCGCTGAGGAAATAAGCGAGTTGTCAATCATTCCGGAAAAGACAACCCTGTCCAAGCTGCTTCCGTGGCTGGTGCCGGCTATCGTGGTAGGTCTTTTTATCTATGGGTTTATGGTCGGCAATACTGAACAGCTGGCCAACGCTGCCGTTGCCTGGGTCCTTGCCAACGGCGTCCTTTCAGCGCTGGGAGCCCTGATCGCCCTTGGTCATCCGTTGACGATTCTGGCCGCCTTTGTCGCGGCGCCCATCACTTCGCTCAACCCAACCATCGGGGCCGGGTTTGTTACCGGTATAGTTCAGGCTTTCATAGTTCCCCCTAAGGTCAAAGACCTGGAAAACGTTTCAGAAGATATCGCCGGGATCAGCGGCTGGTGGCGCAACCGCCTGACCAGGGTCCTGCTGGTATTTTTCCTCTCATCGCTCGGCTCTGCCGTCGGCACCATGGTTGCCTTCGGTTGGATCAAGGACCTCTTTTAAACCGACCGCATTTCTTCCCTTGCTCATTCAACCATAGCCAGCCTCTTTCCAGCACTCGCCTGCAGCTGCTCCATGACCCGGTATGCAGGGTTCTTCAGAGCAACTTCCAAATCGAGGTCCCGGAAATAGACATCCGGGCGAAAATTGACGAGACCCTCCTGGTCCACCCAGGCTGTCCAGTACTGGATATGGACTGGCACGGGCTTGATGGGGACCTGCTCTGGTTCGGACGCCGATAACAGCTCGTCCAGCCTCTCCTCGCCCAACTCTTCTGCCAACAGGTAGTAGGCAAGTTCATCGGGCCTTTCAACCCGGATGCAACCTGAACTGAACGACCTGGTATTGTTGTCAAACAGGTAGGACTGGTTTGTATCGTGCAGATACACGTTGAAGCGGTTGGGGAACATGAACTTGACACGTCCCAGTGGGTTCCAGGGCCCCGGGTCCATTCTCAGTAGCCCAGGAAAATTTTCAGCTTCAATCTCCTGCCAGTCAATCTCTTCAGGGTCGATAAATACTTCCTCTTCACCCCCGGTGACAATCCGGAAATGGTGCTCTGCAAGGTAATCGGGGTTCCGCTTGATAATCGGCAGTTTGTCCTCCCTGAGAATGGTTGGCGGAACGGTCCAGTAAGGAGCAAATTCAAGATAGGTCATCTGGGCTGAGAAAACCGGGGTCTTGCGATATTGCGTACCGACGATTACCGGCATCTGCAGAACCATTTCACCATTATCGATTACGCTCAGCTTGAAATCCGCCACATTTATGCGAATATGTCGTTTGCCGAAACTCTTCGGCATCCAGCGCCAGCGTTCGAGGTTTAACTCGATCTGGCGGACGCGCTGGTCCACCGGGATATTCAAGGCCACGAGGGTTCTCGAACCTACCACGCCATCATCGACCAAACCGTGGCGGGCCTGGAATTTCATGACCGCACCAACGGTTTCCTGATCATACAGGTTACCGGCGTCCACGGTCATGACCAGATCTCCGGTCGCCTGCAACAGTTTCTTCAGCTGCCGGACCCGGCGACTCCTGTCACCGGGGTGGATGGTCGAGCCTGGGGGAATCGCCGGCCAGCCGCCAAGTGCGGAAAGTTCCTGGTATCTTGTTAAAACCCTGACAAGGGCTCGGTACTCTTCGTGGGGTGGATACAAGCCTTCCAGGACCTGTAGCATTCTGCCTTTATCGAGCGCATATTCAAGAAGCTTGACCAGATCGACCTTGCGCTGCCTGGCGCGCCAGTCGACATGTGCCAGGTTCGGATCAACCTGGCCCTCAACCAGATGAGTGGCAAAAGTCAGGAAAGCCTGGGACAGGAAGAGGTCAAGGACTGCACGATTCTGTGGGGCCAGAGGCAGGTTATTGTGCGCGAAATCCTCCTGCAGGCGAATCAGTCCATCCAGTTGCACAAGCAGGTAATCATCACCACAGAGACCGTGTGCCCCTGCATCCCGCAGGTTGGCCAGAAGAACCAGAGAGCCCGGCTTCAATTGCCAACCGTCAAGCCATAGCGGTGCGAACCCCCGGTCTTGATAGAGCTTGAAGATCTGATCGTGTGAAAGAAGTCGGGAGACCCCGATTCTCGGAGAGACTCCGGATCCGCGACTGCTCAGCAGGCTCTCGATATGCTCGCTGGTCTCCTGGTTGAAAAGGGTGACCACCCCGGAAACCTGCCCGGCGCTGGCCGAACCCGCCATGAGGATAAAGAGGATCACTGATGTAAGAAAAAATCTCAACATAACACTCCTTAACACCTTGCCATTACAATGTTAGACAACCCGCCCGGATTACGCAAATCATACGTAAGGATTTGTTTCTTTCGAACCTCTTTCTGGAATTACGAAGACTGTCAGTCGTTTTGCGCCAGCATGGAAGGGAAGCGTTGTAAAAGATATTCTCAAGTATAATTTACTGTAATTCTAGAAACTTGCATGCACAGGGGCACAGCGTTATGATGATCGACAATGTACGGGCCTGCCTGTTTTTAGGCGTTCTAAGACAAGATACCAACAGAGTTCCGTAAAATTCTTTCCCAGGGTTGACGCTTGCTGCCATCTCTACCGGTCAGTTGCCGAAACCCCGCTTAACAGGATTCGTAAAAACCCATGGATTTCTGGCAAGGCTTTATTATCGTTACAGTCGTCCACTTACTTGCGGCCGCTTCTCCGGGACCGGATTTTGCCCTGGTGACAAGGCAATCACTCCTGCATGGCCGCGAAGCCGGGATATGGACCAGTCTTGGCATCTCCCTCGGGTTGTCAATTCACATCCTGTACTCGATCGCAGGACTGGCTGCCGTCGTTGCCCATTCTGCCGAGTGGATGACTCTGATAAAAGTTGCCGGGGGAATCTACCTGATCTTCCTGGGCGTCAAGGGGCTACGCGCAAAACCGCGCAACGATGATTTCCAGTGTGTTGTACAGATCTCGAGTCACGGGTCGCCGCTACGCCACGTGGCAACCGGGTTCTTCTGTAACGCACTCAACCCGAAAGCACCCATCTATTTTCTCTCACTCTTTACTGTGGTATTGTCTCCCGACATGCCGCTACCGACCCTGGCGAGTTATGGTTGCTGGATCATGCTGTTACAGATGATCTGGTTCACGACCCTGGCATTTCTGCTGACTAAAGAGCTGGTCCGAGGTCGATTGTTGAAAGCCGGGCACTGGATAGACAGAGCATTCGGTGTTGCAATGGTGACGCTCGGCATCAAGGTTTTAAGTTCCAGCGGCGGATAACAGGGAAGAAGCCATGCTCTCTACTGAAACCATCTCAGCTTTCTTTATTGCTTCGGTATTGCTGGCCATTGCCCCGGGGCCGGACAACGTTTTCGTCCTGACCCAGTCCGCACTGCATGGCAAACTCTCTGGGATCATGGTTGTTTTCGGCCTGTGCACCGGACTCCTGGTACATACCGGAGCAGTTGCTTTCGGGGTCGCCGTTATTTTTCAGGCCTCGGCCATTGCCTTCACCCTGCTGAAACTCATCGGAGCCGGTTATCTGGTTTTCCTGGCCTGGCGTGCTTTTCAAGCACTTCCGGAGAAAATCAGCGTGCACGGCGGGCAGCAAAAAAGTCTCAGGGGCCTTTATCGGCGTGGAATCATCATGAACGTTACCAACCCAAAGGTTTCCATCTTCTTTCTTGCTTTCCTGCCTCAATTCGCTGACCCGCAAGGTGGTTCCATCAGCCTGCAGATGATCGCCCTCGGCGGCGTATTCATTTTGGCAACGATCCTTGTTTTCGGTTCGGTGGCATTGATCGGTGGTGCGCTGGGTGACTGGCTGAACCGGTCCGAGCGCGCCCAGAGGATCATGAACTGGGTCGCCGGAACGATCTTTGTCGGACTGGCATTGAAACTGGTGACCGTCGAGAGATAATATGACCAGCGCAACTATCGAGCCGATCGGGCAGATTATCACTCCGTACAGGACTCTTGAGGAATGCCCGCGCAACATCAGTCTGGACGGCCCGGTATGCCGCCTGGTCGTGAATGAGAATCTGCGTGACGGGTTGATGGGGTTGCAGGCCGGACAGCACATCCTGATCCTCTACTGGTTTGACCGCGCAGACCGTACTGTCCTGCAGCAGAATTCGCGACGCACCGGTGAGTTGACCGGGGTCTTTGCCCTGCGCACACCCAACCGATGCAATCCGATCGGAGCTGCGGTCCTGCCGATCGAATCGATTGAGGGTACGACCATCACGGTGCGAGGCCTGGATTGCCTCAATGGCACGCCATTGGTAGACATCAAGCCGGCTATGGCTGACGAATAAGGATTCATATGGACTGGAAGAACTTTTTTGATCGTCTCGGGATGAACGGCACACGCTGGCAGTGGCGCATCATGAAGTGGGAACGCAACCTGCAAAATCTTCGTTATGGCAACATCATAAGTAGCAACTGGTCAGCGACCAAAATCCTCCTCGCCACCAACCTGTTGCTCTTCTGCATTATGACTATACAGGGCATAGTTGGAGGGCTGGGCTTTTCAACCCTCTTCAGTCCAAACAGTTACCTGCTGATTCACTCCGGGGCCCAGTACTGGCCGCTGGTCCTGGCCGAAGGTGAATGGTGGCGCTGTATCACCTATGCATTCGCCCATGGCGGCCTGATTCACCTGGGCTTTAACATGATGGTCCTGTACCAGATCGGGCCGATGATCGAAGAAGAGATCGGTACTGTCCGGTTCGTCATTCTCTACGTCCTGACCGCACTCACGGCCACGGTTGCCGGATTTGCCTGGCAGATCCTTTATATCAAGCAGTGGGTTACGGTCGTCGGGGCCTCGGGCTCCCTGTTCGGACTGATCGGTTTTGCAATTTCCTACTTTCATCGTGTCGGCGGCGCCATGGCGCACAACTATCGTAACTTCATGTTGCGCTGGGCTGCGATTGCCTTCGTTTTCGGCCTGCTGGTCGGCGCAGACAACGCCGGCCATCTCGGCGGGGCCCTTGGCGGGGCACTGCTCGGACTGGTCCTGCCGATCGGGGTCCGCGGACGACAGGTTATGCGCCCATTCTTCAATGGCCTCGGCATGATCTGCACCCTGTTGACAGTTGCCAGCCTTTTGATGATGGTCGGCAGCTGGGTTTTCTAGCGCAAAGGGCACACCGATGGGTAAAGACAAGACCCCGGTAACGCCTGCTACGCGCATGCTTAGACAGGCGAAGGTTGATTACACATCCCACCTCTACGCTTATGAGGAGCGCGGCGGGACCACCGTCTCCGCCCGCGAATTGCAGGTCGACGAGCACCATGTCGTAAAAACCCTGGTGATGGAGGATGAAAACCACAACCCCTTGATTGTCCTGATGCACGGCGATCAGGAAGTCTCCACCAAATCACTGGCCAGAACACTCGGCGTGAAGACCATCTCCCCCTGTAGCGCTGACATGGCCCAGAAGCATACCGGCTATCAGGTTGGCGGGACCTCACCTTTTGCGACCCGCAAAGCCCTGCCCGTCTACATGGAGAGCACCATTCAGGAGCTTCAGACCATCTACATAAATGGCGGCAAACGCGGCTTCCTGATCGGGCTGTCACCGCAGGAGGTGATAGCCGTATTGACACCGACAATGGTGGAGGTCGGAATAAAATAAATCGATACGGGTCTTGCGCCACTGACACTTTGCAATTTATCGACGGAGGAGATCATGAACCTTTCTGAACATTTTGAAAAAGCTGCCGAGGCCATCAGGAGCGCCAATGCCATGGTCGTCACTGCCGGGGCGGGCATGGGCGTGGATTCAGGGCTGCCGGATTTCCGCGGTGACCAGGGGTTCTGGAATGCCTACCCGATGTACGAACGGCTCGGCATCAACTTCGTCGGCGCTGCCAATCCGGCAAACTTCGAGGGGGACCCGGCCTTTGGCTGGGGATTCTACGGTCATCGGACCAACCTCTACCGGGGAACGGAGCCACATCGTGGCTTCCAGATGTTGCAGGATTGGTCCGACGAGTTCGGCCAGGACAGCTTCGTCATCACCTCCAATGTCGATGGACAATTCCAGAAATCAGGCTACCGGGAAGACCAGGTGCTCGAGGTCCATGGCTCAATCCATCACCTGCAATGTCTTTCGCCTTGCGGCCACGATATCTGGGACAATGATGAAACGATCCCTGTGGACCTTGACACGATGCGTGCCCAACATGTTCCGGGATGCCGCAACTGCAGCCAGCCTGCCCGTCCGAACATCCTGATGTTCGGCGATTATTCCTGGCTCTCCGACCGGACCCGCGGTCAGGAAATGCGCTTTGACAGTTTCCTCGCCCAGCATCAGAATGAGCCGATCGTGGTGATCGAGATGGGTGCCGGCACAGCGATTCCAACGATTCGTTACATGAGTGAAAGGATTGGGCAACGTTTCGGTGCTACAGTCGTACGCATCAACCCGCGGGAAGCTCACATTTCTGGCGGACATATCTCACTGCCCTGTGGAGCTCTTGAAGGGTTGGCGGGGGTTGAGGAATATCTCGACTGAAGAGAAATACAGTTAAACGACTTGCAGAATAAAACCTGCTTTTTTTCATTTTTCCCCTCGCATTAAGCGTCTGTTGGGATAACAACAATTTAGTTGTCAACAACAACTGATCATGCCTTTTTTGCGCAATCTGTTGGCAAAAAACGTAACCGCTGTTTACTTAGTACTCCTCATTCAGGATGACATCGTCATCAATGTCTTCTGTAAGCTACCGAAAACATGGGCTTTTATGAAATTCTCAAATTTTTTCTCAAGGAGCCCTTGGTTGGGAACAACTTTTGCTGTTAAACCATGTATGAGTAAAAAATCTTTTCTCTGGCCGGACTGTCCGCCAAACCAGACAAGCAAGGGGGTTGTCATGGAAAAGATATTTATCGACATTACCGATCTGCAATCACTGATCTTTGAGCGCCAGCAGATTGTGGCACTTCTTGAGGACACTGAACTCTGGGGCAAAATCCCCCTTGCACAGCGCTTTGCAATAGTGGATTCCAGTGAATTTGTTACTTTGATGGGATCGTCATTTACCGAGCATGCACGACGCATGCTGGAGAACGAAGTTGAAGCGATGGCTTCGACGATTCACTGAGCAGCAGGCTCTGCCAGAAAATATTTTTTCACACAAACAGACAAAGGGCCGGATAATACTCCGGCCCTTTGTCTGTTACGTAAACACTACAGAGATTACCTGCTCCTCAATTTTGACAGCAACCTCAATAACTCCAGATATAACCAGACCAGCGTCACAATCAGGCCAAAAGCCGCGTACCACTCCATGTAACGGGGTGCGACACCGTCACCACGTTCTATAAAGTCAAAATCGAGCACCAGGTTCAGCGCAGCCACAACGACCACAAACAGGCTGAACAGGATACCCATCGGCCCGGATTCGTGAATCACCGGCATCTGCCAGCCGAACATGCGACCGACAAAACTGATCAGGTAAACGACAGCGATGCCGCCGGTAGCGGCGAAAATACCCAGTTTGAAGTTCTCCGTGGCCCTGATCAAACGAGCCTTGTAGGCGAACAGCAAAGCGAACAGGGTTCCGAAGGTCAAGCCAACGGCCTGTATGACAATCCCCGGGAAACGTGTTTCAAAGAATGCGGAAATGCCGCCGAGGGCAAGGCCCTCGAGGACTGCGTATATCGGTGCCGTTTTGGGCGCCCAGTTCGCCTTGAAAATGGTGATCATGGCGAAAACAAAGCCACCGATCAAGCCGCCGATCATCCACGGCTGAACAGCTTCGGGCCCCTGGTTGTAAAACAGGTTCCAGGAGTAACTGGCGCCGATCACGACCAGGGCCAGCAGGGCGACAGTCTTGTTCACCGCCCCTTGCAGGGTCATGGTTTCGGTACCGGCTATCGCCTTAGTAAAAACACTTTCCTTCATCATCGGGTTCGAGGTACGCATCTACGAATATCCTTTTCGTGATTATTTCTGACTTTTTCTAGCCAACGTTTGTTGCGCGTTCGTCTCTATGCAACGAGGATTCATGACAATTAAAAAAGCCGGGCAGCCCCGGCTCTTCCAACAACATGGATGTCCGTTTCCGTTGCCAACGACTTTTGCTACCAGTAACGCTTCATGCTCTCATTTTTTGCGGTTGAAGGTTATTCTAACCCGACAACGATACTCTTACAAGCCCAGCTCGTCGGCAATGCCCTGCATCGCTTGCAGTGAGAGGTTGCAAAACTCGTCCAGAGGAATGTTGCCGACCTCACATTCGCGGATGATATCGCGGTTGGCACCGGCAGCAAAAGCTTTCTCTTTGATTCTTTTACGAACCGACTTCGGCTTGACGCTGGCCAGTTTCTTGTCGGGGTAAACGAGAGCCGTTGCAACAATCAACCCGGTAATCGTCTCCCCTGCCGCCAGCAGATGCTGGAACTGCGTGCTACGCTTTTCTCCAGGGTAAGCCTGCTCGTTATGCAGACGAACCGCTCCGACTATTTCTGCATCGACTCCTATTTCCTGGAGAATACGCACTGTCTCCCGGGTATGTACATCCAGATCGGTATGAGACTCGGCATCCAGATCATGCAGCAGTCCGGCAAGGCCCCACTTGTCAGGGTCCTCACCAACCTTCACTGCCAGCGCCCGCATTACAGCTTCAGCGGCCAGGCAATGATTGAGCATGTTCGGCGATCTGACGTGCTGTCTGACCAGCTCCAAAGCTTCTTCTCTGTTAATGCCATAGCTCATAAATATCATTCGGTCCAAAAGAACAGTGTTGGTCCTTCTCTTCTCCCCTACCTCATAGTTGCGGCTTTTACTTCTTCGCCTTCTGGATTGCCTCATACGCCTGATTAATCTCACGGAATTTCTCTTCCGCAAACTTGATAAAATCCTCAGGGAGGCCCTTGGAGACAATCTTGTCAGGGTGATATTCGTTGACCAGTTTGCGATAAGCCTTTTTTACTTCACCCATATCTGCATCATTCTTCAGACCAAGCACTGCGTAGTGGTGAGAGAGGTCGCTGACAAATTGTCGTTTAACCGTGTCAAAAACATCACCTTGCAAACCGAGGAGCGCCGGTGCTGCACGCAGGATTCTCTCTTCCGAGGGGTGCAGGACGCCGTCCGCCAGCGCCATGGTGAAAAGCATCTCGAAAAACATCATGCGTAATTGTGGCTCGTGATGGAAAACCTGACCAAACTGCTGCGCATACTCCTCGAACGAAGTGTTGTTATCTTTGGCCTCGTTGAAGACACTGATTGCGAATTGCTGGGCAGGACCGTCAAGCCGCAGCTTGTCGTGCATGAAACTGCGTACAACGCTGATCTCATTATCGCAAACCCGGCCATCAGCCTTGGCCATCTTGCCAAGCATGGCAAAAGTCGCAGTAAAGAAAACCGTCTGGCGCTGCTCTTGTCCGGTCAACCTGCCAGATTCGGCGAGACCGGAACGGGTCTTGTCATCAATCAAGGCATGCCCCAGAGATGCGCCGACCAGGGCTCCGATCGGGCCGCCGAGCATAAACCCGACGCTCCCGCCCATGATTTTACCAAACCAAGACATGGATCACTCCTCCTTATACTCAGTCAGTCCCTAAATATCGCAACTATCGACAGCCATTCTGTTGCAACCATTACCGGCTGGTTACCTTGCAATCCTGACAGGTTAGGTTCAGGGAGTGGCATGGTATCATGACATCCGCTTCTCTGCCAGACACATATAGTGGTAAAATTCGAGAAAATATTAAAAGGCTCAATGATTCCACCGTCAGACCTTTTTGCCGGGGGCCATCTTTGTATCAACTGTGGATATTTTACTGCAAAAGTCATGGTCAAATGACAACACACACGGCCATTACACGGTGATTAAAAATTAAAAAAGCGTTTTATATTGGAATGTTAGAAAGTTCTATTTAACTTTTTCCGTAGCATAACCTCTTGAAATGACAAACCATCTTCACCTCTCATGGTCGTAATCTACAGTCTAAAAATCAAAACTTGGCAAAACGCCATGACTTGGCATATCGCTTGCTCTAATTATAACCAGATTCGTTCTTAAAACCGTTAGGGGGAGAAAGCCTTGAATATGTACCATAAACTGTTCATCATCATCCTTCTGGCTATTTTCACAAGTGCTTGTGCCCAACGGGCAGCTTTTGTCTCAACCCCGCCGGGTGCGCAGGTCTTTATCGACGGTGAGGAAATCGGAGTCACTCCATGCGCTTACGACTACAAGCTCAGCAGTAACGCCCAGCATGATGTGACAATTGCCAAGGACGGTTTTGAACCGGTCAATTTCGTTGTGGTAACCGACGAAGTCGATACTGAAGCACGCGGCCGCTGGTTGGCTGCCGGTGTGGTCTGGAGCCCACTTTGGCTGGGGACCATCTTCACCAATAAGCTCAAGGACACCTACGATTTTGCCCTGCGTTCGGAACCGGCACAGATGACTGCATCAACTGATCTTGCGGTGTCTGGCAAAGACATGTAGTTGCACAAAGAAACCAACAAAAAGGCCAACTTCTAAGTGAAGTTGGCCTTTTTTTATGCCATGATCGGGCCTTTAAGCAACTTCGGCAAATTGCTGTTGAATCTTTGCAACCTCGCCTGGGCTGTCGACCAGGGCCCTGACGCAGCCCTTGTCAAGCTTGTCAATGGACAGCAGTTGCAGCATGGCAAAAGCATGTTCGTTCGACCAGGGCTCCTTGTAAGGTCGGTAGGTTGTCAAAGCGTCAAAGATATCACTGACGGCAATGATGCGCGCCTCGGCAGAGATCTCCTCACCACGCAGCCCGTGCGGGTAACCACTGCCATCCATTGACTCGTGATGCAGTTCAGCAATATTCCGCAGATAATCGATATACGGAACACGTTCAAAACCAAAATTACTGATCAGGTCATCAACAATCTGGCGCCCCAGCATGGTGTGGGAATTCATCACCTCGCGCTCTTCTTTGTTGAGTCGGTCCGGTTTCTGCAGGATGCTGTCAGGGATACCGAGCTTGCCGACATCGTGCAGTGGTGAGAACAGGGTAATCTGTTCGATCTGTTCATCATCGAGTTTTTCATAGCCATTTTTAACCATGACACTGGCAATCAGGCGCGCGTAACGAGACATTCGCTCCAGGTGGCTGCCGGTCTCAAGATCGTGCTTCTGGACCATCCCGACCGATGTGCGCATAGCGGCGACCAGGGCACGGGTTGCCGCAAGATCGTTCATAATCATTTCTGAGATCAGGTGAACGAAAATTTCCACTTGCTCCAGGACACGCTCCCGGAAATACCGGTTGTGGAATGAGTTGAAGAACACAAAACCCGACAATTCCTGGTTGAAGTAAAACGGGTGAGTGTAACTCGACGCATACCCATGGCCGACAAGTGCGTGGGAGTGGACCGAGTTATGATCCTCGTAAATTCTCAGGTCGTTGACGATGCGTGGCGTTGAATCGCGGCCGACCTTGCTCAGCGTAGAATCATTGGCCAGAACGGCTTGGTAATTTTTCAGCGGGCTTTCTTCAATCGGAGAAGCAATAAAGGTTTTTAGAGAGTGCGTCTTGATATCGTACAGGGCAATACTGATCCGGTCGATCCCTGGACAACGTTTTTGCAATACTTCATGGACGACAGTCAGCTGTTCCTGATAGGTTGAGGCGGTACCGAGTCTGGCCAGCGGGTCTTCACGGAAGACGATCTGCTCCATTATGACACCTCCATCATTAATAGACTCTTATACTCTATCAGCAAGCGTTCTGAATGCAATTATGGTAGGTTTTTACTGTTGCGTACCCAACAGGACTACGCACTACTCATTGATATAGATCAGGGGAAAGCGTTACATGACTGGACATAAAGCCGAACATTGCATGGTTTGTGGACAGGCTCTCGTTTATCACGAACGGGGAGAAGCCGTCAGGTGCGAGCAATGTGGCCGCCTGGAACAGAGCGCAGTTGTCTGCCAGTCAGGTCACTATATCTGTGATGCCTGTCACAGCGATCCGGCCCTGAAAAGACTTCCCGAATTAGCAAGGACAACAAAGGCGCAGGCCCCGGAAGATATCCTCGAAGAGTTGATCAGACTGCCCGGTCTGCCGATGCATGGCCCTGAGCATCATGCCATGGCCGGACTTGCCCTGTTACTGGCCAGTGAGCGGGCTGGGGTGAAACTTCCGGGAGACTATATCGAGGAAACAATTCGACGCAGCATGCAAATACCGGGCGGTACCTGCGGCTATCACGGAGCGTGTGGCGGTGCCGTATCAATGGGAGTTGCAGTCAGCATGATCACAGGGGCAACACCCGTGACCGGGCTGGCCCGCGGTATGGCCCATCGTGCAACGGCCATGGCGTTGTTGAGCTGTGGCGATGATGTAGCACGTTGTTGCAAACGCGCCCTGAGAAAGACCGTTACGACCGGAAGGGCATTTTTCGCCGAGGAACTTGGCATCAATTTTCCGCAAGCGGTCGGGCAACAAGTCTGCGCGGATATCTCGCGGAACCGGGAGTGTGCCAAAGGGCAATGCCCCTACTTTCGCCGAAACGCAAAAACCGGGCCTGAATAAAATGTACTCAAACACCAGAATATTCAGATATAGGAAATAGCTCTCACGGAAAATTGCAGGGGGCTTTTTTTGTGACTGATCAGGGGAAGTCTATACAACTGGAAGCATACGCTCACCGCTTACTAAATATCCCTAGGTGATACAAGAACCCCCTGTGTCAGCATAGTTGTCACCTGTAACTGAACTCAACAAGATTGGGGGCAGTCAGGAGACACATGTACACGAAAGCATTCAAAGCCTTAATGGTTCGGAAGATGGCTGATCCCAATAGGCCCAGCCCTATTGCTATTGCCAAGGACATTGGTGTTTCGCAAAGTACATTGTACCGTTGGGCAAGCGAAACTGATACCGTGGACGTTGCAGACTTACCTGATCCACCCTCATTTTCCATATCAATGCAAAGGATGGCGACCGTGAAGCGACCACAAGACTGGAGTCCCGAAGAGAAACTGGCCGCAGTTCTGGAGGCGGCGTCCCTTTCCGAGGAAGATCTTGGGCCTTTCTTGCGCAGTCGGGGCTTACATGAAGCCCATTTGCAGCAATGGCACGAGCAGATGTTGGTCGGGCTTGAGCCAGCCCCCACCACACGTGTCGTCAGAAAACGTATCCAGGAACTCGAAAAAGAACTCAACCGCAAAGATAAGGCGTTAGCTGAAGCTGCGGCTCTACTCGTTCTCAAAAAAAAAGCCCAGGACATTTGGGGGGACGAGGACGACGACACGACCCCGTAGCCAGGGAGAAGGTCCTTGTCCTGATCGAGCAAGCAATACACCGGGGAGCTAGACTTAATCACGCAGCACGAATGCTTGGTTTAACGGCCCGAACCGTCCAGCGTTGGCGTAACCAGAATGGCTGCTATGACCGGCGCAGCGGTCCAAAGACCGCGCCAGCGAACAAGCTGTCCCCTGCCGAACGACAGCAGGTCTTGTCCGTGTCCAATTCCCCGAAGTATCGAGACCTATCACCTCGGCAGATCGTTCCCCGTTTGGCCGATGAAGGACAGTATATCGCTTCGGAATCGACCTTCTATCGCATCTTGCGAGCCGAGGGGCAATTAGCACACCGGGAACATTGCCGACCAGTCAAACATCGTCGGCCAAAGGAGAAAAAGGCAACCGGCCCATGCCAGGTGTGGTCCTGGGACATTACCTATCTCAGATCGACAGTAAGGGGCCAATTCTACTACCTGTACTTGATTCTCGACGTCTGGAGCCGCAAGATCATGGCGGCAGCGGTCTTCTCCGTGGAGAGAGACCAGAACAGCTCAAAGTTGTTCATGGATGCGATTTGCCATCACGGCATAGACCCTGAAGGGTTGATCCTGCATTCTGACAACGGCAGTCCAATGAAGGGATCGACTATGCTGGCAACGCTTCAACACCTGGGTGTGATGCCTTCCTTCAGTCGCCCCAGCGTCAGCAATGACAACCCTTACTCGGAGTCGTTGTTCCGCACTTTGAAGTACCGCCCGGAGTACCCCTCGCATCCGTTTGCGTCGGTACAACAAGCACAGCAATGGGTTGATCGACTTTGTTCACTGGTACAACACCGAACACCGTCACAGCGAGATCCGCTTCGTGACACCGGATGAACGTCACTACGGTCAGGAAAAAGCCATTCTGGACAAGCGCAAAGAAGTTTACGAGCTGGCTAGACAGAAGAATCCTGGTCGTTGGACCCGGCAGACTCGCAACTGGGAGCCGATAGGAGTTGTCGTTCTCAACCCTGCACCAAAAAGGCCCTCCGAAGAAGGCCTCAACATAGCGGCGTAATTAAATGAGGCGACA
>CAWGUB010000024.1:0-94601 GCA_963825575.1 uncultured delta proteobacterium
ATCGTCAGACCTTCCAGAATTTGACTCACCAATACCCGGCACTGGGGCTAGAGGTCTGTAAAGGCCTGAGCAAAACCCTCGGGCAAGCCATGCAGGACTTGAAAGATAAGCCCATCCCGGTCGAACGCGACATTGCCGATGACGAGCGGGCCTTGGCCGGTTCTTACTGCACAACGCCGGAAGAATGCAGCCTGGTCGATCGGATCTTCTTCCTCAGCCATATCGATCTGTTCAGGCAGCTTGAGACTGAGACCCTGACTGCTATAGCTATGCTCGGTGAAGAAATTGCTTTAAAAAAAGGTGAACAGCTCAAAGGGAGTGTCGTCGGTTCTCAGGGCCTCTACCTGATTCTGGAAGGGGACGTCAAGTTATATCGCGGCAAGGATCTCTTCAATCACACGGGTCCCGGTCGCTACTTCGGCCTGGCCACCCTGTTCGGCATGGAAGCCTCTGAATTCACCGTCGAGGCCCAGGAAAACACCACCTTGATGCGCATTCCGCCCGACGAATTCCGCGCCTGCGTCATGGAACATCCGATCATCGCGATCAGGGCCTGCGAAAAGCTGAGCCAGATTCAAGGGAGCCTGCTGCATAACATTCTCGAAGACTCAAATGACGTCGCGCCCGTTGACAGTCCTGTATGACCAGCAGCGGCCTGGCCAACTTATAGTCTCCACTATTGCAGATCGACTTCAGATATCTTCGCATATTTTTTTGCGGACACTTGCTCCTCAATGAAATCAATCACCGGGATTTCTAACTGAAGGCCATGCAACTTGTTGATTCGAGGCAAACCTCCTGGGCTGACGCAATTGATTTCGACCAGCTTGCCGCCGATGACGTCAATGCCGACAAAGTACAAACCGTCCTGGACAAGATGATCACTGATTAAAGAACAAATATTCTCTTCCATCGGGCTCATCTGGTGTGCCATGGCTGAACCACCGACACTGATATTCGCACGAAAATCTGTACCATGTGGCATGCGGCGATAAGACCCAAGATACTTACCATTGAGCATCATAATGCGTACATCGCCTTCGGTACGAACCGCTTCAAGATACTCCTGAACCATAATCGGTTCACGGCGAGGGTAAGGTTTGTCGCTACGGAGATAGAAGTCGAGCAATGAATTGAGGTTCTCCGGATCCTTTGAGCTCACCTTGATGACCCCACGCCCGCCAAAACTTCGCAGAGGTTTCATCACCATGGTCCCGCCAAAATCGTCGATGACTTTGCGCAAGCGGACCGGGTCTCGAGAAACGTGGCTTTTAGGGATAACGTCCGGAAAATTGAGAGTATAGAGCTTGCTGCTACCGAGGAGTTGGCCGCGCAGGCTATTGACCATAAACACCTGATCTTCCACGGAAGAGAGTAGTTGCATGACCTCATAGTGTAAAGGTGGGGGTGCTCTTAAAAACAAGACATCGAGTTCACCAACATCCTCGAAGTCCAGCTTATCGTTTTCAACACATTCAATTGCGCTCTGCCAGTATGCGAGAAGATCCAGGCCAGGGGCTGAGACGATTTCGTGCATACGACTCATGACCCTGCTATCTCGGATATAGAGATCGTAAAATTCGAGAAAAAACACCTGATGCCCCCTTCGGTAGCACTCGTACATCAGAAGCAGGGTGGTTTCGGTGTTCGGATCGATATCTTTCATCGAATCCCTCAAAAAAGCAATTTTCATTACAATCCACCTTTAGCAGTCGTTATGTTAAAAAAACCAAGACGGCCCAGACATCCAGTTGCACAATAAGGCCCTTCCTCCGGTCTCGGCAATATTTTCAGGGCCTACCAGAACTGTCGTTCATAAATAGCACCCGGATTATTCCACAGTATAGCTCAATTTCGTAATGGTAGATCTTAAGCCCCTGTAATTATATGTACTCCCGGGTTCCCTAAGCTGTCTCACTGGAGTGCTCAGATGGAGGATAGAATTAGGCCAGGCGCCCCTCCTGGAAGATATGCGTGGTTGAACGAATGGCTTTATTCAAGATTTCGGTCAATCGTCTGAACTGAAGCGGATAGAGTTCACCGGTTGCTTCGTCGCAATAGACTTTTTTGATGTCAAGGCAAATTGTCAGGCTGGTTTGTGGGAATTCTCGCTGTAGCCAACGCAAAAGGTACCCCTCTCCCTTAAAGACATCGTTTTCGGCAACCGGTATTTTTATTCCGGGAAACCTGATATCTGCCAAGGCCTGCTGCCATTGACGGGCAAATAAATGTTCTTCTTGCCTTGTATAGTTAACGGTGCCCAAATTGAACAATGGTGTTTCGCGATCGATTCTTGAATAGTTGTAGGAGTGGATATCGATTATCAAGCAATATCCATACAACTCGACAAGTTTTTCAAGCAAGACTTTGAACAGCTCATAAAATTTCTCGTGTCTTTGTTTCGCAAGAGCTGAAAGAGGGTGCACATCGTTTTTCCAGACTCGTCGTCCGAAAACAGTGGTTTGGTCACAATGTTCGGGATATCTATTCAGGTCGTAGTAATAGCGGGAATCCATCCCCGAAAGCACGATAGGTTGAGAAACAACCAATTCGGCAGTATGAGGATCCTCCTCGAAGATACGGTCTTCGGATGCCAGAAGACAATGTTGCTCCAGTTCAAACGGGAAACCGGAACCGTCATGCAGAGCCACGCAGAGCAGAGGGCACATATTGCTTGATGCTGAGCTTCCAGATGCCATCAGAATCAAGGGCGCCAAAGCACTGCTGGTTTCTGATCTTTGCGACGGCATTTGCTTGGCTACTTTTGTATCGATTACATTTTCCGAAGAAACAACCGGAGGACCTATTGTATTTGTGTAATTACTCAAACCTTTGAAATAATTTAAATCTGTCATTGCTTTTTCATCTGAGATTCAACGTGTCATAACAATAATGAGATAACTTTTTTTGCGAAACAGGTGCTTTCCCCATTCATGTCCATGAAAGAACCTTTGGTAACAATATTTACAACGGATCTGTAATCCGTGTAACTTGGTATTTTTATAAGGAACTCCTTGAGAAACAAGAAACTCATCTGTACCCTTTAAATCCAGAAATGAATATGCATGCCTGGAAAACTTGATGTCGCCTTCTTTTCCGACTACGATAAATGCCGGCTTCCAATTCTCCTTTGTTATATACAGCTTTACTGCTGTTAGAATAAAGATGTAAGTAGGATCCATTCATTTTCCCTCTCATCTCTTTGTTCAAAGATTCAACATCGAGGATATAATCATCATTATCCAAATACTGTAATATCTGTATTGCCTGGATTAACGGCTGCTTATGGACTTCCTGAAGCATGGAAAAAACAGGGAAAGAGCCAATCAACCTAATATTCACTTCTATTGGATAAAGTATTTTTGTCTCATCATCCAAAACAAAGTCTAAACCAAAGTACCCTTTATAGCCTTCGTTGTTTTGCAAGTAAGATTCCGATCTTCTCTGCCGCATTCATATGCTTGCTTGCTTGACATGTCGGGGAAATTTGCACTTGTCCATTCGTTGCCGCAATAGACTCCTGTCCCTTTCTCTTGTTGAACGACTTCCGGTGCATCAATGATTTGGTGATATAGATCTGTATAAACGATGCCTTCCTTTGTACAGCAAACCCCCATGACCGGAGACAATTTTCTGTTTACATACCTGGTTATCCTGATTTTTCCCACTTATTTTTCTTTTTTTGCTTAGTAAACTCTTTCGGAAGAGATTGTTCTATAAAAATCTTCTTTGGAATTTAGAATAAAAGTACCGGATCCACTATAAGGAGGTTGGAAATTGAATGACTATCTTCTCTCCGAATGACTTTACAATCTCTTTGTAGTCAATGTCTTCCTGAGAATCTAATCATGTATGGCGGGACAGGAAGTTTATATCTTCCAGAATTTTATTGAAGTAGATTTTATTGTCGCATTTCTCTCTTACATTGTAATCACTGCCAACGATTGTCCAGTCGTGATTCTTCAAAAGTTTTCACCAACCCTTTGCTCATCCTGTAAACTAATAAAACTGGATTTTCTTCAAAACTTTGCAAATGTTTGACAATTTTATCATCTTTCAAGTTGCAATTGTTTTACTATTCTCATCCCTTCCTATTTGATTGTAGATGACGTCATGTCAATAAAATCATCCCCTTTTATTTCACCCTTGATCTTGCCTTCCATGAAAAAATAATATTTTGTGTTTTTTGCAATAGACTTTCAGCCTCCTTTGAATTCAAAAAAGCAAGAATTTCAAAGTTCATTAATGAAATTTTCTATGCCAATTAATGTACTATAGGGATATTTATTCAGGGCAAAAAAGGTCTTTCTATTGTTCTAAAGTAGTTTTTTAAAGAATCAAAATCTTTTATAATATGCTTTTTCATCTTTTTTTATTAATTACCCCTGTGTGATACGAATAAAGTTGTGCTGCGGTCATCGTGAGGGGCCCCATATAGCAGGTCCACTTCCAATGTTAGTTTATCGCAACTCTCTCCGGTTCCAAAGCCTTGTCTAAATAGCAGCGGCTTTATTGTTTTTGGTGCTGGGGGTCGGTAAATAGAACTCTTCGAGCACGGTACACTTGCTGCTAACACCTGACGATACAAGGCGATAATTCAGGACAACATATACACCCTAAAAAAATGGGTTTAACTGTCCTCAAGTGTCGAGGTTCATCGTCATTTATCAGTAGGGTAAGACTTTAAATCTGTTGTGGGGCAAGCCACCGGGAGTTCGAATCTCCCTCCCCCTCCGCCATATAGAACAAAGGCTTAGCTAACTACGGCTAAGCCTTTGTTGCTTTCCTTTTGGTTGTTTATCTGTCCGGACTACCAAGACAAAATCAGCAGTCATCAGAATAATGCATCATCTGTCATGGGTTTCCCTCAGCTCGGGCTTGCCCCATAAGATTGATTGGGGCTGCTGCTCAAGAGATTCGACCAGCATCCTCGTGGCATGTGCTGCACGGGAAACCTCCTGCAGCATCTCGTAAAAGCCAACAGCCGTTGGCAAACCCTCACGGCTGAGGCTTTCGACAGCCTGGGCTGCGCCTGCCAGTTCTTCGCTGGCGCGGACAAGGTTCTGGAAGAGCGGGGATTGCGGATCGGTGAGCGCTGTGACCTGGTCTGCCGCTTTTTTCAGCGAACCCAACGCCTCGTTCAGGACCGCAAGGTCGACCCTCAGGCCTTGCAGCAGAGGCAGGCTTTCATGATCCAGATTTTTTACCAGGGATTCCAAATGCTGCAAGGTTCGGTTGAGCCTTTGCGGCAACTCGGCGGTCTCGTCCGCAGCGAGAAGTTTACTCATCGAGGCACTGATTGACGCGACATCCTGGAGAAACTTTTCCATGGGGAAGTCCTCCAACTTCAGGGAAAGCTTTTCCACCGTTGTTGGGATGGTCGGAATTTCACTCAATTCAGGGTCATTCGCGACCAGCCGCAAAGGCTTATCCGGGTAGAAATTGAGACCGATATAGAGTTGTCCGGTGAGGAGACTCTGCATCCGAAGTTGGGCACGCAGACCACGGTCAATCAATTCGCGCAGGGTCTGTGGGTCGCTCAAGTCGACCTGCTCGCCATTGCTAGCCTGCACCACTGCGGGCTCTATTTCTATGCTGACCGGCACAACGAATGTACGCCCATCCTGCATCAGGCCAAGCTGGATTTGCTTGACGGTTCCGACCTTGACTCCCAGTAAAACCACCGGAGCCCCGACCTGCAGCCCTTGGGCTGCTCCTTCAAAATAGAGGACATGCTGCCGGCGATGCTGAAACCATTGCCCACCTGACAACAGCAGCAGGGTGATCACTCCGAGGATAAAGGCACCGAGGACGAAGACTCCGATCATGGCGGGATTGGCTTGCCGGCTCATAGTGCCCCCCTGCTCAGGAAATGACGTACTTTTGCATCGCCCGTTTGAGCCGCCTGTTGCGGGTTTCCCGTGGCGATCATGGTATGGGTTTCGGCGTCGAGATAGATTGAGTTGCTACCGATCGACAGGATACTGGCCAGTTCGTGGGTCACCACAACAATCGTCGTGCCGAGGCCATCGCGCAATTCGAGGATCAAATCGTCCAGGTGACGAGCATTCAGCGGGTCAAGTCCGGAAGACGGTTCGTCGATCACCAGGATATCCGGATCCAGGGACATGGCCCGTGCCAATCCTGCTCTTTTGCGCATACCGCCGCTCAATTCGGCGGGGTAAAAGTCCTCGAAGCCGGCAAGCCCCACCAGAGCCAGTTTAAAAGAGACGATCTCGTCGACCCGCGCTTGCGGGAGGGACGTGTATTCGTGCAGTGGCAGCGCCACGTTCTCCGCCAGAGTGAGAGAGCTCCACAGTGCTCCGCCCTGGAACATCACGCCGAAACGGCGCTTGAGTCGCTCCTGGTCATTCGCCGACACGTTCCAGAAATCCTCCCCCTCATAGTACACCGTGCCGACGGCAGGCTTTTGCAGCCCGACCAACGCTCGCATCAGAGTCGTCTTGCCGCAGCCGTTGCCTCCCATGATGATGAAGATATCGCCCTTCTGCACCACGAAATTGAGGTCGTGCTGAACGATAAAGTCACCATAGGCCATGGTCAGGTTACAAACTTCGATGTGCGGTGTCCCTGGCATTGCTTCATATCCCCAGTCGGTAAAAAATAATGGTCATGAGAGACGCCATGATGGTGATCAGCAGAATTCCGGTCACCACCGCCGATGTTGCCGCCTCGCCGACTGCCTCGGCACTGCGCCCGCAGTGCATTCCTCTCAGGCAGCCGGCATAGGCAACCATGGCGCCATAGACGCTGCCTTTGGCAAGACCGACCATGAAATGCTTGATTTCCAGCGCACGCAGAGTTTCCGTGTAATACTCGAAGAAGCCGATATCAAAAATAAAGTACGAGACCAGCAGCCCTGCCGTCATCCCCACGAAAGAGGCATAAAGCGTTAACAGCGGCACCATCAGCATCAGCGCCAGGATGCGCGGCAGAACCAGAAAATCAACGGCAGAAATCCCCAGGGTCCGGAAGGCATCGATTTCATCGTTCACCTGCATAGTTCCGAGCTGCGCAGCAAATGCCGCGCCGGTTCGACCGGCGATGATGATACCGGTCATCAGGGCCCCCACTTCCCGCACCATACCAATCGCCACCAGGTCCGCTATGAAGATTTGCGCCCCAACCAGGCGCAACTGATCGGCGCCAAGATAGGCGAGGATCAATCCGACCAGAAAACTGATCACTGTGACAATCACCAGGGCGCGCGGTCCGACCTCTTCCACTTCAAGCCAGAAATCACTGCGCCGGAATTGTGCCCGGCCGGTCAGCAATCGGCCCATAGACAAAGTGACCTCGCCCAAAAAATGCAGCATTTCTGGAAAGCCGCGACAAAAATCGATCGTCGCGACCCCTACCCGGGAAAAAATTCCGGCCTTGCTTTGCCGTCCAGCACCGATATTTTGTTCGGGTCCGACAGAGGCCATATTCAGCAAATGCTGAACACCGGCGGGCAGGCCGGTGCAATCGACTGCGATGTCATGTCTGGCAGAGAATTTCAGCACACCGCTCAGAAAGGCCAAAAGGCCGGTATCCCAGGCATCCAAATGGTCTGCCCGAAAGAACAGGCGCCGCAGACCATTCTCCCCGAGTTCAAACTCCAGAACCTCCCAGGAAGGTAAAGCCTGATCCAGGCACCAGCGACCGGCAAGGATAATTTCCAGGCTCTGGTCTCCCTTTAGCTGCCTTTCAAGCTGCCAGCCTTGCAGATCGCGTTCATAAGCATCGGATGTCTGTTTCCCGATCATTAGTCGATACCCGTTCAGAGGGGTTGCAGGAAGCTACGCACCACCAGGCAGTTCAATAAACAATTCTAATTTTATCACTGGTTTGCTTAAAAAGAAGTTTGTCCGGCCAAACAAGAGCACTTTTCGCCGACACAGGCTGTGAACAAAAGGCGTGAGATAGCGTCAGGATCACTTGAAGGGAGATTCTCCGTTTTCTCTTTGGCCCTCCTTATTATTGATATCTCCTAAGTCACAATTGAAATTATGTGCAAAATCATATTGGCTTTGAATGTCTTTGACGAGTGCGCCGACTCACGGAACTCAAGGGCGCACAGGTCAGGTCGCAGGAAACTGATGAGCGAGGCATCGCGACGAAATTACAGCCGGGGCCCGTCTCTTTCTTTCTCGTAACAAAAGGGGTATATTGGCCTAGCGTCTTGTCCTGAAATTTATGTCGTCTCCCGATTGGCCGAAGCATGACACAATTTCTCGCTCAGCTCGATGCCGGCATCCTCTGGCTGCTTTTGGTCCTGATGTTGCTCTTCGTGGCCGATCTGCTCTTCGTCCTGGTCCAACGCCGAAAAACCGAAAATACCCTGACCGAAAGCAGCCTCAAGACCAGAATGCTGCTGAATTCGGCCGCAGAAGGGATTTACGGCCTCGATCTCGAAGGCAACTGCACTTTCTTCAATCCGGCCGGCCTGAAGCTGCTCGGCTACCACAGCGAAAGTGAACTGCTGGGCAGGCAACTGCACGAGATTACCCACCACACCCGCGCTGATGGCACTCCCTATCCGGCCGACGAATGCCAGATTTGCCACGCCTACCTGCACGACAGCAAGATCCACCTCGAGGACGAAGTGCTCTGGCGCAAGGATGGCAGCTTCTTTTCCCGTTGAATACTGGTCGCACCCGCTCTACAAGGGCAAGAAGACCGTCGGCGCAGTGGTTTCGTTCCTCGATATCACCGAACGCAAGCTCGCCGAACAGAAGCTGAAGGCGGTCAACGAGGAACTGGACGCCTTCGTCTACACGGTCTCCCACGATCTGCGCACGCCGATTTCAGCAGTGATCGGGTACTCCGACCTGCTCAAGGAGATTCACCGGGAGGAACTCAGCGAGCACGCCATGGAGCTGGTGAGACATCATCGAACAGCAGGGCGAAAAGATGGCGATGATTGTCGATGACCTGCTGGCCCTGGCGACAACCGGCAACATCGAACCGCCGAAACAGCCGATCGATACTGACGAAGTGCTGCGCTTCGTCCTCACAGAGCTCGCCGGCCAGATTAAGCAAACCGGGCTCGAAGTGCGGGTCGAGCCGCTGCCGCCGGTGCAGGTTCCGGAGTCGCTGCTGATCCAGGTCTTTGAAAACCTGATCGGCAACGCCTTGCGTTACGCCGGCCCAAACGCCGGCTCGATTGAAGTCGGCGGCGAACGCCTCGGTCAGAAAGTCAGCTACTTCGTCCGTGATCACGGCATGGGGATCCCGCTTGATGAACAGGCGAAGGTTTTCAATGCCTTCTATCGCGGCACGAGCAGCAAGCAGAAAGCCGGCAGCGGTGTCGGCCTGACGACGGTGCAGAAGATTTGCCATCTTTACGGCGGCCATGCCAGTGTTGAGGATACGCCTGGCGGCGGCGCCACTTTCCGGGTTGAGCTTATGGATGCGTCGGCGCTCAACCCTGCCTGTTGACTGTTGCAGACGCGACCCTCAAAGGCATCGATTATGGGGACACAATACTATGATTGCATTGTGTCCCTTTTCGTTTTGACCGTTGAAAACTTAAAGATCAAAACAGAACCGGCGGGTCGCGTCCCGCCCGACGCCATACTTTTGTCCGGCAACAAAAGTATGCAAAAGTGCCTTCTCCTTGCGGAGGGCATCTCCTTTGCCGGATGTCTGTGACTTCAAGAACCTGCTGTGATGGATCCGGCCCTGTGTCAAAGGGCCTGACCTTTCTGTGTGACCTACAAGAGAAAAGCCTAAAAGCATAACCACCGATGCAATCTTCCACAAAAGGAGAGGCTCTCAAGAGCCTCGTCACCTGCGGGGGAAAGCTGGGCCCTTGATCGATCAGAACCATCCGGGTTGAGGTTGCCGCCTTGACGCACCAGACATGCCCAGCGCAGCGCAGGCCTTTTTCTGCTTACTCTTTTGGGCCAGCAAAAGAGTAAGGCGCAGTCGGGGGGCGCAACCCCCGGGTTCTTCTTTTGTCTTTCTAAAGAATTACGTCGACACAACATGAAAAATTGTGTCGACGTAATCCGCTCTCCCTCCTCTTCTCTTTTGTTTGACAAGCCCCCCCCCGTACGGTAGAAGTGACGGAATTATACTGATCCACACCCCTCCATCTCTGATATCGAAAGGACGCGAAGATGAAAAGATTTGCTCTCCTGCTACTTGCCTTGATGCTGGTTTTGCCCCAACTGGCCTCTGCTGAATCGAAGAAGATCAAAGCCGGCTTTATCTACGTCGGCCCGGTCGGCGATGCCGGCTGGACCTACGCTCATGATCAAGGACGCAAGGCGATGGAAACCCTCCCCTTCGTCGAGCCGTCCACCTATATTGAATCGGTTCCTGAGGGCGCCGAATCGGCCCGCGTGATCACCGGCCTGGTGCGCAAGGGACACAACCTGATCTTTACCACCAGCTTCGGCTACATGGACGCGACCCTCGATGTGGCCAGGCGCAACAAGGACGTGGTCTTCATGCACTGCTCCGGCTACAAGACCTCGGAGAATGTCGGCAGCTACTTTGGCCGCATGTACGAACCGCGCTATCTCTCCGGCATTGTCGCCGGCAAGATGACCAAGGCCAACGTGATCGGCTACGTTGCCGCCTTCCCGATTCCTGAAGTCATCCGCGGCATCAACGCCTTTACCCTCGGCGTGCAGAGCGTCAACCCGAAAGCCGAGGTTCGCGTGGTCTGGACCCAGACCTGGTTCGATCCGGGGATCGAGCGGGACGCCGCCGACAGCCTGCTTGATGTCGGCGCCGATGTTCTGGCCATGCACCAGGATGCTCCGGCCACCCTGCAGGCCGCCGAGGCCCGTGATGCTTTCGTCATCGGCTACAACTCGGACATGCGCGATTTTGCACCCAACGCCTTTTTGACCGCGCCGGTCTGGAACTGGGGGCCGCTCTACTCGAAAATCGCCCAGGAAGTCGAGGATGGCACCTGGAAATCGGAGTCGATCTGGTGGGGGATGAAAGAAGAGCTGGTGCAGCTGGCACCGATCAGCGATAAGGTCCCCGCCGACGTCAAGGCCCTGGTTGAAGAAAAGGCCGCGGCGATCAGGGCCGGTACCCTGCATCCCTTTGCCGGGCCGGTCACCGACCAGGCCGGCGCCGTGCAGATTGCCGCCGGCAGCAACCCTGATGATGGTCACCTGCTCAGCATGAGCTACTTTGTCAAGGGCGTCCAGGGCACGATTCCCAAATAAGTGACATCTGACCTGAACAGGGGCACGCATGAGCCAAAGTGCGTGCCCCTTTTAGTTTGCCTGTTGATGGCCACCAAGAGACAAAGACACCAAGCAGGATTTTAGCCTCGGACGCGCCAGTCCTTGCAAGAGGACTATCCGCGGCAAGCCTGAATTTTTCTTTGTGACTTGGAGCCTTAGTGGCTATAAAGAGCTCTGGTGTTCACTCTTTAATCCCGAAACGCAAATGAACAATCTTCTGCAGATTAACAATATCCGCAAGACCTTCCCCGGGGTTGTCGCCCTGGAAGAGGTCTCCCTGTCGATCGCTCCGGGAGAGATCCACACCCTGCTTGGCGAGAATGGCGCCGGCAAGAGCACCCTGATGAACGTGCTCACCGGGCTTTACCGCCCGGACCGCGGCGAGATTTTCTTTGACGGTGAACCGGTGACTTTCAGCAGCCCCCGTGAGTCACTTGCCATGGGCATCGGTATGGTTCATCAGCATTTCATGCTGGTGCCTGCCCACAGCGTGTTCGAAAACGTTCTGCTGGCCCTGGATGGCGTGCCCAACTTCTATGTCCGCCGCACCTACCGGCAGCAGGTCCAGCAAGTCCTCGACAAGTTCAATCTCGACATCGACCTCGACACGCCGGTCTGGAAACTGTCGATCGGCGCCCAGCAATGGATCGAGCTGATCAAGCTGCTGGTGCGTGACTGCCGCCTGCTGATCCTCGACGAGCCGACCGCCGTGCTCACCCCCCAGGAGAGCGCCCGCCTGTTCGCCGTGCTGACCCAATTGCGCGACCAGGGCAAGAGCATTCTCTTCATCTCGCACAAGATGCGTGAAGTAATGGAAATCTCCGACCGGGTCACCGTGTTGAAAAAAGGCCGCAGCCTGGTCACCCTGGAGCGCGGCGAGTACGATGAGAACCGCCTCGCCTCGCTGATGATCGGCGAGGACCATATCCCCGGCTGGCAGAAGAGTTTCCGCACCAGCCAGGAGCTGGCCCTGGAGATCAAAAACCTCTCGGTGCGCAATGACCGTGGCCTGGCCGACCTCGACAATTTCACCATGAAGCTGCATCGTGGACAGATCCTCGGTATCGCCGGCGTTGCCGGAAACGGCCAGAAAGCACTGGCCGAAGTGCTGACCGGGCTTAAGGAACCAACCGGGGGACGGATCCTGGCCGGCGATCGGGATATCACCAACAGTTCGGCGCGCGGCTCCTACATCGCCGGCATCGCCCATATCCCGGAAGACCGCAAGACGATCGGCATCGCCCCGGACATGACGGTCGACGACAACCTGATCATGAAAAATTTCAACTCGCGGGCTTTCCGGCGCTGGATCTTTCAGGATCGCGCCGCGATCCGCCGCAATGCGGCGGACAAGATCGAGCAGTTCTCGATCAAGGCCGGCCCGGCCGGCAACCCGGTGCGCTATCTCTCCGGCGGCAACATCCAGAAGGTCATCATCGCCCGGGAGCTTTCGGAGAATCCCAGCGTGCTGGTCGCCCTCTACCCGACCCGCGGCCTCGATATCGGCAGCGCCGAATACGTGCACAAGGTGATCGTCGACGGCTCCAGCAACGGCATGAGCACTATCCTGATCTCCGAAGATCTCGATGAACTGCTCAAGCTCTCGGACGAGATCGTGGTCATGTTCCGCGGCCGCCTGGCCGGCTCGGTCGACCCGCAGACCGCCACCCGCGAAGAGATCGGCCTGCTGATGAGCGGCGAGGTGCAACGATGAAGCTGGTCACGGAAAAGCGCGAGCTCTCATCCAGGCTGTTCCGCTTCAGCGCACCGATCGTCTCGATCCTGGTAGCGCTGTTCGTCGCCGGGTTCCTGCTGCTGGCCGCCGGGGTCAACCCGTTGCAGGCCTACCTCGAAATCGTCCAGGAATCGCTCGGCTCCCTCTATGGCTTCTCGGAAACCCTGGTCAAGACCACGCCTCTGATTTTTACCAGCCTCGGGGTTTCTCTCGCTTTCCGCATGCAGATCTGGAATATCGGTGCCGAAGGGCAGCTTTACATGGGCGCCTGCGGCGCCACCGCGGTGGCCCTCTTCTCGGGGCTTGAACACCCGGTCGTGATGATCACGGCGATGTTCTTCGCCGCTTTTCTCTGCGGTGGGCTGTGGGCCGGCGTCGCCGGGCTGTTGCGAGCCCGCTGGCAGGTCAACGAGGTCATCGTCACCCTGCTGATGAACTACATCGCCATCCTCGGCGTTGACTACCTGATCTACGGTCCCTGGAAGGATCCCAAGGGCTTCAACTTCCCCCTGACTGCCCAGTTCAGCGATGCGGCGCGGCTCACCGAGTATTTTGATACCCGCCTGCACAGCGGCTTCTTCCTCGCCCTGTGCTGCGCCCTGGTCCTTTACCTGTTCATGGAGCGCACGGTCTGGGGCTACGAGATCAAGGTGATCGGCAGCAACCCGAAGGCGGCCAAGTATGCCGGGATGAACACCGGGTTGGCGATCTTCTTCGTGCTCTTCTTAAGCGGCGCGATTGCCGGGATCGCCGGGTTCGGCGAAGTGGCCGGCCTGCAGCATCGCCTGCAGCACGGCATTTCACCCGGCTACGGTTACACGGCGATCATCATCGCCTGGCTGGCCAGGCGCAGCGCCCTGGGGGTGGTGATCGTTTCTTTCCTGATGGGCGTCCTGCTGGTCGGCGGCGACAGCCTGCAGTTGACCTGGCAGCTGCCGGTGGCATTCGTCTATGCCTTCCAGGGGCTGATCCTGTTCTTCCTGCTGGCCTCCGACTTTTTTATCAACAACCGGCTGAAACTGGTTCGGGAGGAGCGCCATGCTTGAGATCCTGCTCGACGCAACGGTCCGTTCCGGCACGCCGATCCTGTTTGCCACCCTCGGTGCGATCATCAACGAGCGCGCCGGAATCATCAACCTCGGCATCGAGGGGCTGATGCTGATCGGTGCCCTGGCCGGGTTCGCCGGCACCCAGGCGAGCGGTTCGCTGCTGGTCGGCGTGCTCGCCGCATTCGTCGCCGCGATGTTGGCAGGGAGCATACATGCCTTCATCACCGTCCCGTTGCGCGGCAACCAGATCGTCAGCGGCCTGGCCTTGACCATGTTCGGCGTCGGCATCACCGCCCTGTTCGGCCGCAGCATGGTCGGCCTGACCATCGTCGGCTTCGAACGGATCGCGATTCCCGGCTTAAGCCGGCTGCCGGTGATCGGCAAGCCGTTTTTCAACCAGGATATGCTGATCTATTTCAGCTTCCTGCTGGTGGCTGCGATCGCCTTCTTCTTCTACCGGACCCGCTGGGGGCTGGCCCTGCGCACGGTCGGCGAGAATCCGGCGGCAGCGGATACCTGCGGCGTACCGGTGCTGCTGACCCGCTTCCTGGCGGTGACGATCGGCTCCGGGATTGTCGGCATCGGCGGGGCCTACCTGAGCCTGGCGACAACCCCGATGTGGATCGAAAATATGTCGGCCGGGCGCGGCTGGATCGCCGTGGCTTTGGTCATCTTCGCCTCCTGGTCGAGCTACCGGGCGCTGGCCGGCGCCTATCTGTTCGGCGGCATCACGGCCATGCAGCTGCGCTTCCAGGCCATGGGCACCACGGTCAGCGCCCACATTCTGCAGATGCTCCCCTACTTCTTCACCATCCTGGTCCTGGTGATCTCCACCATCCGGCTGCAGAAAGGCGCGTCCCAGCAGCCGGAGAACCTCGGCCAGCCCTATGATCGAGAGGATCGCAAATGAACCCGGTCGCCCAGGAACTCTATCAACGCATCAGGCACGAGGGCGCAATCGACGGCCAGGTGATCAAGGTCGATCGTTTTCTCAATCACATGGTCGACCCGAACCTGATGGACCGGCTCGGCGCCGAACTCCACAGCCGTTTTGCCACGCGCAAAATCGACAAGATTATTACCGCGGAGAGCAGCGGAATCATGATCGCCCAGGCAATCTCCGGGCACTTTGGTGTGCCCTTCATCTATGCCAAGAAGAAGCGCCCCCTGACTATGCAGGAATTTTACGCTGCGGCGAGCTACTCCTTTACCAAGCAGGAATCGACGACCCTGTACGTATCACGGGAGGTGCTCCAGCCGCGCGAGCGCCTGCTGTTTACCGACGACTTCTTTGCCGCCGGCTCGACCTGCAAGGCAATCGAGCAGATCATCGAGCAGGCCGGAGCGACCCTGATCGGCAGGGCGGTGATCATCAACAAGTCGAACCGGCGAGATATCGAAGCGATCCTGACCATGGATGATTTGACTTAGCCACGCAGATAACCCCAAACTGTTTCTATCTGCCACTAAGGCACCAAGACACAAAGAATTGCAGGGTCCTTTTGACACAAAACTGTCAAAATCAGACGTGCAGAAACCATTTCTGAGAGTCATAACCAGAGCAACAGCCTTTACTTGGTGTCTTCGTGTCCTTGTGGCTGAGCTCTTTGTCCTCTAACCATTAACCTCGAACGGAACAGACCATGTCGACTGCAACCCTGTTTATCCTGATGGCCCTGGTCGCTGGCATTTCGGTGCCGACCCAGGCCGGGATCAATGCTCAACTCGGGCTCTGGACCAAATCGCCGGTCCTGGCCGCGACCATCTCCTTTGCCGTCGGCACCCTGACCCTGGTCGCCTATACCCTGGTGGCCCGCATCCCCCTGCCGGCGCTCGCCGGCATCGGCGGACATCCCTGGTGGATCTGGATCGGCGGCGCGCTCGGCGCCTTCTTCGTCACCGCGACGATCATCCTGGTCCCCAAACTCGGCGCCACGACCATGGTGACGACGGTTCTGGCCGGCCAGATGGTCGCCTCGCTGCTGCTCGATCACTTCGGTGCCCTCGGCTACCCGCTGCACCCGGTCAGCCTCGGCCGGATTGCCGGCGTACTGCTGGTGTGCGTCGGGGTCTGGTTGATCAAGGTTTTCTAAAAATATATGGGGGCACTTACCAAAGGAAAGTGCCCCCGTATTGCTATAAATTCTTGGGTGTTTATCCCTTGAACGCCGAAATCATCAACTCGAAATCTTCCAGCAGGGACTGCAGGTCCTCCTCGTGCTCAATCTCCTGTTCTATGATCTGTAACGCAATATTGTAGGTGACAGGATCCTTATCCTTGGTCATGTCCATCAACTTTTTATAGACACTAATGGCACACTGCTCACCGGCAATATTCTGTATCAAAAGTGTTTTCACAAAGGGGTCATCGGGTGCCTCATAGGCGCAGTTTGTGAGTTTGAACCAGTCGCGTGGGTCAGTCACAGGATCTCCACCTAACTGGATAATGCGGTTGGTCACCAGCAGGGCATGATTCAATTCTTCCGTCGCGTGTAGCTCAAGTTCGGCAATCACAGCCTCTTTCATAGGCCCTTTGGCAACCTTTGCCCCGGTCCAGTACTGGTAGTAAGCAAGCCATTCATCAGCATAGGCTTTACGTAGCACAGCAATAAGCTCATCAACATCCAGCCCGACAATTTCACGACCTCTGCTTCCCATATCTCCTCCTTTTGCTATGTGGTTAGAACCCTTTAGAAGAATACCCTGATTTTTGTTCTTTTCCAGAGGAGACAACAATTTAGGTAATCGTAAGAATGATCGTGTTGACAGGGGGGGGTGAGATACTTTTAAAACTCAATCCTCAGAATTGATTGAATCACTCGACATTCGAAAATCGTCTCAGGCAAACACTGCCAGGGGCAGCAGAGCGACGCTTAATGTCCCAGTTGCCGCATAATCTTGAGCACCGCCAATTCCTTGGCTTTTGCCTCGATATCGACTGTGGCATCAAGAGCAAGCCAATCACCGGGGAAATCTTTCCGGTCGATATAATCTGCGTGAGGTTTCGGGTTGTTGCTGTCCCAACCATCTCTGGGTGAAGAGAGGTGCAAATAAGCCTCTCCACGGCCTGACTGTCGCCAGCTTGCCAGGCATTGTTCGGTTGCTTCGGAGATGCTCAATCGGCCTGGATTGCAGCGATGGTGATGCACATCATAAACCAGCGGGATGTGCATATCCTTGCAGACCGGAATCAGGTCGTCTACAGTGTAGGAGACATCATCGTTCTCCAGGGTCAACCGTGACCGGACTCGCTCCGGGAGCTGGACAAAATTCTCCCTGAAGCGCCTCAAGGCACTTGCTTTGTCTCCGTAAACTCCGCCGCCGTGGATGTTTATGACATCGGCACCGACTAACTCGGCGAGCATCGCCTGGTATTCAAGCTCCATGACCGATTTCCTGGTCACCTCGGGGTTTGGTGATGAGAGCAGGACAAACTGGTCCGGATGGAAGCTGAGTCGAATATTCCATTGCTGCCGTAAACGGTTTGCCTCCTCCAGTTTTGTGATGATTGCCGATGCATCGGGCAGGTCCTCTATGTAATAACCAACCTCAGGGTGGGTATATCGGGGCAGGAGTGGTGAAGGGATGCGGTAAGCACCAATACCGAGATCATGGACCGCTTCCAGAGCAGCCACCAGGCTGGTGCAGTTTGCCAGGCAAATAAAAGAAATTTTTTCTAGCCGCTCACGCCTGGTTAACTTGATCAGGGTCTTTGCCGTAGTCTGGCGAAAGCGGATCGGCTGTTCGCGAAACAGACAGCAAAGACCAAAACGTAACATGATGAAGTCCTTCCACATTTGCATACGACAAGAAACTTTTTACCATTGTATAGGGCGGTTATCTACCGACAAAGACAAACTGCTTATCCCTGGGGGGCTATATGGCCAATTCGACAGAATGGAACCTGGTTCTGGAACTCCTTCAAAATCAAGCCTTTGGTGTGCTTGGGACGTCTCGTGAAGGGCATTCCTATACCAGTCTCGTGGCGTTCGTCCCAACAGAAGATGCGACCCGCCTGTATTTTGCGACAACCAGGGCAACCCGTAAGTACCATAATTTGTCAGCAGATGACAGGATCGCTTTGTTGATCGACAACCGGGCTGACCAGACCAGGGCTCTTTACGAGGCTGCCGCAGTAACCGCTTATGGCATTGCCAGAGAGATCGATGATGAACGCCGCAGCGAGGCTATTGAGATCTATTTGTCCAAGCATCCTCAGCTGAAGACCTTTGTCTCTGCACCCACAACGGCTTTGTTCCTGATCACCGTTAAAGAGTATCACCTTGTACAACGTTTCCAAAACGTGACTGAATTTCGGATGGACCGATGCACTACCTGATTCCACTGAATTCATCTTGCCGGGATACAGTCGAAACCATTGGCGGCAAGGCAGAAATGCTGGCTTATTTACAGCAGCAGGGCTTTCAAGTGCCGGCAGGTCACTGTTTGCCGGTCAGCGTCTATTTTGAATTCATCAACGAAACGGGTCTCGCCGCTTTCATCGCCATGGAACTCCAACGCAAGGATTTCAGCGCCATGCGGTGGGAAGAGATCTGGGATGTATCACTACGTATCCGGAATCACTTTGTTGCCTGTGACTGGCCAGTGACGTTGAAGCAGAAGCTGCTTGATGATTTGCATCGAACCGTTAACAACTGGCCGGCAACAGCAGTCCGCTCTTCTGCCCCCGGGGAGGACTCCGGCAAGCAATCCTTTGCCGGCCTGCACGAAAGCCGGGTCATGCTGCATGGCGCAGAGGCCATCCTCGAGGCGATACGTGTCGTCTGGGCATCACTCTGGTCAGATGGTGCGCTGCTCTATCGACACGAGCTGGGTCTGGATCCGGGGAAGAGCGGTATGGCTGTCATCATCCAGGAGATGGTGGTCGGAAATGTCTCCGGGGTTCTGTTTACCAAGGCTCCACAGAATAGCACGGTTATGATGGTCGAGGCGGTCTGGGGTTTGAACCAGGCCCTTGTTGATGGAACAATTGAGCCGGACCGCTGGCAACTCAGCCGCGCAACCGGCAACGTAATCGAAAAACACGAAGTTATTCATTCCATAGCGATGAGGCCCGTCTCAAGCGGGCTTGAATTATGCCCCGTGGAGAAGGCTCAACATGGGCAGACACCGCTTGACGACTCGCTCTGCCGCTCCCTCTACCAGGTAGGGTATCAATTGGAAAACCTCTTGGGGACAGCAGTCGATATCGAATGGACTCAATCTGAGGCGGGGCTGCATATTCTCCAGGCACGCCCGATTACATCGATTTTAGAATCACACGCTGACGATGAGAGACTCTGGTATCTAAGTCTCCACCGAAGTTTGGATAACCTTGAAGAGCTGCAAAGAGAACTCGAACAAGTGATACTGCCTGGGATGGATGCTGATGCAGACCAGATGACTGCGATTGATTTGGCTCAACTTGGAAACCGGGAACTTGTCGAGGAACACCTGCGACGCAGCCGAGTTCTGGACAAATGGCTTCAGACATACAAGGAAAAGTGTATCCCGATGGCTCATGGGCTGAGACTCTTTGGCGAGTTCTACAATGATCTTATCAAACCGGAGAACCCTTTCGAATTTGTCAGCCTGTTGCACTCTGAAGATTTATTGGCAGTCCAAAGAAACCGGCAACTACGCAAAATAGCGGACGTCCTGCGCAAAAGTCCTGCGGTCCTTGAGCGTTTGAAGGAAGGCCACAAAATTTCTCCTGACAGTCCCTTGCAGGTGTTAATTGATGATTTTACCAGTCGATATAGCGGGATCAACTGGGTCTTGAAGGATGGTCTGGAGCTGTGCGGATGGTTGGTGAAGCTCGCCGAACAGGAGGATCTTGTCCATGAACCAAAGCCCGCAATTACTGAACAATGCTTTCTGAACAACCTCGCCGAGGAGGACCGTGATTATGCAACCCGGATTCTTCTGGTTGCCAAGGCCAGTTATCTTTTGCGCGACAATGATAACCTCTACATGGGGAAGGTAAGGGCCGGCGTTACTGCTGTGGAACAGGAAATTCGTAAGCGAGTTAACGCCGGGACGGCAAAAGAACTCGCAAGTCTCCTGACGGAAGAGGCCGGCCCGGACACGCTCTTGTCCAAGCATGAGTTACAGCAAGAGCAGGGGATGACCTCTCGCGTTCTGCAGGTCCCTCGTCAACTCATCGGTCAACCTGCCGGACCCGGAGTCGGTTCAGGCCTGGCCAGGGTGCTTGATGGTTCGAGTTCCCTGGGAGATTTTAAACGGGGTGAGGTGTTGGTCTGCGATGCCATTGAGCCAAACATGACTTTTTTCGCGCCACTGGCTGCTGCCATTATCGAGCGCCGTGGCGGAATGCTGGTTCACGGAGCTATCATTGCCCGAGAATATGGGATCCCCTGTGTGACGGGGATTCCTGAGGCAACCAGGGTCATTCAATCTGGAGACAGATTGTCGGTTGACGGCTACCTCGGTATTGTGACGATTGAACGTGATGAAGCCTAGGCCAGCCTTCGCCCTAACGGACATTTAATAATTTGTCCCGAAACGTTTTGTTGATCGGATTCTCCCCCAGCCAGATGCCGAAATAGGCAACGGCAAAGTCAGCCCCCGGAACACGGCCGAGGCTTTTATTATTGAGCCTCAGTTCGACTCCCTGTTCGGGGATGTAGTCGATACTGTAACGGTCACCCGGTTTAACATCCTGAAAGAAGCTGTAAAAAGCCTGAAGCCTCTCAGCCAGCGGCTGATACTCGACTCCGGGCAAATTGTCGCGCAAGAGCTTGTCCGAGGCATCGGCAAAACCTTTCGCCTCTATATCCCGGAAATATGAAAGCTCCAGCCTCTTCGGCACATCCTGTGCCCAGGCCGAACCGGCAACATTGTCCGGCAGATAGAATGCTCCTGCATACACATCAAAGAGCATTGCCCATTTAAGAACAGCAACACCTTTCAATCTGACAGCATGCTTTTCAAGCACAACCTGGTCGGCAAAAGAGACCCCCTTGATCTCAGCTGCCAGACAGGTATGACCGGTGAGTATGGCCAAAAAACCAAAGCAGACCAGAAGTTTTTTCAACATCATTTTGCAGCTCTCTTTCCGTTTCATGTCTAAAAACATCATAACAGAGATCGAGCTTGCTTTGCTCGGCCGCTGAGGGCTATGCTCACACATAAGGTTAAAGGTCTGGAAATATTGCGTTTATGCAATTAGTCGGTAAACTTTCCTGAGTTAGCAGAAATTTATTTAAGCGTGGATTGCCCGATGACTGTATTTATTTTGTGCGGACTTGTCCTGTTAATGTTCATGACGGCGATATTTATCCTGGCCATGATCGTTAAAGACAACAGCATTGTTGATGTTGCCTATGGTCTGGCGTTTGTCCTGATCAGCTGGGTGGGTTTCATCACTTACGGCAGCGGTCACTTGCGCCAATGGTTGGTCGTCATTCTGGTTTCCTTGTGGGGGGTGCGCCTGGCAATCCATATTGCCCTTCGGAAAAAAGGCGAAGGAGAAGACTTTCGCTACCGCCAATGGCGTGAGCAATGGGGGGAAACCTTCGTCTGGCGCAGTTTCCTGCAGATTTTTATGCTGCAGGGGGCGGTTGTTTTCCTGGTGGCTTTACCGCTGCAGCTGGTGATCAATGACCCCGGTGGACCTCTTGGTGCTCTTGACCTGGCAGGGGTTGTGATCTGGTTGTTAGGTTTCGGCTTTGAATCGATCGGTGACTGGCAGCTCCTTCGTTTCAAAAGTAATCCTGCGAATCATGGCAGAATCATCCAGAGTGGCCTGTGGCGCTTTACACGTCACCCGAACTATTTCGGAGAAGCGGTCCTCTGGTGGGGTCTTTTCCTGATTGCTTGCCAGGTCTCGTATGGGGCTGTTGCCATCATCAGTCCGCTGCTGATCGATTTCCTGCTACTGAAAGTGTCCGGTATCCCGATGCTCGAAGCCAAGTACGAAAACAACGCCGAATTTGCTGCCTACAAAGCCAGGACCAATGCTTTCTTCCCTTGGGCCCCTAAAACCGGAGTGCAGAATGACTAACCTTGACACCAGCTCTGCCGCAAGACAGAAGATCGCCGTTATCGGAGGGGGGGTTGCCGGTATTGTCTCCGCCTACCTGCTTCAGCAAAGACACGATGTGACCCTTTTTGAGCAGAACGATTACCTTGGCGGGCACACCCATACCATCGAGATCAAGAAGGGCCCGGATGCCGGCGTGGCGGTAGACACCGGCTTTATCGTGCTGAACGATGCCACCTACCCGTTATTCCAGAAATTCCTTGCACAACTCGGTGTGGAGACGCGAATTTCAGATATGTCTTTCGGTTTTCAATGCCATCAAACCGGCCTGGTCTATGCGGGAACCAACCTGAACGGCTTGTTCGCCCAACGCCGCAACCTGGTCAGCCCGACGTTCTTTAAATTTCTGATGGAAATAAGTCGTTTTTGCAAGCAGGCCCAGGAAGATTTAACCCGGGGCGAGATAGGCGATGTCACGCTTGGCGAATATCTTCGTGCAGGGGATTATTCCTCATACATGATCAACAATTACCTGATGCCGATGGCCGCAGCGATCTGGTCGACACCCGCGTTGCAGATTCATGACTTTCCTGCCGGGCCTTTTCTGCACTTCTTCCGCAATCATGGGCTGCTCTCTTTACGCAACCGACCTCAATGGCGCACCGTCATCGATGGCAGCTCTGCTTATGTCAAAAAGTTCGTCAATAGTTTCAGTGGTCAGCTTCATCTCGATTCTCCTGTGCGTTGTGTCAAACGCTTGCCAGACCAGGTCCGGCTGATGCTTGGTGATGGGTCTTCACTGAATTTTGACCAGGTCGTTATTGCAACGCACGCCGACCAGGCCCTGCCACTGCTTGTCGACCCGAGCGAGCTGGAGCAGCAATTACTCTCACCCTGGAAGTACCAGCTGAACCATACGGTCCTGCATACAGACTCCTCGATACTGCCTAAGCAAAGACACGCCTGGGCAGCCTGGAACTTCACCCGGGAGCAGTCTGACCAGGAACGACCGGTTTTCGTCACCTATTACATGAATCGATTGCAGGGTTTGCAGACGCGGAACGATTACTGTGTCACCCTGAACCGGCATGATCCCTTCGCGGCAAACACCGTGATCGCCGAGATGGATTACCACCATCCCCTTTACAGTTTTGAGTCAATGAGTACCCAGGAGCGGTTGCCAGAACTCAATGGCTGCAACCGGACCTATTTCTGTGGCAGCTATTTCGGCTATGGCTTCCATGAAGATGCCGTGCGGGCCGGGGTCAGCGTGGCTGAGATGTTCGGGGTATCGCTTTGAACTCGAAGATCTATTTCGGCGAAGTCGTACATACTCGCCTGGTGCCGGTGGAGCACAAGTTTCGCTACCCGGTCTATTTCTATGCTTTCGCGCTGGATGAACTGGAAGAGCTTGCCAGGAATAACCCGCTATTCGGTTATAACCAGCTGCGGCCGGTCGCGATCCATGACCGCGACTACCTGGTCCCAGGCGACCAGACTATCAGGGAAAAAGTTTCTTCGGTCTTGTCAGAAGCCGGGATGGACTTCCCCCTCGGCAAGGTCATCCTGGTGACTGCGGCGCGCTATTTCAACTATATCTTCAATCCGGTCAGTTTTTTTTATTGCCATGACACCTCGGACCGGTTGGCCTGTATCCTGGCCCAGGTCAACAACACTTTTGGCGAAATGCACCTCTATCCGCTTGACGCCGGAGAATCCGAACCGGTGGACGGGCGATTGCGCTTTGTTGCTGCCAAACAGTTTCACGTTTCGCCGTTCTTCCCCCGTAAAGGGCAATATGAGTTCCGGCTCACAGCTGCTTCTGACCAGATCGATAACACGATCCGCTACCACCTCGATGACCAGCTTTCGTTGGTCGCCCGGATTTTCGGTTCAGCGGTACCTATGACCAGACTGAGTCTGGCCAAGGCGATTATTGCCCACCCCATCTGTGCCAGTCTGACCATGCCGAGAATTCTCTGGCAGGCCGCCAGGCTGCACTGGCAAAGGAGGCTGCCTGTGTACGAAAAGCCTGTGCCGAACAGTGAGATGACGATCCGCCCGGTTCCGCCGTCTTGTTTCGACCGAATCGGCATGAAGATGATCATGAACTTCCTCGGCAGGCTGCCCGAGGGTGAGCTGACCCTGAAGCCCCCTGACGGGCAATCGGGACGGTTTGGCAAGCCAGGCACCACGCCCGCTCTTGAAATGAGGATTCATGAGTATCGTTTTTTCCGCCGGGTGATGGTTGCCGGCGATATCGGGTTCGGTGAAGCTTATACAGACGGCGACTGGACAACATCTGACCTGCCCGGATTGTTGACCCTGATCGCCCGCAACGAGTCGGTCATGGACGACCGGAGTATTTTCACGTCGACCGTGGGCCGTGCAGTCAATTACCTGCGGCATCTGAAGCGGCCCAATACTATCAAGGGCAGCGACCGCAATATCCGTGAACATTATGACCTGAGCAACGATTTCTTTGCCACCTTCCTGGACCCGAGCATGACCTACTCGTGCGGTTTGTTCAACAACCCCGACGAGTCACTTGAGCAGGCCCAGAGAAATAAGTTGCAGACGATCATCTCAAAGGCCGGAATCACCTCAAAAGACCACGTACTCGAAATCGGTTGCGGCTGGGGCAGTTTTGCCATAGAAGCTGTTCGACAAACCGGTTGCAGAGTGACGGGAATCACCATCTCCCGGGAGCAGTTGGAGCTGGCACAGAAGAGGGCTATCGAGGCCGGCCTGCAGGACCGGATTGAGCTCCGCCTTTGCGATTACCGCCATATCGGAGGGCAATTTGACAAGCTCGTTTCGATTGAGATGCTCGAAGCGGTCGGGCACGCCGGACTGGGCCCATTCTTCAAGGCCTGCCACGATGCCCTGTTACCAGGTGGCCGTGCCGTAATCCAGGTGATCACGATTCCTGACCGCAAGTACAACGCATACCGTTTCAGCTCCGACTGGATTCGCAAACACATCTTCCCGGGTGGTCACCTGCCCTCGCTGGGTGCCATGCAAGAAGCGGTGGCGAAGAACTCGACCCTTGAATTATCCAACCTGGAAAATTTTGCTTTCGACTATGCCAAGACGCTTGACCTTTGGCGGGCAACTCTGTTGCAGAAGCACGAGGAGATTCACTCGCTGGGGTTTGACGAGCCTTTCATCCGCAAGTGGGAATATTACTTTGCCTACTGCCAGGCCGGTTTCAATGCGCGGATTATTGACCTGGCTCAGTTGGTTCTCGACAAGCCGGAACAATCATAAAGAGGGCTCAATGCTTCTCTCGCCACTTGCGACCAAAATCCTCAACATCACCCTTTATCAGACAGGATGGTTCTGCTGTGTTCTCGGTGCCGGTTGGGGGCACCCGGTCGCCGGTGGCTTACTCGCTCTATTGTTGACTGGAGCGCACCTGGTGCTGGCCCAGGAATGGAAAAAAGAGGCTCTTTTAATGCTCTCGGCCTGTCTGTTGGGAGTCGCCGTTGACAGCATTCAGCAGGCTATAGGCTTGTTTACTTTCACAAGCCACCCGGACTGGCCGCTCTGGCTGCCACTCTGGGTGTTCGTGATCTGGGCCCAGTTTGCCACCCTCTTCCATTATGCCCTGTACTGGCTATCGGGGCGTTATCTGCTTGCCGCTATCTTTGGCCTGTTCGGTGGCCCGCTCGCCTACTGGGCCGGCATCAGGATGGGTGCGGCATACTTTGGCCCCGATCCACTCGTAACCATCTTTTGCCTGGCAATTGTCTGGGCGACAGTTACTCCGCTACTGTGTCGATTGAGTGTTTATCTTGATGGTCAAGAAGGGATTTATCGCTGGCTCCATTCTAAGTAAAAGTCAGTTTAACCAACGACTGATCAGGTAGCTTGCCGAAGCGACCGATGTGCACAACACGGTTCCCCAGGCAATGTCAATCACCACGATCTTGATCGGCCAGTCTTTCAGGGTCGCCAGGTTGGTCAAGTCATAGGTCGCGTAGGTGAAGAAGCCGAACAGAGCGCCCCAGATGGCTGCTTTGGCCATGGACTGGGCATCGATCGCCGGTTTCACGGCAAACAGGATAATGCCGGCAATGTACATGAAATAGAAAACCATGGCCGCAGGCCAGTTGACGTCCGGGCTGAGCAGGTGCGCCAGGTTCTTCTGATAGAGGTCCTTGGCGATGACTCCGAGCCAGAGCAGGTCGATGGCAAAGAAGACCGGAACCGTCAAGAGATAGAGCTTCAGGTAATACCAGGTATTCATGATCATCTCCGTGAAAAAGACCCTTCACTGACGCCTATACGTGATTACGCAATTTCAGTTCCAAAGGGTGTGGGCAGAGGTAGACCTGCTGCTGCAGATATGGCTGCTTGTATTTGCGGACAAAATGATTGAGCAGAGTGATCGGCACGATCAGCGGGATCAGCCCTGACCGGTAGTCAGCTATGACTTTTAGCATCTCCTGCTTTTCATCGGCGCTGAGCTGTTTTTTGAAATAGCCAAGCACATGCTGCAGAACATTGACGTGTTTGGCGACAGTCGTCTTCAGCCGCAACCCTTTCATCAACAGTTCCATGTACTGCTTGCAAACCTCGTCAAGGGGTTGATCTCCCTGACTGGCAACCAGCTTGCCCAGCTGCCGATAGATTTCCGTACTGTGCGACAGGACCAGAAGCTTGTGACGAGTATGGAAATCGACCAGGGCGCCGCGTTTCCTGGCCCCTGCGACACTCTCCCGCCAGCGTTTGAGGGTGAAGATGATCTCGATGAAGTTTTCCCGTAGTTTCGGGTCATGCAGGCGGCCGTCTTCTTCCACCGGCAAGAGCGGGAAATGCTCCATGAAAGCTTTGGCAAAGAGGCCGACACCCTGGGTGTTGGGGCTGCCGTTCTTGTCGTAGAGTTTGACCCGTGCCATGCCGCTGCTCGGCGATTTTGACTTGAAGACGAATCCGCTCAGATCTTCTTTTTCCAGTTCCGCTACACGTTTGCGCGCCCAGGCCTGCATGCTGTCAGTGATATCCTCACCACTTTTCGAAAAGACCAGGCGTTGATTCTCCGGCTGCCCGACGAGCCTTAATGTCTCGCGCGGGGTTGGCAGACCAAGCTCCACCTCAGGGCAAACCGGAACATATTCAACGTAGCGCCCCAGCGTCCCGGTCAGAAAACGATCGTGTTTATGGCTGCCATCAAATCGGACTTTTTCGCCGAGCAGGCAGGAGCTGATTCCCAGTCGCAATTTTTCTTCCGGCATGTTTTCTCCTTGTCGTGTGTTGTCGTTAAACATTTTAACAGCTTTCTGTCAGTTGTGTTCTCGGCAGACTCTGGGATAATTATTTGAGCATATATTCGAAGAGATCTATAAAGAATGAAAACCCTTGCACTGACAATCTGCTCACTCCTTTTTACCGGTTGTGTCGCCGCACCTCCCGGTGTTGCCGTGGTCAACGACTTCGACCTGGATCGCTACCTCGGCCGCTGGTACGAGATTGCCCGTCTGGACCATCGTTTCGAGCGTGGCCTGAGCAAAGTCTCCGCCAGTTACAGCAAGCGCTCCGATGGTGGCGTTGTTGTCATCAATCGTGGCTACAATCCTGAAACCTCGACCTGGAAAGAGGCCAAGGGCAGGGCCTATCCGGTCGGAGACCCGGGGACCGGGGCCCTGAAAGTAACCTTCTTCTGGCCTTTCTATGCCGGGTACAATGTGATTGAGCTCGACCGGGAGTATTATAACTACGCCATGGTCTGCGGCCCCGACCGGGGGTACCTGTGGATTTTATCGCGCCAGCAACAACTGGAGACATCGATTGTCGACCGGCTCGTGACGGAAGCGAAAGAGCTTGGTTTCCAGACCGATGCACTTATCTTTGTCGAGCACGGTGACTAACAGATATGCATGTCCTCGAAAAAAAGATCACGCTCAATGCCGCACCGGATGAGGTCTGGGATTTCCTCGCCACACCACTGAACCTTAACGAGCTGACGCCCCCAGACCTTGATTTCAGGATTCTCTCCGACTTGCCGGACAAAATGTACAATGGCCTGATGGTCACCTACGAAATTGGGATTCCCCTTTTCGGCACACACCGCTGGCTCACAGAGATCAAACACGTCAACGAAGGCGTCAGTTTTGTCGATGAGCAAAGGGTGGGACCTTACAAAATCTGGTATCATCAACATATGATAGAGCCCGTTGGCAAAGAGATGACCAGGATGATTGACCGGGTTACTTACCTGCTGCCCTTTGGTCCGCTCGGCGCGCTGGTCCATAAAGTGAAGGTCAAGCATATGCTGGAAGAGATATTCGATTATCGTACGCAACGCCTGTACGAAATCTTCGGCGAAGGGAGATTGTAATGAAAAAACTGATCCGCGCAGGGGCCGTGGCGGCGGCAAGCCTGCTGGCATCCAACGCGGCGGCCCTGGAAGTCGGCACCCCGGCCCCCGACTTTACCGCAACGTCCACGCAGGGCGAGATTGTCCTCAGCCAGATGGTGCTGAAGGGCCCGGTCGTCCTGGCGTATTATCCCGCTGATTTCACCCCTGGCTGAACCAGTGAAATGAAGGCTTTTCAGAACGACATCGCACGTTTTGAAGAGCTCAACGTCCAGGTCCTGGGCGTCAGCGGCGATTCACTGGAAACCCATCGGGACTTTGCCGAAGAACTTGGGCTGAGCTTTCCGCTGCTGGTCGACGACGGCAGCATCCGCAAGCACTATGGCAGCGGTCGGATCACTCACCTGATCGACCGGGACGGCATCGTCCGTTATGTCCACAAGGGGATGCCGGATAACGAAACGCTGTTGCAGGAAACCGGCAAGCTGTAAAGCTGCTGATTGAATTCGGCGACACAGCACTCAGCTGTCCCGGAATTATTTGTGCCGTAATTCGTATCCCAGCATGGCCTTTTTACGTGCCGTGCCCCACCGGTAGCCACCAACGGTGCCGTTTGACCTGAGCACCCTGTGACAGGGGATCAGGTAAGCGATCGGGTTGCGACCGACCGCGGTCCCGACCGCACGATCGGCACCGGGTCGGCCTACAGCTTCGGCAAGCGCCCCGTAGGAGACCGCTGCACCTTCCGGGATCTTCAATAACGCCTCCCAAACCTTGACCTGAAAGTTGGTCCCTTTAAGCAAAACCTTGATCGGCGGCTGTCCTGCGCAGTCTGCCGGTGAAAAGGCCTGCCTGATTGCCCGTCTGCCGGCATCGAAATGTTCGGCAATGGAGGCTTCCCGCCAGTTCTGCCGCAGCTCTGCCAGAGCCTGTGTCCGGTTGTCACCATCAACAAAACCGAGATGAGAGATCCCCCGGGGCGATTCTGCAACCAGGCAGGTGCCGAACGGGGTGTCATGAAAGGCGTAGCGAAGTTCGAGGTTGACGCCGGCGCTTTTGAATTCGCCCGGGGTGACGGCATCTATGCTGACAAAGAGATCGTGCAAACGTCCCGGTCCGCTCATGCCGACCTCATACGAAACGTCCAGGACCGAGGCCGAGTCCCGCAACAGCTGCCTGGCGCTCTCGACAGTGAGGTATTGCAGAAACCGTTTCGGGCTGACTCCGGCCCAGCGCTTGAACAAGCGCTGGAAGTGAAAAGGGCTCAGGCCCACATATTCGGCCACCTCATCGAGCGACGGCTGTGCGATCGCATGTTTTTCGAGAAAGCGGATCGCTTCTTCAATGCGTTGATAGTCTGGATGGTTCACGGCGTCTCCATCATCATGCAGGGCCTATAACTGTTACTGAAAAAGATATCACCCCGCAAACCGGGCGCCCACCCGTTTCTTGCGCCAGAGCCTTGAACGCCCGGTCATTATTGTGTCAAAACAGCGTGACAAGAGCGTGTCGCGATGGCTCATCCTTTGTTCGGCACCGCAGGATTGAAAAATTAATCACCGATTAAAGGCCATGATTTCAGAAACTTAACAGCGCATAGTGGGCGGTGGAGAGTTTCTGGTACGCGCTTTGCGACTAATCTTTTTTTGCCAGCCCCGGTTTGGCAAAAATCATGACTTAACGGTGAACCAATCATGCATACCTATAAAATTGCAACAGACCAAAAATTGATCTTTTTGCAAATGAATGGCGAATTCTCTGCCCGGGATCTCGTCAGCTTCATAGCTGAAGTATCAAGGGACAGGGATTACGATCCATCTTTCAACTCGATTGTAGACCTGCAGAATTCGGCAACCATAATCCCGGCGCTGGAAGCTCAGAGCGTCATTGAAGCCGCGACGATCATTACCGGTCAGGCCGCTGCTAAAAGTGCGGTCGTCACCAGCAGTATGTTCCGGAAAAATATTGTCGACATGGCCGGGTGGCTGAGTAAAAACAGGAATGTCGAAATCAGGGGTTTTACGAACCTGACCGAGGCCTGCGATTGGCTGCAGATTGATGATAAAAAACTGCAATTGCCCTGCAAATAATTCCGGGGCTCAACGACAGAATGCGGCTACCGAGAACACCTTGCCTGCCGGCAAAAGTGGCAGGGAACGCCTTTTCCGTGTAAACTGCTGATATGTTGAAGAAATCGCCATGGGTTATGGTGGCCTTCATATCACTGCATGACAAAGGCTCCGCATGCTCCCGCCAAAACTGATTAACCCGATCCTGATCATCGAAGACGACCGCAACACTGCGGCCCTGATTGCGACCTATCTCGAACGGGAAGGCTTCTCGACGCAGATTGTGCACGACGGCGCCGAAGCGCTGACCCTGGCCGGCAGGCAGCCCCCTGGTTTCGTTATCCTCGACATCATGCTGCCTGGCGTTGATGGCTGGGAGATCTGCCGGGAACTGCGCAAGCTCTCCGATGTCCCGATCCTTATGCTCACCGCCCGCGAGGAGGAGATCGACCGGGTGTTGGGACTCTCCCTCGGCGCAGACGATTACGTCGTCAAACCCTTCAGCCCGCGTGAGCTGGTGGAACGGGTCAAGGCGATCCTGCGGCGGACCTCGCGGCGCGTCGAACCGGTCCATGAACTCAGGCACGCCGACCTGGTCCTCGATATCGACAAGCGTCGGGTGACTCTTGACGGACAACCGGTAGAACTGACGGCGGTGGAATACAAACTGCTGCAGGCGCTGATGAGCGCACCGGGCAAGGCCCTGTCCCGCGACGACTTGCTCAACCACATCTACCAGCGCGGCGAAGCGGTTGTTGACCGGGTGGTTGACGTACACATCGGGCATTTGCGTCAGAAACTGGCCGACGATGCAGCGGAACCCCGCTATATCGAAACGGTACGCGGCTTCGGCTACCGCTTCGCCGATCGGCAACAGTCATGAAGGTTAGCCTGCACTGGAAACTGATGCTGGTAACAACGATACCGGTGATCGCGGTGATCACCGGCATCATCTGGCTGGCCTTCGATCAGCTCGCTGCAGACTACTTCATGGTGCTGATGGACAAATACATGGTCTCGCCCACTGACACGCACCGGGCCTTTTTGACCGCCGTCCACCGTTACCTGCTCTGGGCAAGTCTGGTCGCTCTCTGCCTGGCCTTCCTGCTCAGCTACCTGTTGACCCGGCGCGTACTGCGCCCCCTGGTGCAGATGAGCGAAGCCAGTCGGCAGATTGCCGCCGGCAACTTCTCGAACCGTGTTGAAGCTGTCCGGGGTGATGAAATTGGTGAACTCGGCCAGGCCTTCAACCGCATGAGCGACAGCCTGGAACAGCTCGAACAGCTGCGCAAATCGATGGTCTCCGACGTTGCCCATGAATTGCGCACACCGCTCACTAATTTACGCGGCTACCTGGAAGGTTTGAGTGACGGTGTCATCCCGCCGGACAAGGCGACCTTCGAGATGCTGCAGCAGGAGAACCTGCGTCTGGTCAACCTGGTCGAGGATCTTGGTCAGCTGGCGCGGGCCGATGCCGCCCGGGCCTACCTGGATCGCCGACCGGTCGATCTGAACGGCTGCATCAGTGAAATGCTGAACCTCTATCGGATGAATATCGACGAGAAGCAGATCCGGCTAACGACCCGTTTCACCGACGCTGCGACCACCGTTCCCGCTGACCGCGACAAGCTTTTGCAGGCGGTGCGCAACCTGATTGACAATAGCCTGAAATACACTCCGACAGGCGGCGCGGTGACGATTACCAGCGCCCGCACCACAGGCGGCGTGCGCGTCGACTTTGTTAACGCCGGCCCGGGCATCCCGGCGGCCGAACTCCCCTACGTTTTCGAAAGATTTTTCCGCGCCGAATATTCACGTTCGAGGGATGCCGGCGGGGCCGGGATCGGTCTGGCCATCGTCAAACAGCTGATCGAGGCCCACGGCGGCCAGGTCGGTGCCGAAAGCGTTCCCGGCGAAACCCGCATCTGGTTCGAACTCCCCGCCTGAGCCCCCTTTCCGCTTTTTTAGTAAACTTTACCGAATCTTTACCGACCCTTGCTCATCTGTTTACAGCCGCTTGCTATCGTTTTGTCACCAGCGGGACCCAAGTGAAAGGACAAAGGCCATGCAAACCGCACGACTCGTTACAGCAACCCTTCTGACCATTCTGTTGGTCGCATTCAGCGCCACCGCAGAGCTACCCCCGGGGATGGCGAAAGCCACCTTCGTCGTCCACTGCTATGACGTCGGCGCCCACGCCCTGGAAGGCAAACCAGGCGTTCTCTCTGTCGAACGCGGCTGGAGCGGGTCGCGCGAAGTCGACCGGGTGGTATATAATCATAAAGAAGTATCAATCATGCAACTCGAAGGCTGGCTCAAGGCCGCGGACACCTACGTCAGCACCCTGGAGCAGACGATCAGCACCGAGCCGGCAAAGGAGATGTCACAATGAAAAGACGCGATTTTCTGAAGGACACGGCGGTTGTGGTTGCCGGAACCTCGGCTTCCCTGGCCACGCTCAACTTGATCGATGCACGGCTGATGTCGGTTTTTTCGCCGAACGCAGCCAACGCGGCAGAGCAGATCAAGGTCTATTCCGTCTCAGAGGGGACCTACATCATGACCGAGAAAGTTGAAAAGAGTGTCGCTGAATGGCGCACGCTACTGACACCGGAACAGTTCCATATCCTGCGAGAAAAGGGTACTGAGCACGCATTTACCGGCATCTACGATAAACATTACCAAGAGGGTGTTTACCAGTGTGCCGGTTGCGGCCTCGACCTGTATGCCTCCAAGGACAAGTTCGATTCCAGGACCGGCTGGCCGAGTTTTACCGCTCCGGTCGCCGAAGAGAACATCGCCACGGAAGACGACTTCAGCTTCTTCAGCCATCGCACCGAGCTGCTCTGCGCCCGTTGTGATGGCCACCTTGGACACGTCTTTGACGATGGCCCTCAACCAACCGGTTTACGTCATTGCATCAACTCGGCCTCGCTCAGCTTTGTTGCCAGCAAGTAAGGGAGAGATGAACGATATGGAGAAAACCATGATAGCCAAGGCCATCTTTGCCGGCGGCTGCTTCTGGTGCATGGAGCCACCCTTTGAAAAACTCGACGGCGTACACGCAGTGGTCTCCGGCTACATCGACGGCCACCAGGACAACCCGACTTACCAGGAAGTTTCGTCCGGGACGACCGGACATACCGAAGCCGTCGAGATCAGCTATGACCCGGCAAAAATCAGCTTCGAGGAATTGCTCGAGGTGTTCTGGATGAATGTCGACCCGACCGACGCTGGAGGCCAGTTTGTCGACCGCGGCAGCCAGTACCGTACCGGCATCTACTATCTCAACGACGAACAGAGGCAGCTGGCTGAAGCATCAAAAGAACGGCTGGGCAAGTCAGGCCGCTTCGATAGTCCGATCGTGACCGAGATCGTTGCCGCGACCCAATTCTACCCGGCCGAGGATTATCACCAGGATTATTACAAGGAGTGCCCGATCCGCTACAAGTCCTACCGCTACAGTTCGGGCCGTGACCAGTTTATCAACCGGGTCTGGGGCAAGGAAGAGACATAAATGGACCTATTCCTCAAGGCAGCCAACAAGCCCCGGTACTTCAAAGTGCCGGGGTTCTTTTATTCCTGTACCAGGTTCTCAGCGGTAATCTGGTTTGCGGCGCGTACCGTCTGTAAAAAACCGTCGATCTGGCGCGTAATCTCCTCGCAAACAGCCCCTTCCGTATCCTCCGGGATCGGCACCGGCACCAGGACCAATCCGAGCACGGTGTCTGTCCCTTCCCGGGTGCTCTCAAAAGAGGTCACTATCCTGCCGTCTGCAACGGCCAGGAGGTCCGCCCTGATCGTCGAAACCTTGTCGGCGCTTTCATAGCCGATCACCCCGTAGGCCGTGACATAGAAGGGTCCGGTAAACTGCGACTGGACCGTTTCACCGTCCCAGCTCAGGACATAACGGATTCCCAGCTCCAGCAGACGCTCCCTGACGGCGGGTTGCCTGATGATCGATTCCAGATCATTCTGCGCCTCGGGGTAATTGCTGCGCGACAGCCAGGGGTACAACTGATCTCGCAGATCGCCCTGCAAGATCGGCTTCAAGGATAATTCGTTATCCTCGATTTGCTCGAGCATGCATCGTTCGAGACGCTTCCTGGCGGGATCCTGGTCCTGGTCATAAACTGGACCGAGCATTGCCAGGGTCACCGGGTCTTCGGCGTCCGGCAGGGACTTCCTGACTACTTGCTTCGTCACCTCGGGTGCCGGGAGCCTGCCCGTCAGAAGCAGCTGTTGATCAAGCTCGGCGAGCAGCACCGAGATGGCATCCCAAACCGCACCCCGGGCGACAGCATCGAATTCCTCAGCGGAGACCCTGCGGGGCAATGCGCCCTGGTTGATGGAGACGCTTGCTGCCGGGGACGACTGCCCGGCGGGCTCTTTTACGTAATCAAGCCCGGCAACCTGCCAGCTATGGATATGTTTCCCCTTGACAAAAAACTCGAACTGGTAGACCACCCCGACCGCTATGATCTGCGGATCGAGATGCGAGGGCATGGAGACAATGTTCGGCACGATGACGAACGCCAGATCCTCTTCGTCGAAGCCCTGTTGCAGAGCTGTCGAGGTAGCGCACCTCGGCAAAAGTCTCGGCGAAGGCAAGGTCAAGAGCCTGGCGTGTCGCAGCCGCGGGATTGTTGTGGAAGGTCAGCTGATAGTCGTCAGCGGTCGTGTGGTAAAAGTTATTGTCAAAAAAGTCGGCGGGAAAGTACACGCCGACACTCGCCGGGTAACGGGCAACGGCGGGGTCGTAGCGCACCTTGTCAATGGTCATGGGGGTCGTCTGTATCGCGGGGGTACAGCCTGCCTGCACCAACAGCAGCAAGACAATCACCAGGGATGCCATGTTGCGAAAAACAAGCATGTGCGCCTCGCAGGTAGAACAGTATGACTGCAAGTCATCATATAGCAGTGGGCAGCGAAACTGCCTACCTGGTGGGGGATCGACCCGCCTTGATCACGGCAGCGTTATATCCGGAGTCCCGCTGCCAATCAGGTCAAGGGCCTGTTCAATTTCAAAGTAGACGAGGAATTTTGGCCCCTTGGCGGCGTCTTCTTCGGGAGTCAGACAACGCCTGGTCAGCTGTTGAATCAACTCGGCGTCCTGGTTCTCCCTGACTTTTTTAAGATAAAGCCGGATCCCTTTGTAGCCGCGCTCTGCTTCGATGAACAGGTAGGATGCATACGGATTCTTCTCAAGGTTTTTATGAGTCAGTCGGTCGCGCATGATAAAGGCAATGGTTCCGTCAGCCATGACATGCGGCCGGGCATAGATGGCGGCATTGACCTTGCCTTGACTGTCGGCAGTTGAGAAAACCCCAATGCCGCTCAAATTCTCGAAATATTCTTTCAATTGCATGATAATTCTCCTTGGCAGGTTTTGTCTGTTCCCCTAAGGTTAACCGAAAAAACCTGTGACACAATTGGCGAGCTGACGATTGCCGCGATTGAGAGGACATTTTACCTTCATTGCGACCTCCACAGACCATGCGACGTTAAAAACACGAAAAGCCTCAGCACTTAACGCTGCTGGGGCCTTTCGTGAAATGGCGCGCCGCGGAAGATTCGAACTTCCGCACTGCTGATCGGTAGAGATTCTGTATCTTGTTGACCTGCTCCTTTTCATAGAAGAGCTTCGATCCCGCAAAAAAAGCAGCCTCTCTGAAAAATCAGAAAGGCTGCGTCATTATGACCTCTTCTGAGGGTTTGCTTCACTTCTTCGATGAAATTATGAACTAATTTCTGAAGTACAGTATGGACAACGTGTCGCCTTCAAAGAAATCGATGAGAAGCAGTGCGGGCAATCGTGGGTTGTTGGCTCTTCTGGCGGAGCAACTTCTTCTCTTTTCAGTTTATTGATCGCTTTTATCAGCATGAAAACAGCAAAGGCAACAATCACGAAACTAATCACATTGTTGATGAAAAGTCCGTAGTTAATGGTGACCGCACCAGCCGCCTGGGCGTCGGCAACAGTGGCATAGGACCCGGGAGCATCGCCGCTGTTGAGAACGATGAAAAGTTGCGAAAAATCGACATTTCCCATTAACATTCCAATAGGAGGCATAATCACGTCAGAGACCAGCGATTTGACAATTGTGCCAAACGCTCCTCCGATAATGATACCAACCGCCATGTCAACCACATTTCCCTTAACAGCGAACTCTTTGAATTCCTTGATCATTGACATAATGTAAACATCCTTTCAACAGGGCAAGGGCCATGAAAGGGTCATTTTGGCCGAACAACACCTTAAAGACAAAGTCTTCAAATTGCTACTGAATTATAGCAGTTCCACGTAAATGACAAGCTGCGAGACAAAGATTTATAAAATCTTTGCCACGGGCGCGTCACGACCCACTCCCATACTTTAACCTCACCCGGTATCACAGATTACCGGAGCGATCGCTTAATGACCAAAAACCAAAAGGCCCCGCGTCACCGATGAAGTGCCGAGGCCCTAGTCCTAAACGGCGCGCCCGAACAGCAGCCGCCCCAATTTGAGCAACCCCCACAGAAAAAGAAGGGGCAGAACGATCGTATTCAGCACGAACACGACAATCAAATCGACAATCCTGTCGATCAGATCGAGAGTCGCCAGCTTGATCGATTCGAGCCGCTCCCCGATATCGAGCATTTTCGCACCCTGGTCGACGGTCTTTTTGACCGTCGACAGAGCATTGTCCCACCATCCCCGTCCTGCTTCCTCGACCGAGGTGTCGTCACCGGGCTCCTTCACCATGCCTTCTAGCTGGTACTTCTCCAACACGGCGACCGTCTCTCCCAGCGACTCGACCGACTGGTCGTATCGTTGTTCCAGGAATGCGACGTAGACCTGGTTATTCAAATAAGCCATTAACGGTACGGCAAAACGCAGCAGGATGGCAGCAAACAACAGGACCTTGCCGATGTGGACAAAATTGCACGAACCGAGACACGGCCGCCAGACACCAACCAGCAGAAACACGACTGCCAGCGACAGGACGATCTGAATACTCACGAAAGGGGTGATCTCGAGCAGAACTTTTTGCACCCCGATGGATGTCAGGCTCGCCAGCATGACCCACGAAAACCGCTCGACCAGGTCATTGGCGGGGTCGAGCGACGCCCCCAGGGCCAGAGAGACACCAACCCCTCCCGGCTCGAGCTGCAACTGGCTCTCCTGGAAAACCGAGACGATCGCGTTGAACGTACGCGCGATGGCGAACGCCGAGCCGGCCCGGACCAGGCTCTCATCGACATACTGGATCGCCGTCGAATCGATAGCGTGGAAAAAGTGGCTTTCGAACAAGGTCTTTCTTGAGACGGGCATCAAGATAAGCAGCAGAACAACGACCAGGAGACCGGTCGTCACCATTTTGCGGTTTAGCGAAGTCGAATTCATTTCTGCTCCTCGGTTGCCAATTATCATAACAACATTGGAGTGATCGTCCAACTCTGAATCCGGGGACACTCAATATAAGTGCCCCTTTTGAGCTTCCTCGTCTTCGCTAAAAAGGAGATTTCAGAAATGAAAAGGGAGTCAGACAAATTGTCTGGCTCCCTAATCTTAAATGGCGCGCCGCGGAAGATTCGAACTCCCGACCTTCTGATCCGTAGTCAGACGCTCTATCCAGCTGAGCTAGCGGCGCAAAGGAACACGGTTTATCGCTTATAGCGTACCGAAAGTCAAGCTTTTTCAAGCCTGTAGCTAAAACTGGCGGAGAGGGAGGGATTCGAACCCTCGGTACAGTTGCCCGTACAACACCTTAGCAGGGTGCCACCTTCGGCCGCTCGGTCACCTCTCCGCTATCCACATTTTTTGCGGACGCACAGTGTAGTGCTGTCGTCCGCATTTTTCAATCCTTAAATTTGGCGGAGGAGGTAGGATTCGAACCCACGGACGCTCTCACGTCAACGGTTTTCAAGACCGCCGCCTTCAACCACTCGGCCACTCCTCCGTACTTGTCATATGTGCTGATACTATTTATACGAAGCGCCGCTTCGTATCAACCGATTTTTTCCAGTCCGCCCATGTAGGGGCGTAAAACCTTTGGCACGACCACCGTGCCGTCTTCCTGCTGGTAGTTTTCCAGCACCGCTACCAGGGTGCGGCCGACGGCCAGGCCCGAGCCGTTCAGGGTGTGCACGAACTCCGGCTTGCTGCCCGCCTCGCGGCGGAAACGGATGCCGGCGCGGCGGGCCTGGAAATCGCGGAAATTCGAGCAGGACGAGATCTCACGGTAGGCCTGCTGGCCGGGCAGCCAGACTTCGATATCAAAGGTACGGGCGGCGGAGAAACCGATATCCGCGGTACAGAGATCGACCACCCGGTAGGGCAGTTCGAGCGCCTGCAGAATCCCTTCGGCATCGGCCAGCAGCCTGGTCAGTTCGGCATCGGAATCTTCCGGCCGGGTGAACTTGACCAGCTCGACCTTGTTGAACTGGTGCTGGCGGATCAGACCGCGCGTATCGCGGCCGTGGGCACCGGCCTCCTTGCGGAAGCAGGGCGTGTAGGCCGCAAAACAGATTGGCAGCAGGGCACCGTCGAGGATCTCTTCGCGAAAGACGTTGGTCACCGGCACTTCCGCGGTCGGAATCAGAAAGTAATCGGGGTCATCAAGATGGAAGAGATCCGACTCGAATTTCGGCAGCTGGCCGGTGCCGGTCATGGCTTCGCGGTTGACCATGAAGGGCGGCAGCATCTCGGTATACCTGTCGCCATCGGTATGGGTATCGAGCATGAAATTGATCAGGGCGCGCTCGAGCCGGGCACCGGCCCCCTTGGAGAGGGCGAAGCGGGCCCCGGTAATCTTGGTCGCGCGCTCGAAGTCAATAATGTCGAGATCCTCGCCGATATCCCAATGCGCCTTCGGTTCGAAACTGAATTCGCGTGGCGTCCCCCAGCGGCTGATCTCCGGGTTGTCCGCTTCCGAGGCGCCGATCGGGCATTCCGGATCGGGCAGGTTCGGCAGAGTCAACAGCAGGCCGTTGAGGTTGTCTTCGACCTGGCGCAGCGCCTCGTCGAGCTCCTTGATCGCCGCCGAGACATCCTTCATCCGGGCAATCTCGCCCTGCACCTGGCTCTTGTCCTTGGTCTTGCCGATCAGCGCGGAGACCTGGTTACGTTCGGCCTTGAGGGTTTCCGCCTCGCCGAGCAGTTCACGGCGGCGGGTATCGAGTGCGCGAAAGCTGCCGAGATCAACGGCATCACCACGAGTGGCCAGGCGACGTTCGATATCGTCCAGGTTGTCACGCAGAAATTTGAGATCGAGCATTGGAATTGCTCCGCAATTCTGGTTAATGGTAAAAGGTGATGGGAAGTTAACCCTACTGTGCACAAAGAAGGGGAGTTCTAACACCTCTTGTTGGTCGCGTCAAGCCTTAGCCAGCCTCCAGCCCCTAGTCCCCGCCTCTAACCCACCAGTCGATATCGTCATCGAACCACCAGCGCGTCGAATCGGTTTCCCAGATCGTTTCTGCCAGGGTCCGCGCGTTCTGGGTCTGCAGCCGTTTGACCGTGGCCGGATACCACTGATCGGCGTAGCGATTGCCGAGGTCCTTATACTCCTTGAGCGCCAGGATCATCTCCAGCTGGTCTGCGTCGTGGGCCAGACACGCTTCACGAGTCAGTTTCGCCGCGAATTCTTCATGCAGGCTACGGTAGTCGTCACCGAAGGGCAGGGTGCGGGCCAGGTCCTCGACGGCCTTGCGTTCATCAACCTTGACGTACTTCTTGTTGACATAGTTGAGATCGCCGGTACGCGCTTCGGGGATATCATGAAACAGGCAGAGCAACACCACCCGGCCGGCATCGGCCTCTTCGTCAAGCTGGGCGAGGGTGTAGCCGATCAGGCTGGTGCGAAAGATATGCTCGGCAACCGACTCGGCACCGGAACCGAGGAACTGGAACCCGGTGCGCGGCGTGCGTTTGAGCATGCCTGCTTCGAAGAGAAAGTTGGCGATGTTTTTCATGACATATCCAGAGGCTTGAGAGAAAAGTACAGGTAAGTTTTAACGCAAAGACGAAGGGCACGCAAAGAGATATCGGGCGTAAAGACGAACAGGGCCAGCGACAAACCAAAGCATGTCAATCGACTTTTACTCTTGATTTTCCGTGTTCCTCGTCGGCGTCCCTGCGTCTGAAGCTCTAGCCAATCCGGATCAAACCCGCCCCGCAGAGGATCAGAAAGGCTGCGGTGAAGCGAATCCGGCCGGAGGTCTCGCCGAGAAACAGCACCCCGATCAGGACGCCGATCAGCAGGCTGACCTGGCGCACCGGCACCGCGTAACTCATCGGCGCCAGCCGCAAACCGTAACGGAAGCTAAGGAAAGACGCCATGATCACCGGCCCCGCAGCGATCACCAGGAACCGGTGGTTGCGGAATTCGGCCATGATCCGCCCGCGATACTTCGGACGCATGATATTTATGGTCATGAACTGCAGCATGAAAAAAACCAGCAGGAAGGTGAAATGGAAGGGTGGGTAGAGCATCACGCCGGTCTTGTCGATAACCGCGCCGATCGAGTAGATGAAGCCTGCGGCCAGGGCCGCCAGTACGGCCGGATCACGCAAATTACGAAACGGCCGGACCACCTCGCTCCAGGCCAACGCCTTGAGCTGGATCGAGTAGGCGCCGAACAGAATCAGCAGAATGCCCACGATCCCGAGCCCCGAGACCTTTTCGCCGAGCAACAGAATGCCCCAGATCGGCGCCCAGAACATCGCCGTCTGCGCCAGGGGATAAATGATCGAGAGGTCGCCGTCACGATAGGCGCGACCGGAGAAGAGGTGATAGAGCATGAAACAGAGCGCCCCGACCACAGCGAGACCGACAACGCGCCAGGAGAGGACGGGGAACGGTCCGACCAGTGGCAGCGTCAAGGTCATCAGGCTGCATGAACTGGCAAACATCCACCAGATGAAGACGGTCTTGTCCCCGCTGCGCTTGACCAGCAGATTCCAGAGCGCGTGCATTAGCGCGGAAAACAGAATTAATGTGAAAGCGAATGACGACATAGGCGGACATCATAGCGGAGACAAAACTTTAGCGAAACTAAAATTATTTCAAGAGCCTAAACATGCTCAGCAAAGATTGACAGCGGCACTCCTGCTGATATGCTGAACGAAGAAAAACCGCTAATGATTTCAGGAAGATGTCAAATGATACTGACTTATAACGCTTAACCGACTCCGCAGTTGGGAAGGAGACTGATTTATGTCCGCAACCCGTACCGAACAGGATTCCATGGGTGCCATGACCGTGCCTGCTGACGCTCTTTACGGCGCCCAGACCGCCCGGGCCCGTGACAACTTCACGATTTCAGGAATCGGCTTCCCGCGCCCTTTCCTGCGCGCGCTCGGCATGGTCAAGGAACATGCCGCCAAGGTCAATCGCGAGCTCGGCCTGCTCGACGAGCGCATCGCCCTAGCGGTCATGGATGCCGCCGAGGAAGTGCTTAACGGCGACCTTGACGACCATTTCCCCCTGGATATTTTCCAGACCGGTTCCGGCACCAGCACCAACATGAACGCCAACGAGGTGATTGCCAACCGGGCCTGCCAGCTGCTCGGCGAGACCCTCGGCAGCCGAACCGTGCACCCCAACGACCATGTCAATTACGGCCAGTCGAGCAACGACGTAATCCCCACCGTCATGCATCTAGCGGCGGCGGTGGAGATTCGGGAGAGCCTGCAGCCGGCACTCAACGATCTGAGCAAAACCCTGGGCGCGAAAGCCCGTGAGTTCGATGACATCGTCACCATTGCCAGAACCCATCTGCAGGACGCCACGCCGATCCGCCTTGGTCAGATCTTCGGCGGCTACTTCCGCCAGGTGACCACGGTTGCGGGCGAACTGGACCGGGCTGTCGACGGCCTCTGCGAATTACCGCTCGGTGGCACTGCGGTCGGTACCGGGCTCAATACCCACCCCGAGTTCGCCCAGCGGGTGATTGCCGGACTGGCCGAGGTGACCGGGCTGCCGCTGCGGGAGGCAAAGGACCACTTTGCGGCACAGGCTGGCAAGGAGCAGGTGGTGGCAGCCAGCGGCGCCCTGAAGACCACGGCCGTCGCACTCTTCAAAATCGCCAACGATATTCGTTTTCTGGCCAGCGGTCCGCGCTGCGGTCTCGGTGAGCTGCAGCTGCCGGCCGTGCAACCCGGCAGTTCGATCATGCCCGGCAAGGTCAACCCGGTCATGGCGGAGAGCCTCATGCAGGTCTGTGCCCAGGTGGTTGGCAACGATGCCGCCATCACCCTCGGCGGGTTGTCGGGGAATTTTGAGCTGAACGTCATGATGCCGATGATGGCGCACAACCTGCTGCAATCGATCGACCTTCTGACCAACGCGGTCGACCAGTTCGACGAACGCTGCCTGCAGGGCTTGGCAGCCGACCGGGAGCGCTGCGAGGGGTTGATCGAGGAGAGCCTGGCCATGTGTACGGCCCTGGCCCCGGTGATCGGCTACGACCGTGCCGCGGCGATCGCCAAGCAGGCCCACGCAACCGGCAAGACCGTCCGGCAGGTCGCCCTGGCTGAAGAAGTTCTGCCGGATTACGAACTGGACCGCTTGCTCGACCCGCGGCCGATGACCGAGGCGGGGATTCCCGGAAAGACTCGGTAAAGCGGCGGGTCATATCCCGCTGACTTACATCCATTCATTTTCGGCTGCAGCACACGGGACGGAACAGCATGTAAGGTCCAACCGGAATCAGGGACACTTGTAAGATGACTCATCAGCATGAGACGGCCACCCCATATTGAGAGCAGTGCAGCGAGGCCCCCTGTAGCGGGCCGGTTCGTCTTCTCTGTCGTTCCTGGATGCCATACACCCTTCGTGAACGTCTATAGCCCTCTGCTAAGAGAAGGCACTTTTGCATACTTTTGTTGCCGGACAAAAGTATGGCGTCCGGCAGTACGCGAACTGCCGGTTTTGGTTTGTTGGTATTTGGATTTATCTAAGGATATAAAATCAAACAAATCGAGGGCCGGCGGGTTGCGCCCCGCCACACGCCTTACTTTATTTGCTTGCCCAAATAAAGTAAGCAAACAAAGGGCACCCGAAGCCTTGCCCTGCGTAGCAGGGTTCCCGGAAGCGAAAAGATGAAAGCCGGCAGAACGAAAACTCGCTGCGCTCAGACAGTTCGTTCTGCTGATCGTCTTTAATCCATTCGTTTCCGGCTGCGGCAAACGGGGAGGAAAGTCATAGACAGGAACAGCAAAGGGGCTGGCCCTGTCTAAAGAGAGAACAGGACAAAAATGCCGCGCAAAGAATCGTACCGCCAGATGCTGCTGCGTTACAACAAGGAGCGTCAGCGCAACCTGCTGGCCAGGCCGGGAGCACACGAGTTCGTTCTGGTGCTCGACCAGCTCAAGCCCGGCTTCAATGTCGGCAAGATCTTTCGCAGCGCCGAAGCCTTCGGCGCCAGCGCCGTACACCTGGTCAACATCGGGCCCTTTGACCCGTCTCCCGCCAAGGGGTCGTTCCGCAAGGTCCCGGCACTTTTCCACGAAAGCTTCGCCGATTGTCATGCCGACCTGGTCAAACAAGGCTACAACTTCTTTTTGCTCGACCCGGAGGGGGCGGTATCACTCTGTGCAACGGAACTGCCGCTCAAGAGCGCTTTCGTTCTGGGACATGAGGAGTTCGGCTTCAGTTTCGAGCAACAGGATTATCCGGAACTGCAGAAGTTGATCATTCCGCAGTTCGGCAGCGTGCAGAGCCTAAACGTCAGCATCGCCGCTTCGGTGGTCATGTATGAGTATGTCAGGCAAAGGCGGGCGGCAGGGCTGTAACATGATCAGCGGCCAACGGCTTTTCAGTTTTCTCGTCCCGCGTTCTGCGTCACACGTCCCGGGCTTTTCCGCACTTCCAGCAGGAGCCGAACTGCCCTTCCAGCTTCTCTCCGCATGACGGACAGATCCATGGTGCGGAGGTGACATCTTCTTTAAGCCAGCTGTCGAGCAGTGACTTGGCCCGCGGCCAGACTTCATCGTCAATCACCCAGAGTTCAGGGAAACATTCGAGAAAAGGGATTTCGCCGAGCGCGGCGAAGAGTTGTTCGTTGCGGATCAGGCAGTCGACACCCTCACTCGCCAGGAGTTCCTTGAGCAGACCGGCTTCGGCACGATCGGCGAGGGTAAAGGTGTGCAGCCTCTTCATCTTCGCCTTCTTCAGCCCAGGGCGCCAAGCAGACCATCGACGAGTTCTGCCTTCTGCCACTTTTTCAAACCGGCTATTTTATCCAGCTCGACCGCCGACTGCGGATTCGCCTGGGCCAAGGCATCAAGAGCAAAATTGTTGATCAGTACGCCTGGATCCAGGGCATACTTTACCGCCTCTTTCTCGCGCCATTTCTTCAGCACCTTGAAGCGGTCTTCACGGGCCGGATCCCTAAGTTTACGGGCTTGTCGCGGGAAGACCGGCAGTTCCTCCTCGGGGATTTTCCTGCCTTTGGCAACGGCGGCCAGCAGCGCATTGCCGAACCGGTCAACCAGCCGGGGTGGTAAGCCCTCAATGCCACGCAGAGCACTTTTCTCCTGCGGCATGCGCTGGGCCAGTTCTAGCAGAGACTTGTTGCCGAGGATCTTGAAAACCGGCCGGTCCAGTCTTGCGCCCTCACCCTCCCGCCACTGCAGGAGACATTCAAGCACTCCGAGCTCACGCCGCGACAGGGTCCCCGCACCTTTGGCGCGCACACAGAGCGGGCCGTTGTTGTCGGCAAAATGCACCTCCTCGAGCAGGGCGCATTCTTCGGCGACCCAGCTTGTCCGCCCAAGGGTCTCCAGGCGTTCAACGAAAAGGTCCATCAGTCGATGCAGGTAATTGGTGTCGGCAGCGGCGTAGCGAATCATCTCGGCGGGCAGGGGGCGTTGCGACCAGTCGGCTTTCTGATATTTCTTGTCAAGCTCGACGCCGAAGTATCTGTTCAGCAGGTCCGCCAGCCCAACCCGCTCTTCTCCGAGCAGCTGTGCGCTGATCATGGTGTCGAAGAGGCCGTGCACATTCAGATCGAAATCGCGCTTCAGGCTGCGCAGGTCGTAATCGGCGGCGTGGAAGATCTTGCGAATCGTCGGATCGGCAAAGACCGGCCGCAGTGGACTGAGGTTGGTCGCCGCGAGGGTATCGATCAGCACGGTTTGCTGTGTGGTCGAAATCTGTATCAGGCAGATCTTTTCCTGGTAATTGTGCAGCGAATCTGCTTCCAGGTCGACGGCGATCGCCGTCTCCGCAGCGAGTTGCCCGGCCAGCTCAGCGACCTTGGCATCGGTTGTCAGTATCTCAATATCTTTCATTGCAAGCCTTGTTCATTGAAAAAGGTAAACAGATAAATGTGAAACGTAATAAGAGAAAAGATCTTTTCAGTGGCGCTCAACCTTTTTACCTTTCACTTTTTACATTTTACGTATCTAGACCATCTCCTGCAGGAAGTTGAACGTCGAGGTCTCGGGCAGGCTCAGATCCCTGCGGAACGCCGACAACACCTGTCCGCATTCCGGCGAGGATGCCCCCAGGTGGCAGAGGTCTATGACGAAACGGCGGCAGCCCATCTGCTGCAGTTGATCTAGATGACCAAGCAGGGAGAAGTCCTGTTCCGGCCGCACGATCGTGAGGCCGGTCCGGTTGTCGACCCGGTATGCCTCACCACGATCGGAAACTACCGGCCGGTCGGCTTTGACGCCGGGCAGGGGAATCCGCGAAATCATCATCGGCAGATTGGCGTAAACCGTCACGGCCAGCGGCAGGCCGGTCTGACGGTTGAGCACAGCGGCCAGGTTGTCGCGATCATCCTCGACGTAAAGCGTCGCCGCCGCAAGCCCCAGTTCACGCCATGCGCTGGCCGCCTGGCTGTTGGTGGTAAAGAGCCGGTAACCGCTCTCCAAAAACAGGTCCTCCCGGTCGCCAAACAGCATGAACTGACCGATATTCTGCAGGCGGAAACGCCGGAACCCCAGGTCGATCAACTGTTCGACTTCGGTCTGGAACCCGGGCCAGTCAACATCGAAGATCGCCAGCGGCAGATCCCAGACGACGCGTTCCGGATTCTTCAGGGTGGCACGGTTGCCTGACAAAAGCTTGCCGGAGGCGCCGAGCGACAGCGGCAGGATCAGTTCATCAACCTCGTCCTGCTTGAGCAGAGAAAGGTCCCGGATGTTGCTGATGGCGACAGCCAGGCGAACGGCTTGTTTGCCGTCAGTCCCGGCCGGCACCAGGTCGGCCATCGCCTGACGGCGGTGGTCGGTGCGAGCCTGGTGTTGACGGTCCTGCAGCAGGTCGGACAGCTCCTGGTAGAATTCGCGACGGATGGCGTTGAGCCTGCTTAACGGCAGGACCACTGCAGGCAATTCCCCGCACACCAGCTGTCCCAGGGCCAGGGGTAGTTGCCCGGTCTTGCCGAACACTTTGGCCAGCACCTCTGCGGAAAGCGGCCGGTCCTTGGCCGGGAAGGATTCGACTTCGTAAGCCCTGGCCAGTGACAACCCGTGACAGGTGGCACTCAATTCGACCCTCTCAGCTGTCGGCATGGCGATGCCGAGATCGACCACCGCTTCGCCGGGGGTGACACTTTCCAGCCGTTTGCGACAGGCGGATTGGCTTAAGGAGAAGGCCTGCCCGGAGGACACCTTGTAGACGAGGTCGCCGGTCTTAAAGCTTTTGTCCGGCGGCGAGCCGACCGAGAGCCGCTCGTTCCTGCCGACGTGATTGACCGGTTTGCCCGCCTGACGCAGGTCGCGGATCGTGAACGCCGAGCCGGGCTTGTCGGATGCCGGCTGGATGCGCAGGCGGTCGCCGAGATGCAGCGGGTCACGCGTCGAAAAGGTCAGCTGCCCGCCCTGGCAACGTTCGACATTGCCAATCAGGCGGCCGGTGGCGCCGTGCACCCCGGGATTGACCATGTCGGTCGGAGTGCTGTCCGGCAGGAAGCCGCGGGTCGGCTGGCGGCCGAACGATTCTTTGAGCAGTTCCTTGGCTCCACCAATTGCCGCAGGCCGGGTCCGCTCTGATGCGTCGAGGACCATGCGATAGGCTTGCACGACATTGGCCACGTACTCGGCACTCTTCATCCGCCCCTCGATCTTGAAGCTCATGATCCCGGCCTCGGCCAGCTCCGGCAACAGGTCAATTGCGGAAAGGTCGTTGGGTGAGAAGTAGTAACCGTCTTTGCCCTTGTGCTGGTAGCGCCGCCGGCAGGGCTGGGCACAGCGCCCGCGGTTGCCGCTCATCCCGCCGAGCCAGGAGGAGAAGCTGCACTGGCCGGAAAGAGAGAAACAGTGGGCACCGTGAACAAAGTGCTCGAGATCGAGTGTCGTTTCACTCCTGATTGCGGTGATTTCATCGAGGCTCAGCTCACGGGCCAGCACGGCGCGAGAGAAACCGAGCCGCTCGGCCATCTGCACCCCGGCACTGTTGTGAATGGTCAGTTGCGTCGAGGAGTGCAGTTCCAGACCGGGGAAGTGCCGCCGTGCCAGGCGCCAGACACCCATGTCCTGAAGGATGATCGCATCGATGCCGATCGCCTCGACCGCTGCCAGGACATCGATCAGGTGAGACAGCTCCTTCTCTTTGACCAGGGTGTTGAGAGTGAGAAAGACTTTTTTCTGGCGGCCATGCGCGTAGCCAACCATGCGCTCCAGCTCGTCGCGGTTGACGTTCTTGGCCTTGGCTCGCGCGGAGAACTCCTTGAGCCCCACATACACTGCATCGGCGCCGAACTCCATGGCGGCAAAAAATGCCTCCAGGCTGCCGGCCGGGGCGAGCAGCTCCGGTTTATGTAACGGTTTTCTCGTCATGTCATCTTTATATCAAAGAATAGCGTGTTTTCAGGGTTGCGCGGAAAGAAAAAGCCGGGAGGAACCCGGCCTGTCCGACGTCCGGGGACTCTATCATGCGAACATACGGGCTGGCAAGCGGGAGATGCGAACCACGGGGAAGGCAATTCGCTATCGCTTCAGGTCAGGCTTTCCAAGACAGGCTCTGAATGGGTTGACGCTCGCTATTGACGTGCGCACTTTAGCCAAGCCAAAGACCCCTTCCTCAAAAGAGCAATCAGGTTCCTCATATGGGGAATATTTTTTGCCCTGCCAGATAAAAAGCCAACAAAATCAGATCTTTATGTTTTGGCGCGGGCCTTGCTATACATATAGACAGCACCATGGCGGTGCGCACATACGCGTTTTCTATCAAGGAGAAAAAGAACATGAAAAAGGCAATCAAAATGTTGTTGGTATCACTTGCTGCGACCACCCTGTTAACTGCGTGCGCCAATCCGCCGACAGCGCAAGTGAGTGAGGCGAGACAATTAATCGATGCGGTGATCGCTGATGGTGGGCAAGAGTTCGCCCCTGAAAAGATCGCTTCGCTCAACCAACGCTACGATGAGGCTTTGGCCGAGATCAAAAACCAGGATGCGGTCCTCTTCAAGAACTACTCGGTGGCACAATTCACCCTGAATCAGGTTATGGATGACTGTGACGACCTGAAAGCCAGTATCGCGACAAGCAAAGGTCAAGTAATTGCTGCCGTACCCAAGCGCGTCAAGTACGTCGCCGAATAAAATGGGTGCTATTTCTCAATCGGCCATGAGAACCGACAACGGCATCATATCAGCGATGGTAAATTAGCCGTCGTATAAATGTAATCATGGCCGACAAGCAGTCATTGAAAAAGAGCAGAAGCCCTTACGGTTCTGCTCTTTTTCGTCCTGTGCCTACCGTCCCGCGGGGGCGATAAAAGCAAATGTCTAGAAAAAGTCTAAAATGAAAAAGGTCATCGGAATTCTGTGGCTGTTTCTGGTCACCTTGGCTCTACTGGCTGCGTGTGCCGGCCCTCCGTCAAGCGAACTGGCGGCAGCCCGGGATGCAGTCGACGAGGTTGTCAGCGAAGGGGCCGACTTGTTCACACCTGATGATGCTCTGGCGCTTAATAACAAGCTCGGGGCAGCACTGGCCGAGATTTATGCGCAGGACAGCAGGGCAATCCAAAACTATGCTTTGGCAAAATTCATTCTGGACCAAGTTGTGGCTGATGCCGATCTCCTCAAAGATAAGCTCACCCGGCGCAAGGAAGAGTTGAAGGCCTCTGCGGAAGCGGCCTTGAGCAGAGCCCGTGCCGCCATAGATGAGGTCAGGAGATTGCTGGTAAACGCTCAGCAGGGCCAACGCTTTCTTGCCGACCGCAACAGTATCCAAAACGACATCGACCGCCTTGAAGTCGAAATTACAGGAGTCCGGCCACAAATTGATGCGAGCGAGTACGCCGTTGCCACCGAAATGGCAAGCGAGGTCACCTCACGGGCTCTCGCCCTGTACAACAACATGGACCGGACCCAAGCGAGGCTGGCCGTCTTGAGTAGCAAGTCCGACCTGTCTCAGGATTGACTTTCCTGGCCTGGAGGCAGGCCTCCTGGCAAACCAGAGATTGATTTCCATGTGGAATTTTCCGCATGACTCACCTTATAATGCGAAAGACTTGGCCTTTTCCGGGCCGGGTGCGCGCAAGCTGTCCAGGGCCTTCACCGAAAGCCTTTCCTGCCTGAAGCCACTTCAGACAACTTGGCCACCATAGCCCCGACATCTGCCGAAACGAAACGTTGATGTCATCCCAAAAAAGTAACTTGCCCGCGGTTCGCGTGATCCGGTTTATCGGCTTCCATTCCCTTTGGACCCGCTTGGCTGTTCTCATGTTTCTGACCAGCCTCAGCCTGGTCGTCCTGCTGATTGTCTTCTATCACCAGACTGAAACCCGCCTGTACAACGAGTTCACCCGCCAGGCCACGGAACTGTCTAAGGCCGTCCAGATCGGCCTGGAAGGGTCTGCCGGCAGCCTGAGTGACCCCATGAGCCTCGAGGGCTACCTGGAAGGTCTTGATCCCACAGGCATCAAGGAAGTTTCAGTGATCAACAGTGCCAACCGGATCATCGCCAGCACCAGACAGGAGGACATTGGCAAATGGATCACCCGGCAACGCAAAGAGCTGATCTTCAAGGCCGATCTCGGTGAGCCGGTCACTGGTGAAGGACAGATGTTCAATGTGATCGTGCCGGTCGTCGCGAAGGGTCGTCCGGCCGGGTACATTCACCTGAAGTTGAACACCGAGGATTTCTCGGTCCTCCTGCGATTGAGTGCCATCCACCGGATTCTTGCCGCCCTGTTCGTGCTCAGCATAGGGACGGCGGTCGCGGTGGTCTTGGCCCGTTACTATACCCGGCCGATCGTGGCCATGGCTTCAGCTGCGGAACACGTCGCCGCCGGGGACCTGGATCAGGCGCTGCCGACCGAGCGCCTCGATGAGATCGGCCAACTGGCGCGCAGCTTTAACGACATGATCGTGCGTTTACGAGAAGATCGCCAGGTACGCGAGCGCCTCCGGACTGCCGAACATCTGGCAAGTGCCGGGCAGTTCGCCCGTCACATTGCTCACGAAATCAAGAACCCGCTGAACTTCATCAGCCTGTCAATCGACCACATGGGCGGCACCTACCGTCCAGCCGATCGTGAAGCGGCCGAAGGCTTCGACGCCCTGGTGCGCAATCTCAAGGGCGAGATCGGGCGAATCGGCAGGTTTGCCGAAAGCTTTCTTGAGTACGGTCGACCTTTCGAGCTGCAGATCCAAGACTGCGATATTGAACAGGTCATTACCGAGGTGCTGGCCCTGGTTTCGGCGCGAGCCAGGAGTGCCGGCATCGGCATCGTCCGTGAGCCGGCACCGCTTCCCCATATAAAAGCAGACCACGAATTCCTCCGCACCTGCCTGCTTAATATTGTCAAGAATGCCTTCGAGGCGATGCCGGACGGCGGCACCCTAACGGTGTCCAGCACACGCGATGATACCCATTTAACTCTGACACTAAAAGACACCGGTATTGGTGTCGCTCCGGAGAATTTTGATAAACTGTTTACGCCGCTGTTTTCAACCAAACAGAACGGGCTTGGGCTTGGCCTGGCACTGACCAGGCGAGTCATTGAAGAGCATGGCGGCAAGGTCCAGTTTGAGAGCGAACCGGGCCGGGGGAGCCGCGTGGCCATCAGCCTGCCGCTTGACAAGGAGAAATGATGAAACCGGTTATCCTGGTGGTCGATGACGAGCCCCTGCAGCGCGATATCATGAAAACCATTCTCGAAGGCGAGGGCTACCCCGTCGAGACGGCCGCGTCGGGAACCGAAGCCCTGACGATAATGAAAAAGACCCCGGCCGACCTGGTTTTGACCGACCTGAAGATGAACGGCATGGATGGTCTTGAGCTGCTGGCAGCGATGCCGCGCGGTGCAGTGCCGCCACCGGTGATCATCGTCACCGCGCACGGCACTATCGACTCGGCGGTGGAGGCGGTTCGAAACGGCGCTTTTGACTACCTGACCAAGCCACTCGACAAAACCAGACTCCTGCTGACGGTGAACAAGGCAAGCGATCGCATCGCAATTCTGCAAGAGAATACCCGCCTCAAGCAGGAGCTCTACAGCCGCTTTCGACTCGATGGGATCATCGCTCATTCATCGGCCATGCACCGGGTCATCAACCTGCTGCAGAAAGTCGCTGATTCTTCGAGCACTGTCATGCTGCTCGGCGAAAGCGGCAGCGGCAAGGAGCTGGCGGCACGCGCCATTCACTACAACAGTCCAAGGCGCAGTCGTCCCTTTACCGCGGTCAACTGCGCGGCGATCCCCGACGCCCTGTTCGAGACTGAGCTGTTCGGTCACGAAGCCGGTGCCTACACCGGCGCAGTCGGACGGCGCCAGGGGCTCTTCGAGATCAGCGACGGCGGCACCCTGTTCCTCGATGAGATCGGCGACCTGCCGATGGCGATGCAATCGAAACTGCTGCGTGTGCTGCAAGACCGTGAAGTACGCAGGGTCGGCGGCAAAGAACCGGTCCACGTCGACGTCCGCATCGTTACGGCGACCAACAAGGATCTGGACAGTGCAGTGGAAAGCGGCACCTTCCGCGAGGACCTGTTCTACCGGCTCAACGTCGTAAGCATAGAACTGCCGCCACTTCGTGAACGACGCGAAGATCTCGTACCATTGGTCGAGCACTACCTGCAAAAGTTCAGCGCCGAGTTCGGTCGACCCGTACGTGAGATCGCTCCAGACGCCATGCGCCTGCTGGTCGAGCATCGCTGGCCGGGCAATGTGCGGCAACTCGCGGCAGTGATGGAGCGTGCCGTGCTGCTCAGCGACGGTCCGGTGTTGACCAGGGAGGATATCGCCAATCGCCTGCAGCCCCGCAAAACAGCCGACCCGAACCGGCTTGAACTCCCTGAGGAAGGTCTCGACCTGGAAGCCTTCGAAAAGGAGATGATTCGCAAAGCACTCGTGCGATCAGGCGGGATGGCGACACGCGCTGCAAAACTGCTGAAGATGAGTTACAAAACCTTTCTCTATCGCGTGGAGAAATACGGCATCGTCTATGATCGCCAGGACGAGAGCCTTTAGAAGTTCACTACGCTATAGTCCGACAGCCTCATCCTTCCCCTGAACCCAGAGTGAAAACCATAGTTGACTTGCGACGAATGACCCTTCTATCATTGAAATAACATGAATATTTACTTGTTGAGGATTTATCATGGCTTTACTTAAGATCCGCCACTACCCTGACCCGGTCCTGAAAAGGGTGGCCACTCCGGTCACCGAGTTTGACGACTCGCTGCGTCAGCTGGCTAACGACATGGCCGAGACGATGTACGCCGCCCCCGGTGTCGGCCTGGCCGCGCCGCAGGTCGGCATCAGCAAGCGGCTGACAGTGATCGACTGCTCGGCCCGCGATGAGGACGCCCAGCTGCTGGTGCTGGTCAACCCGGAAATTATCGACCGGGAAGGCGAAGCCTGTGAAGAAGAGGGCTGCCTGTCGGTCCCGGAATACTATGCCAAGGTCAACCGCAGCGCCAGAGTCAAGGTGCGGTTTCAGGACCTGGACGAACGGACCCACACCATCGAGGCGACAGGGCTGACGGCGGTCGCCTGTCAGCATGAGATCGACCACCTCGACGGCATCCTCTTCGTCGATCACCTCTCGCCGCTCAAGCGCAGCATTTTCCGCAAGAAATGGCAGAAAATTCAGGACCACCTCGCGGAGCAGATGTGATGCGGCCGCAGGACTTACGGACCGTTTTCATGGGAACCCCCGATTTCGCCCTGCAGACCCTGCAGGGCTTAATCGATGCGGGCTGCAACCTGGCCGGCGTCTACACCCAGCCGGACCGGCCCAAGGGTCGCGGCAAACAGCTGACGGCGCCGCCGGTCAAGGAGCTTGCCCTGCAGCACGGAATTCCGGTCTTCCAACCACATAAGCTGCGCCAGCCCGAGGCGGTTGCCGAACTCCAGGCGCTGGCCCCCGACCTGATCGTGGTCGTGGCATATGGGCAGATCCTGCCGAAGAGCGTACTCGACATCCCGGCACACGGCTGCATCAACGTCCATGCATCACTGCTGCCCAGATACCGCGGCGCGGCGCCGATCAACAAGGTGATCATTGACGGCGAGACGGAAACCGGCATCACCACCATGTACATGGATGTCGGCCTCGATACCGGCGACATGCTGGTGAAAAGGGCTTTGCCAATCGGCCCGGAAGAAACCGCCGGCGAACTGCATGACCGCCTGGCCGTGCTCGGACGGGAAACGATGGAGGAAACCCTGCGGCAGCTCTGTGCCGGCATCCTGCAGAGAGAAGTCCAGGATGATGCGCAGAGCACCTATGCACCGATGATGAAAAAGGAGGACGGGCGAATCGACTGGAGCCGCTCCGCAACTGAAGTGCATAACCAGGTGCGCGGACTCGACCCCTGGCCCGGCGCTTACACCAGCCTGAACGGCGAGTTGCTGAAACTTGCCCGCACCAGCCCGGAGACAAACGGTGAAGCGTCGCCCGGCACGGTCGTCGCCGCCGACCAGGATGGCGTGCGCATCGCCTGCGGCAATGGCTCGCTGCTGGTCAGGGAACTTCAGCTGGCCGGCCGCAAACGCCTCGGGGCCGCCGATTTCCTGCGCGGCTGCCCTCTTGAGCCCGGAGCTACCCTCGAATAGCCCTGGCTATTGATTTTTCGTCATTCATGGATATATTGAGTGACACAAAAGATTAACCACTGGACTTCCGATCATTCAGACAAGGCAGATAAAGATATGAACACCCTTCGCACGATTGTCCTACTTTCGGTTCTTACCCTCGGCCTGGTTTTCATCGGCGGCATGATTGGCGGCCAGCAGGGCGCACTGATCGCCCTGATCCTGGCCGGCGTCATGAACATGGGCTCTTACTGGTTTTCCGACAAGATCGTCATCAAGATGTATCGCGGCAGCGAGGTAACCAGCGGCCAGCTGTTTGACGTGGTTGCCGAAATCTGCCAGACCAACCAGCTGCCGATGCCAAAGGTTTACACCCTGCCGCAACCCACCCCGAATGCCTTCGCGACCGGCCGCAACCCGGACCACGCCGTGGTCGCCGCAACCGAGGGGATTACCCAGATCCTGAGCCGCGACGAGCTGAAAGGGGTCATGGCTCACGAGATGAGCCACGTCATGCATCGCGACATCCTGATCGGCTCGATCGCGGCAACCATCGCCGGTGCTATCGCCTATCTGGCGCACATGGCCCAGTGGTCAGCGATGTTCGGTGGTTTCGGCCGCGACGACGAGGACAGCAACCCGCTCGCCCTGATCGCCCTGGCAATTATCGCGCCGATGGCAGCGATGCTGATTCAGATGGCGATCTCCCGCTCCCGCGAATACGAAGCGGACAAGGGTGGAGCGCAGCTTTGCGGTAACCCGCTTTCCCTGGCCAACGCCTTGCGCAAACTGGAAAACGCCAACCAGGCCATGCCGATGCCCCGGGTCAACGAAGCCACCGCGCACATGTTCATCGTCAACCCCCTGCGCGGAGGCGGCGGTGTCAAAGCACTGTTTACCACTCATCCGCCGATGGCGGAGCGGATCCGGCGTCTCGAGGAGATGGCCGGAAGATAAGTTGTGTACACTATGCAAAAGGACGGCTCCATTCGGAAGCCGTCCTTTTTTATTAGTCTTAAAAGTTTTACTGCTTTTGGTGTTACTGCTTTGCTTTTTTACTGTGCCTTTCCCTCCCTTTGAGTGCCGCCGAACAGAATGAAATTAATCCGGACAAACGAAGAAATCCCGCCCTGCTGATCGACGTTAATCCATTCGTCACCGGCTGCAGCAACAGGGGAGGAGAAGCATAAACGGATACTGAAATTATGGTGACACAATGCTATTGTGTCACCATAATTGGATTATCACATAACGATCAGGTCCAGATGCCCACTCAACAAACAGTTAAAGAAATCAACGCCCGCTCGGGCGCCTACGAAATCCTGCAGCGCGTCGAACAGGGCGGCTACGCCGACCGGTTGCTAGACAGCTACCTGCAACGGCACCCGACGCTGGACGCCCGCGAGAAAGGCCTGCTGACTGAGCTGGTCTACGGTATCCTGCGCCTGCGCGGTCGACTCGACTTCGCCCTCGGTCTGTTTTCCCGTCAGCCGCTGCAGAAGCTGGAAACCGATGCTTTGCTGCTGTTGCGCCTCGGCGCCTACCAGCTCCTCCAGCTCGACCGGGTTCCAGCCCATGCCGCAGTGCACGCCACCGTCGAACTGGCTAACCAGGTCGGCATGGGGCGGGTGGCCGGCCTGATCAACGGCACCTTGCGCACACTGGAAAGACAAAAGACGACCATTGTTTGGCCGGCACCGGATAAGCTGAGCGCTTACCTGCAGCACGTCTGCAGCCTGCCGAAATGGCTGGCAAAAGCCTTGCTGCACCAGTTCCCCAACGCAGAGTCGCAGGCACTGGCCGAAGCCCTGGCCCAGGCGCCACCACAGGCCCTCCGGGTCAACACCCTGAAGACCGATCGGCAGGGCTACCTTGCGGCGCTGGCTGAGGCAGGTCATTCGGCCCGGCCATGTCATTATGCTCCGGAGGGAATCATTCTCGAGCAACGGGCATCACAGCCGTTGCCGGGTGACCACCAGGGCTGGTACCAGGTCCAGGACGAGGCAAGCATGCTGGTCTCTCATCTGCTCGATGTAAAGCCCGGCGACCGGATCCTTGATGCCTGCGCCGCTCCGGGCGGCAAAACCACCCACCTGGCGGCCCTGACTGGCAACCAGGCCAGGGTCATGGCTCTGGACAAATACCCGCAGAGAATCGAGCTGATAAAGCGGGGCGGGGAGCGTCTCGGCTGCCGAGGAATCGAAACCCTGTGCTGGGATCTCACCGCAGCCCCGGACGTCCTCGAACCGGAATCGTTTGACCGGGTCCTCGTCGACGCGCCCTGCAGCGGACTCGGGGTGTTGCGCCGCAATCCGGAAAGTCGCTGGAGCCGGAAACCGGCGGACATGGAAACGTTGTCGGCGCTGCAAACAACCATCCTCAATCACGTCGCGCCGCTGCTGCGTCCCGGCGGCCTCCTGCTCTATTCTGTGTGCACTTTTAGCGATGTAGAGACCGATGCCGTGGTCCGGCAGTTTCTGGCGACTCATCCCGATATGACCCTTGAGAACTTGCGCAGCGCTCTGCCTCCGGAATGGCACGAGCTAACAACCGACAGCGGCTGTCTGCGCACCCTGCCACATCGTCACGACGGCATGGATGCCTTCTTTGCGGCAAGGTTTGTTAAAGAACAGGTAAGAGGAAAGGGGTAATAGGAAAGCGCCTCTAGGCCAATCAACGTTTCAACAAGCTTCTGCCTCTCACCTCTTTCCTCTTCCCCCACTTCTCCTTTCAACTGGCCAAACCATTTTCAAATAGGTTATAAAGAACCAGCAGCTTAATCTTTTGCATGGCCTGCAGACCACAACAGGCGGTCCATGTTCCGGAGATTCATCATGATCAAAATCGCCCCATCAATCCTGTCCGCCGATTTTTCACGTTTGGGCGAGGAAGTCCAGGCTATTGACCGGGCCGGTGCCGACTACATCCATGTTGATGTCATGGACGGCCACTTCGTGCCGAACATTACTATCGGGCCGCTGGTGGTCGATGCCCTGCGCAAGGTCACCGCCAAACCACTCGACGTTCACCTGATGATTGAGAACCCGGACCGGTATATTCCCGACTTCGCCAAAGCCGGCGCTGATATCATCACCGTCCATCAGGAAGCGGTGCCGCACCTGCACCGTACCGTACAACTGATCAAAAGCCTCGGCAAGCAGGCCGGAGTTTCGCTTAACCCGGCAACCCCGGTGGAGACGCTCGATCTGATCCTCGATGAACTCGACCTGGTGCTGGTCATGTCAGTCAACCCGGGCTTTGGTGGACAGGCATTCATTCCCTCGGCTCTCGACAAGATTCGTGCCCTGCGACAGCGCATCACGCAACGCGGTCTCGCCACGGAACTACAGGTCGATGGCGGTGTCAAAATCGACAATATCCGTGAAGTGGTGGCCGCCGGAGCCAATGTCCTGGTGGCAGGCAGCGCCGTATTCAACTCCGACGACTATGCCGCAACCATCACGGCCTTGCGGGAGAGTGCTGTCAGTACAACCGTCTGATGCTCGATCGCAAACGCCTGGCCAGCCACCTTCAGGCTTTCCCGCGCCAGACCATCCCGGTCGGCTCCTTACGTCCGGCCGCAGTCCTGGTCCCCCTGTTTCAACGCAACGGCGATGATCACCTGCTCTTTACCGAGCGAACAGCCCACCTCGAACACCATGCCGGGGAGATTTCCTTTCCGGGCGGCGGCCACGATGCCAAGGACCTAAACCTGTCGGTCACGGCGTTGCGCGAAACCGAAGAGGAGCTCGGCATCCCGAGGAGCCAGGTCGATGTCCTCGGCCGCCTGGACGATTTCTACTCGATCTACGGCTACCACGTGATCCCTTATATCGGTGTGATTCCAAGCCCCGACAATCTGCAGCACGACCCCTTTGAGATTGCCGGCACCTTCGAAGCTCCGCTCGATTATTTCCGTAATCCGGCAATCCACCGGATCGAAGACTGGCGGCACCGCGGACGCACCCACCTGGTGGACTTCTACCAGTTCGAGGAACATGTCATCTGGGGACTGACCGCCGCGATCCTGCGCCAGTTCCTCGAAGAAACGACGGTCTTGCGTTGAGGGGGAAGGACTCTGACAGGGGGTCTGTCAGGCGATCGGAAAAAGATCTTCAGACGGGCTGAAAGGTTGCGCCGAAAGGGAAGCCGAGGCCGAGCAGATCGTCGAGGACGCCCCGTTCATCGAGATCGAAAAGCTCGGTACAGCCACCGAGCAGATCGTCATTGACGAAAATCACCGGGACGGCCTGCCGTTGGCTGCGGTGCCGCATTTCTGCTGCCATGAGGAGGTCATTGGTGATATCATGCTCGGCAAAATCAACCCCCTTGATGCGCAGGAGATCCTTGGCACGTTGGCAGTAAGCACAATTACGCTTGGTATAGATTTCTACACTGATTCCCATTGCAACCTGTTCCGGGATGGATTTCCACTAAAGGACAAGATACCCCAAACCACCGAGGATGCAAGCGACAGAAAGGAAAATTCTGTGAAGATGACTGGCTGGAAATTATTGTGCGGATTTTTCATGGTGCTGACCCTGGTCGGCTGCAACTATCATGACAAGCAGGTCGCCGAGGTCGGTGACAATAGCCTGGAAGACTTCGTCTCTGCCCTGCGCTGGAAGCAATACCAGGTCGCGGCCAGTCTCATGCAGCCGGAATTCCGCCAGGAATTCATCAAAACCTTCACTGCGTTCAAGAATGATCTGCACATATCCGATGTCAGACAGGTGGATATGCAAGTTTTCGAAGAGGGCCGGCGCATAGAAACCGTTATTGAGATGGATTACACCCTGCTGCCTTCCATCACGCTCAAGACCTTCACTTTTGACCAGATCTGGGTCTATACCGAGGAGAGCGACACGGCTCAGGGGGGGTTTTTGATCGTCACACCGTTTCCTGAATTCCCCTGAGTTTGTCATCGAGCCTCGCAAACCACTCTTAATTAGAAACGTGGCAGGCCGCTGCGCCTGCATGCTGCGTGATGGGTCGCGTCCGTTCAGCTGAAAAGCCTTGGCTAGAGCGTCCCTCCACGCTCAATTTTCCCTTGATTTACCGGTTATCCCTGTGGTATTTAGCTGCATACTGTATACAATCATGAATAGAATGAAACGTTCAGGCACATACCGCTACAAATAAGCGCTGAGGCGCTTTTTTTGCTGTGGTTCTGTGTGCTGAAAACCTGACCTGAATGGGAGGTTCAACTTGGCTGAAGTCGTTTTTTCCAGCTGGGGCGGCAAGGTGATCGACAATCGGCAGGGCGGAGAACCGGAAGCTGCGGTTTTCAAGCTGCCGGAAAACTACCTTGATGAAGGCAAGATAGCTGCCTTCATGGGCTGGGACGGTGTGATCGTCCTGGACAAAGATGTCGACGTTGTGACCATGGCCGCCGAGTACATGCAGAATGTCCAGGAGAAGTATTGTTGTGCCAAATGCACCCCCGGGAAGCGCGGCACACGGGTCATGATGGACACTCTGTCTCGCATCCTTGCCGGCCACGGTGATGAAAGCGACCTGGACACCCTGTCCGGGCTGGCCGACCTGCTCGACAATTGCAAGTGCACACTCTGCATGACGGCCGCCAAACCGGTCCTCGATACCGTCAAACATTTTCGCGATGACTATCTGGCCTACTTGCGCGGCGAGCGCAAGACGAAAAAAGCCAAAGCCTATCACTCCAAGCTGACAGCGCCCTGCATGGACCGTTGTCCGGCCCATATTGATATCCCGGCCTACGTCGAAGAGATCAAGGACTATCGCCACGACGAATCGCTGGCGACGATCCGCGATTACATGCCGATTGCAGCGGTCTGCGGCCGCGTCTGCCCGCACCCCTGCGAGACAGCCTGCCGCCGTGCCCTGGTTGACGAACCGATCAGCATCATGGTGCTCAAGCGCGTTGCCTCGGACCACGAGTGGCTGCACAACCACACCCCGCCGATGCAGCCGAAGCCCTCGACCGGCAAAAAAGTCATGGTCGTCGGCGCCGGCCCTGCGGGCCTGACTACGGCCTACTATCTGGCCCTGGAAGGCCATCAAGTCAAGATTATCGACATGCTCAACGAGCCGGGAGGTACGGTTGCCGTCGGGATTCCTGACTACCGCATGCCCCGCGACCTCCTGCAGCGTGAAGCCGACGTGATCGCCGCTCTCGGCGTCGAGATCGAATACGGCGTCAAACTCGGCCGTGATGTCTCGCTGCGCGAACTGAAGGAACAATACGATGCGGTCTTCCTCGGCACCGGTGCATTCAAGTCAAAGCCGATGGGTGTCGAAGGCGAGGACCAGGGCTACGACGGCTTCTCCGAAGGCGGTATCCACTACCTGCGTAAAGTGGCTCTTGGCGAGCCGATAGAGACACCGCCGCGCGTGGTGGTGGTCGGTGGCGGCAACACCGCGATTGACTGCGTGCGTGTTGCGCTGCGCGAAGGGGCAAAGGAATCGATCCTGCTCTACCGCCGAACCCGCAAGGAGATGCCGGCTGAGTCCTACGAGGTCGATGACGCCGAGGAAGAAAACGTCAAATTCTTCTTCCTGGCTCTGCCGACCAAGCTGATCACCGTGGATAACAAGATCGTCGGAATCGAAGTACAGAAGATGGAACTGGGTGAACCCGATGACTCCGGTCGCCGTCGCCCGGTGCCGGTTCCCGGCAGCGAATATATCCTGGATTGCGATCTGGTCATCCCTGCGATCGGCCAGGACCCCGACCTTTCCTACCTGGAAGACGGAGATTACGGCATCAAGCAGACTCGTTGGAACAGCATCGTTACCCACGGCGGCACCATGATGACTGACAACGAAGGCATCTTTGCCGGTGGCGACTGTGAGTACGGTGCCATGACTGTTGTCCTGGCCGTCGGCCACGGCCGGCGCGCAGCCCGCGTCATGCACCGCTACCTGATGGAAGGCAAGGCGTACCTTGATGAAGAGGATGCCATGGAAGACATTATCAACGGCCTTGGCACCTTCGACAAGGAAGAGAACGTCGGCATCTGCGGCGGTCTGCATCGCGAACACCAGCCCAAGGTGAACGGCGCCGAACGGGCACAGAATTACGAAGAAATCGAACTGGCCATGCCGGAGAGCCAGGCGGTACGCGAGGCCGAACGCTGCCTGCGCTGCTACCGGGTCGGCATGCTGGCAGTCAACTGAGATTTATAAAAGCGGAACTCAGAACCAAGGATTCAGAATCCAGGAAGAACCCTGTTTTTGAATGCTGGAGACTTGGTTCTTCGCAAAGCCTTGGTCTCAACCTTTCGACAGATGTCGTAAAGGAAGCGACAATAATCCTTCACTAGATTAACCATAAAAGGGCAGATTCGATGATCAACCTCAAGATCGACGGTAAGGATGTTCAGATTGCACCGGGAGCGACGATTCTCGATGCAGCGGAACAGCTGGGCATCAAGATTCCGACCCTCTGTTACCTGAAAAAAGTGTCGCCAACCGGCGCCTGCCGCATCTGCGCGGTGGAAGTCGAGGGTGCGGACAAGACAATGACCGCCTGCAACACCCGGGCTGTCGACGGCATGGTCGTCACGACCCAGTCGGAACGCCTGAGCAGGATCCGGCGCCAGATCGTCGAACTACTACTGGTCAATCACCCTCTTGATTGTCCGGTCTGCGACGCCGGCGGCGAATGTGATCTGCAGGATATCTGCTACTCGCAGGACGTCGTGCGGCAGCCTTTCGAAGCTGATGACGTCAACACCGGAACGATCGACCACTGGCCGTTGATTCAGCAGGTTCCGAACCGCTGTATCATGTGCGAAAAATGCGTCAAGACCTGCCACGAAACGATCGGTTCGGGTGCCCTGTTCGTCAACGAAAAAGGCGACAAGGCGTTTATCGACAAGGATGTCGACAAGTGTGACTTCTGCGGCAACTGCGTACAGGTCTGCCCGACCGGCACGATGATTTCCAAACCTTTCAAGTTCAAGGCCCGTCCCTGGGAACTGCGCAAGACACCTTCTGTCTGCACCCTCTGCTCGGCCCAGTGCCAGGTCGACATGCACAGCAAGCAGGGCAAGGTCATGCGCGTCACCTCCGAGGACGGAGCCACTGTCAACGACGGCAACCTCTGCGTCGGCGGTTTCTTCGGCCACGACTACCTGGCCAGCGACCAGCGGCTAACGACTCCCTTGATCGAGGGACAATCGGCATCCTGGGAAGACGCTCTCAACAAGGTGGCCACTGCATTCTCCGCTTTGCGTGACGAACAGGGTGGTCAGGTTCTGGCCGGATTGGCCTCGCCACACCTGACCAACGAAGAGAACTATCTCTTTCAAAAACTCTTCCGCGTCGCCCTCGGCAGCAACAACATCGACTCCGAGGTACGCTTCAGCAGTCTGCGCGCAGCCAAGGTTCTCAATGCCCAACTCCAGCTGAGCGGTGCAAGCAACCCCCTCGACCGGGTTGGCAAGGCTGGAGCAGTGCTGGTCTTCGGCGCTGACCTGCGCTCCGAATCACCGGCCCTCAACTGGCAGGCACAGTTAGCTGCCCGCAAGAATGATGCAAAGCTGATCGTCGCCAACCCGCGCCGGATCAAGCTGGTTCGCCAGGCCGAAAGCTTCCTGCAGTACCGGCCCGGCAGTGAAACACATCTCGCCGGTGCTCTGGCCAAAGTCCTGGTCGATAAGGGCCTCGCGGACGATGACTTCCTGAACCGTTGCGTCGGCAACCGCGACGAGCTCGACGCTTATCTGAACAGTTTCGACCTGGATGCCGCCTGCGCAGTAACCGGCATCAGCCGTGAACAACTCGAAAACGCTGCCGACTATCTTGGCTCTGCTGCCTCTGTTGCCATCGTCTTCGGTCGCGACGTGATGGGCGCTGCCCAGGCTGAATCGGCGATTGCCGCGATTGCCAATCTGGCGCTGGTTACAGGTGCCCTGCACGGCGATCAAGGTGGGCTTTTTCCGGTGGCCCCCAAGGGCAACACCCAGGGACTCATTGATGCCGGTGTTGCTCCCGAATTTCTTCCCGGACTGCAGGACTACACAACTGGCCAGGAGACCTTCGCCAAGGCCTGGCACTGTACACTGCCAGAAGCGGGTGCCGATGCCGTCGGTATCCTGGAAGGTATCGAGCAGGGCAAGATCAAAGCCCTTTATCTCGCCGGAGCCAACCCTCTGGTCGCTTTTCCGGAAAATGCCCGCTGGCGCAAGGCCCTTGACAAGCTCGACATTCTGGTCGTCCAGGATATTCTGGCTAACGACCTGACCGCACTGGCAACCGTTGTCCTGCCAGGTGCTGCCTCTTCGGAAAAGCGTGGCAGCGTGACGGCCATGGACCAGCGCGTCAACAAACTGAGAATTGCCGTCGCCGCGCCGGGAGAAGCACGCCCCGATCTCGCCATATTGAGTGACCTGTTTGCCCGCCTGACCGGCAAGCCGGAACCGAGTGAGAATGCCATACGCCAGGAGATGATGGAGCTCAGCGGCGGTTATACTGATGTCTGCCAGGCTCTCGAGCAGAGCAACTTCTGCTGGAAGCAGCCTTACTCTCCGGAAAGCCAGGCTCTGGTAGCGGCAACGCCCGAACTGGTCGCTCCTGAGGCTGCAGAGATGAAGCTCATGCTCAGCAAGTGCCCCTTCCAGTTCGGCACCACGACGACTTATTCGGCGGCCAACAATGAGCTGGCGCCGGAAGGGGTGATTATCGTCAACCCCGAAGACGCCGGCAAGCTCGGCGTTGCCGATGGTGGCAAGCTCAAGGTCACAGGCCCGGCAGGTTCCGCAAGCGGCAAGGTGATGATCCACGAGATGATGCCTGCCGGACTGCTCGCCGCATCGGACAACTTTGCCGGGATGAACATCCAGCAGATCATGCCGAGTGGCAGCAATTGCGTAGCCGTCACGGTCGCCAAAACATAAGGCGTAACAGACATGAAGAGCAACGCCCCGCAACAGCGGGGCGTTGTTTCAGGCGGCTGAAAAAGTTCAACCAGACTTCACGATAGAGAGGGCAACAGATAGTTTATCTGTTGCCCTCATTTTTTTATTCTTAAGATTAAAACCGGCGGGTCGCGTCCCGCCAGACGTCATACTTTTGTCCGGCAACAAAAGTATGCAAAAGTGCCTTCTCCTTGCGGAGGGCATCTCCTTTGCCAGATGTCTGAGTCATCAATAGACGACACTGCTCAAGAAGCCGGCCCGTTACAGGGGGCCTTCCTGACAGGGTGACTTACAAGGGAAAAGCCTGGAGAGCATGCCCACTGAAGCAATCCTCAACAGAAGGAGAGGCTCTCAAGAGCCTCGTCACCTGCGGGGGAAAGCTGAGTCCTTGATCGATAAGAACCATCCGAATTGAGGTTGCCGCCTTGACGAACCAGACATGCCCAGCGCAGCGCAGGCCCTTTTCTGCTTACTCTTTTAGGCCAGTAAAAGAGTAAGGCGCAGTCGGGGGGCGCAACCCCCGGGTTTTGCTTTTATCTTTAAATCCCAGAGCACAACAAACAAGGGCAACAGATCAAACTTCTGATGATAACCCTTGCACAAAACAAGAAGTTGCTATATATTGAATATACAATCAATGTGCGAGGGAAGAGATGAAATCTTTACTGGTTTTTTTGGCCGTGCTTGCCGCTTGGTATATCCTCAACCGTTGGATTCTGCCGTTTCTGGGAGTTGATACCTGACTCTCCGGAGCCTGCGAACTCCCCGTGCGGGAGGAAGACAAAGATGATGAGGGGAAAAGCTGACATAAAAAAGCCCCGGCCGTAACGGTCGGGGCTTGCTGTTTTACTGCCTGGCCCTAACGCAGGCTCGTGGCGCAGCGTGGGCAAGTAAACATGCTGGTGGATGGCACCTTGTGGCCGCAGGTCGGACAATTGAACCAGTAGCGGCAATACTTGCATTGCGGGTCGGAAAGTCCCTGTTTTTTCTTGCACTTGGGGCATTGACGATACATCTTGCGATGGGTGATGTATTCTTCGAAGATCAGGCCGCATTTTGCGCAGACCTTGGCATCCCGACGATGATTCGGGGCTTCGCATCGCGGCGCCGGGCAGACATAGACGGTATGACAGTTGTCACACCAGTTCTTGCCACGCGTCATCTCTTTACATACCGAGCATTTTTCCATCAGAACACCTCAAGCGCTTCTTATCCGATATTAAATTCTTCACCTACAACATAATCAATTGACGAAGAAATTGCCAGCACGTTATCGGCAAGTTACTGATAAAACAGGGAATAACAGACAGATAAAGCGCAAAATCAAAAAGCCGGACCCCTGGGCCCGGCTTTCAATTTCTGCGGGATACAGATCTAGTTGACCTTGAAAAATGCCACCGGGCCGGCCTGGCAGATCGGGCAGGGGCCGTGCGGCTCTCCCTCCAGAGTGTTGCCGCAAACTTTGCAGACATAGTAGTCAACATCCTGATTGTTGCCCAGATTGTCGAAAGCCTTCTGGTAAAGACCAGCATGGACCTGCTCAACCGCGTTGGCAAAGGAGAAGCTCCGCAATGCGGCATCGAACCCTGCGGCCTTGGCTTCTTCGATCATCGCCGGATACATGCTGGTAAATTCTTCGGTTTCCCCACTGATCGCGGCCTTCAGGTTCTCCTGGGTACTGCTTACCCCTCCCGCAGTACGTAAATGGGCGTGGGCATGGACCGTTTCGGCAGCAGCGGCGGCACGGAACAGCTTGGCGATCTGTTTGTGTCCTTCTGCGTCAGCCTTTTCTGCAAAAGCCAGGTATTTGCGGTTGGCCTGGGACTCTCCGGCAAAAGCCTCCATCAGATGACCCTCAGTTTTACTTCCCTTCAATTCAGCCATGATTCTCTCCTTTCAATGAAAATAATTTGACAAATACAAAAGCAGATCAATATTATCGATTTCGCCGGGCATGTCAACCACATGTGATTTTTCTTTAATGATTATGGAGTAATGCCTAATGTCAATCTACCGAGTAGAAAAAACCGAGCTCCCAGTCGTGGTTTTCCAGGCTGATGGTTCGGTCATGAAGGGCGTCGTGTTCCTGAGTGCTGCAACCTATAGCCACATGGGCAAACAGACCCTGCACGAACTGATGAAGGAGGCCGGTGACTTTTTCCCGTTCCGCAGCGATTCGGGGAATTTCTGCGTCACCAACAAGCAGACCATCACCCATATCCGCTTTGAACCCCTGCAAAGCGACCCGGAGCAAGAATCACTGGGGCACAGGGAAGATGTGGACGTTAAATTTGTCGGCGGTGAACAACTGACCGGTACCGTGACAATTGAAATGCCGGATGGGAAAAGCCGCCTGTTTGATTTTATCAACGCGATGGATGGCTTCTTCATGCTGCAGAATCAGGAGGCGCATTACCTGGTTAATGTCAGGCAGATTCGTGATATCAACCCCAGAAACTGAACGGCCCATCAGGAATAGACGAACCAGCCGACCGGGATTCCCGTCGGCTTTTTTTTGACCGTAAATCTCTTCTGCCAAGCGATATCCGATTTATAGCGACAGGTAGGATCGCAGATAACGGCCGGTATAGGACTTGGCGCAGCGGGCGACGTCTTCGGGTGTACCGCTGACGACGACCTCCCCGCCTCGACTGCCACCCTCGGGACCGAGATCGATGATATGGTCGGCGGTCTTGATGACGTCCAGGTTGTGCTCAATAATCACCACGCTGTTCCCCGACTCAACCAGGCGCTGCAGGACATTGAGCAACCGGCTGATATCGTCAAAATGCAGGCCGGTGGTCGGTTCATCGAGGATATAGATAGTTCTGCCCGTTGAACGCTTGCCGAGCTCCTTGGCCAGTTTGACGCGCTGCGCCTCGCCCCCGGACAGGGTCGTGGCACTCTGGCCAAGTTTGATATAACCGAGCCCGACCTCGCGCAGGGTCTCCAGCTTGCGCTTGATGCGCGGGATATTGACAAGGAACTCCGCGGCCTGGTTGGCTGTCATGTTGAGAACATCGGCGATCGTCTTGCCCTTGTATTTGACTTGCAGGGTTTCCCGGTTGTAACGGGCCCCCTGGCAAGCCTCGCACTGGATATAGACATCGGGCAGAAAGTGCATTTCGATACGCAGGATACCGTCCCCCTGGCAAGCCTCGCAGCGACCGCCTTTGACGTTGAACGAAAACCGACCCGGCTTATAGCCACGCATTTTGGCTTCCGGCAACCGGGCAAAGATGTCGCGGATATCTGTAAATAACCCGGTATAGGTGGCTGGATTGGATCTTGGTGTGCGACCGATCGGCGACTGGTCTATATCGATGACCTTGTCGAGTTGTTCAAGGCCCTCGATAGCGCGCACCGGGCCAGACCGCTCGCGCGAGCGATAAAGCCGCTGCGCCAGGGCCTTTTGCAGGGTGTCAAGAACCAGTGAAGATTTGCCGGAACCGGAGACACCGGTAACACAAGTCATCACGCCAAGCGGGATATCCACGTCAACGGACTTGAGGTTGTTGGCCGCAGCTCCCCTGATACCCAGAATCCCGGTGGCCTTGCGCCGCTTCAGCGGCAAAGGGATCTCCAGGCGTCCGGAGAGGTAGGCACCGGTCAAGGACTCGGGATGATTGAGAACCTCCTGCGGGGTGCCCTGGGCAACCACCTGACCACCATGGCGGCCGGCCCGTGGCCCCATGTCAATCACATGATCCGCCTCGAGAATGGTCTCCTCGTCATGTTCTACCACCAGCACGGTGTTGCCGAGGTCACGCAGGCGCTTCAGCGTTTCCAGCAAGCGGCGATTATCGCGCTGGTGCAGTCCGATCGACGGTTCATCAAGGATGTAAAGGACACCGACCAGTGAGGACCCAATCTGCGTCGCCAGCCGGATACGCTGGCTCTCCCCGCCCGAAAGCGTGCCGGACGTCCGATCCAAAGCCAGGTAATCTAGACCGACGTTGACCAGGAACGACAGGCGTTCGCGAATTTCCTTGAGTACCCGCCGGGCAATCTCGGCCTCTTTGGCCGGCAGCTCGAGGTCGGCAAAAAAGGCCTCGGCATCAATGACACTTAACGAACAAACCTGCTGGATATTGCGCCCCGCAATCCTGACGCAGAGCGTCTCCGGTTTCAGGCGCGCTCCCTGGCAGCTCGGGCAGGGCATGATGTTCATGAACTGCTCAAGTTTTTCGCGCGTCGCATCGGAATCGGTTTCGCGCAGACGCCGTTCAAGATTCGGGATCACACCTTCAAAGGGTTTGTGATAAAAGTGCCGATGGTTGGCCTGGTCATAGAAGAACTTGACCTGCTCCTTGCCGGAGCCATACAGCAGGACCTGCTGGATACGCTCCGGAAGTTCGGCGAAAGGGGTGCGGATCTCGAATTCGTAGAAATCGGCCAGGGCTTCCAGGACTTGCAGGTAATAGTAACCGGTACGGGTCGACCAGGGCGCGATGGCGCCTTCGCGCAGGGACAGCTGCCGGTTCGGCACGACCTGCTCCGGGTCAAAGTACATGCGCGTGCCAAGACCGGAACAGTCGGGGCAGGCACCGTACGGATTGTTGAAAGAGAACATCCGCGGGGTCATCTCGGGAATCGAGATGCCGCATTCCGCGCAGGCGTGCCATTCCGAAAAGAGATAACTCTCACCGCCGATCGTCTCGACCCTGACCAGCCCTTCACCAAGCCGCAGCGAGGTCTCAAGGGAATCGGCCAGTCGGCTGGCGATCCCTTTTTTGACCACGAGCCGGTCGACCACGACCTCGATGGTGTGTTTTTTATTCTTGTCGAGAATGATCTCCTCGCCCAATTCAAACATCTCGCCGTCAATTCGCACACGGACGAAGCCATCGGCCTGGAGCTGGCGCAACTCCTTGCGGTATTCGCCTTTGCGCCCGCGCACAACCGGAGCCAGCAGCAGGAGTTTGCTCTGCTCCGGCAGGGCAAGAACCTGCTCAACCATCTGTTCGGCTGTCTGCGAGGCGATCTCCTTGTCACATGAAGGGCAGTGCACCCGCCCGATACGGGCATAAAGCAAGCGCAGGTAATCGTAAATCTCTGTGACCGTGCCGACAGTTGAACGCGGGTTTTTCGAGGTGGATTTCTGTTCGATGGAGATCGCCGGGCTCAGCCCTTCGATGCTCTCGACATCCGGCTTGTCCATCTGCTCAAGGAACTGCCGAGCATAAGCGGAAAGGCTTTCCACATAACGGCGCTGCCCCTCGGCGTAAATGGTGTCGAATGCCAAGGTACTTTTGCCGGAGCCGGAGACCCCGGTGATCACCACCAGCTGGTCACGCGGGATGTCGACGTCGATGCACTTCAGGTTGTGCTCGCAGGCACCTTTAATAACGATCTTATCGACCATGGTCTTTTTCTGTAGGGTTGTGGACGTTAATAATATGATGCTTTTTGCCGGTGTCTCGAGGCGCGAGACGAGAAGTGCGAAAAATCAAACCCTTGGTTAAGTTTACGATTTTCCTCTCAACCCGCACCTTGTTCCCGCTTATCCGCCATCTCATCCGCCATTCTGACGGCCGCGATCAGGCTGGCCGGACTGGCCTTGCCGGTCCCGGCCAGATCATAGGCGGTCCCGTGATCCACCGAGGTACGGACCACCGGCAAACCGAGGGTGACGTTCACGCCATCGTCAAAATGCAGGAGTTTGAGAGGGATCAGCCCCTGGTCGTGATACATGCAGATCACTGCGTCATAGTGCCCCTGAGCGGCAAACCAGAAAAGGGTGTCGGCGCTGTGCGGGCCACTTGCCTCGATCCCTTCGTTCCGGGCCGCCTCTATGGCCGGGACAATGAATTGTTTCTCTTCATCACCAAACAGACCGCCCTCTCCGGCATGCGGGTTGAGGGCAAGGACAGCAAGGCGTGGCTGGATAAAGCCGAACTGCTGCCGTAAACTCTCTGCAGCGATCCGGATCGTCGACAGGATACGCTCGGCAGTTAAGTTTTGCGGGACATCGCGCAGGGCACAGTGGGTTGTGACCAGACAGACCTTGAGGCGCTCGCCAGCCAGCATCATAACCACGTCATCAACCCCACAGCGCGCCGCAAGGAGTTCAGTGTGCCCGGGGAACTTGGCGCCGGCCAGCTGCAGAGCCTGCTTGTTGATCGGCGCAGTCACCATGCCGGCCGCATCGTCGGCAATGCAGCGATCGCAGGCCCAGGAGATATAGTCGGCCATGGCGCGGCCTGAGCAGGCATTGGGCTGCCCATATCTCTGTTGTGCAGGATCGAGACAGGACCTTTCACGCAGCGGCAAGGTCCGGCCGGAAAAAACCAGTTCGCCTGAAGCCAGCGCGGTTGGCGAATCCGCCTGCCAAACCGGCTCACAACCACAGACCCGCGCCGCGCGCTGCATGATCGCCAGATCGCCGACCACAACAACGGGGCGCGACAGACCGGCAAGGGCTCCCTGGCCAACCGCCTGGATAATAATTTCCGGGCCAACCCCGGTCGGGTCACCCATGGTGAGGAGAAGTGGTTTTTCCATAAATTCTGTTCGCTGGTTATAAGCCAAAGGAGCATTATAGCTCAGTCACGAAAAAGTCCTCAACCTGATTTGCATATTCGGTTTTATGCTCCGGACAGTGAAAGCGGTTTTCAAACCGGACAGAAGCAGTTATACTCTGGGTTATCTCAACGTGTCATGTGTAACTGGAGTTTATTGGATGAGTGATGAACTGTTTGAACGTCGCAAAGCAGAGCGACGTTACGCCCTGAATTTTCTCGATTATGAAATCCTTGGTGACTCCGGTGAGGTGGTTGGCCGCGGCCTCGCCCGCACCCTCAACGTCAGCGAGGACGGCCTGCGTCTGGAAACCGGTCTGTTCTTTGAGCCGGGCCAGCTGCTGCGCATCACCCTGGGGCTCGACAACGACCTGGTTCAGGTCACGGGCCGGGTTGTCAACTCGCAACCTGAAAGCGACGAACTCTGCAGCAGCGGCATCCTGTTTATCGAGCTTGGCGGTCAGGACCGGCATACCTATCAGAAGCATATCGAGGCCTTGAAGACCGCGCTTGGCCAATAGGGCCTGCCGGAGACAAAACGGAAAGCCCACCTGTTTCAGGTGGGCTTTTGCATCTCTTGAGCAAAACGTTTCCGGCTCCGGTCGGTGCCGGCAGCCCTTCAGCAGGGCAGATCACAGGCGGATATCAATAAACGCTTTCGCCTTGAGGGCCTTGGTCCATTCCTTGATCCGGGCATCGGTCTTCTGGTCCATGATTTTCTGGTATATGTCGAATTTCACTTCGTCAAACTGCCTCAGGCCGCCGGACAACTTCTCATCAACCCGCAGCAGATAAACAGCCCCTTGCGTTTCGACAGGGTCACTATACCCGCCAGCCGCTACATTTTCGATCGCGGCAACAAATTCAGGGTTCAGATCGCCAAAGGCAACATTGCCCATATCGCTGCCCGTAGCACCATACGTCAGATTGTAGCTTTCAACCACCTGGTCGAAGCCTTCATTGTTCCGCAACCGCTCCAACGCTTCACGAACAATCGCCTTGATCTTCTGTCGCTCCTGCTCCGAAGTCTTTTCCGAGAGCGGGAAGGTGAGCGCGCTGAGACGGACTTCGGGAGCCAGGCGATAATCATCCAGATGAGCGCGATAGTATTCAACAATTTCCCGTTCGGGGACATCGACCTGGCTGCGCACCTCTTCCCCGATCAGCTTGTAACGCATGATCTGCTGACTCAGATTGTCACGATAAGCCTGAAAATCCATGCCCTGGATGGTGACGGCGTCCTCAAGTTCCTCCCGTGTCAGCTGGTTCTTTTGCTGCACATCAAGCAGGGCGGTTTCTATCTCGTCTTCAGAGACACTGAGATTGAGCGCCCTGACTCTCTGCTGAATCAGAGTTTCCTCGATCAGCCGAGACAGGAGCTCCTGGCGTAGCGCCCCGAGTTGCGCCGGCGACGGCTGCTTGTCCCGCTTCGCCAGTTGTTCCTGAAGCTTCTGGTCCAACTGGTAGGTTGTGATGATATCCTTATTGACGACTGCGGCAATCCGGCTGACAACAGCAGCTGACGCCGTATTCAAACCGATGCTGAGCAACAATAACAGGGCGACTCCGAACTGTCTCATGTCATCCTCTTTCTTCTCAGTTTTTATTTTTCTTTTCTTCGAGCTGGGTCCAGTCGACGCTGATCACGGCCCGAGCCCTCATTTCCTGCAGCCAGTCAAGATAAACAACCTCTTTTTTCTGACTTTCCAGGATCGCGCGAATTTCTTCCGCGACGTCCTTTTTCTTCAGCCGGGTCGCTTTGCGTTTCTCTTCGACCAGGAAGATATGGTACCCGTACTCGCTCTTGACCAAGTCGCTCAGACGTTTGACCGGCAGGTCAAACACGACTTCGTCAAACTCCGGGGGCATCTCTCCCCGGGCGAAAAAACCGAGGTCTCCGCCCTGCTCGGCGTCCGGCGACAAGGAATATTCTTCAGCAACCTCGGCAAAGGGTCGTCCCTGACGCAACAGGCCGAGAGCCTCCTGGCCCTTGGCTTCATCGGCCACGACAATCTGCCTGGCCCTGACCTGGGCAGGACGGTCGAACTGCTTGCGATTGGCTTCATAGTAGGCGGCAACTTCCTTGTCGGTCACATCAACCTTGGAATAAACCGCCTCGTCAAGGAGTTTCTCCATGATCAGGCTTTCCCTGAGTTCCTCACGCCACCCCTGCAGGGTCATCCCCCGCTCCTGGAGCATCGTTTCGAAGCCGGCGCCCGTATAGTCCTGACGATATGCCTGCAGTGCCGTATCGATGTCGGCTTCCGTGATCTCGATATTGAGGCGTCGGGCTTCACCGTGAATCAGTTCACGGTCAATCAGCTGAACCAGGAAGGATCGTTGCAGTTCCTCACGCTCAATCCCTGTCAGGGGTTGGTCCTTCTGCAGACTCTTCTCGAATTCGACAAGAAAATCGTCCTTGCTGATTTCATATTGATTGATGACGATCAGCGGTGGCAGAGGCTTCTCTTCCGGCTCAGATCCACATCCGGCCAAAAACAGGAAGCCGCCAAGAAGCAGAAGAGACCATAATGTTATGCGCAAGAGTGACATGATGTTTACACCTAGAGAGTTGGAATCCGGTTGCCAAACTAACATAGCCGGCAAAACCCGTGCAATTCCTTTTTGGCGGCGGCCAGCGCCTCTTCACGAGGGATGCGGCCGACCCGGACCGTCAGCCGGTAATCCGGGCTGAAGCGGTATTTTTTACTGTCCTCGAGGAGTGCCAGAATCTGTTCCGGGGCCACTTTAGTCGACGCCGGGAAACTGAAGACCAGGTTGTGCCCGTCATATTCCACAAGTTCGACATGCAGTTGCTTCATGAGCACGCGCAGCTTCATGACCTCCATCAGCAGCTCGGCCTCTTCGGGCAATTCACCATAGCGGTCGCGCAATTCATCACCAGCCTGGTAGATCTCGACATCTTCCCGGGCTGAAGCCAGCTTGCGGTAAAGCACAAGACGCTGATTGGGGTCGGCAACATACCGCTCCGGCAGGAACGCCGAGAGACCCAGGCGAATCTCGGGATCGATCCGCTCTTCACGAGCCTGCCCCTGCAATTCCTGGACTGTCTCCTCGAGCAGATCGGTATACATCTCGAAGCCGATTGCCGCAACCTGCCCGGCCTGCCGGGCACCGAGCAGGTCTCCGGCGCCGCGCAGCTCCAGATCGTGACGGGCGATGCGGAAGCCGGCGCCCAGTTCGGCCTGCTCCTGCAGGATCTTGAGCCGTTCCCGGGCGTCCTTGGTCAGAACACCCTCGCCCGGGATCAACAGGTAGGCGTAAGCACGCTGGTGCGAGCGCCCGACCCGGCCGCGCAACTGGTAGAGCTGGGCCAGGCCGAAACAGTCGGCCCGATTGATGATTATGGTATTCGCTGCAGGGATATCGATACCGTTCTCAATGATCGTCGAACACACCAGCAGGTTGGTTTCTCCTTCGATGAAACCAAGCATGACCTTTTCCAGCTCTTTTTCCGGCATCTGGCCATGACCAACACCGATTTTCGCCTGGGGAACGAGCCGGTGCAGGAAATCGGCCATGGCATCGATCGATTGCACCCGGTTGTGAACAAAAAAAACCTGGCCACCGCGACGCAGTTCGCGCAGGATCGCATCACGGATCAGGTCATCATCAAACCGGGTGACGTAGGTTCGAATCGCCTGGCGATCAACCGGTGGTGTATCGATAATCGACAGGTCGCGCAAACCGGCCAGACTCAGGTGCAGGGTGCGCGGTATCGGTGTCGCGGTCAGGGTCAACACGTCGACTTCGGCACGCATCTTCTTCAGTCGCTCCTTGTGAGTCACGCCGAAGCGTTGCTCCTCGTCGATCACAATCAGGCCAAGGTTTTTAAAATGCAGGTCACGCTGCAGCAGGCGGTGGGTGCCGATCAGGATATCCACCTGCCCCTTTACGGTGCGCTCAATAATCCGCTTCTGCTCGGCCGGGGTCCGGAAACGCGACAGCATTTCAACGACAACCGGGTAATCGGCAAAACGCTGCCTGAACGTCTCGAGATGCTGCCGTGCCAGCACCGTGGTCGGGACCAAAACCGCCACCTGGCGACCGTCGAGCGCCGCCTTGAACGCGGCACGAATCGCGACCTCGGTCTTGCCGTAACCGACGTCACCGCAAATCAGGCGATCGACGGGACGCTCCGAAACCATATCCTCGATTACCGACTCAATCGCCTCCAGCTGATCGGGTGTCTCCTCGTGGGAGAAAGATGCTTCAAATTCACGGAACACCCGATCCGGGGGAGTGTAGCTGAAACCCTTCGCCATCTGCCGGCGAGCCTGGATTTGAAGAAGGTCTCGGGCCAGCTCCTCTATGGCCGCCCGCGCTTTCAGCTTGGCCTTTTCCCAGGCGCCGCCGCCCATCTTGTCCAGTCGTGGCGCACTGCCCTCCGATAGGTATTTCTGCACCTTCTCGATGCGCTCTACCGGCAGATAAAGCCGGTCATCCCCGGCATACTCAAGATGCAGAAAATCTCCGGCGACATCACCGGTCTGCAGATGGATCAGACCAAGATAGCGACCGATGCCGTAGTCGGTGTGCACAACCAGATCATCAAGTTTCAGGTCGGCCAGCGACGATTCGAAAACCTTTTGCCGGCGACGCACCCTGCGATGGGTTCGCGGGCCGAAGATTTCATCGTCACAGATGATGGCCAGCTTTTCCTCAACCAGCCGGAAACCATTATCCAGGCTTCCGGTCGTCACAGTCAGACCCACCGGCACCTGGCGACCCGGCACTAGCTCCGGCACCCAATTCACCGGCAACTCACTTGGCCCGAGCAGGTCAAGCAGACGCTCGGCCTGGCCACGTTGATGACAAACCACGAGAATCCGCCATTCTTCGCTCAACCAGCCCTGCAGACGCTGGACCAGGGGTGCGAGACTGCCGTCATGTTCTGCGTGGTCCGGCCGCAAATCGGTATTCCCTGTCACCGGCACGCGGTAAACCGGGGAATCATCTTCGAGCTGGTAAACCTGCAGAGAGACCAGATCGATGCGCGGGCCCCTGCCCAGATAATCTTCCAGTTCCCGGTTGGCGAGATAAAAATCCTCGGCCAAAGCAAAAGGTTCGCCGCTTCGATCCGCCCGCTCTGCTCCGGAACGGATGGCGTCGCTGAACTCGTCAGCGGCCGCGGTAATCGCCGGCGGATCCAGCAGCAGCCAGGTAAAACGGTCCAGATAGGCGAAGAAGATATCCAGTTGCTGATAATTGAGCGGCAAAAGGTTTTCCCGGCCGGGGGCCAGCAACCCTTCACGGACTTCCTCGAGGATCAACTCGCGCTGGCGGCGTGGGATTTCCAGATCGTCACAGCGTTCCTTGAACCGCCGGGTGAAGGTCTCAAGGTGCGTTCCGGCAAGGATCATTTCCCGGGCCGGCACCAGGCCAAGCCTGACCATGTGGCTCTCCATAGAGCGCTGAGTGACAGGATCGAATCCGCGGATTTCTTCCAGTTCGTCGCCAAAGAACGCCAGTCGCACCGGCTGCTCAAGCATCGGCGGGAAAAGGTCAACCAGGTCACCACGCACAGCGTAACAGCCACGGTCCTCGACCAGGGAAACCCGCTGGTAACCGAGAGCGGTCAACCCCTTGAGAAGATCGTCGCGGGCAATCTCCTGGCCGACTTCAAGCTGTAGGGCCAGGGCTTCGAGAGCACAGCGCGGCAGGACTTTTTGTTGCAACGCCTTGACCGTGGTTACAACGGCTTTGCCGCGACCGGCTGCGAGGGCGGCAAGGGTGGAGAGTCTTGTTGCTTCGATTTCAGGGTGGGGACTCAGCGGTGCATAAGGTTCGGTTTCCCAGTGGGGAAAGAAGAGAATGTCGGCTGTAATCCCGTGATAAAAAGCCAGGGCCCGGTGGAAGCGCTGGGCCGTCGCCTGATCGGGCGCCACAACCAGAAGGGTTGAACCGGAATTCTCCCGCGCCAGCAGCCCGGCGCTGAACCAGGCATCGCTGCTGCCGTTCAGTCCGAGGATTTCTGTACGACCGGAACCCGTTGAAAAGGGCTCGAGCAGGCCGGACAGGGTAGAATGTTGAATACGTGGTTCTGTTGTTTCGGACATGCAGAGATCCGCTTATCGCCCTGGTTCTGCGGTCAGGGTAGCCGTTTTGTTTTTGATTATGGAACGGCTGATGTCAACCGGAGGGCCTGCCGGAAGATCAGTCGCGCGGGACGGCCAGCATGCGATCAAGGGCGACCTTGGCCGGAATCCGGACATCTTCGGGCACCGTCACCTGCGGACTCATGGTCTGCAGGGACTGCAGAACATCTTCGAGAGAAGTCAACTTCATGTTCGGGCAGATCAGCCGGGTGGTGGGCAGGATGAACTCCTTGTCAGGATTGTCCTTGCGCAGACGATAGAGAATGCCCGCTTCCGTGCCGACGATGAACCGCTGCGCCGGGTTTTCATTGGCAAAGGTGTACATACCACTGGTCGAGCAGATATGGTCGGCCATGGCCAGGACTTCCGGAGGACACTCCGGGTGGGCCATGAACAAGGCATCGGGATAATCGGCCTGGACGTCTTTGACGTCATCGACGGTAAAGCGCTCATGGGTCGGACAGTAGCCATCCCAGAAATAACAGGTCTTGTCGACCTGCGCAGCAATGTAACGCCCCAAGTTGCGGTCGGGGGCCAGAATCACCTCGGGCTCATCAAGTGAGGCGACCACCTTGACTGCGTTGGCGCTGGTACAGCAGATGTCGCTCTCGGCTTTGACGGCGGCACTGGAATTGACGTAAGTCACCACCGGCACGCCGGGATAGCGGCTTTTCATCTCCCGTAAACCATCCGCGGTGATCATATCGGCCATCGGGCAGCCGGCATCCAGGCGGGGCAGCAGAACAGTTTTGTCCGGTGCAAGAATAGCAGCACTTTCGGCCATGAAGTGCACGCCGCAGAAAATAATCACCGACTTTCCGGTTCGCGCCGCCTCCAGCGACAGCGCGAGGGAGTCCCCGGTGATATGGGCCATGGCCTGGACCTCGTCACGCTGGTAATTATGGGCCAGGATCAGGGCATCACGCTCTTCTGCCAGCCGGTGAATTTCACTGATGATCTCGTTCTGATTCATGATACAACCCTTTTCCAGGAGCCGGGCCGTCTATCCGATCGAAGCAATTAAAATGGCTGTTTGAGAACCGGTTTCTGTCCGTCTGCAGGCTCATGGCCATCGCGATGGTATCCGGGAGGATATGGGCCAAACTGTTGAATTTGCAGACGGCTCATGGGCAGACGGTCGGTTCACAGCCTGAAAGATTGCCGTATACTAGAGTAAAAACCCTGATATGTCAAACGCTTATACCCTAAGCGAGCAGTCTTGACAGGACCCGTTTTTGCCGGTATTCTCAGCACACTTTAAAGTCTTTTAACTCTATCCAGGGTGATCTCCTATGTTTGGTATCGGCTTTCCTGAACTGCTCCTGATTATGGCGATCGCCCTGATCGTACTCGGCCCGAAACGCCTGCCTGATCTGGCCCGGGCTCTTGGCCGCGGCTTTTCGGAATTCAAGCGCGCCACCGAAGAACTGAAGCAAACCTTTGAAGCAGAAACCCGCAGCAACGATTTCAGGCGCCCGGATGATGCCCCGACCAAACTGACACCACCTGGTGCCATGCAGGAGGTCTATCCGGAAGAGGCCAATCCTGTCGAAACAGAGCCTGTTGCCGAGAGCGCTCTTGCGAGCGGAGACAGCAACGCAGATCCAACTGCTGAAACTGGAACCACGACCAAAACCGAGGGCACCCCGAATGAGTGATGAGCGGATGCCCCTGACCTCACACCTCGAGGAACTGCGGCGCAAACTGATCATCTCCGGGGTTTCCTGGCTGGTGGCTTTTCTCGCCTGTTACAGCTTCGCCGAACCTTTGTTCGACATGATTGCCTCACCGGTTCGTGCCGCCCTGCCGGAAGGCACCTCGCTGGTTTTCATCACCGCAACAGAGCCCTTCTTCACCTATCTGAAGATCGGAGCCCTGGCCGGCCTGCTGGTTTCAATGCCGGTGATCTTCTGGCAGATCTGGTCATTTGTCGCTCCCGGTCTGTACCAGAACGAAAAACGCTACATCTTTCCCTTTGTCCTGGCCAGCACCCTGTGTTTTGCGACCGGTGCTTTTTTCGGCTATCGATTCGTCTTTCCCATGGCATTCAAGGTCCTGATCGAATTCGGGACCGGCAGCGGCGAACTCAGTGCCATGCTTTCCATGGGCTCCTACCTGTCTCTCTCCAGCAAGTTGCTGCTCGCCTTCGGCCTGGTTTTTGAGCTTCCGGTGGTCATCTTCTTTCTCGCCCGCATGGGGATCGTCGACCACAAAATGCTCGCACGCAACCGCAAGTTCGCCCTGCTCGCGGCCTTTCTGATCGGGGCGATGCTGACTCCTCCGGACGTCTTCTCGCAAACCGCCCTGGCGCTACCCTTTATCGTCCTCTACGAGATCGGCATCATCGTTGCCCGACTGTTCGGCAAACGTCGCAAGGTTGCCGACGAGGAAAGCGCTGACACCCCGACTGCCGAATAACAGACCACCTGCCCTGTCTCCAGCAGATGCAACAATCGGTCTTGCATGCAACCCTTGTGTTTAAGACGTCATCGATTACAATTTCAACATCTTTGCCTGCTGTGAGACATCATTATGTTCCTCGATTATCTGACCGGACTGCTGCACGAGAACCAGGCCCTGCTGTTCTTTGTCGTGCTGGGTTTCGGCTACCTGCTCGGCAAGATTAAAATCAAGGGATTCGAATTCGGCCCCGTAGCCGGAGTGCTGTTTGTCGGCCTGGTGTTTGGCCATTACGGCTATGGTGAAAACCTGCCCTTACAGAGCGTTGGCTTCATGATGTTCATTTTTTCGGTCGGCCTGCAGGCCGGCCCACGCTTCTTTTCGGTTTTGATGCAGGACGGCCTGCGCTACTTTGTTCTCGCCCTGGTAGTGGCCGTCAGCGGTTTTGCCGTCGCGACGGTGACCACACTGATCTTCTCTCTTGAGCCGGGCTCCTCTGCAGGAATCCTCGCTGGAGCACTGACCACAACTCCGACCCTGGCCGCCGCAGAAGACGCCATTCGCAGCGGCACGATCTTGCCACCGGAGGGCTTCTCAAAAGAGATGATGCTGAGCAACATCATGACCGGCTACGCGATCACCTACCTGTTTGGCCTGATCGGCCTGATCCTGCTGATCCGCGTGATCCCGATAGTGACCAAGGTCAACCTGGTGGATGAAGCCAGGGCCCTCGCTGGTGACGATATTGCCTCGAGCAACAACCAGATGGCCGATCTCGGCAAGATCGTCACCCGGGCCTTCCTGGTACAGAAGCAGGACTTCGTCGGTAAAACCTTTGGTGATTACCTGAAGTCCGGGGTCGGTGCCGTGACCGTACACAAGGTCAAACGTGGACAAGAGTTCGTTCCGATCAATGCGGACACAACTCTGCAAATCGGCGACAAGGTTTCCTTTGTCGGTGCGCAAAACAGGTTGATTTTGGGCCCGGAAAAAATCGGCCCCGAGATCATCGACCCGGACCTGCTCGATGCAGCAACGGAATCCTGCCTGATCGTCATCACCCGCAAGAAAGCCATGGGCATGAGCATCAGCCGTAAAAGTATCAGCCAGAAATACGGTTGTGTCCTGGCAGAGGTAAAACGTCTGGGGGTTGCCGTGCCGCTCGACCCTCACGTTGTTTTGCATCGCGGAGATGTTCTGAATATCACCGGGCCGATTGCCAGCATCGAACGCATGCAGAAATCTCTGGGCCACGCCGAGCGCGACATCGATGAGACCGACCTGCTGACCTTCGCCCTCGGCATCGCAGCCGGGATCCTGGTTGGCAGCCATACCATCCAGGTGATGGGTGTCGATGTTGGGCTCGGCACCGCCGGCGGCCTGTTGTCCGTTGGCCTGGTGATCGGGTTTTTACGTTCAATCCACCCGACCTTCGGTCGCATGCCGAGCGCAGCCCGTTACGTCGTGATGGAACTCGGCATGCTCTTCTTCATGAGTGCCATCGGACTCAGGGCCGGCCACGGGATCGTTGCGGCGCTGAAAGAGTCCGGTGCGGCGCTGATCGTGGCAGGGATGCTGACCACCGTCATTCCGGTCCTGTTCAGTTACTTCATCGGTCGCAAGGTTTTGAAAATCAACCCTGTCCTGCTCCTCGGCGCAATCACCGGGGCAATGACCAGCGGAGCTTGCCTGAGCATCGTCAACAAAGAAGCCCAGAGCACGATTCCGTCCCTTGGCTACACTGGCGCCTACGCCTTTGCCAACATTTTCCTCACGGTTGCGGGTAGCCTGATCTTGCTTATATAGCCGCGCTGCGGCATTATCTCCTGCCTCCGCAGCACCCGGAGTTGCCCGCGTGAACCCTCGGCATAGATTGCAATCCTGGAAAAAACGGCATCGTCGCGGTGCTGACCATATCCGGCCGAGCGACCCTTCGATGCCGTTTACTCCTCATACAGCCCGGAGCCCTGGTTGTCCCTGGCAAAACCGTACCCGGCGTCGGCCTTGTCAGGCGACGGCAGATCTTTTACCCGGTGGCTATTTCAGCTCCGCGTCGATCGCCCTGCGGAAGCCCGCGAGACTGCTATCCTTGAGTTGTACACCGTTGATGTAAACTGACGGCGTACCCCGGACACCGGAGGCGGCGCCCAACTGCAAATCCGCGGCTATCTCCTGCTGCAGTGCCGGGTCTGCGATATCCTTGTCGAAACGGTCCATATCGAGACCAACGCTTTCGGCCAACTCACGGATCTTGCCATTGTTCAGCTTGTTGTAGTTGGCAAACAGCTGATCGTGCAACGGCCAGAACTTGCCCTGGTTGCGTGCGGCAATGCTGGCAATCGCAGCCTGCCGGGCAGACTTGTGCATGTTCAGGGGAAAATGTTTAAAAACCATGCGAACCTGGGTCGGATAGGCGGCCACAACCTGGTTGAGCGTCGGCACCAGGCGGGCGCAGTAGGGGCACTCGAAATCATCGAAAACCGTAATGGTCACCGGAGCATTCTCCGGGCCCTTGGTTGCAGAATTGTTCACCGGCAGGACATAAATAACCGAGAGATCGATAAACTGCAGTTCTTTACTCTTGGCATTGCCAAGATAGAGCCGCCTGCCATCGGGTGATACTTCCAGCGTGGTCGTATCCTCGTCAGCCTGGAACCGCTCCATGGCCTGGCCATCGGCAGAGAAAATCTGTACGGTCCCGCCTTCGAGCAGAACAAACAGGCGGCCATCGCTGACACTCTGGGCAACATCCAGTGGTGTCTTGCCAAGGGGTTGGCGTTTCTGCAGTTCAATCTGCATTTCCGCACAAACGGATACCGCGGCCAGAATTAAACCAAGGATCAGCAAGGGAACACGAACTCTTCTTGTCATTTCAGCAACCTCTCGCTTAAGGATATGATCTACTGTCGAAATCAGTTTCATGCCTTTTACCATCCCTATAATGTCCCGCAGCGATATCTGATGTCAATCTCTACGCGTGTCACCTCTTGACATTCGCCCCGTGCAGCGGCATAACTTGAAGCGCTATGATTACTCCGGCCCTGGCTATACACAACCTGTCAAAAGAATATGACGGCGCCCTTGCGGTGAACGATCTCTCTTTTAGCATTGCCCCGGGCGAAATATTTGGCCTGCTTGGCCCTAATGGTGCGGGCAAGAGCACCACGATCAACATGATTGGCGGGGTAACCCACATCGGCACCGGCTCGATAGAAATCTTCGGCCATGACAACCGCAGGGATTATCGCATCGCCCGGCGCATGGTCGGGGTCATGCACCAGGAAATCGTGATTGACAATTTCTTCACCATTGACCAGGCGCTGCGCTTCCACGCCGGCTATTACGGTGTGCGCGACGATGCGGAATGGCGGGAGAACCTGATTGATCGCCTCGGCCTCAAACCTCACCTGCACAAGGTCATGATCAAACTGTCCGGGGGTCTCAAACGCCGCTTCATGATTGCAAAAGCCCTGATACACAAACCGAAGCTGCTGATTCTCGATGAACCAACCGCCGGGGTCGATGTAGAACTGCGCCATACTCTCTGGGCTTTCGTTCGCGAAATCAACCGGCAGGGAACCACCATCCTGCTGACCACGCATTACCTGGAAGAAGCCGAACAGATGTGCGACCGGATCGCCATTATGCACCATGGCAACCTGATCGCCCTGCAATCAACCGCCAGCCTGCTGAAAGAGCTCGGCACCCGCAGCATCCTGGTTCACCTTGAGAAACCGATCAATCAGATTCCCGCAAACCTCTGCTGCCAGAGTGCGGAACTTGACGAGGCCGGGACAACCCTGCAGCTGACCCTGTCGGCCAATCAACCGACCGGCGAACTGTTGAAAAGCCTGTGTGACCTTGGTCTGCCTATCGCTGATCTTGAGACCCAGAGGGCCGGGCTCGAAGAGATCTTCTTACAGATCACTCAAACCGGCCGGTACACGCCATGAATCAGTATCGTGAACCAACATTCATCAGCTGGCTGCCTTTTTATACCCTGTTGCAGAAGGAGATCCGCCGTTTCTTAAGGGTTGCGTCCCAGACCCTGGTGACACCAGTGATTACCGCCTCTCTGTACCTCTTTATCTTCGGCGCAACCCTGGGGGAACGCATCAGTGTCCTGGAAGGTTTCAGCTACGCCCAATTCGTCATTCCGGGGCTGATTCTGATGGGCGTCATCAACAATTCCTTTTCCAACGTCGCTTCTTCTTTATTCATGTCGCGCTATCTCGGCAACATCGTTGATCTGCTGGTCACGCCGATCACCCCGGCCCAGTTTATCCTGGCCTATACCCTTGCCGCCATGCTGCGTGGCCTTGCCGTCGGCACGATCGTCTGGATAATTTCCTGCCTGTTTGCCACGCTCCCCTGGGCACACCCCCTGGCTGCGATCAGCATGGCCTGCCTGGCCAGCGTCCTGTTTGCCCAGTTCGGGATCATTGCGGCGATTCACGCCGACAATTTTGATTCCCTGTCGATGTATACCAACTTCATCATCCTGCCGCTGATCTATCTCGGCGGGGTCTTTTACCCGATCTCCATCCTGCCTCCGCTCTGGGCGAAACTGTCTCACCTGAACCCGCTTTTTTATCTGATCGACGGCTTCCGTCACGCCTTGCTCGGGGTTGGAGACCTGTCTTTTGCTGTTTCTTTCGGCGTGGTCGCGGTGATGACGCTCGTTCTTTTCTGCTGGGCGGCAACCCTGATCACACGCAGCTACCGGTTACGAAACTGAGCCTCTCTTGGCAGACCAATGAAAAAGCCCGCTCAATGAATTGAACGGGCTCTCGTGTTAATTGACAAGCTTTGGTTAACGCTTGCGGGTCATTCCCGTACAGAGGTGACCGTTTCGCCAGCTTTATCCGACTGCACCATGCTCTGGATCAGGACCTCGGCGCCGATTGTTGCAGCGTGCCGCACCAGGCTGTCGGCTCGATCGCCATCGTGCTCCTTGAAGGCCCGGATCATATTGCGATGTTCTTCCACGGAAATTTCCATGCGCCCCGGCTGGGACAATGAAGCCAGGCGCAGACGCTTGAACCTCATTACCAACTGATTGATCATGTCGTAAAGCTTTTCATTGCCCGCGGCCTTGATGAACACTTCATGAAACTCGTTATGCACACGGAAGAAGCTTTTGACATCGCCGTCCTTGGCAATTTGTGCCAGGCGCTGATTGATTGTTTCGAGACGTTCGATATCCTTGTCAGTCAACTTTTCCGCTGCCATTTTTGCGGCGAACCCTTCAAGGATTATCTTGATCGCGTAAAACTCTTCGATATCCCGCTCTGACAACGAGGCAACCACCGCGCCTTTACGTGGCACCACCAACAGGTACCCCTCGGATTCAAGCTGCCGAAAGGCCTCCCGGATCGGCGTGCGACTGATACCGAAGCGCTCTGCCAGCTCCGGCTCGGAAACCCGTTCGCCCGGCTTCAAGGATCCTTTCAGGATGGCATCCCGGATCGTCTCCAGAATTTTTTCACGCAACGTCTGGTGTCTTTCAATCTGTTTTCTACGCACAGGAAACTCCGTTCTATTAGAATCCTGGAAATTGTATACTGTATACACTGAATGTCAAGCCATTTCTCTCTGCAGCGCAAGGCTAAACCGCTTAACTGCTTGCCTTTTACTCCACCCGTGATTATCATCGTTACAACTTTATGCAAGGATGTTGCATGGACCCTGTTCGCCATCTTCGCTTCTCGATTGCCGCCCTCGCTTTGATTATTGCCATCGGCACGTTTGGCTATGCCATGATCGAAGACTGGCAAACCTTTGATGCCCTGTATATGACCATCATTACCCTGGCCACCGTTGGCTTCAGGGAGGTCCACGACCTCAGCCCCGAAGGCAAGATCTTTACCATCGTTCTGATCATCAGCGGGACGGGGATTATCGCCTACACCCTCAGCAGCCTGATTCAATTCACACTCGAAGGGCAGTTGCGCAAAATCCTTGGGAGGAAAAAATTGGAAAACCGCATCAGTAAACTCAGAAACCATTACATCATCTGCGGTTATGGCCGTATCGGCCATCTGATCTGTCGTGAGTTCCAGTCGCGGCCGACACCCTTCGTGGTCGTGGAAAAGAATCCGCACCATATTGAGCGGCTGGAACGGGAGGGCCATATGTATGTTGAAGGCGATGCGACGGATGATGAAACGTTGCAAGCGGCCGGTATCGAGCATGCCAAGGGTCTTATCACAGCGGTCACTTCCGATACCGACAACGTCTACATCACCCTCACGGCCCGTGGTCTCAATCCCAAGCTTTTCATCCTTGCCCGAGCTGGAGAAGAGGGCGCAGAGAAGAAACTGATGCGTGCCGGGGCCAGCAAGGTGATTTCGCCTTACACGATCGGCGCCAGCCGCATGGCCCAGGCAATCCTGCGTCCCTCAGTCGTCGATTTCATCGAGCTGGCCACAGCCAGCGAACATCTCGCACTGCAGATCGAGGAAATCCGCATTGCCGCCGATTCGGTCCTCGCCGGGAAAAACCTGATCAACTCCGGCATCCGCCAGAGCATGGGGATTATTATTGTCGGTATCAAGGAGTCAGACGGCAAAATGACGTTCAACCCTCCGCCCGAAAAAAATATCGAGCCAAACGCAGTGCTGATTATTCTCGGTGAGCGCCCGGCAATCAGCCAGCTTGAAAAAATCGCCGGAGGAAGCCAATCATGACGGCTTCAGGCTTGGGAGCACATGTTCCCTGGGCACAGATCGACACCTGCCTTGCACAAGTCCTCGACCTCGGTCTGGCGCCGGAAATCGCCATCAAGGGCCCGGAGTTGGATGCCATCGACGAACAGCTTGTTCTGCGCACGGCAAAAGCCCTGGAGGACGCCGGTCTCCGACCCAGAGTTCACGCACCCTTTTTTGATCTCAACCCCGGAGCCCTGGATCCTCTGATTCGGCAGGCAACCCGTCAGCGCCTGGAACAGACCCTCCGGGTTGCCGGTCAGCTGCAGGCCGACCTGATGATTGTTCACCCGGGTGTGGACAAGTGGCGTTATCCGAGACTCGAGCACGCCTGGTTGGACCTGGCGCGGGAATTCTTTCCTCCTCTTGTTGAACAGGCAGAGAAGGTTGACTGCTGCCTGGCAATCGAAAACATTTATGAGGAATCACCGGACATACTGGTCCAGTTGGCAGACGGTATAGATTCGAACTTTTTCGGGCATTGTTTCGATGCCGGGCACTGGCACCTGTTTGGCAGGAGACCCATGGACGAGTGGCTCAAGTCGATCAGCTCCAGACTCTTTCATCTGCATTTGCATGACAATCATGGCCGGGCTGATGAACATCTGCCGGTCGGTGACGGAACGATCGATTTCAGCCCTCTGCAGAAACACCTCAAGCTGATGCCTGTCTCGCCGAGCATAACCCTCGAAGCGCACAGCCTCGAGCATTTGCAGCGCTCTCTGCAACAGGTTAAGCACCTGTTCGCATGAGCCGCTTCGGGCCCTCTGCTCTCGATTCCGCTTTTTGCAACTCATGTCAAAACGCCATATCAATCGATTAAAGCTGTTTTTCTGCAGCCTCTGGCTCGGCCTGTTTCTCTTGGCCCTGACGCTCTGGTGGCGTTCCGGCGTCGCCCTGACCGAAACCCCGGTCATGCTGGGGCAATGGCTGGACAGTGTTGGCCTTTTCAATGCGGCCCTGATCTACATTGTCTTTTATGCCGTGCGCCCGCTGGTTCTTTTTCCCGCAACCTTGTTAACCGTCGCATCGGGATTGATTTTTGGTCCCTGGCTCGGCACACTTTTCACGATCATCGGCGAAAACGCCAGCGCCAATTTCGGGTTCGCCCTGTCCCGCTGGTTGGGCCGAAAATCGGTGGAAAGCCACCTGTCCAAACCCTTAAGCACCTGGGATGCACGTTTGCAAGAAAATGGCCTCGTCGCTGTTTTGTCGATGCGCCTGATCATGCTGCCATTCGATGCGGTGAACTTTGCTTGCGGCTTGACCGCCGTCCGACATCGCGACTATGCGGTCGGCACCTTTATTGGCATTCTTCCGTCACTGATCGGTTTTGTTCTGCTCGGCGGGGTTGTCGCTCCCGGCGTGCAAAACCGGGCCCTGGTCGTGTCCTTGTCAATTCTGTTTATGCTGTTCGGTTTCGGTATAGCGAACATCCTCAAGCGCAAAGACATGACCAGACAGGCGATTAAAAAAGTGTCCGAGCATACAAGCGCTACAAAACCTTCTGGAGACGCCGACAAGCCGCCGGGTTCGACTGGAATGGTATAATTTTCTGGTGGTCTGACAAGAAACGTAAAAAAAGAGCTCACAAACATGCAGGAGATAATAACCTACATCGCTCTCTCGATGGGAGTTGCCTGGGCAAGCGGCCTCAACCTCTATGCATCGATACTGGTTCTGGGACTACTCGGTGCGACAGGGAACATGGCTCTCCCTGAAACCCTGCAGATCCTGCAGAATCCCCTGGTACTCGGCGCGGCCGCGCTGATGTATTGCGTTGAGTTCTTTGCTGACAAGTTTCCGGGAGTGGATAATGCCTGGGACGCCCTGCACACATTTATTCGCATTCCGGCCGGTGCCATACTGGCCGCCTCGGCGGTTGCCGAGGTTGAGCCTTCCCTCTCTCTTGCCGCCGCACTGGTCGGCGGGGCTCTCACTGCCGGAGCGCACCTGACCAAGGCCGGTACACGGCTCCTCGTAAGCAGCTCGCCGGAGCCTTTCAGCAATATAGGCGCGTCCCTGGCCGAAGACACCATGGTCGTTGCCGGATTGTGGACAGCGGTCTATTTCCCCCTGGTATTTCTGGTTTTTCTGGCAGGATTCCTGGTCCTGATGATCTGGTGGCTGCCAATCCTCTGGCGGGGGCTTAAAAGCATGTACGAGACGCTTCGGAGTATCTTCGCCCCAACGAAAACGAAATCTCTGCCAGAACCGTGACCGGTCTCAACCCAGCGCCACATCCAGCAACATCATTAGCGAGAAACCGACCATTGTCGCCATGGTGACCATGTCGATATTTGCGGTGACCCGTTGTGATTCCGGAATCAGTTCTTCGACAACCACAAAGATCATCGCTCCGGCGGCAAAACACAGTGCATAAGGTAAAATTGATTGCATGCTCATAACAAAATACGCGCCGCAGACACCCGCGATGGGCTCCACGATCCCAGAGGCCTGGCCCATAAAAAAGCTTTTCCCCTGACTCATTCCTTCCCGACGCAGCGGCATGGACACGGCCGTTCCTTCAGGAAAATTTTGGATGCCAATACCGATCGCCAGAGCAATAGCGCCGCCAATCGTTGCAGAAGGCAGTCCGGCTGCGACGGCGCCGAAAGCGACGCCAACGGCCAGGCCTTCCGGAATATTGTGCATCGTAATGGCCAGCACCAACAAGGTGCTGCGTTGCCATGAGGTTTTGATCCCTTCGCTCTGGTTCATCTTCAGTCCCGGATGCAGATGCGGTAGAAACTTATCGGTCAAGCGCATAAAAATGCCGCCGCCCATAAAACCGATCACAGCAGTGAGCCAGGGCACCTGACCCATATGTTCCGCCATGTCAATGCCGGGGTTGAGCAACGACCAGAAGCTCGCTGCGATCATAACTCCGGCAGCAAAACCGAGCATCATATCGAGGATCTTGGGATTAAGATCCTTCTTCATGAAGACCAAGGCGGCGCCTGCCGCAGTAAGCCCCCAGGTAAAGAGTGTGGCCAGAAAAGCTTGTGTAACCGGGCTTAATTCGAGAAAGGCTTCGTACATAGATTCCCCTTCGCATTTATTTCGGACATTATAAACTCCCTGCTGTTTTTAGCAAACTGATGATTTGGCGCCCAGGGCCTCTGTGTTATTCAGGGACACGGGCAGGCGTTCTTCAGCTCGAGGAAAGAATGATCTCTTTCTGTTCTCACAAGCAATAAAAAAGGGCGGCTCGTATGAGCCGCCCTTTGACATTTATCTTTATGAAACCGATCAGCGACCCTTTTTGCCGGCCACCTGGACGCGGATCAGGGCACGTTCAAGCGCGGCCTCCATGATCTTGAAGTTCTTGTCCTCGCTGGAGAGCTTCTTAAGCGCCTCTTCGGCGCGACCAAGTGCCGCCCTGGCACGTTCCACGTCGATCTGATCAGCAGGCTCAGCTGTCTCTACCAGCACGGTCATGACATTGTCTTCAACTTCCACATAGCCCCAGTTTACAGCCACGTGAAAGGTCTGTCCCTCCTGCTCGTAGGTCAGTTCACCAACTTTCAGAGTGGTCAGCAGCGAGGTATGGTCGGGCAACACGCCAAACTCGCCAACAGTGCCGGGGGCGGTGACTTCATCAACGTCTTCCGACAAGACCCGTTTGTAAGGTGTGACCAGTTCCAGTTTGAGCTTTTCTGCCATGCCTGTTTATTCCTTTATGCCGGAATCGTCTGATTAAGCTGCCAGTTGCTTGGCTTTTTCCAGGGCTTCTTCAATGGTGCCAACCAGGTAGAAGGCCTGCTCCGGGATATCGTCGTACTTGCCATCGACCAGATCGCGGAACCCTTTGATGGTATCTTTCAGTTCCACGTACTTACCCGGGGAGCCGGTGAACGTTTCAGCGACGAAAAAGGGCTGGGAGAGGAACTTCTGGATCTTACGGGCACGAGAAACGGTCAGTTTATCATCTTCGGAGAGCTCATCCATGCCGAGGATCGCGATGATGTCCTGCAGGTCTTTATAGCGCTGCAAGACGTACTGAACGTCACGCGCACACTTGTAATGCTCATCACCGATAACTTGCGGATCGAGGATCCGGCTGGTGGAGTCGAGCGGGTCAACCGCGGGGTAGATACCGAGCTCAGCGATCTGACGGGAAAGAACCGTGGTCGCATCGAGGTGGGCAAAAGCGGTTGCTGGTGCAGGGTCGGTCAAGTCGTCAGCCGGCACGTAAATGGCCTGGACCGAGGTGATCGAACCTTTGCTGGTTGTGGTGATCCGTTCCTGAAGCTCACCCATCTCGGTCGCCAGGGTAGGCTGGTAACCAACCGCAGAGGGGATACGGCCAAGGAGCGCCGAAACCTCCGAACCAGCCTGGGTGAAACGGAAAATGTTGTCAACGAAAAGGAGGACGTCCTGGCCTTCTTCGTCACGGAAGTATTCAGCAACGGTCAGAGCCGAAAGGGCAACCCGCGCACGGGCTCCTGGAGGCTCATTCATCTGGCCATAGACCAGGGCCGCTTTGTCAAGAACGCCGGAATCCTTCATCTCGTGCCAGAGGTCGTTGCCCTCACGGGTCCGCTCACCGACACCGGCGAAAACCGAGTAACCGCCGTGCTGCTTGGCTATGTTGTTGATCAGTTCCATGATCAGAACCGTCTTGCCAACGCCGGCGCCGCCGAACAGGCCGATTTTACCGCCACGAGCATAAGGCGCGAGCAAGTCGACAACTTTGATGCCTGTTTCGAAGGCTTCAACCTTGGTCGACTGTTCTGTAAATTCCGGAGCAGGACGATGGATATCCCATTCTATTTCGGCACCGATCGGACCAGCTTCATCAACCGGCTCACCGACCACGTTCATGATCCGACCGAGGGTCTTGGGACCAACCGGCATAACGATCTGCTTGCCAGTATCAAGCGCATCCTGTCCGCGAACCAAGCCATCGGTAGCGTCCATAGCAATAGTACGCACGGTATTTTCACCCAAATGCTGGGCAACTTCCAAAACCAGGTTCCACTCCCGATCGTCAATCGACGGGTTGGTCACCCTAAGCGCGTGGTAGATCTCGGGAAGCTTGCCGGCTTCAAATTCGACGTCGACAACCGGGCCGATGACCTGTGTAATGCGTCCTTTATTCATGATGAACCATTCCTCCATTCTGCCCGCTCGGCAGCCGTGCGGGGTGTTCATATATAATTCGTTGGAAACTTAAGACTTAATTGACTCAGCGCCGGAAATAATCTCCAACAGTTCTTTGGTGATGGCTGCCTGCCGTGCACGATTGTACTGCAGGGTCAGTTTACCAATCATTTCTGCAGCATTCTTGCTGGCACTATCCATAGCCGTCATTCGGGCACCGTGCTCCGAAGCAGCGGATTCGAGCAAAGAGCGGAACAGCTGCACTTCGATGTGCTTTGGCAGAATTTCATTCAAAACCTCGGTGGCATTCGGCTCATAGATGTAATCAGTCACCTGCGCCCCCTCATCCACCTGCTTCGGCACGATCGGTAGCAGCTGAGTGACCGTCTGGATCTGGGTCATGGCACTCTGGAATGCGTTGTAAACCAGAAAGACACCATCGTAATCACCGGTGCGATAGAGATCGATGACTTCCCGTCCAAGTAATGCTCCGGTTGGATAAGTCACCTGACCTGTACCAATCAGGTTTTCATGAACCTTGTGGATTGTCATTCCTGAGCGGCGCTTGAGGTAATCATTCCCTTTGCGGCCAACAATGAATAGCTCGTAGCTCTCAAAGCCTTCGGTGTTGCCACGGATAAACCGTTCGGCGGCCTTCGAGATATTGGTATTGAAGCCGCCACAGAGGCCTCGATCGCCAGTGATCAATACGATCAGGGCCTTGCCCTTGCCGCGTTCAGCCAACAACGGGTGGCTCTCGGTGTCTTCACGCAAAGCCAAACTGGAGAGGACGTCAGCCATCTTGTCCGCGTATGGACGGGCTGCTGTCACCGCATCCTGAGCACGCCGCAGCTTGGCCGCCGAAACCATTTTCATGGCCTTGGTGATCTGTTGCGTATTCTTGACCGTGCTTATTCTTTTTTTTATGTCTTTAAGACTTGCCATCTCTTAAATTACCCGATCGTTGCGTGATTAAGCGACAAACTGGCTCTTGAATTCATCGAGAGCTGCCTTGATCTTGCCTTCCAGCTCGTCATCGATGGCTTTCTTTTCAGCAAGTGTAGACAGCAGGCCAGCGTGGCTGCTTTCCATGAAGGCAATCATTTCTTTCTCGTAACGCTGCACATCGGTCGCCGGATACTGGTCTACATAACCGTTGTTAACGGCAAAGATCGCGATAACCTGCTTCTCGACCGGCAGAGGCACATACTGGCTTTGCTTGAGGATCTCAACCAGGCGAGCACCTCGATTCAGCTGACCCTGGGTAGCAGCATCAAGGTCTGAACCGAACTGAGCAAAGGCTGCCATCTCACGATATGAGGCAAGGGCAAGGCGCAGAGTCCCTGCAACCTGCTTCATGGCCTTGACCTGGGCAGAACCACCAACGCGGGAAACCGAGAGACCGACGTTGATTGCCGGACGTACACCGGAAAAGAAGAGATCGGTTTCAAGGAAGATCTGACCGTCAGTAATCGAAATGACGTTGGTCGGGATATACGCGGAGACGTCGCCAGCTTGAGTCTCAATGATCGGCAGAGCAGTCAGAGAACCGGCACCCTCTGCATCGTTGAGCTTGCAAGCGCGCTCAAGCAGACGGCTGTGGAGATAGAAAACATCACCGGGGTATGCTTCGCGGCCCGGCGGACGACGCAACAGCAGCGAAAGCTGGCGCACGATAAGCGACGGCCTGCTTGGAGAGGTCGTCGTAGATGATCAGGGCATGCCTGCCGCTATCGCGGAAGAATTCGCCCATGGTCACGCCGGTGTAAGGGGAGATAAACTGCATTGGTGCGGGTTCGGAGGCAGACGCAGAGACGACAATCGTGTAGTCCATGGCGCCGGTCTTGTTGAGCCTGTCAACCACCTGGGCCACCGTCGAGCGTTTCTGGCCGATGGCGACATAGATGCAGATCATGTTCTGACCTTTTTGGTTGATGATGGCATCTACCGCAACGGCTGTCTTGCCGGTCTGACGGTCACCGATGATCAGCTCGCGCTGGCCGCGACCAATCGGCACCATGGAGTCGATCGCCTTGAGACCGGTCTGCATTGGCTCATGCACCGATTTACGTGCAACAATGCCCGGCGCTTTGATTTCAACCTTGCTGTAAGTATCGGTTTCGATCGGGCCCTTGCCGTCAATCGGAATGCCGATACCGTTGACCACCCGGCCGATCAGCGCTTCGCCGACCGGAACCTGAACGATACGTTCGGTTCGCTTGACCGTGTCACCTTCCTTGATATGCTCGGCATCGCCTAGAATCGCGGCACCAACATTGTCTTCCTCGAGGTTGAGAACCATTCCCATGACATTCCCGGGAAACTCCAGCAACTCACCGGCCATCGCCTTGTCCAGGCCATGGATGCGGGCGATACCGTCACTAGCGGAAATGATGGTTCCTGTTTCACTGACCTCGACTTCAGCGGCCGAAGCTCTCAATCTGCTTCTTGATTATTGCGCTGATTTCTTCTGCTCTGATTTGCATTGTGACGACCTCATCACCCTTTCGTTAGGATTTTTCGATTCGTTTAAGTTGCGTTTTGACACAGCCATCAAAGAGACGGCCAGCGATTTCAGCCTGCAGCCCGCCGATCAGGTCGGGATCAAGCTCAACACTGATTGCGACCTGCTTGCCGGTCTGTTTTTCGAGGCTGGCGGCAATCGCCTGCTGTTGGACATCGTCCAGTTTAACGGCTGATGTAATTTTGGCACTCAGGATACCGGCCAGTTCATCTGACAAAAGGTGATATTTATCTGCAATCTGCCCGAGATAACCGATTCGACCCTTGCTCAGAAGCAGGCCGAGAAACTTGACCATTCCCTCGGAAAGCTCCATCGCCTTGCATAAATCAGCCAGCATGGCCTCTTTCTTGCCAAGGTCGAGGGTGGGGCTATCTAGCAACTGACGGAACAGGTCTTCCTGGGACAGGACATCCTTGACCTGGGCCAACTCGTCGCCGTAGATCTCTACGGCCTTTTGTTCCACGCCGAGTTCAACCAATGCCTTGGCGTACCTACGGGTAAGGGCACTGACGCTCAATGGAGTTCTCCCATTTTCTGCATATATTCTTCGACCAGACGCTTCTGGTCATCGGCAGAAACCTGCTTTTTCAGCAAGTCCTCCGCCAGCTCCACGGCCAGCCGCGAGGCCTCTTCACGCAACTCGATGCGCGCCTTGGCGACCACACCGGCAGCCTTGTTGTCGGCCTCCTGCTCTATCTTCACCGCCAACTCTTTGGAAGCACGATTATCCTGTCACGCTCCAGTTCACCTTCACGGCGAATCGATGCGGCAATGCCTGCGATTTCTTCGGTAGCCTTGTCCAGTTTCTCACTGTATTCACGATGCTTGGCTTCGGCTGCCTGCTTGGCCGCTTCGGCTTCGGCCAGGGTTTTTTCAACCTCCGCGCTGCGTTCTTTAAGACCCTTGCGGATCGGCTTGGTCACAAAGTAAGCAAGC
>CAWGUB010000025.1:0-12573 GCA_963825575.1 uncultured delta proteobacterium
GGGCCCTCTGCTCTCGATTCCGCTTTTTGCAACTCATGTCAAAACGCCATATCAATCGATTAAAGCTGTTTTTCTGCAGCCTCTGGCTCGGCCTGTTTCTCTTGGCCCTGACGCTCTGGTGGCGTTCCGGCGTCGCCCTGACCGAAACCCCGGTCATGCTGGGGCAATGGCTGGACAGTGTTGGCCTTTTCAATGCGGCCCTGATCTACATTGTCTTTTATGCCGTGCGCCCGCTGGTTCTTTTTCCCGCAACCTTGTTAACCGTCGCATCGGGATTGATTTTTGGCCCCTGGCTCGGCACACTTTTCACGATCATCGGCGAAAACGCCAGCGCCAATTTCGGGTTCGCCCTGTCCCGCTGGTTGGGCCGAAAATCGGTGGAAAGTCACCTGTCCAAACCCTTAAGCACCTGGGATGCACGTTTGCAAGAAAATGGCCTCGTCGCTGTTTTGTCGATGCGCCTGATCATGCTGCCATTCGATGCGGTGAACTTTGCTTGCGGCTTGACCGCCGTCCGACATCGCGACTATGCGGTCGGCACCTTTATTGGCATTCTTCCGTCACTGATCGGTTTTGTTCTGCTCGGCGGGGTTCTTGCTCCCGGCGTGCAAAACCGGGCCCTGGTCGTGTCCTTGTCAATTCTGTTTATGCTGTTCGGTTTCGGTATAGCGAACATCCTTAAGCGCAAAGACATGACCAGACAGGCGATTAAAAAAGTGTCCGAGCATACAAGCGCTACAAAACCTTCTGGAGACGCCGACAAGCCGCCGGGTTCGACTGGAATGGTATAATTTTATGGTGGTCTGACAAGAAACGTAAAAAAAGAGCTCACAAACATGCAGGAGATAATAACCTACATCGCTCTCTCGATGGGAGTTGCCTGGGCAAGCGGCCTCAACCTCTATGCATCGATACTGGTTCTGGGACTACTCGGTGCGACAGGGAACATGGCTCTCCCTGAAACCCTGCAGATCCTGCAGAATCCCCTGGTACTCGGCGCGGCCGCGCTGATGTATTGCGTTGAGTTCTTTGCTGACAAGTTTCCGGGAGTGGATAATGCCTGGGACGCCCTGCACACATTTATTCGCATTCCGGCCGGTGCCATACTGGCCGCCTCGGCGGTTGCCGAGGTTGAGCCTTCCCTCTCTCTTGCCGCCGCACTGGTCGGCGGGGCTCTCACTGCCGGAGCGCACCTGACCAAGGCCGGTACACGGCTCCTCGTAAGCAGCTCGCCGGAGCCTTTCAGCAATATAGGCGCGTCCCTGGCCGAAGACACCATGGTCGTTGCCGGATTGTGGACAGCGGTCTATTTCCCCCTGGTATTTCTGGTTTTTCTGGCAGGATTCCTGGTCCTGATGATCTGGTGGCTGCCAATCCTCTGGCGGGGGCTTAAAAGCATGTACGAGACGCTTCGGAGTATCTTCGCCCCAACGAAAACGAAATCTCTGCCAGAACCGTGACCGGTCTCAACCCAGCGCCACGTCCAGCAACATCATTAGCGAGAAACCGACCATTGTCGCCATGGTGACCATGTCGATATTCGCGGTGACCCGTTGTGATTCCGGAATCAGTTCTTCGACAACCACAAAGATCATCGCTCCGGCGGCAAAACACAGTGCATAAGGTAAAATTGATTGCATGCTCATAACAAAATACGCGCCGCAGACACCCGCGATGGGCTCCACGATCCCAGAGGCCTGGCCCATAAAAAAGCTTTTCCCCTGACTCATTCCTTCCCGACGCAGCGGCATGGACACGGCCGTTCCTTCGGGAAAATTTTGGATGCCAATACCGATCGCCAGAGCAATAGCGCCGCCAATCGTTGCAGAAGGCAGTCCGGCTGCGACGGCGCCGAAAGCGACGCCAACGGCCAGGCCTTCCGGAATATTGTGCATCGTAATGGCCAGCACCAACAAGGTGCTGCGTTGCCATGAGGTTTTGATCCCCTCGCTCTGGTTCATCTTCAGTCCCGGATGCAGATGCGGTAAAAACTTATCGGTCAAGCGCATAAAAATGCCGCCGCCCATAAAACCGATCACAGCAGTGAGCCAGGGCACCTGACCCATATGTTCCGCCATGTCAATGCCGGGATTGAGCAACGACCAGAAGCTCGCGGCGATCATAACTCCGGCAGCAAAACCGAGCATCATATCGAGGATCTTGGGATTAAGATCCTTCTTCATGAAGACCAAGGCGGCGCCTGCCGCAGTAACCCCCCAGGTAAAGAGTGTGGCCAGAAAAGCTTGTGTAACCGGGCCTAATTCGAGAAAGGCTTCGTACATAGATTCCCCTTCGCATTTATTGCGGACATTATAAACTCCCTGCTGTTTTTAGCAAACTGATGATTTGGCGCGTCAGGGCCTCTGTGTTATTCAGAGACACGGGCAGGCGTTCTTCAACTCGAGGAAAGAATGATCTCTTTCTGTTCTCACAAGCAATAAAAAAGGGCGGCTCGTATGAGCCGCCCTTTGAAATTTATCTTTATGAAACCGATCAGCGACCCTTTTTGCCGGCCACCTGGACGCGGATCAGGGCACGTTCAAGCGCGGCCTCCATGATCTTGAAGTTCTTGTCCTCGCTGGAGAGCTTCTTAAGCGCCTCTTCGGCGCGACTAAGTGCCGCCCTGGCACGTTCCACGTCGATCTGATCAGCAGGCTCAGCTGTCTCTACCAGCACGGTCATGACATTGTCTTCAACTTCCACATAGCCCCAGTTTACAGCCACGTGAAAGGTCTGCCCCTCCTGCTCGTAGGTCAGTTCACCAACTTTCAGAGTGGTCAGCAGCGAGGTATGGTCGGGCAACACGCCAAACTCGCCAACAGTGCCGGGGGCGGTGACTTCATCAACGTCTTCCGACAAGACCCGTTTGTAAGGTGTGACCAGTTCCAGTTTGAGCTTTTCTGCCATGCCTATTTATTCCTTTATGCCGGAATCGTCTGATTAAGCAGCCAGTTGCTTGGCTTTTTCCAGGGCTTCTTCAATGGTGCCAACCAGGTAGAAGGCCTGCTCCGGGATATCGTCGTACTTGCCATCGACCAGATCGCGGAACCCTTTGATGGTATCTTTCAGTTCCACGTACTTACCCGGGGAGCCGGTGAACGTTTCAGCGACGAAAAAGGGCTGGGAGAGGAACTTCTGGATCTTACGGGCACGAGAAACGGTCAGTTTATCATCTTCGGAGAGCTCATCCATGCCGAGGATCGCGATGATGTCCTGCAGGTCTTTATAGCGCTGCAAGACGTACTGAACGTCACGCGCACACTTGTAATGCTCATCACCGATAACTTGCGGATCGAGGATCCGGCTGGTGGAGTCGAGCGGGTCAACCGCGGGGTAGATACCGAGCTCAGCGATCTGACGGGAAAGAACCGTGGTCGCATCGAGGTGGGCAAAAGCGGTTGCTGGTGCAGGGTCGGTCAAGTCGTCAGCCGGCACGTAAATGGCCTGGACCGAGGTGATCGAACCTTTGCTGGTTGTGGTGATCCGTTCCTGAAGCTCACCCATCTCGGTCGCCAGGGTAGGCTGGTAACCAACCGCAGAGGGGATACGGCCAAGGAGCGCCGAAACCTCCGAACCAGCCTGGGTGAAACGGAAAATGTTGTCAACGAAAAGGAGGACGTCCTGGCCTTCTTCGTCACGGAAGTATTCAGCAACGGTCAGAGCCGAAAGGGCAACCCGCGCACGGGCTCCTGGAGGCTCATTCATCTGGCCATAGACCAGGGCCGCTTTGTCAAGAACGCCGGAATCCTTCATCTCGTGCCAGAGGTCGTTGCCCTCACGGGTCCGCTCACCGACACCGGCGAAAACCGAGTAACCGCCGTGCTGCTTGGCTATGTTGTTGATCAGTTCCATGATCAGAACCGTCTTGCCAACGCCGGCGCCGCCGAACAGGCCGATTTTACCGCCACGAGCATAAGGCGCGAGCAAGTCGACAACTTTGATGCCTGTTTCGAAGGCTTCAACCTTGGTCGACTGTTCTGTAAATTCCGGAGCAGGACGATGGATATCCCATTCTATTTCGGCACCGATCGGACCAGCTTCATCAACCGGCTCACCGACCACGTTCATAATCCGACCGAGGGTCTTGGGACCAACCGGCATAACGATCTGCTTGCCAGTATCAAGCGCATCCTGTCCGCGAACCAAGCCATCGGTAGCGTCCATAGCAATAGTACGCACGGTATTTTCACCCAGATGCTGGGCAACTTCCAAAACCAGGTTCCACTCCCGATCGTCAATCGACGGGTTGGTCACCCTAAGCGCGTGGTAGATCTCGGGAAGCTTGCCGGCTTCAAATTCGACGTCGACAACCGGGCCGATGACCTGTGTAATGCGTCCTTTATTCATGATGAACCGTTCCTCCATTCTGCCCGCTCGGCAGCCGTGCGGGGTGTTCATATATAATTCGTTGGAAACTTAAGACTTAATTGACTCAGCGCCGGAAATAATCTCCAACAGTTCTTTGGTGATGGCTGCCTGCCGTGCACGATTGTACTGCAGGGTCAGTTTGCCAATCATTTCTGCAGCATTCTTGCTGGCACTATCCATAGCCGTCATTCGGGCACCGTGCTCCGAAGCAGCGGATTCGAGCAATGAGCGGAACAGCTGCACTTCGATGTGCTTTGGCAGAATTTCATTCAAAACCTCGGTGGCATTCGGCTCATAGATATAATCGGTCACCTGCGCCCCCTCATCCACCTGCTTCGGCACGATCGGTAGCAGCTGAGTGACCGTCTGGATCTGGGTCATGGCACTCTGGAATGCGTTGTAAACCAGAAAGACACCATCGTAATCACCGGTGCGATAGAGATCGATGACTTCCCGTCCAAGTAATGCTCCGGTTGGATAAGTCACCTGACCTGTACCAATCAGGTTTTCATGAACCTTGTGGATTGTCATTCCTGAGCGGCGCTTGAGGTAATCATTCCCTTTGCGGCCAACAATGAATAGCTCGTAGCTCTCAAAGCCTTCGGTGTTGCCACGGATAAACCGTTCGGCGGCCTTCGAGATATTGGTATTGAAGCCGCCACAGAGGCCTCGATCGCCAGTGATCAATACGATCAGGGCCTTGCCCTTGCCGCGTTCAGCCAACAACGGGTGGCTCTCGGTGTCTTCACGCAAAGCCAAACTGGAGAGGACGTCAGCCATCTTGTCCGCGTATGGACGGGCTGCTGTCACCGCATCCTGAGCACGCCGCAGCTTGGCCGCCGAAACCATTTTCATGGCCTTGGTGATCTGTTGCGTATTCTTGACCGTGCTTATTCTTTTTTTTATGTCTTTAAGACTTGCCATCTCTTAAATTACCCGATCGTTGCGTGATTAAGCGACAAACTGGCTCTTGAATTCATCGAGAGCTGCCTTGATCTTGCCTTCCAGCTCGTCATCGATGGCTTTCTTTTCAGCAAGTGTAGACAGCAGGCCAGCGTGGCTGCTTTCCATGAAGGCAATCATTTCTTTCTCGTAACGCTGCACATCGGTCGCCGGATACTGGTCTACATAGCCGTTGTTAACGGCAAAGATCGCGATAACCTGCTTCTCGACCGGCAGAGGCACATACTGGCTTTGCTTGAGGATCTCAACCAGGCGAGCACCTCGATTCAGCTGACCCTGGGTAGCAGCATCAAGGTCTGAACCGAACTGAGCAAAGGCTGCCATCTCACGATATGAGGCAAGGGCAAGGCGCAGAGTCCCTGCAACCTGCTTCATGGCCTTGACCTGGGCAGAACCACCAACGCGGGAAACCGAGAGGCCGACGTTGATTGCCGGACGTACACCGGAAAAGAAGAGATCGGTTTCAAGGAAGATCTGACCGTCAGTAATCGAGATGACGTTGGTCGGGATATACGCGGAGACGTCGCCAGCTTGAGTCTCAATGATCGGCAGAGCAGTCAGAGAACCGGCACCCTCTGCATCGTTGAGCTTGCAAGCGCGCTCAAGCAGACGGCTGTGGAGATAGAAAACATCACCGGGGTATGCTTCGCGGCCCGGCGGACGACGCAACAGCAGCGAAAGCTGACGATAAGCGACGGCCTGCTTGGAGAGGTCGTCGTAGATGATCAGGGCATGCCTGCCGCTATCGCGGAAGAATTCGCCCATGGTCACGCCGGTGTAAGGGGAGATAAACTGCATTGGTGCGGGTTCGGAGGCAGACGCAGAGACGACAATCGTGTAGTCCATGGCGCCGGTCTTGTTGAGCCTGTCAACCACCTGGGCCACCGTCGAGCGTTTCTGGCCGATGGCGACATAGATGCAGATCATGTTCTGACCTTTTTGGTTGATGATGGCATCTACCGCAACGGCTGTCTTGCCGGTCTGACGGTCACCGATGATCAACTCGCGCTGGCCGCGACCAATCGGCACCATGGAGTCGATCGCCTTGAGACCGGTCTGCATTGGCTCATGCACCGATTTACGTGCAACAATGCCCGGCGCTTTGATTTCAACCTTGCTGTAAGTATCGGTTTCGATCGGGCCCTTGCCGTCAATCGGAATGCCGATACCGTTGACCACCCGGCCGATCAGCGCTTCGCCGACCGGAACCTGAACGATACGTTCGGTTCGCTTGACCGTGTCACCTTCCTTGATATGCTCGGCATCGCCTAGAATCGCGGCACCAACATTGTCTTCCTCGAGGTTGAGAACCATTCCCATGACATTCCCGGGAAACTCCAGCAACTCACCGGCCATCGCCTTGTCCAGGCCATGGATGCGGGCGATACCGTCACTAGCGGAAATGATGGTTCCTGTTTCACTGACCTCGACTTCACGGCCGAAGCTCTCAATCTGCTTCTTGATTATTGCGCTGATTTCTTCTGCTCTGATTTGCATTGTGACGACCTCATCACCCTTTCGTTAAGGATTCTTCGATTCGTTTAAGTTGCGTTTTGACACAGCCATCAAAGAGACGGCCAGCGATTTCAGCCTGCAGCCCGCCGATCAGGTCGGGATCAAGCTCAACACTGATTGCGACCTGCTTGCCGGTCTGTTTTTCCAGGCTGGCGGCAATCGCCTGCTGTTGGACATCGTCCAGTTTAACGGCTGATGTAATTTTGGCACTCAGGATACCGGCCAGTTCATCTGACAAAAGGTGATATTTATCTGCAATCTGCCCGAGATAACCGATTCGACCCTTGCTCAGAAGCAGGCCGAGAAACTTGACCATTCCCTCGGAAAGCTCCATCGCCTTGCATAAATCAGCCAGCATGGCCTCTTTCTTGCCAAGGTCGAGGGTGGGGCTATCTAGCAACTGACGGAACAGGTCTTCCTGGGACAGGACATCCTTGACCTGGGCCAACTCGTCGCCGTAGATCTCTACGGCCTTTTGTTCCACGCCGAGTTCAACCAATGCCTTGGCGTACCTACGGGTAAGGGCACTGACGCTCAATGGAGTTCTCCCATTTTCTGCATATATTCTTCGACCAGACGCTTCTGGTCATCGGCAGAAACCTGCTTTTTCAGCAAGTCCTCCGCCAGCTCCACGGCCAGCCGCGAGGCCTCTTCACGCAACTCGATGCGCGCCTTGGCGACCACACCGGCAGCCTTGTTGTCGGCCTCCTGCTCTATCTTCACCGCCAACTCTTTGGAAGCAGCGATTATCTTGTCACGCTCCAGTTCACCTTCACGGCGAATCGATGCGGCAATGCCTGCGATTTCTTCGGTAGCCTTGTCCAGTTTCTCACTGTATTCACGATGCTTGGCTTCGGCTGCCTGCTTGGCCGCTTCGGCTTCGGCCAGGGTTTTTTCAACCTCCGCGCTGCGTTCTTTAAGACCCTTGCGGATCGGCTTGGTCACAAAGTAAGCAAGCAGTCCGGCCATCAGGGCAAAGTTGAAGCAACGGTAGAGGAAATCCTTCAGAATGGTGCCACTATCGGCATGGCCGTCACCACCGGAAGCAAAAACTGCGGCTGGGGCCAAAACCAATGCAGCGAAAAGAAGGCCTTTAAAGAGCAGTGTGTTGCGCTTTGTCATCAGACAGCCCTCCCCAGAACCTTGTAGACAATCTCCTTGGCCAGAGCCTCGGTCTCATTGCGCAGGGACCGGCGTGCAGTGTCGGCCTCTTGCTGAATCTGTTCCTTGATGGTCTGCAGTTTTTCCGCCGCTGTCCGGTTCGCTTCACCAAGGATGCGGGCTTCTTCTTCCTGCCCGGCCTTGCGCAGGGTTGAACGTTCCTGGGCCCCTTGCAGGCGAGCTTCCTGAAGTTGGGCTTCGTAGCGGGCAATTTGCGCCTGCACCTGTTCGTCAATGTCCTGAACCTTGGCCTTGGAACCCTCTATCGTCTCCCTGCGTGCCTGCAGTGCGGCCCGCAAGGGTTTGAAAAGGAGTGCGTTCAGCACCGCCATCAGGACCATAAAATTGACAAACTGCAGGAACAGTGTCCAGTCGAGCTTGATCACCGCTTTACCTCATTCGTGTTAGCGCCAGGTTGACGCATCGGTATACTGTATACAACCTTTAGACGCTGTTAAAAAAGGCCCTGACCCTCGGGGCCAAAGCAAAAGATGACTACCATAGCACCCTGTTCATGTCAAGGGTCTTTTCATAAAAATCCACCACAGAAAAGGCCTTTTACATCGACGGATTAAATTATTTCTTGGCCACTTCCTCGACGGGCTTTATAGCAGAAGCAATTTCACCGGTCGTCATGGTAATGGTTCCGTTCAGAACGACGCCTTCCTCCACGGAGAGAGCCGGGGTTTCGATCGAGCCATCCACGTTGGCAGGTGCGCGCAGTTCCACACGACTCTTTGCCTTGACGTTGCCCTTGAATTTCCCGCTCAGGATCAGCGTGCCAACCTGGACATCAGCCTGGATGTCAGCACTTTCACCAACGATCAGGGTATCGTGGGAAGTCACTTCTCCACGGAAAGCACCATCCAGGCGCACGATTTCGTTGAAGACCAGCTTACCTTCAAACTGGCTGCCGGGTCCAAGAAAGGCCTTGATTTCACTCTTTTCTATCGGGGTCTCTTTACGCATCGGTTCTTTTTCCTTCTTGTTAAACATCAGTTTTGTTTCCTGGGTTTACTCACCTAAAATACTGGATTTATTAACATTACCTTCTTTCAAAAAGCTCCAGCAGGCGCTCGAACTCTTCGGCGGAATAATATCTTATTTCGATCTTGCCGCCTTTGCCGCCACGCGCCTGTGGCAAGATATTGACCTTGGTGCCCAGACAGCGCTGCAGACGCGCGGCGAGGTCGACCAGTTCATGATCAATCTTGGCCTTTGGCGGGGGCGCCTTGTCCCCACCCCTCTTGAGTTTTTTAACCAGCGCTTCGGTCTGGCGTACGGAAAACTGTTTTCTGACTACCTGGTCGCGGGCCTCCTTGATGCGTGTCGCACTATCCAGAGAGAGGAGCGCACGGGCGTGGCCCATACTCAACTGCCCACCGATCACATCTTGCTGGATCTCCCTGGGCAGACGCAGCAGACGCAGCGCATTGGCCACCGTTGGCCGTTCCCGACCGACCCGCTTGGCAACTTCCTCCTGGGAGAGGTCAAAATTGTTCATCAGGTGGCGATAGGCTTCAGCCTCTTCGATCGGGTTGAGGTCTTCGCGCTGGATATTCTCGATTAGCGCCATCTCCAGGGCCCAATCCTCCGAAACGTCCTGAATAACGACCGGAACTTCCTTGAGACCCGCCTTTTGTGCAGCCCGCCAGCGCCGCTCACCAGCGATAATCTGATAATGATCATCGGCATGACGGACCACCAGGGGCTGGATGACGCCCTTTTCGCGGATCGAAGCGACCAGTTCGGCCATCTTTGCATCGTTGAAGGTTTTGCGTGGCTGTTGGTGGTGCGGTTTCAGTTCTTCGACCGGGCAGACGAAATACTTGTGGCGACCGTCCTGGGAAGCTGATGTGAGAAGGGCACCGATCCCTTTGCCGAGTGCGGGTCGTTTGGCCATGCTGGTTGCTACTCCATGCGGATAATTTCGCGCGCCAGCTCCAGGTAAGCCGTCGCACCCCGCGAGGAAACATCATAGAGCAGGGCGGGCAGACCGTGACTGGGCGCTTCAGAAAGGCGCACATTGCGCGGAATCATTGTTTCGAAGACCTGGGCGGAAAAATGCTTGCGGATCTCCTCGCTGACCTGATGTGACAGGTTGTTGCGTGCATCGAACATCGTCAGCAGGATGCCATGGATTTTCAGGGCCGGATTCAGTTCACGCTGAATCAGACGCACCGTATTGATCAGCTGACTCAACCCCTCCATGGCGTAATACTCGCACTGCAGGGGAATCAGGACGCTGTCCGCAGCGGTCAAAGCGTTGATCGTTAACAGCCCAAGCGAGGGCGGACAGTCGATCAGGACGTAATCAAATTGATCTGTCACCGCGGCAAGGGCCTGCTTGAGCTTGTTCTCCCGAGCCAGAGCTGAAATCAACTCAACTTCCGCACCGATCAGGTCAGGGTTTGCCGGGAGCAGGCGGAGCAGGTCGAGGCCGGTGGCCTGGAGCAGCTGGTCTACTGAAGCCTCGCCGATCAGGGCATGATAGATTGTCTTCTGCATGCTGTTCGGATCGACCCCGACACCACTGGTGGAGTTGGCCTGAGGGTCGATATCAACCAGCAGGGTACGCTTTTCGGCAACGGCCAGTGACGCGGCAAGATTGACTGCCGTAGTGGTCTTGCCGACGCCGCCCTTTTGATTGGCGATGGCGATTACCTGGGCCATGCCTGCATGTCTCCTTGGGGTGAGTTTTTCAAGTCGCTCAGACTAACATAAGCACCTGGATCTGCAAAGGAAATTTGCCCAGGTCGAGTAAAACACCAGATATAGGTGTCGTGTTTTTATAAATCACAATATATGGTAGAAATACTACGAATATCCCATCTCGATCAGGCATCGGGCCGCGCCCGATGCGGGCAGCTTCAATCGGTGCACGGTAACCGACCAGCCGGCCCCCTTCAGTTGCTCATCAAGCACGGCAACCTCCTTGACACCTTCGGGGCCTTTCATGGCCAACAGACGAGCCCCAGGGGCCAGGAAGGGCCTGGCCATGGCCAGCAACTCCTCGAGAGAGCAGAGGGCTCTTGCGGTAACCGTATCGAACCCCCGGCAATAATCGGGATGATCGCTCAGAGACTCGATACGTTCATGCCGCACGGTGAACCCATCGAGATCGAAAAGCCTGGCAATGTGGCGCTGAAAGTCGACCTTTTTACCGACCGCCTCGACAGAGACGACCTCGAGGTCGGGGCAGGCGATTTTCAGCGGTAACGCCGGAAATCCGGCTCCGGAGCCGATATCAAGCAGGCGGCCAGGGCGGCTGATGAAGGGCAGAAGGGTCAGTGAGTCGACCAGGTGCTTTTCCAGGATTTCATCTCGCCCGGTAATTGCCGTCAGGTTGCGGCGGCGATTCCAGCGCAGCAGTTCATCGGCCAACCTTTCAAGACACATAATCGCTTCAGGAGCGACCTCCAGGCCAAGATCGGCCAACAACTCCGGCAAACCCATAAAAATCCTCAGCGCTTTAAAATAACTGCCAGAATGGCCGTCGCGGCAGGGGTGACGCCGGGGATACGCCCAGCCTGTCCGAGGGTTCGTGGCGCCACCTGCTTGAGCTTTTCGCGCACCTCTGCGGAGAGGCCATGAACGGTCTCATAATCAAACCCTGCAGGGATCACCAGGCCTTCCAATCGTCGGAAACGCTCAACCTGCTCCTGCTGGCGACGGATGTAACCGGCATATTTGACCTCGGTCTCCAGTTCGCTGCGCACATCCAGGGGAAGTCGGGCCAATTCGTCATTAAGGAAGCTGAGGTCACTGAGGCCGATTTCCGGGCGCCGCAACAACTCTTCAAGTGATGCGCCGTTTTTCAACTCCTGCAGGTCCAGTCGCGCAAGAACCTCCTGGTGAGCAGGCGAAACCCGTGTGTCGCGTAAAAGCTCATAGCCGCGCGCCATATCAGCAAGTTTGGCAGAGAAGCGCTCCCAGCGCGTATCGGTCAGCAGGCCGATCTTTCTGCCGATTGGGCTGAGCCTCTGGTCGGCATTGTCTTCTCTGAGCAGGAGACGGTATTCGGCACGCGAGGTGAACATCCGGTAGGGCTCTTTGGCGCCCAGATTGACCAGATCGTCGACCAGAACGCCAAGATAACCCTGGTCCCGGCCGATAATGACCGGCTCGCGGCCTCTGACTTGCAATACGGCGTTGATCCCCGCCAGCAGTCCCTGGGCGCCAGCTTCCTCGTAGCCGGAGGTCCCGTTGATCTGGCCCGCATGGTAGAGTCCGTGAAGCGCCTTGGTTTCCAGACTGGGATGCAGCTGAATCGGGTCGACATAGTCGTACTCAATGGCGTACCCGGGCCGCATGATCTCTACCTGTTCGAGGCCTTGCATAGTCCTGAGGTAGGCCAACTGGACATCGACCGGCAAGGAGGTGGACACACCGTTCGGATAGATCTCGCCGCTGGCAAGCCCTTCCGGTTCGAGAAAAATCTGATGTTGCTCTTTGTCTGGAAAGCGGACGACCTTGTCTTCGATCGAAGGACAATATCGCGGCCCAACCCCCTCAATCACTCCGGAATACAGAGGAGAGCGGTCCAGGCCACGACGAATCACTTCA
>CAWGUB010000026.1:0-57404 GCA_963825575.1 uncultured delta proteobacterium
TTTCTTGGCTGCAGCTTGCGGTGCCTGCTGCTGTTCTCCGCAGGCCGTCAGCCCCAGGAACGCTACGAGGACCGCGAATCCGGTGAGCAATTTCAGGAAAGGCTTCAGCTGTTTCATCTCTTCCTCCTTGATGGGTAATGTTGCCGTCATTTGTCAGCCTGAAGCAGGTTCAGGCTCTGCCTGAGAAAAGCCTTGTTCTCGAACCTTAATATTGCCGTAAAGCGGGCAGATGTCAATCCCCGGATAATAATGTTTTCAGATGGTTGACGCTTTTCATCCGCTTGACGTTTGAGTCGATAGTGATAACTTTTACGAAAACTTCGCAGGAGGTCCGAGATGAGCAAGGCAATTCGAATCCATAATACAGGCGGTCCCGAGGTGTTGTGCTGGGAAGAAACAGAAATGACTCCCCCGGGCCCTGGTCAGGTTCTCCTCAAGCAGACGGCTGTCGGCCTGAACTTTATCGATGTCTATCACCGTACCGGGCTCTATCCATTGGGAGACTTGCCGGCAACGCCCGGGATGGAGGGAGCCGGGGTCGTGGTTGCGCTTGGCGAAGGTGTGCAGGGCTTCTCGGTGGGTGATCGGGTTGCCTATGCGGGGTTGCCTCCGGGAGCCTATGCAGAACAGCGTCTGATCCCCGCTCATCGATTGGTTAAACTGCCCGATGGGTATCAGCGACCGGCAGGCTGCCGGCATGATGCTGCAGGGCATGACCGTGCAATACCTGTTGCGCAGCACTTTCCACGTCAAGCCGGGAGACACGATCCTTTTTCACGCGGCGGCCGGCGGGGTCGGTCTGATTGCCTGCCAATGGGCCAAGCATCTTGGCGCGACCGTCATCGGTACGGTCGGTAGCCCGGAGAAAGCTGAATTGGCCAGGGCCCATGGCTGCGATTACCCGTTACTGTACCGTGATGAGGACTGGGTCGCCCGCGTTCGTGAAATCACCGACGGAGAAGGAGTCCCGGTGGTTTACGATTCAATTGGCAAAGACACTTTCATGAAATCTCTCGATTGCCTGCGGCCCCTCGGGTTAATGGTCAGTTTCGGCCAGGCTTCGGGACTGATCGGAGCTTTTGATACAGGGCTGCTGGCGGCCAAGGGCTCGCTCTTTCTGACCCGTCCGACATTGATGACCTATACCGCCAATCGGGAAGATCTACTGGCCAGTGCCGGGGAACTGTTCGATGTGGTCATGTCGGGGGCCGTAAAGATTGAGGTCAAACAGACTTATCCTCTGGCGGAAGCTGCCCGGGCGCATCAGGACCTCGAAGCCCGCAGAACGACCGGATCGACGGTGCTGATACCGTAACGGCAGAGGTACGAAGTGGGAAGTGGGAAGTGGGAAAACAGGAAAGGGGTCCGAAAATCAAATTCGGGGCTCCTCAGGCTGCTGACAAAGTTCAGCCAGACTTTATGATTTAGAGGGCAACGGGTGGTTCATCTGTTGCCCTTGTTTATTGTGCCTTTGAATTCAAAGACAAAAGCAGAATCCGGGGGTCGCGCCCCCCGACTGCGCCTTACTCTTTTGCTGGCCCAAAAGAGTAAGCAGAAAAGGGCCTGCGCTGCGCTGGGCATGTCTGGTGCGTCAAGGCGGCGACATCAATTCAGGTTGTTCTTATCGATCAACAGCCAACACTTCCCCCGCAGGACCCGAGGCTCTTGAGAGCCTCTTCTTTTGTGGAGGGTTGTATCTTTAGCTGTGTTTTTTAGCTTTTTCCTTGTAAATCACACCAAAAGGAAGGCCCCCCTGTAACGGGCCGGCTTCTTGAGCACTATCGTCTGTTGATGCCACAGAATCCGGCAAAGGAGATGCCCTCCGCAAGGAGCAGGCACTTTTGCATACTTTTGTTGCCGGACAAAAGTATGGCGTCGGGCGGGACGCGACCCGCCGGTTTTATCTCTCAGAAAAAGTAACAAGTGCAACAGATTAACCATCTGTTACCCTAAGCTTCATAGAAACTCCACCTGCTAGTTAAAAAACCCGCATTATGTGCGGGTTTTGTCAACAATCCGAGGAGCCCGAAAATCAATTTCGAGCCCCTTGCAGTTGAAATGATCAGTTCGGAGCTATTTATCGAGATCGGCCTGGTGTCTGGCAACTTCATCGTCACTGAGGACCGGCTGCTTCTGCAGGCGCTTGTAATAGAAATTCTGGCCGTAAAGTACGACCGCCGGGTTGTGACCGGTGACACGGTCCTTGACCAGCAGCGTTGTGACCGGGGCCTCTGAATACTTGTTGAAGAGCATATCATGGCCGACGCAGAGGCCCATGATGATATTCATGTCCATGCCCTCGCTGTTGAGGATTTTTGCCTGTGCAATCGGATTACAGGCTGCTTCGAAAGCGCCGGGCCTGACCTTGTCCTCTTCTTTCAGCCTCAGCTCGACCTTGTCTATGCTGCCGGCCTTGCAGCAGGCTGAGAATGGCTCCAGCCCCTGGGCCTTGAGGATATCGCTCAGCCGGTCAGATTCGTCCAGCAGTCCGATACAGGTAGCGATGCCGATTTTCTTGTAACCCATCAGTCTGGCCAGCGCGAGCAGGTCCTCGATCCGTGTCCAGCGCGCGCTAACGGCATCGGAGCCCGGCACCGTCTGGTAACATAACCCCTCGACCTTGGCGGCGGCGCGGGCCAAACGCGCATCTGCATTATCACCCTGGTATTGTCGGAAGGAATCGTAGATTGCCTCTGTATGAGGCTCGGATGGGCAATAGGATGGTTTGTTTGGCCTGCTGTCAGGTTCGCTCATGCAATTGGTCGAACCCTGTTTTTGCCAGATGGTGCTGCAGCTCGAGCAGGAATGCTCTGGTTTGGGCGCTTTGGGTTTGGACATGATTACCTCCGCGGATATCAGTGGTTCGCGGAGGATAACCTGCCGGCACGGATCTGTCCAGATTACATCACTGTTTCACCTGTCAGGTCTTTGACGTGTAGTAGGTGAAGTAAATTGCCCCGCCGGCTCCTTCGACCCCTTCAGCCCAGATCTGACCGCCGAGTCTGTGAACAATCCTCTGCGCGCCTGCGAGCTTGGTCGTGTCTTTTGGCAGGGTGTCATCCTGCGAGCTGTCGCGGAAGGCGTCGAAGAGTCGTTTCGCCTGGGCCTCGCTGAAGCCTGTGCCATTATCACGCACAAACAGCACCTTCTGCTCACCTCTGTGGTACATGCCCAATTCGATCCGCCCCTTGCGACCGGCCGGGATAAAGTCCATGGCATTGCGAAACAGCTGGTAAATAACCAGTCGTATCATCTGGTGGTCAGAGACAATCGTAATCCAGGGCTGGATTGTGATTTCAATCTCTCGCTCCGGATGCTTATGTTCCAGTTCTTCCTTGATCTCGATAGCAAGTTTGTCGACTTTGATCCGTTCCCGTCGAGGTCGACTCACCGGCAGTTCGACGAGTGCCCGGCTGGTTTCCAGTTGCCTGCTCAGCTTCTCGTTGCAGTTGGTGATCGATTCAAGAAAGAAGCGGGTTTTTTCCTCCAGTTCGTCCTCGCACTGGGCTTTCAGCAGGGCCATGGAGGTGTTGATCTCGGATGCTGTGTTGCGCAGGTGTTGCAGCATGTCGTGGTCGAAATCTTCCACATCTTTCCTGACCAGATCGAGGTCCTCGTTGGATTGCAGCAGGGTTTTTTCTCTCTGGGCCGTATTTGCCAGGTAATGCATGCCAAGGTAGATTGCTGCAAGGATGAAGATGCTGAACAGAAACCGAACCGCCATTTCTTGGTAGGAGGGCGACAGGAGCTGTTGCGCCACAGTGCCTTTACCGAACAGCATGGCACCGAGGATGGCGTCTGCAACAGTGGCGAGAGGAATCAGGGCCAGGCCCCACAAGAACAGACGGAATAAAGATTTTTGTGACAGGGTTTTCGGCAAGGTGGTGCAGGCCTCCTAAAAATGGTGGGCACATTTTAATCACAAACGGCTAATGTCGCAAGAGATTCTTCTGTGAATTGTGTGGCGGGAGAATAAAAAACCGACGCGATTTTTAATGCGTCCGTTTTTTAACTTTTGTTTGCCGGATAGCTCAGACCATTTTTCTTCGGTCCGGTCCGGGGTAATTGGCTTGTTGGTGTGATGCTCTGATCGGGTCCGTACCGACGACGGCCCAGCCGGAAGAGCGGCGGAACCGCTTGACGAGCTCTCGGTTAAGCAGCAGGTTCAGACCTTTCGGCACAACCCTGCAATAGGTCCCGTCTATCAATTCGACTTGTATGGTCATCTGTAACAACAATCCTTATGCTGAGGGTGCGAAAAAATATTTTCGCGGATTGTACAGTAGGGCAATCAAAAATTTCTCATAAATTAGGAAAGCAGGCCGGGGCAAACATCCCCAGCCTGCTTGTTGTGATCTTATGGCTATTGATTTCAAATAATTTTGTTCAGAGGGTATTCAACAATTCCTTGGGCGCCGAGATCGAGAAGCTCCGAAACAATTTTGCGAACGTCGGACTCGGACATAATGGTTTCGATTGAGACCCAGTCCGAATTGTACAGATGGGCGATCGTCGGCCGGTTGAGGCTTGGCAGAAGGCTTGAGATTGCTTCAATCCGGTCGCCGGGGGCGTTCATCTTCAGTCCCACCATCCCTTCTGCCCGTAACGCTGATTTCAGCATCGTGTAAATTCGCTCGATTTTGGCCCGTTTCCACGGATCCTCCCAGGCCTCCTTGTTGGCGATCAGGACCGGGACTGATTCCATCAGTTCACAGACGATGCGCAGGTTGTTGGCCTTGATCGTCGAGCCTGTCTCGGTGACCTCGACAATTGCGTCGCAGAGCCCCTTGAGAATCTTCGCCTCTGTCGCACCCCAGGAGAATTCGACATCGACCGGTATGTTTCTTTCCTCGAAGAACCGCTTGGTGAAACCGACCAGTTCAGTGGAAATGGTCGCCCCGGCAAGGTCTTCAGGTTTTTCCACGGTCGAGTCGGGACCCACGACCAGGACCCAGCGTGCCGGTCGGCGTGAGACCTTGGAATAGACCATTTCACCGACCTCGACGACGTCGGAGTTGTTTTCCCTGACCCAGTCCCGGCCGGCGATGCCGACATCGAGCTTGCCGCGCTCGAGGATCTTGGCCATCTCCTGAGGGCGTACCAGGCTGCATTTCAACTCGTCATCATCGCTGGTGGGGAAGTAGCTGCGGGATGACGACTTAATCTTCCAACCGGCCTTGGTGAACAGTTCAATCGTTGCTTGTTCCAGGCTCCCCTTCGGAATGCCGAGTCTCAGTTCATTTGCCATAATTAAACCCCTGGATCAGCTTTAAGCTACAGGCTGTCAGTATTGAGGAGACGTTAAATAATAACTCTTCTGGAAAACTTACAGTTCTATCCTACTTCTTCTTGTAGACTTCATCAGGATCGAAAAGGGGATTGGAATGTTCCACCCACTGCTGGTCTTCCCAGCGCACGTAGAAACAGCTGCGGTTGCCGGTGTGACAGGCGGCTGGGCCGTTTTGCTTTACTTTGATGACGACGGTGTCCGCGTCGCAATCGGTCAGCACCTCAACAACGTCCTGGGTATTGCCTGATTCTTCGCCCTTCATCCAGTACTTGTTGCGGCTGCGACTGTAAAACCAGGTCTTGCCGTCGCGCAGGGTGTTGGCAAGGGTCTTCTCGTCCATGAAAGCGACCATCAGCACTTCGCCGTTTTCGTGATCCTGAATTATGGCGGGGATCAACCCACCCATTTTTTCGAAATTGATTTGTGTCACTTTTCTGTACCTCCGGTGAAATTTGCGAAAGCCTACAACCTCGCCGGGATAGTGTCAACCGTTTGCGTAGTGCTCTTAGGATGGCTGTCTTTCTGATGGAGAGAGAATCGCCAGAGTTGCGGGCCCGTCCTTGTTACTGCCCGGTCAGTGCCTGCAGTTTTCTTAAAGTCTCTTCCGGCTCCGGGCGGGTCGTGTGGTCGACGTTGACCGCTGCATCGAAGACGATGCTGTCCCGGTCGATGATGTAGCAGGCCGGCATCGGTAATGCCCAGGAGGGATTGCCGTTATGTCTCTCCAGATCAATGCCGAAGGAAAGATAGACCTCGCGCAATTCGTTCGGCAAAGTGAAAACCAGACTGAATTTGGCGGCCAGGGTATTGTCCTGATCCGAGAGGATCGGGATAGTCAAGTTGAGCTTTTTGGCCATCTGGCGGGAGAACTCGGGGCGTGCCGGTGAAACGGCCAAAAGTGTCGCGCCCTGGTCAAGAATGTTCTGGTGGATCGTTTGCAGAGCTTCCAGCTCCGCGTTGCAGTAAGGTCACCACGAGCCACGATAGAAGGTCAGTATCAACGGTCCTCTGGCCAGGATCTCTGTGGATTTAAAAAGGTTGTCCTGCCAGTCTCTCAGTTCGAAATCGGGCGCTGCCTGACCGCGTCCAAGTGCCATCTTGATGATGCCGGAGGCCTCGAGTTGCGCCTTTGTGTTGGCCATAATGGCTGCTGCTTCAGGAGAGATTCTCGCAATGGAGGCCGCTTTCATCTGCTGCAAGGTTTCGTTGAGTGTCATGGAATGTCCTTTCAAACGGGATGTTTCGAGCATACCACGGCAGACTTTTATTACCAGTTTAGTCGGTCAGAAGGGGGGGAGAGGGGACTCCCCTTAGTTCAGTCTGCGCTGATGAATTGAGCGTTGGAAATACGGGCGAGATGGAGTCTGGGATGTCTAAGCTCCCCGAGACGATCAAGGGACAGGTCCGATTGCAGGCCTCTGAAGTCATGCATGCTCAAGAGGAGGCTGCGAATCGTTTCCGGGTCGGCGCTTTTCTGCATGATCGTCAGGACCATGCGGGTTGCGTCGTAAGCGTGCATGGCAGGAAAGTTCGGCGTGGTGCGGTACCGTTTTTCATAGCTTTTGACAAACTCCTGCATTGCCGCTTCAGGGTTCTGCGGGTCAGCGCTCTGGATAATTGTGAGCCCCTCTACGCTTTTGCCACCGAACTGGATCAGGTCGTCGGAATATGACCAACCCGTTGCATAGCGTGGCGGCTCGGCGTCCAGTTTGGTTAGCTGCTGACATATCATGGCTGTGTCGACAGCATTGGCGAGGAGCAGAATCCCGTCCGGTTTGGCTACAACCGCTTTGCTTGCAAGATCGAGATAGAAGGTGTCCGTGCGTACGTCGAAGGGAATCCTGGTGATCTTTGAAATGGAGTCCTTCTCGAGGACCTCCTGGAAATATTGTACCCAGTCCTCGGTGTAGGCGCGATTGGCGAGATCATAAATGACCGCAATGTGACGAGGGTTTCCTCCCGCGCTCAAATGGTTGGCGAGTAGTTGTGCCGCCTGGGCATTGGTGTAATACACCCTGAAAAAATAATCGTCGATGCCACTCAGTGCGTTGGTGCTGGCCGTCGGGCTGATTAAAGGGATTTTCAGGCTGTTGATCGTCGGGACGATTGTGACGGCTGTCTGGCTGGTCATCGGCCCGATGATCGCCGAAACCTGTGCGTCAGCAAGCTTGTGGATGGCGTGCAGGGCCGTCTCCTTGTGCATGCGGGCATCGACGACCAGCCCTTCGACCTGCCGGCCGTTAATCCCGCCCCGTGCGTTGACTTCCTCGATGGCCAGGAGAAAACCGTCGCGTCCGGATGTCGCCAGACCTGCCGCACGAGTGGTCAACTCACCAATGAAACCGATACGAACCGGCTTCGGCTCCTCGCAGCCTGACTGCAGGGCACACATGAGGGCCAGTGTCATGACGATGAGTGATCGATAAATTGATTTCGACAGGCTCATGCAGAGAAAATACCATCTGACAGGTCTTTGCGCAAGATACTCCCACGATTAACCGGAGTTTAGTCTCCACTGCGACAGATACCGTCGGTTTGCTTAAGCCGGTGCTGTTGCGGTCAGAAGACTTGGTCCAGTACGGTGTAAATGAAAATAATCGGGAAAAGCGTCAGACTGATACCGACCAGAGCATTCAGGGCCATGCGGATATTCATCAATATTTTGCTCTTGAGGATCTCTTCGCCGGTGGTCAGTTCAACATACCCGACCGGGAACGGGAAACCACAGTGAAGAAGAGACTTGCTGCCATGGTAGATGTGTGTAGTCATCTTGAAGCCGATGATAAAGCCTGCGGCCATCGAAGCGAAGGCGAGAAACAACAGTGCTCCTTTGAAGCCGTGGTCGTCATGGAAGAGTCTGTACAGGCCGGTAACATTGAAATAGGTGACGATCAGGGTATTGAAGAGCGTCAACCAGCGGGCGGCGGTCCAGAAATTGTAGGGGCGCATCCATCGAGACTGTCGACGCCCCAGTTTCTTCTCGATTTCTGCCCTGGTCAGGCCGCGTTCCAGAAGCACCCGGACGATCGATTCCGTATCAATATCATGGTTGTCGGCCATGAGGTCGAGCAGGTAGCTGGAGGGCAGGTCGCGAAGTTGTTCGAGATATTTCGGTTCAGCGATATTCATCGGTTGCTCAAAAAAACTCTCTCAGCACACTCTGGGAGCGACCGGGCCGTTGGCGTCGGGCACAAAGTCATGCAGGTGTTCGATCAGATTGGCGCAGGTTTCCTGCAGGGCCCTCTGTGTGTAAGGTTTTGCCGGGAACAGCCCCCAGACAGGGTTTGGCCAGGCCTGGTCCGAATGGTAACGGACGATATGGTGGATGTGCAGCTGCGGGACCATGTTGCCCAACGCTGCTATGTTGAGCTTGTCTGCCTCGAATACCCTGGCCAATAACATGGCCAGTTGGGACGATTCCTTCAGCAGCTGGACCTGGTCGTTCTGTTCCAGCTCAAATATTTCGCGAATCGCGGCTCGGCGCGGGACCAGGACAAACCAGGGATAGCTGGCGTCGTTCATCAGCAGGAGGCGGCTGAGCGGAAAGTCGCCGATAACCAAAGTGTCCTGTTCCAGCCGCGGATGCAGTTCAAACATGTTTCACCTTCCATGATTTACGTCGCATGTAATCACCCGGAGATGTGCAGCAGGAACTCTTGATCAAGCCGTTCTTTGGCCAGGATCTCCCTGGCCTGCTGTGCCGCGGCGACGCCGCACTGGCTCAGTTGATACTTCTGCTCAAGCCAGATCATAGCGGAAAGATTGCCGGATAGTGCCCAGCCTTGTTCCCGCTGCATGGTCTCGAGCAACTTGTCTTCCATTTCTCGCCCGAAGTCCTGTGTAGCGGCAACAAAATGGGTCGGCCAGGCAACGACCTGCGGATCCAGACTGCTTTCATACGCCTGCTTGTCCCACGTGTCCAGCTCGGAAAAATCGACTGTACACCATCCTGCAGGCCTTGTCGAAAGCAGAGCCCGGCAGGAAAGAGGCCTTACCGGGTAGATCGAGCAATTGTTCTGCCCGTCGAGAAAAGGGCAGGGGCCGACAGATTGACGATGGTTTTTGAGATAGCTTTTCAGGCCACTCAGCGTCGAGAGAGCGTGCTTCAGCCGACTGATGTAGGCCGACAATTGGGTCGTCTGCAGTTGCGAAAGCTTCCCGGCGATCACAACAGCCTCGGGAAACGTTGCATGCACAGCCAGCAGGCAGCAGCCGGCGCAGCCTGCGCGACAGTAGATCGTCTTACCAAGAGCTCTGTAGTCTGTGAGCCACTGGTCAACGAACCTGCTGAATTGCCGATGTTGTCGCACGCGAAGTCCTCCGATTGCAATCTGGTCTGGCAGGCCTTTTGGAAAACGTCTGAAATATATGCTTATCTGTATTTTAAGTTAAGGAGAAAAGAGGTCAATAGATGAAGTAAAAAGTTCAGTTTTGTCAGTATTCTCTCGTAACATGCTGACTTAACTCTTGCAATTGGCCGAATAGTTGGTTTAATAAGAACATCTCTCAGAAGTCTGTATCCGGTTATTTGGTTTGAAAAACAAGTTGAACAGATAGGCATTGATGTCGCACCGCACAGGCAGTAGGGCCCGTGCGGTATTCTTGTTTTCAGGCAGGCTCTCCGGATACACCCAAACAGAGCTCAAAGACTTGAGCCGAAAGAAGGAGACGCAGCATGGCTGAAGGTACTGTGAAATGGTTTAATGATGCTAAGGGGTTCGGGTTCCTTTCTCAGGAAGATGGGCCGGACGTTTTCGTCCATTTTTCCTCAATTCAGGGGGATGGCTTCAAGTCTCTGGCTGAGGGTGAGCGTGTCACCTTCGACATTGAAGACGGCCCCAAGGGGCTGCAGGCTTCAAACGTTTCTAAAGTCTGAGCTTGTTGACCAAACAATCGAACGGGCCCCGCAGAGTTCTGCTGGGCCCGTTTTTTTCTGCCAGCCTTTTCAGTCAGGTAAAAGCTCCGCCCGCCGCCATTTCCGGACCGCATTGACCAGGTAGATGCGGGCTGACTTTTGCAGATCTTCTCTGCTGACAAGCTCTTCCTTGATTAACCCGCGGCGGAGCAGAAATCCGCGATAGGTCCCCGGCAACAGGCCGCATGTCACAGGCGGTGTAACCAGCGTACCGTTTTTGTCAATGATCAAGTTGGCCGTACAACATTCGGTTACCTCTCCCCGTTCGTTCCAGAGCACGACTTCATCAGCATCGTCCACCTCGGCCAGCGACCTTTCATAAATCTCGCGTCGGGTGGTTTTGTGAAAGAGCAGGATATTTCGTGAATCAACAGCGTGCCGGGCAAAGCGTAATTTCAGGGAGGCGGGCGGGGCTGTGTCGATCGGCAGGAATGTCCCTTCGACGCGCCCGTTCGAATCCAGCAGGAGCCTGACCCTCTGCGGTGCCGAAGGGAAGTTTTCGGCCAACTTCTGCAGGTAGCTGATGACTCGCTTGGACGAGCAGGGATAATCGAAATACTCTGCGGAAGCCTGCAGGCGGGCCAGATGCTCCGGCAGGATAAAGTAGCCCTTGCCAGGGGTCCAACGCAAGGTTTCGATCAGGGCAAAATCCCGGTTCGGATGTGACAGGACGGCTGCCTTGTCGAGGCATTCCCGGTATTCGTCATCACCAATTGAATCCCAGGTGATGCCGGCTCCGACACCATAGCTGGCACGTCCCTGTTGACGGTCGATCAGCGCAGTGCGGATGGCAACGTTGAAGCGGGCCTGCCGCCCCGGTTTCAGCCAGCCGAAGGCCCCGGTGTAGATGCGGCGCGGGGCGGATTCGATGGCGGCGATAATCTCCATGGTCTTCGCTTTCGGTGCCCCGGTGATCGAGGCACAGGGAAACAGTGCCCGAAAAATCTCTGCCAGGGAGGCCTCGCTGTGAGCTGTTGCCGTGGATGTCATCTGCCAGACCGTCGGGTACTTTTCCAGGGTGCAGATCGCCTCGGTGTAGACCTGTCCGGGCAGTGCCAGTCGTCCCAGGTCATTACGCACCATGTCGAGGATCATGATGTTTTCCGCCCGGTTCTTGGCAGATTTTTCCAGTGCTATGGCTTGCAGGCAATCCTCTTCGGAAGTTCGACCACGGGGCATCGTCCCCTTCATGGGCCGCATCGTCAGCTGATTGCCGTGCCTGGCAAAGAACAGTTCCGGTGAGACAGAGCAGATCGCCCATCGCTCACTCTGCAGAAAGCCTGCGCCGCCGGCTCCCTGACCTCGGACGAGTTGTAGAAAAAATTGCCATGGGTCGCCACTGAATTCAGCAGAAAGTGGAAAGGTGAGGTTGACCTGGTAGGTTTCGCCGCGGGCTATGGCGGCATGGATTTTATCGACTTTCGCGGTAAATTCCCCGGAGTCTTCTTGCGCCTGCCAGTTGGGCGGCTCCAGAGTTTTCTCCGGTGCCGGCAGTTCGATGGCTTCACACGATGCAAACAGACCAAAGCGCAAAAGGGGAAAATCCTCCTGGCCCCTGGTCTGCAGGGCATCATCGAATCCAGCCGCAGCTTCATAGCTGACGAAACCGGCGGCGTACAGGCCCTCTTCCTCGACGCGTTTGTCCAGGTAATCGATGGTCGGCAAGACCTTGTCCAGCGCGTGGACTTCGATCTCTTCAATCAGGTTGCCGAAACGCAGCCATCTGTCTGATTCCGGATCATAAAGAACGGCGAGTGAAGGCATGGTGATTATTCGAACTGGGACTTGAACTCACGAAACTGCTGGCGAATCTCTTCCAGCTCATCCCGCAGTTCGACAACTTCTGCTGCAAGTCTGGAAATCCTGTCGTCTTCCGCCTGGACCTGGATTCGTGCGGCTTCGGCAAACGGGGACGCTGCCTGCTCGATATCCGGCTCACCGGCCAGCAGGTGCGCATACCGGTGTTCCTTGCGTCCCGGCTGGCGCGGCAGGCGCGTGACCAGCGGGACCTCCCGGTCGGCAAGGTGCTGCAACAACTCTTCGACCGCTTGCAGATCGCCCACTGCACACATCCGCTCAGCACGATTGCGCAGTTCACCGACGGTCTGCGGTCCACGCAGCAGCAGTTCGGCAAGAATCGCCTGTTCCTCTGGGTCAAGTCGCAACAGGCCATCCAGGTTGTGGCAATACTTCGCGGCACGCACGCCTTCCGCTGACTGGTGGGCCAGCTGCTTGCGCCTCAGGTTGTCGAGAGCGCGGACCACGTCGGTTTCCGCCAGTTGCATGATCGGGTCGCGGTTGGATTTCTGGTTGCAGGCATTGGTCAGGGCATTGAGGGTCAGGGGGTAGTACTCGGGGGTGGCAAGGTCTTTTTCCACCAGGCAGCCGAGGACCCTGGCTTCTGCGTGGGTCAGGTCGAGTTCCATGCTGTTGTCCTTGTTGAAAATGGATGTTGAGTGCCCGTGCGTTGAGTACGATGCCTCTTCTGCAGGATATGCAAGCCCCGCCCTGGTTGCAAGTCTGTTCGATGCTGATGCGCTAGCTTGCCGACGAATTCTGTCCGGGCGGTAAGGGTTTACTTGACATCCATGCGGCATCCCTGTTAGTGTCCGTCAACTGTTGTTGATTCTTCTGGCTTTTACCACCGACAACAGAATGCTGTTCCAGGATTATAACGTAGTTATCGTACGCCCCGGACTGTTTCGGGGCGTTTTTTGTGCGCCACACTTTATAGAGAGCGCCTGAGCCCGTCAACGATGACCTGTTCACCTGCCACGGTCCACTTCAATCCCGACGGGTTTTAAGTACAAGGAAGATATGCAATTCACAGAGTTCAATTTTCACCCCAAGGTTGCCGCCGGAGTTGCGGCTGCCGGTTATGTTTCACCGACTCCGATTCAGGCTCGCGCCATTCCGCCGGTTCTCGCCGGTCGTGATGTCATGGGCCTGGCCCAGACAGGCACCGGCAAGACGGCAGCTTTTGCGCTACCGATTCTGCATCGTTTGATGAATGGCAGCCGCGGACATGTGCGTGCCCTGGTTGTCGCGCCAACCCGCGAGCTGGCAGAACAGATCCACACCGCAATCAGTGAGCTGGGTCGCGAAACCGGCCTGCGCAGTCTTACGGTTTACGGCGGCGTGGGGATCAACCCGCAGATCGCCCGCCTGAAAAAGGGCGTCGAAATCGTCATCGCCTGTCCCGGCCGACTGCTTGATCATCTCAACCAGAAAACCATCGATCTGAGCCGTCTCGAGGTGCTGGTCCTCGACGAGGCAGACCAGATGTTCGACATGGGCTTCCTGCCGGACATCCGCAGGCTGCTCAAGCAGTTGCCCGCACAGCGCCAGACCCTGTTGTTCTCGGCGACCATGCCGCAGGAAATTCGCAACCTGGCCAAAGAGGTCCTGCGCAACCCGGAGACCGTCCAGGTTGATCTCGTTGCTCCCGCGGCAACCGTCAGCCACGCGTTGTATCCGGTCGAAGAAGCCCGTAAAACAGACCTGTTGTTCTCTCTCTTGAAAGACACCGGGACTGGCTCGGTGCTGGTTTTCACCCGCACCAAGCATCGCGCCAAACGCCTCGGCGAAAAGCTTGCAAAGACTGGCTACCGTGCGACCTCGCTACAGGGCAACCTGTCGCAGAACCGCCGGCAGGCTGCCCTCGATGGCTTTCGTGACGGCCGCCACCAGATTCTGGTTGCGACCGACATCGCCGCACGCGGCATCGACGTTAGCCAGGTTTCGCATGTCATCAACTACGATATGCCGAATACCACCGATGCCTATATCCATCGCATCGGCCGGACCGGGCGCGCAGCCCGTAGCGGCGATGCCTTTACGCTGGTGACTGCTGCCGATCGAGCCATGGAGAGGGCTATCGAAAAAGCTCTCGGCCGTCCCATCGAACGCCGCAAAATCGAAGGTTTCGCGATGACCACGGATAGTTCTCTCGCCGGTGCACAGCTGCACCGGGCGAAACAGCCCGGGGGGAATTCTAACCCGGGTCGGACCAAGAACAACCGGAGTCGTCGCTTCTCCGGTCGTCCGGTAACACCGGTAGCTGCAGCGAGCAGGTAATGATTCCGGCCCGCGTGGCCAGACAATCTGCAAGGTAAAAAACACCCTGGATGGCATGCGCCGTCCAGGGTGTTTCTGTCTGCGGGACCTTAACGAGGAGGCTTACGCGACCCCCGTTTTCTTTTGGCCGTTCCTTTACGTAGAACCTTGTTCGGCCCGGTAGGTGTTTCAGGAAAAATTTTGCCCTCGCCAAACAGCCTTTCGCGGTCTGCTTCGCGGCCGGTCCGTCGCAAGGCTTCAAGGACCGCCTGGCGTTGTTCGGGAAGGTGATAGAGGAGCAGCGCCTTTTGCAGGCTCTTTTCCCTCGGGTCACGCGGCACGTGAACGGTTTCACCCGTATCGGGGTCGCGTCCAGTGTGATAGATGCAGGTGGCCAGGCTGCCGGGCGTCGGCGTGAATTCCTGGACCTGCTCGATGCGCAGGTTGTTTTCCTTGAGGAACAGGGCAACGTCGATCATGTCGTCCAGGGTGCAGCCGGGGTGGGCGCTGATGAAGTACGGGACAACCGCCTGCTGCTTGCCGTGCACGCTGCTCTGCTGACGAAAGCGCTGCAGAAACTTTTTGAAGACTTCCGGGCCAGGCTTGCGCATGACTCTGGTCACGCTGGCGCTGGTTGATTCGGGGGCCACTTTGAGCAGGCCGCCGACATGATGCTCGAGCAGATCGGCAAAATAATCCGGCTGCCTGTCGAGCAGGTCAAAGCGGATTCCCGAGGCGACGAACAGGTGCTTGATTGCCGGTTTCTCGCGAAGCTTGCGCAACAGCTTTACCGCCCTGTTGTCCCGGGTGTCAAAATGCCTGCAGATCTGCGGATAAAGACAACTTTCCCGTCGACAGGCCGCACGCGCTTCCGGGTTGCTGCAGTGTAGAGCGTACATGTTTGCGGTCGGACCACCGACATCAGTGATCGTACCGCGAAATTCCGGGTGGCGGCTCAGCCGGTCAACTTCATCCTCGATCGATTTGATCGAGCGTGACTGGATCGCCTTGCCCTGGTGATGGGTGATGGCGCAGAAGGCACACCCGCCGCCACAGCCCCGGTGGCTGGTAATGGAGAAACGGATCTGTTCATAGGCCGGGATCGTTTCAGTGTACATCGGGTGGGGTTGCTTGATGAAAGGCAGGGCGTAGATCCGGTCCAGCTCTGCCTCTGTGAGTGGTATGGCCGGAGGGTTGATCACGACCAGGCGCCCTGCGTGAGGCTGCGCAAGAATTTTGCCGCTGTATGGGTTGGCCTGTTCGGCTGCCAGCTTGAAGGCTCTGTTGTAAGCTTCGGGGCTGTCGGCAACACTTTCGTATGCGGGCAGTTCAACCGCTTCTTCAGGGCACTCCCTGGCGAGGTACGCCGTGCCGCGGATATCGGAGATTTGTGCAATGGCTTCGCCGGCCAGCATCCGCCTGGCCAGGGTGGCAACGGCAGATTCCGCCATGCCGAACAGCAGCAGGTCCGCTTTGCTGTCCACCAGTATCGAGCGCCTGACCTTGTTGTCCCAGTAATCGTAATGGGCCAAGCGTCGCAGGCTCGCTTCGATACCGCCGATAATGGTCGGCAAACCCTTGAAGGCGCCCTTGACCGCCGCCGTGTAGGCGATTACCGCGCGGTTCGGTCGGGCACCGGCGCGGCCGCCCGGCGTATAGGCATCATCGTTACGGACCTTTTTCGCCGCGGTGTAATGGTTGACCATCGAGTCCATGGCCCCGGCGGAGATCGCGGCAAACAGGCGCGGGCGCCCCATGATCCTGAACGCTTCGGGGTCGCGCCAGTCGGGCTGGGCGATGATGCCGACCCTGAAGCCTTCCGCTTCGAGCAGGCGGGCCAGCAGGGGCGTGCCAAAGGATGGGTGATCGACGTAGGCATCCCCGGTTATGAAGAGCACATCGAGCTCGTCCCAGCCACGCCGGGTCATCTCTTCGCGGCTGCAGGGGATGAACATGTCTTTTCTCTCAGTCAAGATATGCTCTGCTTACTGTTGTGCATCTTCGATCACGTTGTACACAGCCTCGGCCATCAGGCGATAACCGGTCGCGTTGGGGTGGATCGAGTCGCTTTTCATGTCGTTGTCGCCGAGCAGGTCGAGAAGAATGTCTCCTTCGTACGGGATCTGGTTCTCCTCTGCAATGGCCGGGTAGAATTTCGGCACATCCAGACCGAAGCCGAGCTTCGGCACGCCGATCAGGATGACATCCGCACCTCGTTCACGGATCAGGCCGATCATACGCCTGAGGTTGCGAATCGTCTCATCCTGGTTGTGGCGGCGCAGGAAATCATTGCCGCCATGGCAGAGCAGGACCAGGCCGGGATTGTATTCGTCCAGGACGGCGGGCAGTCGTTTGAGCCCCTCTGAGGTCACCTCGCCAGGGACGCCGAGATTGATGATGTTATGGCCGAGCATTTGGCCCAGGACCGCCGGGTAGGACTGCTCCTTTGCAGCCCCGGTCCCTCGGGTCAGGCTGTCACCGAAGGCGAGGATGACAGAATGCTGATCGATCGGTGCGATGCCCGGCCCGGAATCACAGCCGGTAAAAAGCAACCCGGGAAAAAAGATCAATGAGATGATGAAAATGTTTCGAAGCATGTGCCTCTCGTGTCAAGATAAAGAAGATGGCAACTCGCTACATAATGGCATATTTCACCGGCTAAAGGAATGCTCGCATTTGGAGTCGTGGCTGCTTGAAAATGGTTATCCGGCGCTGTTCCTGCTCAGTTTCCTGGCATCAACCCTGGTGCCGCTTGGCAGTGAATGGCTGTTGGCCGTTCTGCTGATCAATCATTTCGATCCGTCAATCGTCGTTCCCGTGGCCACGGTCGGCAATACCTTGGGAGCTTTGACCACCTATGCCATCGGCATGTGGGGCGGGCCTTACCTGGTACGGCGTGTGTTGCACATCAGCCAGGAAAACCAGCTGCGCGCGGAAAAATCCTTCAACCGTTACGGCCGTTGGGCTTTGCTGTTTTCCTGGCTGCCTGTCCTCGGTGATCCGCTCTGTCTGGTCAGTGGGGTTTTGAAGACCGGCATCTGGCAGTTTATCCTGCTGGTTGCCCTCGGCAAGTTCCTGCGTTACCTGGTGGTCGCGAAGCTGGTCTTGCAGGGTGTCAATTACAACCTGTTGTAACGGGAAGACGAAGACTATGGACGAAACATTCTGGCTCAGGCGCTGGGAAAGTGGAGACATCGGTTTTCATAAAGAGGAACCGCATCATTACCTGCAAAGGTTTTACGCTGCGCTGGATTTAAAGCCGGGGGATCAATGCTTCGTTCCCCTCTGCGGCAAGAGTCACGATCTGGCCTGGCTGCATGGCCGGGATCTCAAGGCAACAGGTATAGAACTGAGTCGTCTGGCGGTCGATGCCTTCATCAGTGAAAACCGTTTAAACGGTGAGTGGACCACTTCTGCAGGTATGCCCTGTTATCTTGACCGAAGCTACAAGCTCTACTGTGGTGATTTTTTCATGCTGACGGCATCCGATCTCGGTGATGTTCATGCAGCATACGATCGCGGTTCCCTGGTGGCGTTGCCGCCCGCTCTCCGTGATCGATATGCGGTACATCTTGCCGGCTTGATGCCGATCGGCAGCCGGGTCTTGTTGATCAGTTATGACTACGATCAGAATGAAACCCATGGACCGCCGTTTTCAGTGCCATGTGTCGAGGTTTCAGGATTGTTCGAGGACTGGTTCGAGCTCGAATTGCTGGCTGAAGAGGATATCCTCTGGTCGCACCAGGGGATGGCGGCGCGCGGGGTGACTAAATTGGTTGAGTTTGCGGTTCTGTTAACACGTAAATAACAGCCTGTTCTCAGGCCTGTTTTTGGGTGATACGAATATTCCTGAAACGGATACAGGGCACCTCTGCTGCTACACTAGGAATTGGCCACCGATGAGCTGGCGACGATATAATTCCACAATGTGTCACGAACTTTTTCATCCAAATTCAAGAACTTTACGCCTATTTGAAAATATTGAGGGTCCGCATCCTTTGCCACTTTTCTGGTCCAGATAATTTTTGCCAGAAGAGATAACGGCTCAGCAACATCTGGCAAGACAAGCTGTACCTTCATCTCGGCCTTATTCCGGGGTTGGCCATCAAACGCAGCAAATTCCAGGGAGGCCCCTACGGTACTTACATCTACCAATCTCGCCGCGCTCTTATTGTCATCATAAGACATCTCTACCGATAGATCGTAAGGGACTCTCAGGCGGAAGTTATTTCTTGCTCCAATTAAAAGCTCCTGAAGGGTGGTATGAAATTTATTGATACTGCTGCGAGTCGTTTTGGAGGCGGTTTCGGTCCCTTCAATCAAACGCATTTCCTTCTCAACCTCTCCCAGAAGTTTCTGGAAACGAGAGATCCGATTCAGAAGGTCGTCCCGATGCATGGTGAACCCTTCTGTTGCGACAAAGACATCCTTTACCGCGACATCCTCTTTGCAATGGCTACATTCAATGGACGACAATTCGGCGAGATAGGGAGAGCGAATAACGCTTCTGCACTCCGGGCAATTTATCTGTAGCATATCTTTGCACCTGTTGGGATAGTCCGTGTCAGGGGTGGTTACCCTTCGCGGGGAGGCCTAACCTGACTCCGGAATGAAATAGTCCGGTGTTGAATCTTCTATATAGGCTTATTAATATATTATCCTGGCTGATGTTGCAACTAGTATAAAATGCGTCGCTGTAGTCGAATCAGTCAGCTGTATCGTTGATAAACAAGTTGAAACATTACCTTGACACTCGCTGCAGCGGCGCCGGCGCGTTATCAAGGATATAGTTCCATATGCAGTTTTGAGTATGTTCATCAGCGTCGATAAAAGTTATGCCGATGATTGCGTGATGCGGTCTGTTCTTGTCCGCCTGTTCCCTGGTCCAGACAACCCTGGCACGGGGGTATAAATGCTCAGCAAGTTCAGGAAGGGGGAGCACAATATTAATCTCAGATTTTATTCGAGGGAGTTTGTCAAATTCCAACAACTCAATTGAGGCCCCTGCGGTACTTAAGTTCAGTACTTTCCCTTTACACTGTCGCTTGTCATCCCTTATCTCTACAGATAAATCCCCCAGGATTTCCATCCGGTAACTGTTTCTTGCTCCGGCCAGTAACTCCTGAAGGGATGAGTAAAATTGCTCGAGGCTCTCAAGGCTTTTCGGTGACACCTCTTTGTTGTTGGTCATCAAAAGCATTTCTTTTTCAACTTCCCTGAGGAGTTTCTGGAAGCGAAAGGTCCGATTAAGGAAGTCTTCCCGATGCATAACGAAAGACTTTGTCGAGATAAAAACATCCTTAACCGGGATGGTCTTTTTGCATTGGCCACACTCTATAGTCGATACATCCGCAAGAAATTGAGACTTGATAACCCCGGAGCAATTCGGACAATCCATATGCAGCATATCTTTACCCCCAGCTGATCAAATAGAATTACACCAAGAGAAAGTTAACATATTGGGCATATGGTTCAAGCATAATTGCATGTTACAGGCGGGTTTTACATAATCATTCCTGCTTAATGGGAAGTTCAGCTTGTAAAGTTTTTGTTAAAGCGTCTCGGTCAATTGAGGCGTTCGGTTGTTGCTCATGTATTAAAAGTTTGTAGAGGCTCCGGAATGTAGACATTCTTGAACCCCAACTCGTTGCGCAGGCCGTCAGCCAGACTCTCGGCGGAATCTTCTTCACCATGAACGATGAAGGTCTGCTTTGGTTGCTTTTGCATGACCCGCGCGAACTGTATGAGCCCGTCCCGGTCTGCATGGCCTGAAAAGCCGGCCAGCGATTCTATGCGGGCTCTCACCTTGAATTCGTCGCCAAAAATGCGGACAGTCTGTGCTTTTTCCATGAGATGCCGGCCAAGGGTGTTGGGTGCCTGCCAGCTGGTCATGAGTATGGTATTGCGCGGATCGCCGATGCGGTTTCGCAGGTGGTGAAGGATACGGCCTCCCTCAAGCATGCCGCTCGAGCTAATGATAACCGCAGGGACTTTCAGACTGTTGAGCGACTTGGATTGCTCCACCGACTGGGTATACTTGAGCCGGCCGAAACCGAAGGGGTTGTTGTCCTCGTCGCTCAGCAGGAACTCGCGAATTTCAGCATCATAAACCTCCGGATGAAGGCGGAAGATCTCTGTGGTACGCGTGGCCAAGGGGCTATCGACGAAGATTGGCAAATCGGGGATCATGCCAGCGGTGTGCAGCTTATGCAAGGCGTAGACGATCTGCTGGGTCCGGCCAACGGCAAAGGCCGGGATCAGCAGTGCCCCGCCACGGCTGACGGTTTCATTGACGATGTGCTCCAGCTCCTGCTCCGATTCGGGATACGGCGGGTGTAAACGGTTGCCGTAGGTGCTCTCCATGATCAGGATATCGGCCCCCTCGCTGATCGGGACCGGGTCACGGATGATCGGGATATCCGGCCTGCCGATATCACCGCTGAACACGAGACGCTGGCTGCAGCCGGTCTCCTGGTCGTCGATGTCGAGGATGACGTGGGCGCTGCCCAGCATGTGCCCGGCGTCCACCAGGGTAAGGTGAACACCGGCACAGATTGGGTGCCGGCGGTTGTAGCTTAAGCCCACAAACTGCTGACATGCCATTGGCCACGTCTACTTTGGTGTAGAGTGGCTCGAAGGGCCGCTGGCCGTTCTTTTTGCGTCGCCGATTGACGTACTCCACGTCTTTTTCCTGAATGAAGGCGCTGTCCATGAGCATGACGGCGCACAAGTCCCGGGTTGCCGATGTGCAGAAGATGTCGCCTGAGAAGCCGTTCCTGACCAGACAGGGGATGCGACCTGAATGATCGATATGAGCATGGGAGAGGACCACGCAGTCAATTTCACTGCTCTGGCAAAATTCGCTGCGGTTGCGCTCGAACGCTTCTTTGCGCTTGCCCTGGAACAGGCCACAGTCGAGCATGATTTTTTTGCCATTCACCTCGATGAGATGCTGAGATCCGGTGACAGTCCGGGCCGCGCCGTGGAAAGTGATCTTCATTTTGGCTCCTGTAGGGAAGTGTCCAAAGTTTTTCATGTTGGTTGTTCGTGGCCGTATGCAAACGCTCAAGAGGTTTAATTATACCCTGTATTCTACAGGATGTCCTCATCAACCGGGGGGCTGTGTTTCTGAGAGGGTAAAGTCGTGGCGAGTGCTCATGCGAAGGTCGAGCTACTTTGAGGGGGTGTTGTTATGAGAAGCTCACCCGGAGAGACCCGGTAAGGTTGTTCCATCGAATGGATGCCGACATGGCAAGCGATTAAGGCTTGTAAGTCTCGCTCAGGTAGTCCACCAGAGCCTTCATTTCATCCTCTGTCAATCTGGCCCCTTTATGCTTCATGCGCGAAACGGTGGCTTGCCATTGCTTGGGAGTTTTCTGCTTTGACTTCGACTAACGATGACGGATGACAGCCTGAACAACGTTCTTCAAGTAAAGCGGCTCCGTCCTCTTGCGCCAGAACCAAAAAAGGTTGAAGTGTCGACATGGCAAAGCACAAGGCCAGAATAAAGCAATAAACTCTTTTCACAACCCGGTTTCCCTAGCCGCTCGTGGCATACCAACCCTTAAGTGTTGCGGTAAAAGAGACTTTTTCAGCAGAGCCCCATGACGGCATTGTGCCGGAAAAGTCTCCATTCATTTAAGCCCTCTCCTCGCTAATCAATCCCTGTAAGAACTTGAAGAGGATAGCAAGGGATAATACTCGTGATGTTTTGTGCTCTTTAACCTTTGGTGAAGCTGAATTTCTGCCCGCCAACAGTGACTTCGTACATTAAGCCACCCTTGGTGATAGTGAATGTGGACATGCCTTTATTGTAGCCTGCGCCAGCTGTGGTCGCATTGTTTTTGCCCCCACTGGCCGTTGCGGAACTGCCTGCAGTATTAGCAGAGGCGCCTGCTGCGGCGGTTATTGCCGTGGCCTGCGCTTCTGCACCGAACTCGAAATTACCATTTGTGAACTCGGTAAGGGCACGTTTGTCCTGGAAAAATATGACCTGGCTAAAACCCGTAGCACCAAGTTGGAAACCAACGGTCGCCTGAGTCATTGCGGTCTCGCCGATGAGTTTGTCTTGCTCATAAACACGGCCCTTGCCGTAAGCTCCACCAACCAGAAATCCAGCCTTGCCAATCGTCGGAAACAGTGCATAACCATAGGCACTGCTAAACATACTGGCAATACCAGCATCCTCGAACATTTTTCTTGTGTCTGCATACTCATCAGCATACGCACTTACGCAGGGCAGGAAGATTAATAGTCCGATTACCAAAGCTTTGATTGTTGATTTCATGGGGATCTCCTTATCGTAATTATTCCAACTTGATTTCGATTATATCTGCTAAGGAGTTGACGTCAAACATGGCGGGCTTTTATTTACTAACTTGTCAATCGGAGGTGTGTGACCGGACCGAATACAGATTTTCCCTGGGGCTCGTTATGTGTATAATGAGCGGGCCGTCTGTGACCAATTCTACGTGCTTAAGGTAAATCCCATGTCAAATGATCACGAACGTTTCAGAGAGATGGTTGAAACATCTCAGGATTGGTTTTGGGAGTTCGATGAGAATGCGAATTTCACATATGCAAGTCCGAGTATCAAAAAAATCCTGGGTTATGAGCCCGAAGAGCTGATTGGCCTGAATGCATTCGACTTGATGGCTTCTGCCGAGGCGGAGCGTGTTCGTTATCACTTTGACCCAATTGCGAAAAAATATCTGCCATTTAAAAATCTGGAAAATATAAACATTCACAAAGATGGGCGTGAGGTTTTCATTGAATCGAGCGGAACTCCAATCTTTGACAAAGAAGGGCAGTTCCGCGGTTACCGGGGCGTTGACCGCGACATCACTGAGCGCAAGCAGGCCGAGGTGGCGCTGCGCAAAAGCGAAGAAAGCTATCGGCTGCTAGTGGAAAACCAGAATGAACTGGTGGTCAAGGTTGATGCTGACGGGCGGTTTCTGTTTGTCAGCCCCACTTACTGCAGAACCTTCGGCAAAAGCGAAGAGGAACTACTTGGGCAATCCTTCATGCCCCTGGTGCATGAAGAAGACCGGGCGGCTACCGAAAAGGCGATGGAAGACCTGCTCCACCCTCCGCATACCGCCTACGTAGAACAACGGGCTATGACTGTTTCGGGTTGGCGGTGGCTGGCCTGGTCCGACCGGGCAATGTTGGATGGAAAAGGGCGGATCGAGGCTATTGTAGGTGTGGCGCGCGACATCACACTGCGCAGGCAAGTGAAAGAAGAATTACGGGACAGCAGAGAGAAGCTGCAAAATATATTTGATAATTCTTCTGAGTGGATCTGGGAAATGGACCTTTCCGGACGGCACACTTACTCAAATTACAGGCTCTCGGAGTTGCTGGGATATCCCCCAGAGGAATTCGTGGGAAAGGAGTTTTTGGGCTACCTGCATCAAGATGATTTGCTGGAGGTAAAGGAGACTCTCCCGGTACTAATTTCCGAGGAGCAGGGCTGGAGCGACTGGGTCTTGCGCTGGCGGCACAAGGATGGAAGTTATCGTTACCTCGAGAGCAATGCGAAGCCGATTTTCAATGCCGCCGGCGAGTTGGTGGGCTATTGCGGGGCCGATCGCGACATCACCGAGCGCAAGGCAAGTGAAGTGGCATTGCAGGCCGCCACCCAGGCTGCTGAGGCAGCCAACCGTGCCAAGAGCTTGTTCCTGGCAAAAGTGAGCCACGAAATACGCACCCCTTTAACAGCCATTGTCGGCTATGGCGAGTTGATGGAAGATGCCGAGCTGACTTCTGAACACAAAAAATACCTTGCCGCAATCAATGCGGCCAGCGACACCCTGTCATTATTGATCAACGATATTCTCGACCTCTCGAAGATCGATGCTGGAGAACTTGTCATTAAGCAGGAGGATATCCACCTGCCCAGCTTCATTACTAAAATAGCTGATGTTCAACAACAGCAAGTTGCCCAAAAGGACCTTTCATTCGATGTCAGTATAGACGCTGATGTCCCTGATTTGCTGGTGGGTGACCCGTTGAGGATTCAACAGATCCTGCTTAATCTGCTGGGCAACGCCATCAAGTTTACTGAAAAGGGGGCCGTCAGCATCGATGTTTCCGTTGTAGAAGAAGGTGGTATTAGAGTCCTTCTGGATATTTCTGTAAAAGATACGGGTATCGGCGTCGCTGCAGGCTTGCATGAACGTATATTTGATCCATTCGTCCAGGTTTTCGATTCAAGCTCCCACCAATATAGTGGCTCCGGGCTCGGGTTGTCGATCAGTCGGAGCCTAGCAGACCTGATGGGCGGTACTGTCGAACTGGAGAGCCAGGAGGGGGTCGGTAGCACCTTCCACTTGCTTATCCCATTGCAGAAAAAAACAGGCGATGTCTCAAAGGCCTTTTTCCCGGAAGAAGAACCGTTATCATGGAGCGGCCCAGCTTTAAATATCCTGCTGGCCGAGGACAACACCATCAACATTCAATTCATCAAGGCGGTATTGGAAAATCTTGGGCATAAGGTTATGGCTGCCGAAAATGGCAAGATCGCTCTTGAAAAATTGAACACAAACGTTTTTGACCTGGTGCTGATGGATATACAAATGCCGGTGATAAATGGCATCGATGCATTAAAAGCTCTCCGTGAACTGGAGCCCCTAAGCGGCAATCGCCTGACAGTGATTGCCCTGACCGCTTACGCTCTCATAGGCGACCGGGAAAAATATCTGAAGATGGGGTTCGACGGCTATCTGAGAAAGCCATTTACGACCAAGGAACTGGTGAACGAGCTGGTACGGGTTGTGCCTGTTTGAAGCCTGGCATCTGAACCTATATAAGGCCTTTGCCCTGAAGGTTTCTGATCACTGCTTCGACATAATTTTGTATCATTTTCATGACATTAAAGTCTTCTACCGTCTCCAGTTGAGCCGCCCAGATCCTCTCCTCGGTTTTTAGATCGTACAATACAGATTCAATTACCAAAGTAGTGGTCCCGGGGGTTGTTGGTTGAATATTGACGACACTATAGCTCTGGTTGTAATAGGCTCCCCAGTTGTTGTACCAGGGGTCCATATAGAGAGGAACCGGGGTGGTTTTGACAACCTGTATCCCCTGGCCCTTGGTGCCTGCTTCTGTGCGTTTCCTGATCAGCCTGGTCAGCAGGACGGAGTCGCAACCGTTGGCATTCATCGCCTTGATGATGTTCTCCCGGCTGTTCTCCTGGTCTCTTGGGAGATCGTTATGGCTGGTAACCGCCCGGACGCCTTGCCCGGACAGTTGTCGTTTAAAGGCTTCTTCGAAAAGCCTTCGGTAGTCCTCCTCTTTGGCGATGCCGATGAGATAGACATTCCCGATCTGGTCTGAGTAGCCAGGCTTTACCCAGGAGTCTTTCACTGTGGTGCTGGAACAGGCCGTTGCCAAAAATCCGAGGAGTGTTAGACTCATCAGACGTTTCATAATAGTCATTAGTTTTTTCTCTCTCTGTTGAGTGCTCCCGAATTCAGGGCTGCTACGGTTTCAACCTTTGGGATAATTGCTCTTGGTCGTTTCTATTGAACGCCCCAACCAGTCAATCACCTTGCCAAGATGACGCATGTTTGCCATGCCTTCTTCATCATCCTTCACCTCTTCTTTTTCACGACCAATTCCCATATTCCAGTAGGTTGACCCTGGAATGATCATTCTCGACATCTGGAACATGTGGTTGATACTGTCAAAGGCATGGGTCGCACCACCCCTTCTGACGGCCACAACCGCAGTACCGATCTTGCCGGAGAATGCATGACCATTGGCATAGGCAACAAAGCCAGCCTTTTCAATCAACGCTTTCAAGTCTGCAGATACAGCCGCAAAATAGGTTGGAGAGCCGAGAATCATAGCATCAGCTCTTAGCAGTTTTGCATAAACCTCGTTGAAGCCATCGTTTTTGATGATGCATTCGTTGTCTTTGTTCTCAAAGCACTTGTAGCAGGCGAGACAACCTCGAATTGCTGTCCCACCAACTTTTACCAGTTCGGTTTCCCAGCCGCTATCTTTCAATTGGCTGAGCGTCTCCCGAAGCAGTATCTCCGTGTTACCCCCTGTTCGGGGGCTCCCATTTACAGCGACAGCGTACATATAAACCTCCGTTTTCCCAATGCGCCAGTATAATTTGCTTCATGGTCATTTCCACTACAGAAACACTAGTCTATCCCGATGTCCACAAATAACAACTCTATCACTGAGGATGCCCAGGATCGGCCTCGGAGACAAAACCCCGCTTGGATGACACCACCCCACATTCATGATACTCCTAATTGTCAGTTTATAGAGATTTGATTCAAGCCAGAAATTTGACAAAAAAGAGCCCCTAAGCTCTGGGGGGGGATGAGCAAAGGGGCAAGGAGGTGTAGAAGAAGTTTTTGTTTGATCTCAGAGTTGCCTGCCACAACAACTCCTTGATGGTTTAGAGAGTATCTTAGGCAAGCAAGAAAATATACGTGGCAACCCGTAAAGTTTTCGCTGGTAATCCACGAGAAAAGACTGTGCAAAGACACAGGTCAAACGATAAAATCAACCGCTCCAGAGATGACGTCCGTACCGGATATCCTGCCCAAGTCTTGATTGTCCGCGAAGTTTCCGATAGCATCATTTGATTGTTTGGAGGATTATCCTAGGAACCTGGTGGAAGTCAATCAATGCTTATATCTCTAAAATTTAGATGGGTTTTATGCCAAATATAATGACTCGCAGATATCTAAGAGTGGCCACCTTTTTTTCTCTTCTGTTTCTTCTCGTTGGCTGTCAAGCGACCAAGAAAGCACATGTGCCAGCGGGAGAGAATCAAGACAACGTCCAAAAGGAAGTTGCTGAACAGTTGAGACGTGAACTGCACACACAGCAACAAAAGGTTGATGAGTTAGAACAGCAACTTGAGATGCAAAAACAGTTGACAGGAAATCTTCAGTTAAAGCTTCTCAGTCGTCATGCTGAGATAGACAAACTCGTCTCAACAAATGAACGCTTGGTTCGTGACTTTTCCCGAAATATATCGAAAGCAAAAAGTAGAGGTGACAAGACTGAAACGATTCGTCTGATCGCGGAGGTTGATACGTTGCTTATATCCGTTGCAGAGGACACTCTTTCTGGAGACCAGCAAACGTCTTTACTGCGAGCAAAAAAATATTTACGAGAAGGTAAAAAAGAGCTTGAAAAAGACAACCTTGAGGTGGCTTCATATCTGGCAAACCAAGCCTTGAGCCTGACTCAGGATATTCAACCAAACGAAAGAAATCAAGCAGGCAAGGGCGATGGAGTCGACGTCGATTTTCATGTGCCTTTGCCAATGGCCCTTCTTGATCGCAGTAATATACGGAATGGACCTTCCATTGAGGATAAAGTGCTTTTTGTCTTAATGAAAGGAGATCAGGTTTCAGCGACAGGTTACAAGGGACAATGGGTGAAGGTAGAGATCCCGGGGCGAGGTGTAGGCTGGATTTACTATTCTCTCCTTAGTGGAATATGAGGTTTGAGGCTTTCTGGGGATCTTTCCTAGGCAATGACAACCTGGTCTCGCCCCTTTCCTTTTCCTGAATACAGTGCGTCGTCGGCTCTATTGATCAGATCGTTCTCGTTGTTGTCCGTGCTCTGTATCACAGCGACACCTATACTGACCGTAACCTTGAGAGTGTGGTTCTCATAGTCCGTCATACTTTCTTTAACAGCCTTGCGGATGCGCTCGGCACTCTTTAACGCTTGATGTCCGTCAGTCTCGGGAAGAATCACGAGGAATTCCTCTCCACCGTAACGACCTAAACGATCGATTTCACGTAAAGTGTTCTTAATCGTCTGCGCTGTACTAGTGAGAACAGCATCTCCAGCCAGGTGCCCATGAGTGTCATTGACATTTTTAAAGTGGTCGACATCGAGCATCATGATGGTGAAGATGGTTTCATACCTTTGGAAATGTTTGAAATGCTCAATCAATAGATTCATGATCTGTTTGCGATTGGCAAGGCCGGTCAGTGGGTCAGTCGTGGCCATCTCCTCAAGTTGGTTATGGCTTTGTTGAAGTTCAGCAACCATCTTGTTAAAAACTCGGGTCGTTAAGCCCAGCTCATCGTTCAAATAAATTGGCAGTTGGACGCTCAGATCACCAGCGGCAACCTTTGTTGCACCGTTAGTCAATGCGGATAGGGGCTTTAAAATACGGATTGAGAAGTGGTAGGCGATGAGCCCTATTGCCAAGGTGAAAGACAATACGACGAATAGCGCCTTGTATCTGGCATCGATTAGGGATCGGTAAACCAGATTGTAATCATCAGCGATAAGCAGACACCAGCTAAGTTCACCCAAGGGCTCGGCGACGCCTACAAAACGTTTTCCGGCAGGGTTGAGAAAATCTTCTATCTTGCCTGGTGTCGCCAGGAGGTGTTTGAGGATTTCCGGGTCTTTAATGAGATTGTTTTCTGAGTTGTCCGTGGTGAGAATTCGATGCTTATCTTTAAGGTTAAATAGTGCTCCGTATATGGATGAGTCCGATTTGACATTGATCAACAACTCCTGCATTAGCGACTGTAGCTCATCGAGGTCGATAACCACCCCAAGAAGACCTGTATACTCTTGAAGTGCTTCAGTATAAATGGGGACCCCAATCATCAGCGATGATTTTTGCGTCTTATCATTGATATTTAGTTCCCCTTTGAAAAAACCGAATTCTTTAATCTGGGCTTCTGTGTCGCTGGGAAGACTGAGGGCGATATCCGTATCTTTGGTTTTTGAGCTTGCAAACTGCTTCAAGCTATTGTCGAAGAGAAAGAGGTGCTTGAATGATGGAAATTGCGTCTCGATCGAGCTGAGGTAGGTTGAGACTTTTTTGATGTGGTCCGGCTTGTTGCCAGATTTATTGTCCCGGTTTTTGTTGACTTGATATTTTGCGAAGTTCTCTGTGATTACGAATGAATTAGAGATAACTCGTAAATCGTAATTACGTTCTTTGAACCAAAGGGAAAGCTCCCTGTGAATGATATTTGAAGTATCTATAAGTTTTTGTTCTGCCTTCTCGGTGATTGTTACGTGGATGGTGTTATTGAGTAGCCATCCCATCCCTAGTGCCGGCAGCAGTATAGCCAGCATGGCAAACAGGAGAATCCGGGTTCTTATGCCCAATAAGACATTGAGCGGTTTTAGCTTATCCTCCATAGGTCCTCAGTCATTTAAAAGAGTTCTTTTGAGTGATTTTGCAATGATCGAGCCGAAATACCCTGTTGCCTGTTCTTATATAAAGCCATGTGATTTTAAGTGAATGAAATGATTAGATATTATGGATAGAATGATGAACGCCCAGAATAGACTCGGAGAGCAAGCACCGCCGCGGAACACAAAAGACGACACTTCCTGAGACTCCAAATTGTCACACTGGAAGGCCCTCGGACCAGACATGGCCCGGAGGACAAAAGAAAAGAGCGCCCCCGGGAAGGTCGCTCTCATGTAAACACTGGTCGGGATGACTGGATTCGAACCAGCGACCCCCTGCTCCCGAAGCAGAATCGTTCGCTCGGCTACGCGCTTCGCTCTCTGTGCGCTCACTTACCAGAAGGGACGTCATCCAAAGACGTCCCTTGAGGGTCTCAGCAGATGGTGGTCAAAGATGAACATTTGACAATAGAACCGTTTGCCTGGTCTCTAAGCATGATGGCAAACTTACGCAGATGTGTACTGCAAGTACCAGAGCGTTCTTCAACTAAAGCAATTCGACACAAAACGTATATTTACTCCACCCCTCCTGCAGCTTCTAGAATAGACACCATTTTTGCATATTCTCTCGACCGTGCTAGCGACAGAGGTGTTTGTCCACGCTGATCAGCAATGTTGACATCTGCTCCCGCATCAACGAGTGCTTTGAGTGTTTTCAAATGCCTCTCACCCCCATCTCCTAAGACGATGGACTCAATCAATGCAGTCCAGCCAAGGTTGTTGATATGATCAAGTGGAGCACCGGCATTTACTAATATCTGGACGACTTCAAAATGACCCAGGTGTGCAGCCGCAATCAGGGCGGTTCCATCATAGCGACTGGTTATGTTTTTTGCACTTCCACCCAACTCCAATGACAGCTTGAGGGTAATGATGTCATTTTCAACTGCTGCGATTGTGACGATATCGTAACGATCATTTTCCAAAGCGTTTGGATCAACTCCAGCATTTGCAAGTATCCGCATTACTTCGTGGTGTCCTTCGAAGGCTGCAACATGAAGTGGTGTCCGCCCATGATTATCTCTAATGTTCGGACTTTTCCCATTTGCAATGAGATCTTTGATTTCTGTTGCATCACCTTTCGCTGCAGCGGCCATGATTCCGGTATATTGTGAAACTTCGGTTGCTGATGGTGGAGTCTGGGCTTTCGCAGTGGATGACCAGTTTAATACGAGCAACAAGAGAACAATGTTACGGAGTTTCTTTGCATTGTTGGCCATGACTATCTCCTTCCTTGATTCCATGAACCAGAGAAAAAAAGCCCCACTTTCCAGGAGGGGGAGAGTGGGGCAACGGGTTTCTATGGGTTTTTCTTTGGAGGAAGAACATGAAGAATCATGCTCTGTTGATGAATATCTTACTAATTTGGTCAGATATGTCAATAGAAAAAATGCCCCATGAATGTGAATCTTTCCGAGGCAGGCGTGCTACTAGACTGCGCTATCGCTATAGTTCAATGATTGCAGTAGCTTGATTCCTTTTTGTGTTGCATAGCGCAGTTTCATAGCGCACCTGTTCCCGAAGCAGTAGGAAGTAAATGCTGGGATAGTTTAGTTGATCAAGTATGCATTCAAGCTTCGATATCTTTCTGTAAGTCAATAAGTTATTTGAAAATATCAAAAATGCTTTTTCGTGCTTTTTTGACGAAAGCCTGGTTTGCAAACAGAATATCCAGTTCTCCAGCGTCCAAATGGAGCGCCCCACATTTTTCATTCACACAAATATCTACGGAGACATCTCCCTTCTGAATTTCGACCAAAGATTTTGTCCCACAGCGGAAGCAATGATATTCATGCTCATCTCGATACTTTTGGTTGGCTTCCTGTGCGCTTTTCTCTCGTAGTGCCTTGACCTGTGCTTGAGCCTGCTGTGCGAAAAAGTGATCTTCCTTGTTCATTTGAAGTTTCAGGTGGTCGCTCATAATGCCATATACTCCTTGATTATCAGTTTAATGCGTATCTCGACGAGTTTAGAACGGAACTTTCTCTCAATTAATGAAGTTACATAAAAGTCATAGAATATTCAATCAATGATCCTTCTTTCAGAGAGATTTTGTTCACGAGTGGCGCGTTCCTTGATGGCTGTGCAGGATACTTGAAAAACGCAGGTGTGCTATCAGACTGCGCTATCGCTATAATTCAATGGTGCTAGTATGTTGATGCCGTTTTGCGATGTATAGCGCAGTTTCATAGCGCACAGGTTCCCGAAGCAGAGGCGTACGTTCGGCTTCGCTACACTCCTCAGTGCGCTTACGTACCAGGATGGACGTTATCCAAAATCGTTCCTGGATGGACTCATCGAATGGTGCCCAAAGATGGATATTTGGCAACTATAATCATGCTCAAAAAGGCAGGTGCGTTCGTATACTCTCTTCGGATTAGTGATGATGTTCTTCGTCATTCCCCTTCGCCAGACCGGGGAAGCGTTCTGCCGCATATTTTCCATGGCAGGAGACACAGGCGGTGTGCATCTTGAAAAAGTAGAAGTTAACCACATCTGCATTTTTCATCTCTGCCGCATGGGCCAGCATTCCGGCGGATTTGTGAAAATCCATGTCCATCTCGATGAATTGCTGTGGTAGTACCCGGTGCAACTCCTCTTTCTGCGCCTCTGTCAGTTTCTGCTTGAGTATAAAGCTCTCCTTGATCTTCAGACCGATGGCAGAAACCTTATCCCACTCTCCGGCTGCAATTTCCGGAAGCATATCCATCATGCCCTGTTGTATCAGTCCCATTTCCTGATTGAGCAGGGCCAACAGTTCAGGAGAAAGTTGACCCCCCTGAGAGGACTGCGATTCCATGTGGTGCGCATGCTCTGCATCCGGTTTCGCGTTGTGTTCATGTTGCTCATGACTAGCAGCCAGTAGAACATGGGGTAGACAGAAGAGAATTAAAAAGATGGCCAGGATGGTTTGTTTTATCAATGGCATAGTATGGCTCCTGAAGATGGAAGGAATTTAAGATGCGGTCAGAATTGTAGCAGGTATCTGTACCGAGGCAAGCAAGGAATGACGCCCCATGAGCCGCTGGTTGGCACGTTTGGGTAACTCCAAAAAGGCAGGTGTGCTACTTGACTGCGCTATCGATATACATCAATGATTACAGTATATTGATGCCATTTAGTGTCCCATAGCGCAGTTTCATAGCGCACAAGATCCCGAAGCAGTAGTTCGCTCACTTCGTTTCGCTCTCTGTGCGCAAACGTACCAGAGAGGACGTCATCCAGAGGTGTTCTTGAGTGTGCGTCAGCGAAGAATGAATTTTATGTGCCCACTAATCAGTCCTAATAATTAGAATCAATCTTTACTCAGGAACTGAGATGTAATTTCTGTTGATTGCGCTTTGCCCGCTCTCCGATCTTGTGAAATCAATGAATTCTGCTACGGCCACGTTGTTCCTGCCATCAATCGTCAGGAAATAGGTTGCGGTTAAGGGATAGGTCCCGTTGCGGATATTTTCCTCGTTCGGCAGGATCCCATTAACTTTAAGAATCTCACCATATTTTTCATCATAGGTATTAAAATTCATAAAACTGATTGCACCTGGTGTCACTGATGTGTAGTTGCCGAGCATATTGGGCGCTTTGGCTTTCATCGCATTGTCTGTCAACTCACCTTTGTCTCCCACTGTGAACTCTTTGAACAATAAGACAAGACCACTCTCCAGGTCATCTGAGAGGTAGGCTGGAAAGACCGGCAAATTATTGCCATTGAGTTCTTGCCAGTTGTTGATTTTTCCTTGGAAAATCTTTGTCAATTCGTCTGTTGTGAGGTTCGTGATCCCATTGTCGCGGTTTGCAACGATCACTATTGGGTCTTTGGCAAGGGCAATACTTTGCCATGAGGAGACCTGTTCTTTGTCGAGTTTCATCCCCTTGGCTAACTTCTCAATCGGTTTGCACGTAAAGGTGAAGTCGACCTTCTGTTCCAGCAGTAGGTCGACAGCTGTTTTGTTTCCAGTGCCGCCCAGGCGGATCGACTTGCCAGTCTGTTCTTTGTACGCCTCTGCGATATCTTTCAGAAGATAAATCTCGGTTTTACACCCGGCCGACTTGAGATTATCAGTTTCGCTGAGGGCATAACCACAGACTGTTAAGCAGAGCGCAGCAATTGTTAGAAAAGATAAAAGAATTTTTCTGAACATCGGGTAGACCTCCTTAAATAGGACGATAATATTTAAAAGTAATTAATATAATCATGTTGAGATTTTGTCAATATGTCTGCCTCAGGCGTGATTCCTGCCAGATACAATTACGGGGGTTATGGTTGAAGTTCTAACTTTAAAACTGGTTTCGTTAATCTTGAAAAGATGGCTTGCTGATAGGGGAATAAAGAGCAGGTGTGCTACTAGACTGCGCTATCGCTATAGTTCAATGATGCTAGTATGTTGATGCTCTTTTGCGATGCATAGCGCAGTTTCATAGCGCACCTGTTCCCGAAGCAGTTGGTACGCTTCACTTCGTTACGCTCCCCAGGTTCTCAAAATTTCAGTTTTTCAGATCTTTATGGTGCACCTTGTTGAACGTAGAATTGGTAATTCTTTGGTGTCGTGAGATGAATGCTCTTTTTTGCTGGAATTCTGAAAAGTTGGCTTGAGACTCTGGTCCTATTCCGGTCCTGAGCTGAAAATTTGGGGGTGAGGGAGGCAGAATCGAGGAATAGTAAGAGAACCCTTTGCGAGAGGCTCAGAGATTGTTTGACCGGTCTAATGTGCGGTGATAATGTGCTGATGTATCTGAGTCTGTTAGGGGGGGATTGGTGAGCGCTGGATCGTCATCAATGTCATTGTTTGGAATTGATCAGGTTCTGCTATAGGGAATAGTGATGAAGAAGTGGCGATGTACAGTCTGTGGTTACGTCCATGATGGTGAGGTCCCCCCGAATAAATGTCCTGTGTGCGGAGCAGATAGAGACATGTTTGAAGAGGTTGTCGAGCCTGTAGTGCCCAGTGAAGCAAGTTCCTCCTCAGGCAGTGCGGTGGAGGAGCCCGTTCAGGTGAATGCGACAGGACTATTCGTAAGGCTGGTCTTGAAACACCATATGCATCCTGTGAGCGCACATATTCCGAATGGCGTATTGCCGGTCTCGGTCATTTTTGTCATTTTGTCTATGATATTTGGTTCTCCGGTTCTACAGACAGTTGCCAAGTACAATATAGCCATTGTTTTGCTGGTGCTCCCTGTCGTTGTTTTCACGGGGTATCTTGAATGGAAAAATCGCTACATGGCTAGTTTCACAAAGTTGTTTGTTGCCAAAATGATTGCGGCAACGACGACAATTGTTGCATTTGCACTAGTGATTGTCTGGTGGTTTGCCGCCCCGGAAATACTTCAATCACCCATACAACAGAAAGCCCTTTTCATATTGCTGAATGTCATCGGTCTCTCTGCAGCTGGCTTGGCAGGCTTTCTTGGTGGGAAGTTGGTGTTCAAAGATAGGGACTTTTAGTATGTTGTGATGTCAGCTTGAGTGCCGCTGCCTGAAAGGGTTGCGGCATTTTTTTTTGCGCCAACCCCAGCCGATGCCCCAGAGATGCCCCGGAGACAAAACCCCGCCCCGGAGTACTCATAGCCTACATTCCTGAAGCACCCAAATTGTGAGTTTAAAGATGATTTGGACCAGACATGGACCGGAGGCAAAAGAAAAGAGCGACCCCGGGAAGGTCGCTCTCATGTAAACAATGGTCGGGATGACTGGATTCGAACCAGCGACCCCCTGCTCCCGAATTCTTTGGGAAAAATTTTAATGCACTTTGGACACGCACAGGTCAAAAAATTCTTTGAAATGGGTAAACGCTACATAATTTTCTTAAAATTGCCTCGTCAAGATATTTTCAAGTCCCCTGCTTTGCACCGCTATTCCTAGCAAGATTGTCCAACATGCGTTGCCGGGCCTGGAGCACTCTATCATCCAGTTGGCTTTGGCTTATGTCACGAATCAATTTAAACGGAATGTAAAAATCCCCATTGATCTGCCCGAGAGAGAGATAGTCGCTCCCTGGTTTGCCGCAATAGAAAACCCATTGGTCAGGGTTGATGCGTGGATCAACAAAGGCTGGAAGGTTTTTGGCTCGACTTATCGCTAAGGTCAATTTGCCGGGAAACTGTAATAGCTTTTCACTCAGGTCCAATGAGCTTAAGCCTTGATCAAGCGGATGGGAGATAATTTTTTCCAACCCCAGAGTATCTTCATCAAAAATGAAAAGAATCGAAGTCGGAATATCTAAAGCTCCCCCTGAATGAAGATCAAACTTCTTCCCCCCAATAGTCAAGCCAAGGTCGTCAACAGTGAAGCTTATCCCGTTCTCATTGATATTGACATCATCTTCCCAATGAGCGCGAGCGATCGCTATCAGGTATGATTTTTGATCGATCCACTTGTCTTCTCCGAATCTGCTCGGTAAATACCCCTTCCCCTGTTCTAGTGATGTTCCGAAACCCATCTGACCTCTAATATTGTAGCCAGCGAGGTCAAGGATGGTCGGAGCGATGTCGTAATGAAGGCCCGGAGAGTCTATCTCCTCCGTGCGACCATCCGACACGTTGACAAAAAAGGTAAGCCGTTTCGGCAGATGAGAAGATTCAAGGAGTGAAGTGGCTTGGTTGCGATTTGTTAGGTGATCACTAAGAACAATGATAATAGTATTGTCTGAATAAGGGGATTCCCTTATCTGCTCGATGAATTTGGAAATCAACTGATCGGAACAATGAACTGAATTCAATGAGGAGTTCTCTCCAGAACCGTAAACATCACAAGAATGTGAAAGAAAGCCCTTCGGGGCGTGGGTGTCGAGCGTCAGTAACGTCAACAGGAAGGGAGAAGAAGATTGGCTCAAAGAATTGAATTTTTCGAAAGCCATTGACAAAAGGGAATCATCAAAAAGGCCCCAACTATTTAGGTAGGATTTATCGTCAAGCCGCCGGCTCAGGACATCACGATCCAGAACTTCTTCATAGCCGTGCGTTGTTAAAAAATTACGTTTACCACCAAAACGGGCGTCAGCCCCTCCCATAAATGATAGGTAGTAGCCGTCCTGCTCCAAAAGATCTCCTATACAGGTCGCTCCGGGGAGGAAATCATCGAAAAGCGCCAATTGGTTGCCTGTTTGAAACCCAGTCATATTATTGGCTACGGTTAATGGGTAGCCACACTGTGAGGCAAAAATCCCTCCCATCGTCCAATTAGCCCCAAATCCTTGTGAAACATTGGAGTAATCGATTGACTGATTTTTAAGTTTGGTCAGATTGGGGAGCAGGTCGGGGAAAATTGATTCATCAAAATATCTTTGGTCAATGCCCTCGGCATAAATCATTACTATATTGGGGTGTTTTTCCCCTGTGAAGCTAGCGGCCAGATGTGATTCTTTGAGTTCTGGGAAATCCTTAAATAGATCATCTCCTGTTTGGCTTATTGAACTGTTCTCGGCATGTTGTAGAAGAGCCTGTGTTGAAGGAGAAAAGAACAGACCGATGAACAACAGGCTGACCGATGAAATAGCCATCCGATTCTTGTTGGCCCTCACCCCAGGAATCGCCGAGGATGCCAAAAATAGAAAACTGAGCAAAATGATGACGAAAATGGCAAGGACTGGCAGATATTCAGCAACTCCAGAATAAAGCAGATCAGGTCTGAGATGATAAAAAAACGCATCATTAAAACCTGCATCCTGTATGTAGTAACTGATGAAAAATGCTGATTCGACAATAAAAAATGATGCCGCAACGATATTGAAAGCAATAAGTCTTATATACCCCTTATGCAACAGAGAAAAACAGCCTATCAGACCCAAGTTATAGACTAGGGTTGATATCGGCCATATGATTGGTGCCGTTGTCATCATCGACCCAGACAATGGAACTAATAAAGCTAAACCTATAGCGAAAACGATTTTCATCTGCGCCCTTCCAATCGACAATAAGAAAGTTCCTTCAAGCTTGCAGCAAATGCCATACTAACCTAGAGTAATGTCAAAAAAGCTGACATTTGAGAAGCAAACCTAACGATTGGACTTTGTAACATTCTGCTTCTGCAGAGGTCAATGACCTCGGTAATTATGTCTATAACTCGTACCTTCTTATCTATTTTTACGATCCCTTCCAGAATGATCCACAAGAAGAATTTTTGCAGAAATGTAAGCTTATTAATGAACCTGAAAAGTAAGAATTTAAGAAAAGACCCGGAGAGCGCCCCGGAGAAAATTTGTGGACCGGAGTTAGGCAAAGCTGTCCCTATGCGTTCCAAATGGACCGGAAAATTTGACGTCTGGACCGGATATGCCCCTGAGGACAAAAAAGAAGAGCGACCCCGGGAAGGCCGCTCCTTGTAAACACTGGTCGGGATGACTGGATTCGAACCAGCGACCCCCTGCTCCCGAAGCAGTTGGTACGCTTCACTTCGTTTCGCTCCCCAGTGCGCAAACGTACCAGAGAATACATCATCCAAAGACATTCCTGAATGTACGTCAGCAAGTCAAAGCATCGATAGCATACTGATTGCCTAGGCCGTACGGATATGCTTCTTGGTGATCCTACCTGTAATTTTCTGGCATTGTTTGCCCAGTAGGTAACATGTCATCGTGGGGCGGTTGTCCATTGGCTTTACGAAATTCTTTGCGCTTGCATTCGTCCATTTGAGGACCGTGACAATAGGTTTTTAGAAAACCTTTACAAGCCATGTCTAAAGTGTTTTGGTACTTTCTGAAAAAACCACACGTATCAAGAAGTTCACAAGCATCCATATTTGCCTCCTTAATGGATTAATTATGGCTAATGTACGTAAGTTTTGAGTGTTAGTCAAGATATAATTAACGGTAAATTATGCGAGTATTGATCGGTAAATTGCTCACAGTGCCTCACATACCAACGAGGACGTCATCCAAGTGCGTTTTTTGATGGATGTGCAGGATGTTTAAAAAGGCAGGTGTGCTATCAGACTGCGCTATCGCTATATCTCAATGATTGCAGTATGTTGATGCCATTTTGCGATACATAGCGCAGTTTCATAGCGCACAGGTTCCCGAATTCTTTGAAGTAATGTTAAGCAGGGAGTTCCCGGAGACATGCAGGATTATATCTTCTTTTGATTGTCGATGAGGGGGCTTACGGGGGCTGGTTTTGTTAGAAGTCAGCGGAGCCTTTGAATATATGCCGGCCCTGAGACGTCACTTCGAGAGTAATAATGTGGTTACTGTGGGAGGGGCGTCAAAGGTAAAGGCCGAGGAACTGTCCCCGGCCTTTAGTGGTTTATTTACAATAGAGCTTACTTTACTGGGAAGTTTGCAGGATCAATCACATACCAGACATTACCCACGCCCTGTCCGCTTGTGTCTCCTGCTTTGTTATCATTGACCCAATAGTAGAGAGGGTACCCACGGAATGTTGTCTGTGTTTTGCCGTCAGCGCGGTTGATTGTGGCAAAGTTCTTGGCATCTACACCTGCAGGGGCTGCTACCGTTTCGCGAAAGTAAAGTGGCCACTTGTCTACACATGGCCCAGCACAGGCGCTCTGTCCTGGTATATCCTTTTTGAACCAGTAGAGTGTTTTGCCCTCGGCGTCGGTGAGGTAGCTGCCGACACTGTCCTTTTGAGCAATTTTAACTGCATGGTGATCAGCTACTGCTGCTATTGGTAGTGTCAGCAACGCTGCAACTATTAGCAAAATTAATGTTTTCATGGTCTTTCTCCCGATAATTAAAGTGTGAAACACTTACTTATGTTTTGGTGAATTTTATCTTACTCCACGCAAGATGCAAATGAGTATAACTCCATTCATAGACATTCAGAGGCGCCATTTTGCAACTGACTCGGAGCCTCCCACTATGAACTTGAGGAGGTAACGCTAGCAAAGACACTAGGAACGGTCTTCAGGTGGGTGCAACAGTAAGGGCTTTCCGGCTCGTAATAGGCCCAGAGGACTAAAAGAAAGAGCGACCCCGAGGAGGTCGCTATCATGTAACTAATGGTCGGGATGACAAGATTCGAACTTGTGACCTCCTGCTCCCGAATCAGAATCGTTCGCTTTGCTCACTGTACGTTCAGGCTGCGGAACATCCCGATGACGTTCATTTGGGACGTTGCAGAAGGCTTCTGTTTGCGGAGGTGTGCTATTAGACTGCGCTATCGCTATAGTTCAATGATTGCAGTATGTTGATGACATTTTTCGATGCATAGCGCAGTTTCATAGCGCACAGGTTCCCGAAGCAGAAGCGTTCGCTCGGCAAGCTCGCTCTCTGTGCGCTCACGTACCGAGAGACGTCATCCAGAGACGTTCCTGAATGGACGTCAGCGAACAAAATCAGAGCACAGAATGGGCAATTCTTTGGGCTACAGACACGGATGTTTGGTTTTGCTGGAATTCTGAAAAGCTGATTGTAGGGTCCGGTCCAATTCCGGTCCCGAGATGAAATTTTGGTGGTGGGAGGTGGAGGCAGAAATGAAAAAGCCCCAACCGGGGATGGCTGGGGCCTTTGGATCAAGCTGTAGTCAAAAGTTCAGTAGGTGACTTTGATGGCTGCAAGTTCTTCTATTGTCAAGTCTTTGAAGCGTTTGAGGGTCCAGCCACCGACCCAAGATTTAAACAGGGCGAGATTCTGTTGGCGCTCCTCTTCGTTGTCTCCAAGGTGCTCATACATATTCCCAGGTTTTGTATCATCCAGTCTGCGCATCAAGGCACCAGTGTCTGGCCATCCAGTGAAATAGACCAAATATGTGTAACTATCCATGCGTGGGCCAACCCCTTCAGCAAGCCACTTTTCCTTGTCAAGCTTGAAGGCTTTGTATTCAGGTGCCGATTCACCATGACATGCACTACATTGAGCATCAAAAATAGGCTTGATGTGCTCCCTGTAGGTGGCCTCTGAAGCATATGCAACTGAAGCGAACAAAACTGATACTGCAATGATGGCTACAAGTTTCTTCATGTTTTCCTCCTTTGGAAATGAAATTCGTTTTCATTTACATGAAGATTGTTCTTGTTGTCAATTTTTTTGTGATTAAATATCGCCCATTTAAATGTGAAGGACTCAAAATACGTCTCACACAATCCCCCTCTGCCCCGGACATGCCCCGGAGCCAAACCCCAGGACCGGAGCACAAAAAACATCACTCCCTGAGCACTCAATTTGTGCCTTAGGGAGACCCTCTGGACCAGACCTGGACCGGAGAACAAAAGAAAAGAGCGACCCCGGGAAGGCCGCTCCTTGTAAACACTGGTCGGGATGACTGGATTCGAACCAGCGACCCCCTGCTCCCGAAGCAGAAGCGTTCGCTCAGCAAGCTCGCTCTCTGTGCGCTTACGTACCAGAGTGGACGTCATCCAAAGGCGTTCTTTTTAGACTGTTCAGCAGGCGTACAATTGCTACCTCAAAGAAGCCTGTGTCAATAGCGCACCTGTTCCCCAAGCATTCGGTCCGCAAACCCTCCCAGTGCGCTCAGGTACCAGAGAGAGCAGCATCCAGGTGCGTTCCGGACTCTTTGTGACAAACACGTTCCCGTTTTGATGCAAATTTGTGACATCCACCCTCAAATGCGAGACAAGATTTGCCATTGTTGATTAACAGGAGAAATGTATCTCTTGCATGATCCAGAAAAAAAATAAAAAAGATACGGTATCTTAATTATTTATGATTACGAGTATGTTTGTCGTGAATTGTTTGGCATGAAACTTGATTTATCTGATCGCTGTTTTATTCAGCACACTTAATTCATAAACTCGGGAGATGAAAATGGCTGTCAGGGATTTGAAAGTAGGCACGCGGATGAGTATTGGTTACGGCGCGATTCTGTTACTGATGATCAGCACCATGGTGATTACCTTTTGGACGCTAGGTAAGGTTGAATACAATACCAAATATCTGAAGGAAGAAAGCTTGCCCTTTACGCTTCTGGCGGATCGTATGGTCTTCAATACAGTACAGGTCCAACAGTTTGCCACTGATGCGTCGGTCACAAGAGATTTTACAGTCCTGGATGAAGCCAGGAGTCACTATGAGGAATTTCATGCCGGGATTACTCAGTTCAGGGAGATGTTCACTAAAGAAAATGATCAGGCTGCATTACAGGAAATCGACAGGCTCGCCTCAGCCATGGATGATATGTTTGACACCGCTCGGAGGATGACAAACGCTTATATCAACGAAGGTCATGAAGCCGGCAACATTGTAATGGAAGATTTTGACGCAGATTCCATTAACCTGGCCAGTCTGGTTGTTGCGTTGCGTGACACCCAGGTCGATCAGATCAATAATCAGGTCGGCAATATCATGCAGGCCTCCAGCCAGGTTAAGACATTACAGTTTGTCATCGGGATCATTGCCCTTCTGGTGGGGGTTCTGGTCACTATCTTTATAACCCGCAGTATCGTGCGTCCTCTCAATGTAGCGGTTAATACTGCGCGTGCTCTTGCTGTTGGCGACCTGTCGGTGAGGATTGATCAAATCAGCAAGGACGAAACAGGTCAGTTGTTGCTGGCAATGCAGGAAATGGTGAAGTCCAGTCAAGACGTTGCAGCTGTAGCTGGTGAGATTGCCAATGGCAACCTGCGCGTGCAGCTCAAAGAGCGCTCGAACAAAGATGTTCTGGTCCAGTCTTTGACTAACATGGCTGCCAAGCTCAAAGATGTCATTAACAGCGTCAAGCTCTCTATAGAGAACGTTGCATCTGGTGCGCAGGCAATGAGTGCGTCAAGTGAAGAAATGTCGCAGGGGGCTTCCGAACAGGCTGCTGCTGCCGAAGAAGCTTCCTCAAGTGTTGAACAGATGACAGCCAATATTCGCCAGAACGCCGACAATGCCATGCAAACGGAAAAAATTGCCGTTCAGGCTGCTGACGACTCTCAATCTGCCGGGCAGTCTGTCAGCGAAACGGTTGACGCTATGAAAGAAATTGCCGACAAGATCCTGATCATTGAAGAAATCTCCCGGCAGACCAACCTGCTGGCTCTGAATGCAGCGATTGAAGCCGCCAGGGCCGGTGAACATGGCAAGGGTTTTGCGGTGGTTGCCGCTGAAGTTCGCAAGCTGGCAGAACGCAGCCAGAAAGCTGCCGGTGAGATCAATGAACTTTCGACTAACAGTGTCGAAATTGCTGAAAGGGCTGGATCAGTCCTTGATGCCTTGGTGCCGAACATCCAGAAGACTTCAGAGTTGGTGCAGGAGATTGCCGCATCCAGCCGTGAGCAGGATGCCGGTGCCGAGCAGATAACCAAGAGCATCCAGCAGCTGGATGCGGTTATCCAGCAGAACGCTTCGTCGTCTGAAGAAATAGCAAGTACCTCCGAAGAGCTCTCAGGTCAATCAGAGCAGTTGGCAGAGATGATCTCTTTCTTCGCTGTGGGCGAACAATCCCATCGCCTCAATTGTGCTACTCATGAAAGTAATAGTGAAGGAAAAGTCAAAACACAACCAAAGATTGCTCATTTTGATGAACCGTCCTTCACGTCAGCACATCAACAGCAGGGTGAAACTTTTGCAGTGACTGGCAAAAGGGATTCTCACGACAAAGAATTTGAAACTTTCTGAGGGGATTGAAATGACAGACACGAACACAATGAGCCGCCAGCAGTATGTGACCTTTAACTTAGGTGATGAACTCTTTGGTTTTGAGGTCACCCGCACCCGAGAGATCCTGAATCTGGCGCCAATTACAAAGGTGCCACAATCTCCAGAGTATTTGCTTGGAGTGATCAACCTGCGTGGGCAGGTGGTGCCGGTGATCGACATGCGACTGAAATTGGGGTTGCCTGCTGGTAATGAAACTGAGGAGACCTGCATCATAGTGGTCGAAGTTCAAATTGATGGAGAGGTAATCGTTGTTGGTACTTTGGCTGATGCCGTCCGTGAGGTTCAAGATATCCGTGCCGATCAGGTTGAACCGCCACCAAAACTTGGAACTAGACTCAAAACAGAATTTATTGCTGGTATGGGCAAGGTCGAAGAGCAATTCATGATACTTTTGAACATAGACCACATATTCAACAGCACAGAATTGACCTTTGTACAGGAGGCAGGAAATGTCGGTCCGATGGAGAAAGAAATAGAATTTGCTGAAGCTTGATGGAACCATTCACTGCGAAGGATATAAATATTAAACTGGGCAGGTGTGCTATCAGACTGCGCTATCTCTATATCTCAATGATACTAGTATGTTGATGCTTTTTTGCGATACATAGCGCAGTTTCATAGCGCACCGGTTCCCGAAGCAGAAGCGTTCGCTCGGCAACGCTTCGCTCTCGTGTGCGCTCACGTACCAGAGAGACGTCATCCAGAGACGTTCCTGAATGGACGTCAGCGAACAAAATCAGAACACAGAATGGGCAATTCTTTGGGCTACAGACACGGATGTTTGGTTTTGCTGGAATTCTGAAAAGCTGATTGTAGGGTCCGGTCCAATTCCGGTCCCGAGATGAAAATTTGGGGGAGGGAGGGGAGGCAGATTGGAGCAGAAATGAAAAAGCCCCAACCGGGGATGGAAGGGGCTTCGATTTGAAAAAAATACCTTGAAGAATAGCTGAAAAGAAATCGTTAAGTGGACGGTCCGATTATCAGGTTCGATACCTTGACTGTGCCGGCAGATATTGTGACTGTTCCGTCAACTATAGTGTAAGAAGTGACATTTTCAAACGTCTCATCATACCCTCCCAAAAGTGTAACTAAAATATCTTTGTCAAATATGAGAAATTCCAGGATTGGCGATCCGGCTTGAATCCTGAACGTTGCATCACTCAACCCTTCGTCGACATAAGCCGCATCATAAGCAAGTTGCAGAGTAGAGTACTGCTTTGAAGGGTTCTCAAGCCTAACAGGACCAGCTTGGAGCGGCACAAAAGAAGTCAAGGAGATCAGGGCCTCGATGTGGGAGCCGTTGGGCGCACCGCTTACCCAAGCGAAATTCATGGTCCCCTGCAAGCTGAAGTCCGCAAAGTCCTCTCCATAAATTTTTAGGTATGATTTATTGTCTACCGCAATTAAGTCCGTGTTTATTGGTGAACCGTCAAGGACCAGGTTTTTGACAGTCGAAGTGTAATCAGTGTTAGAGGTCTTAGCCAGAAACCAGATTTCCTGTACTGCTTCATCAGGATGGCTGGAAGACCAGGTGGTGGATGGTCCGCCGGATAGGCTCATGGTGAAATTACCACTAACGGAATCATGGGTTAGGGTGAAATCAAAGTCGGTACCATTATTTATGGTATGTTGTCCGCTAGTGTCCTGATACATACCGTTAAACTTGTGACCGAACTCCCAATCACCGCTGAGTCCAAGGTTTCCGAGTCGGGTTTCGAACTCTATTACGTTTCCGCTAACGGAGGGCCAGGGAGTCCAGTTTGCGTTGAGGACTCCTGTTTCAGTCGAAATCGCGGCTTCAGTTAAAGCAGGAAGCCACAAGCTCAATAAACTCACAGTGATTACAACCCAAAATAGCCTATGTGTTCCTTTCATCTCTATACCTCCCGATCAATAAAAAAACCCAACCTTCGATAACAAAGGTGGGCATGTTCAATCTACCCTCCAGATAAACCGAAGTAGCAACACTCTTCGGTAGCCAGGCTGATCCTTTAAGGACCCACGGCTTTGCGTCCCTGCATTGCTACAGGTTTGCCTTTATCAAGAGAGTTCAAAATATTGTGATTGCCTGCTAGTAATCACATTAGAATTGGAAGAACTTTCATCCGTGCGCTTACGTACAGAGAGGACGTCATCAAAGGCGTTCTTTTCAGGCAGTTCAGCAGGCGTACTATTTGCTACATCAAAGAGGCTATGGCATAGCGCTGCGGAAATCATCAAAATATGGCCATAGCGCACCTGTTCCCGAAGCAGAAGCGTTCGCTCGGCAAGCTCGCTCTCTGTGCGCTTACGTACCAGAGGGGACGTCATCCAAAGGCGTTCTTTTCAGGCAGTTCAGCAGGCGTACTATTCGCTACATCTAAAGAGGGCTATGGCCATAGCGCACCTGCGGAAATCATCAAAATATGGCCATAGCGCACCTGTTCCCGAAGCAGAAGCGTTCGCTCGGCAAGCTCGCTCTCTGTGCGCTTGCGTACCAGAATGGGCGTCATCCAGGGACGTTCTTTTCAGACTGTTCAGTGGGCGTACTATTTGCTACCTCAAAGAGGGCTATGGCAATAGCGCATCTGTTTCCGAAGCTGAAGGCGTACGCTTCACTTCGTTTCGCTTCCGTGTGCGCCTAGGTACCAGAGAGGACGTTATCCAAAGAAGTCACTAGATGGATGTAAGTTAAAGCCACACAACTGTTTTGTGGCTTTTTAATGTACATAGGGGAATTCGATGTATTCGGTTGTTGGTGTTACCCCTGCAGGCAGGCGTGATGGTGCAGGATCGCCCTTCGGGCCAAGATATTTCACAAATTGATAAATGGCTCTAAGGTCATGTTCCGAGGCCCTGGGAAGTAAAACGGATTCCATGGGCACATTCTGACGCATCTCACGGGCAAAAACCGACCAATCATCCTCGGACATGCTGTTAAGTAATAATCTCAGATTGGTTGGGTATGTCGTCCCGTAAGGGTCTCGGAAGCCAAGATTACCACCTGTCAGCCAATCTTCTTCCGGTACAGACTTACCCTTTTGGTAGCCAGGTGTATGACAATCGTTGCATCCCATGCTCTTAACCAAATAACGTCCTCGATCGATACTCGATATATCTGATGTGTTTTGTTGTTTGGGGCTTGCACAACCGACGGCAACTGCGAGCAGAACGACAAGCGACATAATGTGTTTTGTGTGCATCTAATCCTCCCAAACTCTAAACGTGTATAAATATACACTCCGACAATTTACCCTAGTCATTAAATCAGATCATAGGTAGAAATTTAAGAGTAAAAAACTTTACTCATCTCAAAAGCAGGTGTGCTATCAGACTGCGCTATCGACTATAGTGTCTAAAACTCGGAAACAGGAAGAAAAGAACTGTGAATTCATTTCAGTGGTTCTGGCGACACAGAAGAAACCTGGTCACAATATTCCGTAAAAGGAAGAGCTATCAGGAACACGCTTGTACTGTTTCGTGATGCAGTAAAATCGCATGCGGAATAGCTCAATCAGCTATTGGGCCTTCTATTGTCAGGAGATCAACAGGTTACATGACTGGGTTTTTATGACAGTTGAAAAATTGCTAAACGCACTGGGTGATTTTGCTCAAGCTATGTCATGCCATGAAGTTGGTCACATATCAGACTTGTTGGAATCTCAGCAAAGTATGAGGCACGCAAAGAGCTAAGCGAAGTAGAAGGAAACAAGCTCTCGTTCTGCAGAGCTACAGGGACTGTTTCGCAGAATCTGGGAACATGCTGACGCGAACTTTTGAAGTCAATGATTGCAGTATGTTGATAACATTTTTCGGTGCAAAAAAAAATTTAATTATTAAAATATTTATTTTTTTAAAAAAATAAAAAAAAAAAATATTAAAATTATTAAAAAATAATTTTTTGTAATAAATATTTAAAATAATAAAAAAATAATTTAAATTATATTATCATTTGCTATCAACATGAATATATCATTGTTAGTAATGTATGAAGTAGAACTTAGATAAAAAGTAATTGTGTATTGTCTCGTAAAATCAAACGGACTCCTAGTATAATAGAAAGATATATCAGTGAAGGGTATTTATTAAAATAATGTATAACTAAAATAATAGCGCAGTTTCATAGCGCACAGGTTCCCGAAGCAGATATGTTCGCTTCGCTCTAAATTACCACCGAAATCATAGGCACTAACTAACCACTGTGCGATACCAGTACATGATACGGTCAATGTCCCATATTTGCGCCGAAGCAGCCGCAACTGGATTTGTATAATCTATGATCAAACTGGGAGCAGGTGCAGTGAGCAAGTCACCAGTCCCAAGGCGTAAAAAATAATTCCCTAGCTGTGCTTGATACCCTGGGGTCGCAAGATCAGCATTACCAGGACCACCCCCCAAATTACCATTTACAAAGGCATATCCCGGGTCACTGGGACCCACGGCTTCAAGGTAGGGTGTCCCGCCGGTGCTGGTGCTAAATGTGACACCGAAAGGGGTTCGTATTGACTGCAAGGCAATTGTTCAGCAGGCGTTATTCACGGTACGGTATCAAAAGAGGGCTGATGATAACGCAATCCCGATCGTAAGTATCACCAAAATAAAAACAAGATTGGTATTCTAAGTGATCTTTGCATAACAACCCCCTAATTTTCCTACTAGACTGTATTATTACCCGTTTCTTCCAAGAAATGATTAAATTGCAAATTATAAGCCAAACCCTAGTCTTTTTTATTGTCAGATACTTACAGGTCGATCCAAAAAATAAATACGTGCTGTAAAGATTCCCGACAGGGCTGCTGTGGAATGTTGAAGTTCAGTTAGTTCGAGCTAAAATGCCCCAGAATAGCCCCGGAGACCAAACCCCGCCCCGGAGTAAACATCGCCTGCATTCCTGAGGCCCCAAATTGTCAATTAGAGATGTGACTCGAACCAGACCTGGCCCGGAGCCCAAAAGAAATGAGCGACCCCGGGAAGGCCGCTCCTTGTAAATACTGGTCGGGATGACTGGATTCGAACAGCGACCACCTGTTCCCGAAGCAGAAGCGTTCGCTCGGCAAGCTCGCTCTCTGTGCGCTCACGTACCAGAGAGACGTCATCCAGAGACGTTCCTGAATGGACGTCAGCGAACAAAATCAGAACACAGAATGGGCAATTCTTTGGGCTACAGACACGGATGTTTGGTTTTGCTGGAATTCTGAAAAGCTGATTGTAGGGTCCGGTCCAATTCCGGTCCCGAGATGAAATTTTGGTGGTGGGAGGTGGAGGCAGAAATGAAAAAGCCCCAACCGGGGATGGCTGGGGCCTTTGGATCAAGCTGTATTCAAAAGTTCAGTAGGTGACTTTGATGGCTGCAAGTTCTTCTATTGTCAAGTCTTTGAAGCGTTTGAGGGTCCAGCCACCGACCCAAGATTTAAACAGGGCGAGATTCTGTTGGCGCTCCTCTTCGTTGTCTCCAAGGTGCTCATACATATTCCCAGGTTTTGTATCATCCAGTCTGCGCATCAAGGCACCAGTGTCTGGCCATCCAGTGAAATAGACCAAATATGTGTAACTATCCATGCGTGGGCCAACCCCTTCAGCAAGCCACTTTTCCTTGTCAAGCTTGAAGGCTTTGTATTCAGGTGCCGATTCACCATGACATGCACTACATTGAGCATCAAAAATAGGCTTGATGTGCTCCCTGTAGGTGGCCTCTGAAGCATATGCAACTGAAGCGAACAAAACTGATACTGCAATGATGGCTACAAGTTTCTTCATGTTTTTCCTCCTTGGAAATGAAATCCGTTTTCATTTACATGAAGATTGTTCTTGTTGTCAATTTTTTTGTGATTAAATATCGCCCATTTAAATGTGAAGGACTCAAAATACGTCTCACACAATCCCCCTCTGCCCCGGACATGCCCCGGAGCCAAACCCCAGGACCGGAGCACAAAAAACATCACTCCCTGAGCACTCAATTTGTGCCTTAGGGAGACCCTCTGGACCAGACCTGGACCGGAGAACAAAAGAAAAGAGCGACCCCGGGAAGGTCGCTCCTTGTAAATACTGGTCGGGATGACTGGATTCGAACCAGCGACCCCCTGCTCCCGAAGCAGGTGCGCTACCAGACTGCGCTACATCCCGTTTCAGTCTTTTAAGTCCAATTTCAGACCGGGACTATTATCACACAAAGTGACTGGTTGGCAAGGCATTTTACTTTGCGAATTGAGCAGGACATGGAATTAATTGCTTCAGTTCCCCCCTAGATTCCTCACCAGCAGTCCGCTTGTGTTTTCCTGTCTGTACTGATATTGATTGAAGTATGAAATTGCTGATGCTTTACACGGATCGCTTCGCCTACCGGCCGGCTGATAAAACCCTCGATGATGAACCGGATTGCCAGGATCCGGGGGAGATCACCGACACGGTGGTGGGCTTGATTCATGCCGAGGCGCTGGATGAAGAAAATGTTTCCGGGGTGGAGAAGAAACTGGTCAAAAACCTCAAATGGGGGGCGCGCAAGAACGACACTCGGCGAATCGTTTTGCACAGCTTCTCACACCTGGCCGAAACAAAAGCCTCGGCGGAGTTCACCAAGGCTTTGCTGGCACGGATCGAAGAGCGCTTGACCGGTGCTGGTTACGAAGTCTGGCAGACACCGTTCGGATATTTTCTGGACCTCGACCTGCAGGCCCCTGGTCGCTCGACGGCGCGGATATTTGCGTCGTTTTAATATGGAAAAGTCTTTAACGCAAAGGCGCAAAGACTCAAAGAAATCTATAATCAATAAAAAATGGGGCCCAATCAAATTGTCTCCCCATTTTCATTAGCCTACTCCCCGTTATTCTTTTAGCTTCACCCTCAGCTGCCCATCGCTGATTTCAATCTCAGCAACTCCATCGGAGAAGGCTTTCCAAAAGCCTCTCTCGTCGCCGAATTCCTGCACCAGATCGACATTCTTCATGTTGCCGAGCCAGGCGTTGGGGATCGGCACTCCCCACAGGCTGACACCCCGTAGTGCAACCACAGGTCGCTGGTCGCGGTAAGACATCTCCAGCCCGGCCGTCACCTTGAGGGTCTTGCCGCCAAGGATCGGAAACTCATCGTCGAGCGGGATCAGCAGCTTGGCGCTGGCCAGATCCTCGGCAAGATCGATTGCCAGTTTCGAGGCCAGGTCGGTGTTCTTTGCCAGGAGGGCATTCAGCTCGCGCTCGGTCAGGATGATCTCTCGGTTGGCATCGGTTTCCGTATAACGTTCCGGCTGCAGATCCTTGCCCTGGTCAGGCTGCAGGCGATTCTTGTGCAGGGCCGCAGAGCGCTGCATCGAATCGAGGCGCTCCAGCTTTTGCTCCAGGACCTGTTCTTCACTGCTGCTCAGGGTGACCGGCCTGAAAGGGCCGGGGAAGAGGTAGAAGTAAACTGCGGTGACGGCGATCAGCGTTGAAACAATAGAGGCGGCAACGACGATGCCGAAAATCTTCAGCCAGTTCTGGCCGGAGTCTTTTTGCCGCGGGGGGGCGTGCTGTAACTCGGGGTACTTTTCCAGAGGGTTATTCATGTTCCATCCTGGGGGGGCAATATCAGCGGGTTTCGACAATCAGTTGACGATAGCTCGCGTAGGCCTGAAATCCGACCAGGGCCTGCTTTTGGTAGATGCTCGTTGGTACGGCGGTCACACCCAATTCTGCAGCCCGTTGCCAGTCATCATCAACATGGGCAGCGTAGCTGCGTTTGTCAATGACCTTGAGTGCCTTATCGGGGTCGAGGCCGACTGACCCGGCGATCTCTGCCAGGATATCCGGGGTGGCGATGTTGAGCCCGTCGACAAAATAGGCCCGATAGACAGCCATGTGAAAGGCCTCGCCGGCATCTTGCCCTTCGGCCCACTTGCCAAGCTCCTGGGCGCGCCGACTGTTGTAAGTGCGGGTGCGGTCACCGAAGGGCAGGTCGAGCTCTTTGGCCACCTGCTTGCAGCGCTGCATCATCGCCTCGATGTCGTAGCGGCCGGCAAACAGCTCCGTCAACTCCTGGCCTTCCTCCGGGGTGTCCGGATGCAGCGGGAAGACACTCCAGCGGAACTCCAGGTCGAATTCCTCGCGCAGCCTGTCGGTACGCACGGTACCGAAGTAACACCAGGGTCAGACGTAATCGAAAAAGATCTCAAGTTTGTCCATGTCTTCAACCCTATCAGACCTGCCGCAAACAGCAATCTCCTTGTTTGACAAAAAGCGGCAGGCTTTCAGCCTAACTTCATGATAGAGGTTGTTTTGGCTTTTCCCTGGTAAATCAGACGGCAAGGTCAGGCCCTTTGACACAGGGCCGGATCCCCATCAGTAAAGGTTTTTGAAGTCACAGACATCCGGCAAAGGAGATGCCCTCCGCAAGGAGAAGGCACTTTTGCATACTTTTGTTGCCGGACAAAAGTATGGCGTCGGGCGGGACGCGACCCGCCGGGCCTGCTTTTTTACCTGTTCAATTATTCACGAACATAAACCAATAAAAATCAAAACCCGGGGGTTGCGCCCCCCGACTGCACCTTACTCTTTTGCTGGCCCAAAAGAGTAAGCAGAAAAAGGCCTGCGCTGCGCTGGGCATGTCTGGCTCGGCAGGGCGGCAACCTCAATCCGGATCGTTCTAAACGATCAAAAGGCTACGCTTCCCCCGCAGGAACCGAGGCTCTTGAGAGCCTCTCCTGCTGTGGAGACTTGCGTCGGTAGGAGTTGTTTTGGCTTTTCCCTGGTAAATCACACGGCAAGGCCAGGCCCTTTGACACAGGGCCAGATCCCTATCACAGCAGGTTCTTGACGTCACAGAAATCCGGCAAAGGAGATGCCCTCCGCAAGGAGAAGGCACTTTTGCATACTTTTGTTGCCGGACAAAAGTATGGCGTCGGGCGGGACGCGACCCGCCGGTTTTGCTCTTAAGAATTAAAAGAAAAAGGGCAACTGGTGGTTGATCTGTTGCCCTTTGCTATTGTCCTTTGAAATTCAAAGATAAAATCAAAATCAGAACCCGGGGGTTGCGCCCCCCGACTGCACCTTACTCTTTTGCTGGCCCAAAAGAGTAAGCAGAAAAGGGCCTGCGCTGCGCTGGGCATGTCTGGCTCGGAGTAGCGGCGACCTCAATCCGGATCGTTCTAAACGATCAAAAGGCTACGCTTCCCCCGCAGGAACCGAGGCTCTTGAGAGCCTCTCCTGCTGTGGAGACTTGCGTCGGTAGGAGTTGTTTTGGCTTTTACCTTGTAAATCACACGGCAAGGTCAGGCCCTTTGACACAGGGCCGGATCCCCATCACAGCAGGTTCTTGAAGTCACAGAAATCCGGCAAAGGAGATGCCCTCCGCAAGGAGCAGGCACTTTTGCATACTTTTGTTGCCGGACAAAAGTATGGCGTCGGGCGGGACGCGACCCGCCGGTTCTGGTTTTAAATATGAAGAAATCAGGGCAACAGATTAACCATCTATTGCCCTAAACTTTATATAAATCCCACCCCGACAGGCAAAAAAACAAAACCCACATCACGTGCGGATTTTGTCAAAAATCTGAGCGGACTGCCCGTGTATAACAGGCAGCCCGCTCTCGTTGGCCGTCGCACTTATATGCTAAGACGCGGACGGTTGCTTAGTTGCGCCAAGAGCCGCCGAACCACAGGCCTGGTTGGCTGATGACGACACCATAGCTGCTTTTGTAAGGCTTGTAGTCGCGGTACGCGATCCGCTGTTTATAGGGATGACGATGGTTGTGCGCGTAATGATGCCTGTTGCGATCGTGACGATCATAGCGGGCGTGAATCCGGTCGCCCTTGCGGTCGAGATGGCGGTTGATCTGTGCACCTTTGGCGCGAAAATGTGCCGCCTGCTTGTAATGCCCTTTGGCTTTGGCTCGATCCGCCTTGTGCTCGAAGCGGTGCTCGATGCGGTCACCCTTGCGATCCAGGTGTTTGTCGATCCTTTCTCCCTTTGATACGTACTTGCCATGGTCACCCGGCCTGTTGCCACGTTCGGCCAGTGCCGTCGTGGCTGAGAATACCAGCAGGAGCATTGTTGCGATGGTCAGTAAGTTTTTCATGGTTCTGATCCTTTCCTGGCTGTGTACGCAATGCTTTTGCTGGTTAAGACGGATGACCAGAGAAAGGGTTTACATCAATTAAAGATTCAAGATTCAAGACCTGACCCCGGTTGTGTATACTGGTCCGGTCCATGGGAGGATTGAATGATCATTATATTGTTGGCCACCATTATCTGTGTTGTCTGGGCGATCGTTGCTTTCAATCGTCTGGTGCGTGACTCCCAGCGGGTGAAGACTGCCTGGAGCGATATCGATGTGCAGCTCAAACGTCGCTACGACCTGATCCCCAAACTGGTGGCGGCGGTTGAGCAGTACGCCCGCTACGAGCAGTCGACCTTGCAGACCTTGATCGAACTGCGCAGCCGAACCGGGCAGGTCAGTGATGTGGGCGAAAAGGGTGCTGTCGAATCACAAATCGGTACGGGTCTGCGCAGCCTGATGGCCCTGGTTGAAGCCTACCCTGAACTCAAAGCTGATCAGAGTTTCCTGCAATTGCAATCTGAGTTGACCGAGATTGAGAATCACATCCAGTATGCCCGTCGCTTCTACAACGGTTCGGTGCGCAACCTGAACACGCGTATCGAAACTTTCCCCGACCTGATCGTCGCCCGTCTATTCAATTACCGCCATGCCGCTTTCTTCGAGTTGGACGATGTAGCGGAACAGGACTCTCCGGAGATCACATCATAATGTTTTTGCAAAACCAGAGCGTTAGCCACCAAGACACTAAGTCACCAAGAAAAAACAGCAAGAAATTATTGGCCTCTCTTGGTGTCTTGGCGTCTTGGCGGCGATCATTCAGTTTTGAGTACAAGCGTCATGTAACCTGGCGTGCCTGTCTTGCTCTGCTGGCGTTTATCTTCTTGATCTGCCCTTTTGCTCTGGCTGAAGAACGCATCCTCGATTATCACAGCGACATCGAGGTGTTTGCCGACGGCTCGATGCAGGTCACGGAAACGATCCGCGTGCGTGCCGAGCAAAAGGAGATCAAACGCGGCATCTACCGGGACTTCCCGACCGACTACCGGGATCGTCTTGGCAACCGCTACCGGGTCGGTTTCGAGGTGGTCGATGTCAGGCGAGACGGCCGGGCAGAGGACTGGCACACCCAGTCGATCGCCAATGGCGTCCGGGTTTATGTCGGCAACAAGAATGTTTACCTCGACAGCGGTGATTACACCTATGCCCTGACCTATCGCACCGACCGGCAGCTCGGATTTTTCGACGATCACGACGAACTCTACTGGAATGTGACCGGCAACTTCTGGAGCTTCCCGATCGACAAGGTCAGTGCCCGGGTGATCCTTCCTGAGGGTGTCCCGGCCGGGCAGTTGATGCCTGAAGCCTACACCGGTCCGCTCGGTGCCAAGGGCCAGGATTACAGCGCTTCTGTCGATTATGATGGCAGCGTGAAGTTCGCGACCACCAGGCGTTTCGGCAAGGGGGAGGGGTTGACGATCGTCGTCGCATGGCCGAAAGGCTTTGTCCATGAACCGACCAGCCGCGAGGAGGTTAACTATCTGCTTCGTGACAACCTCAGCTGGGTCATCCTGCTGATCGGCCTGGCGGTGCTGCTGAGTTACTACCTGCTGGCCTGGGTCATGGTCGGTCGCGACCCCGAAGCCGGCGTAATCATTACCCGTTACGAGCCGCCCCCAGGCATGACCCCGGCCACGGCCCGTTTTGTTGAGCGCATGGACTATGATCACAAGACTTTTGCCGCGGCGATAGTCAACCTGGCCGTCAAGGGCCTGGTAGAGATCAGTGAAGCCGACAAGACATATACTCTCAAGCGGACCGGTAAAGTGGCAGAAAATCTCGCGCCCGGCGAGAAGGCGCTTCTCAAGCATCTGTTCCGGGACCTGCGAGGCGGATCAATCACCTTGAAGCAAAAGAACCACGCGACGATTCGCAAGGCCCTCAAGGCTCATGAAGCAGCATTGCGACGCAACAACGAAAAACTTTACTTCATGCGCAACCGGGCCTGGCTGGTCCCCGGGATTCTTCTGTCGGTCCTGATTTTTGCCGGTGTGATTTATGGCCTGCCCGGAACGGAAATCAAGGTGACCGGGCTGTTCCTCTCGGTCTGGCTGACCCTCTGGACCCTCGGGGTCTTTACCTTGGGGTCGAAAGTCTGGCGGGCCTGGCGCGCGGTCGGCTCGCCGCTGGATAGGATCGGGGCGATTTTTATCACGCTGTTTGCCATTCCGTTTTTCGCCGCCGAAATTGTTGTTGCCGGTCTGCTGGCAACCCAGGTGTCGGCGACCATCCCTGCCGCGTTGATCAGTGCCATCTGTCTGGGCGTACTTTTTCATCACCTGCTCAAAGCCCCGACGCGCTCCGGACGCCGTCTGCTTGACCAGCTGGAAGGCTTTCGCCAGCTTCTCGACGTGGCCGAACGCGACGAGATGAACTTTCGCAACCCGCCGGAGAAAACTCCGCAGCTTTTCGAGCGCTTCCTCCCTACGCCCTGGCACTTGGCGTCGAGCAGCGATGGATGGAACGTTTTGCCGGCCTCTTCACCCAGCTCGAACAGCGCGGTGAGCACTATCGGCCGATCTGGTACCACGGCCATCACTGGAACGTTCATGATCTCGGCAGCTTCTCCAACTCCATCGGTAATTCCCTGGGTCGGCGGCGGCTTCATCTTCATCCGCACCAGGCTCTTCGTCCGGTTCCGGAGGGGGTGGGTCTTCTGGTGGGGGTGGAGGGGGTGGCGGAGGAGGAGGGTGGTAGTTTGGAAGCGCGGGGTGCGAAAGACAAAAGCATATCTGGCAAATGTGTTCCCTCAGACCCCTTAAATCAAAATCTTAAAGTCGGCGGGTCGCGTCCCGCCGGACGTCATACTTTTGTCCGGCAACAAAAGTATGCAAAAGTGCCTGACGCTGCGCTGGGCATGTCTGGTTCGTCAAGGCGGCGACCTCAATCCGGATGGTTGTTATCGATCAAGGGCCCAGATTTCCCCCGTAGGTGAAGAGGCTCTGTGAGCCTCTCCTGTTGTGGAGGGTTGTAAAAGTCGTTATGTTTTGTGGCTTTTCACTTGTAGGTCACATGGAAAGGTCAGGCCCTTTGACACAGGGCCGAATCCCCATCACAGAATGTTCTTGAAGTCACAGAAACCCGGCCAGGAGATGCCCTCCGCAAGGAGAAGGCACTTTTGCATACTTTTGTTGCCGGACAAAAGTATGGCGTCGGGCGGGACGCGACCCGCCGACTTGAAGGTTTTTTTCGCACTTCGTGCCCGCGTTCGCAAGCTTATGGCCTCTGGCGAGTCGACCCGCCGGTCCGGGTTTTGTTTTGATGCTGTCTTAAACTAATGAAAGAGCCTTCCGCAGAAAGACCTCAAACAAAAAGGCTCTGGAAATCAATTCCAGAGCCGGGAACGGGCTTCCTGTCATTTAGCTAGTTAGTGAATCTCTTTACTTTTCTTGCCGACCTTGATCCCTTCGATCGGGATTTTCCGGCCGCTCACTTCTTTCTTGGTAACCGGCATGGTTACTTCGAGCAGGCCATTTTGGTAACTCGCATGGGCCTTGTCAATGTCGGCGTCGGCCGGCAGGGTCATGCGACGTGTCGAAAGTGCTCAGGCGCGATTCCTGGAGCAGGTAGTCAACCTCTTCCTTCTTGTGGCTTGAAGAACGCTCGCCACGGATGATCAGCTCGCCGCCGTCCATCCTTACATCCAGCTTGTCGGTGTCAACGCCGGGCAGTTCTGCCTCGAGGTGGAAGACACCATCCTTGATGTAGCTGTTGATTGCAGGCGAAGTTGTCAGGAATCCACCTTCCCCTGTATTGCGGCTCGAACCGAACATGCGCTTGAACAGGTCGTCCATTTCACGTTGCAATGTGCTCAGCTCCCGCATTGGGTCAAAACGAATAGGCAACATGGTCCATCACCTCCTTGGTTTTGTCGGCCCGTTCCCGATAAAGACATTGTCTTCAATATCACTTTCTTGCTTACAGTGTATCTCTCCGGGAGGGTCTGGCAAGCATCGGGATGTGTTTTTTTTGACCGTAAGTTGCTAATTTAAAATGGGAAATTAATGAGAAAAGGTGTGCCTCTCCAGAAGCTTGATGGTTTGGTGCGCAGCACTCGGACAGGCGAGTCAACGATTCATCGCTAATGAACCGGAGCGAAGTTTTGTAATGATCATGTAAAACCGCGTGGATCGGCGTTTTTGATAGCGATCAGGGCTTGTAGCTGTCGGGGAAAAAACATATAATCAACAGTTTCTGTCAACTAATCAGGGTTTTCTGATGAAAGTGGCTATTGCCACAACCTGAAATCAGGGGCTTTGGCACCCTATCAATTGCCTGTTTAAGGGAGCTTTTTTTGCATAAGTCGCAACAGAAATC
>CAWGUB010000027.1:0-181623 GCA_963825575.1 uncultured delta proteobacterium
TCGTCGCCGGCCTCATGTCCCAATCGTGCAATGTGAAAAAAATCTGGGAATGCCTCGAATTGCCCCAGGCAACCGTATCGCAGCATCTGGCCCTGCTCAAAAACAAGGGGATTATTGATGGCAAGCGTGACGGTGTTGAGGTCTTCTACCAGGTTACGTCGATCGAGGCCCGCAAAATTGTCCAGTCATTAATGGAAGGTTTCTCCTGCAACTAGCCATTGCGGATGGCTCCACACATTCGGCAACGATTAAAAATGGTGGCTGCAGTAATTCTGCAGCCACCGTTTTTTTTTGACAACCTGAAACTTACCGGAGACGTTTTCTTGCAATGGCAATAATTACTTCATAACTTGCCGGCAGACCTGACTCGCATCGATGCTGTTCTTCGTAGAAGTTGATCATTGACTGTATGACCCGGCGTGACGCAAGCCCACGCGGACGCCCCGTCGTCGCGTTGCTGGCACCAATCTGCTTGAGTTGTCTGAGCAGATCTGGCACATCAAGGTGAAATTCAACTTCCATCATGTTGAAAATATCATCACAGGCCAATCCCGCAGCGGAGATCGCATCTGCAACTTCTCCAAGAGTCGGGAATTCCTGCACATGAGACGCGCGCCCAGCGTCACTATCCGCGATGGCCAGACGGTGGGAAGAGCGCAGCTCGGAAAGAGTCTTTTCACCAAAAAGCGCCAGGGCAAAACATCCACCCGGCCTGAGGACTCTCGCTACCTCGGCAAAAGCTGCAGGCAGGCAATCGACCCACTGATAGACCGAACTGGAGGCAACGCAAGCGAATGTTTGATCGGCAAAGGGCAGTTGCCTGGCGTCTCCATCGCAGGCGGCAGCAGCTGTCAACCTTTCTGCAGCAGCTCTGGTCATACCGTGCGCGATATCCATCACAACCAGTTGCTTCACCGACACACAGTTAAGCATTGCCGCAGCGAGAGCCCCTGTGCCGGTACCTACATCGAGGTATAATCCAGAGGGCATTGCTGCGGTTGCCAATCGGCCATAAAGCAGCTCGACAACCCGTCTCTGGACAGATGCGTAGCGGTCATAATCCCCGGCATGACTCGAAAAATTACTACGCACGCATTCGCTGTCAACTGCTTTGATCGGCGGCACCATCAGCAGAAGCCCAAGAGCCTGGCCGCAACGTCCTGCGGTTTGCTCAGAAACGGCGCATGCCCGCTTCCGGCAAAAGGTATGAATTCACCGAGAGGGAGCATGGCAGCCAGAGTCTGTCCGGCACCGACCGGTGAGATCCGGTCGAGTTCTCCATGCAGCACCATTACAGGGATGTGAATGCCGGCCAGGATGTCACGTTGATCCTGTTCAGCCAGCATGTTAAGGAGCGCAAAAGCAACATCCTGATCGGGCAAAGAGCTGGCTCGCACCGCAAAATTGCGGATTGCCCGCAATCTGTCGATAGAGATACTCTCTCCAGCAAAGGTCAGAGAAAAGAATTCGGCCAGGGTTGTTTCGAACTGCCTCTTGAGATTTCTGGCCATGGCACGGACCTGGGTGGCCGGCAGACCGAACGGCCAGTCGTCGCCCAGAGTGAATTTCGGCGTTGAGCCGATCAGCGCCAGCCGCTGCACCGCAAGTTTCCCCTCACTGGCGATCTGCAAAGAGAGCATCCCCCCAAGCGACCACCCTACCAGTGTATACGGTTCTGTTTCCAAAGCCGTCAACCAGTCCGTCAGGACATCAGAAAGCCCGGCAATATCGTTTTGCCCGGTAGGCGAAGACGTGCCATGACCGGGAAGATCTGGCACCAGAACGCGGAAATTCACGGCGAGTAGGCCGGCGAGTTCCTGGAAAGCCGCTGCCGACATGGCCCAGCCGTGCAAGAGCACCAGCGGCCTGCCCTGACCGGTCTCGTACCATGTCAGTTGACGTCCGTCAGCACGCTGGAACTGTCTTTCCTTCATCCAGCGTACTCCCTGTAAACATCAAGAATTTTTCCACCCGCGTCTGCCAGTTCGATTGGCGAGTGACTGGCCATGACGGTTGCCCGCAACCGACAGAGCCCGTGGGCCACGGTGGGTGGTCGAACCCCCTGCAGAAAGACCCCTTTTTCGAGGAGCCGTTCCGTCATTTTCATGGTTGGTTCCGGTTCCCGCGTCAACACTGGAACGATCTGGGTGGTACTGCCGAGCAGATCCATTCCACCAGCTGTCAACAGCCCGGCGAACAGGCTACGATTCTCCTCCAGCTTCCGGCGAAGACCCCGTCCTTCATCGCTGTCGACCAGGTCAAGTGCGGCCAATGCCGCGGCAGGAACTCCCGGCGGCAGACTGGTGGAGAAGATGAAAGACCGGCTGCGATTGATCAGAGTGTCGATGATGACCCGGTCCGCAGCCAGATAAGCACCGGCACAACCAAGGGCCTTGCCGAGTGTCCCCATATGCAGGTCGATGCGCTCGAGGCAGCCAAGAGCCTCGCCGGTCCCTCGGCCGTTGCTACCTGAAACGCCGGTTCCGTGGGCATCATCCACCATCACCAGTGCGTCAAATCGGTCTTTCAGATCACAAAGCTCCGGTATTGGGGCAACATCCCCGTCCATACTGAAAACACCATCGGTGACAATCAGCCAGCGACCTTTGCGCAAAGGTTTTTCCCGCTCCATGAGTTCTGCCAGTGCGACGTGGTCGCAATGAGGGTAAACCAAGGTGCGTGCGCCTGCCAGCCTGCAACCATCGATGATGGAGGCATGATTGAGTTGATCAGAAAAAATAAGATCATCAGGGCCGAACAGAGCTTGCAGAATCCCGATATTTGCAGCATATCCCGAGTTGAACAACAAAGCCGCCTCGGTCCCCTTGAATGCAGCGATGCGTGCTTCGAGCTCAACGTGGGTCGGCATCGTCCCGGAAATCAGACGACTGGCTCCGGAGCCTGAACCATATCGCTCTGTGGCGGCGATCATCTTCTCCACCAGCGCCGGATGATTGGCGATACCGAGGTAGTTATTGGAACAGAGCAGCAAGACGTCGTGGCCGTCGATCTGAACCGTCGGCCCCTGACCACCATCGATGACCCTCAGAGAACGCAACATCCCCTGGTGCTGGAGCCGGGCCAGATCACGTTGCCAGTTATCCATGTTCAGCCTCCCACCTTGCCGCAAGGCTTATCTCGCCGAGGCTATCGAACAAAACCGGTTTCCGCTCAAGGTAATCAGTGAGTTCTGAGATCGAAAAGGCTCCGGATTTGATAAAAAAGACTCTACCGCCGCGCTGGTCACCGACAGACTTCAAGTCGCTGATCCGCTGGTAACCGTGAGCGGTGTCTGCAACATATCCGGTCGGATATTCCGGGTTGTCCGACCAGCATAGTTCAGCAACAACTCCGGGAGCGCTCAAGACCTTTCCGGCAAGGACAAGAGCCTCAAGAACACGCCGGTGACCGAGACCCGCTTGATGCAGACGGGCCTCAAAATCCCGCCGGCATGCAAAGGCAACATCCATTCGGGAGACCCTGACACCTCGTCCAGGATCGCTCTCAAGACGCTCTCCGGTTACAGCATCCATGATCACAGCACCGCGCATCACTGTCCCTCCCGGCCCGGCACCTCCGGCAAGAAGTTGCACTGCCCGGCGAACCACGTCCGGATTGATTCCGGCCCGGGACAGTAGCTCAACGGCGACGGCACGACCCTCCAGGTAATCATTCACCTGCCAGGTCGAAACGTCGGGAAGCTTGGCATAACACAAGGTGACAGGGTCGATGCGTTCCACCTGACAATGCACATCGTCGACAACGCCACCGGTGTCGACGATTGCCCGCGACATCAGATCCGAGGCGACTTGCCTGACATCTGACAGCGGAACAATCCTTTCGGCACCGGCGAGATGCCGACCGCACAAAGTGGCGCGCATACGCACTGAAAAAAGGGAGGCGTCCATGGAGGAAGAAATTATCATTGCCGGCACGGCTTGTCAACCTCAACCAGGACGTGGTTAACAATGCTTTTCACTTGGGTTAATCACCTGAAAATGTTAGCTTTCAAGTGAGAATAACTGGACACATCAAGCTGTCAAGACCATGTCAAAAACGCTCTTATACCTGCTTTTCGCAATCTACCTGATGGCCACATCCGGCTACCTTCTGCATATCGTCTGGAGGCGGTCCGTTGTTGCCAAGGCATCACTCATCCTGGTCTTTGCCGGCGTCATTTTACAAACCGCCCTGCTTGGCCACCGGTGGTGGACTGCCGGCTACCTGCCGGTCACCAACCTTTTTGCCACACTCTTCTTCTTCAGTTGGGCGCTGGCGCTGATTTATCTTTACTTCGAACTGCGCTACCGGGTTCGTGCCACCGGCCTGTTTGTCATGCTGCTCAATCTGGCCCTGCTAGGTGGCGCACTGCCAAGGGACTCCACTGTCTCTGCACTGATCCCTGCCCTCGACACTCCCCTGTTCAGCCTGCACATTATCTTTTCCTTTATCGGTTACGCATTTTTTGCCATGGCGTTTTCAATCGGAGCCCTATATCTCTGCCAGGCACGCCTGAACACCCCGCTCCTGCCCGACCTGCCGACACTGAAGAAGATCAATGAAGAAGCGATTTTCCTCGGCTTCGGCCTCTTCACTTTCTGCATGGTCGCCGGCAGCATCTGGGCGCACATTGCCTGGGGACACTGGTTCAGCTGGAACATCAAAAGCGTCTGGTCGGTTCTGGTCTGGATGTTTTATGCCGGCATGTGTCACGCCAAATTTATCCGCCGCTGGCAAGGTGGCGTTTATGCCTGGCTGTCGATTGCCGGCTTTGGCGTTGTCCTGTTCACCTACCTCGGCATCGGTTTGCTGCTCGAGAGCAATCACCCCCTGGAGTGACGATGGTGCCGGGCAAACCAACAAAACCCTTTTTGCTGAAGCTGTGGGCTCTCTGCTGCTCATTGAAGTTGGCAATCGTCCTGGCTTCAACGGCGACCCTGCTGATTATGGGCGGATCTCTGGTCATGCACTACAACCCGGCCATCTTTGCCGGCATGGAACAGGAAATCATGAGCCGGTGGCTGCCACAGGCGTGGGCACGCGCCCCGTTACTGGTATCCTGGGTGCCTTTGAGCGGCCTTTGTGTGCTGTTGTTCGCCATCAGCACCTTCTGCTGTCTGATCGACTGGCTATCCGGGATCAGGATCCGCTGGCGAAAAACCGGCGAATACCTGATCCACGCAGGCTTCATCCTGTTGACCATCGCCTACCTGTGGGGCAACATCAGCGGATTCCGTTCCGGGCCTCACCGGCTTGCCCCAGGTGACCGCGTATCGATCCCAGAGATGCCGGGTTATCTCCTGCAACTCGAGGATTTCGCCCCGCAACTCGAACCGAGTGGTCGTCCTCTGGATATGATCAATAAGGTGGTCCTCTGGAAAAACGGTCAACGGGTTGCGCAACAGACCGTCCGTATCAATCATCCCCTGATTTACGACGGTCTGGTCATCCTGCCAGCTTCCTACGGTCAGGACCTTCAGGGCTTCCGTTTTAACCTACCAGGTGTCGGCTTCGCCGATCTCACATCAGGGAGCCGTTTGACGATCTCGGCCGAGCTCTCGCTTGCGGTTCACAAATTTCTCCCCGATGCCCGTCAGGACCGACAAGGCCGAGTCATGCAGGTCGGCAGCCGGCTCAACAACCCGGCCATGCAGATCTCTCTGCTTGGCCCTTCAGGAACGCTTTGGAAGGGCTGGTATTTCCTGCGCCAGAAATTGCCGGAAGGGATGCTAAAAGCCGGTGTTTATCTGCGACCGGTGGGACCCGTCCTGACGACCTTCAGTCTGCTGACGATCAACCGCGACCCGGGCGATAAAATGGCCCTGGCCGGAAGCACCTGTATCACTGTCGGTGTTATCTTTGCCTTCTTCTCATTTTACCGAAAGCGGGCGATCGGGGACCGCCCGGAGATATAAAACCTTTACCGCTTGTCACAACAGGTTTCGTTAGTTATTATTCAACAAGGTCTGGAAACGGACCGAACTGGTTTTATTATAACTACTTACGGGGGGCAAGATGTTGATTAGGAACCACTCTATACTGATCGTTGACAATGTCACCGAGCGTCGGAAACAACTCCAGTCAATGTTGTTCGAACGTGAAGATTCTGTGATTGAAGCCGAAACATCGGAAGCCGCCCTCGAGCTGATGATGGAAATACAGGTGGACCTGGTCATCACGGAGACCGAGCTACCGACACGCAGCGGGCTTTACCTGCTCCAGGAGGTAAAAAAGCTTTACCCGGAAACAGAGGTGATTCTCACCACGCACAACGCCTCGTCTTTCAACCTCCTGCAGGCCTTGAGGCACGGGGCGTTTGACTTCATCGTCCGTCCGATCGATACGTCGGAAATCCTCTTCAATATCATTGACAAGGCCTTCACCCAGATCGACCTACGCGTTCACAACCAGGCGCTTCTGGCTGAGCTGGCAAACCGCAACCAGGAAATGGAGCGGTCACTCGCCATGATGACGGCTCTCAGTGAAGCGATCGAAAAGATCAACTCGGCAATTGAGGTCTCGGAGTTGCTGAGCCGCCTGCTCGACTCAGCCATGGGCGCCCTGCACGCCCGGAAAGGGTTGTTGGCACTGATTTGCGGTCCCGGCCAGAGCCCTTTCGGCATCAAGATGAGTCGTGGCGTTTCAGAGGAGTTCGTTCAGAAATATACAGACAACCTCGCCGAAGGCCTCCTGCTTGATATCGCTCGCAGTGGCAGCCCGATGGTTGTTTCCGATGCACTGCCTGCTTATATGATGGACCGGGTCACCGAGGAAGAACAACATCTGGTTACCGATCCCGGTCTTCTGGCTGTCCCACTGTATCATCGCGACCGGGCCATCGGCGTCATGATCCTGTTCGGGCATGCAGAGGGGAGCCCGTTTACCGCCCAAAATCTGCAATTTCTGACTCAATTGGCGCATCACGCCGCCATTACCCTGGAAAAAGCCGGGATCATCCACCAACTTAAGCGACAGGGGAAAACCACCAAAAGCAAGTAGCGCACACAGGGTAATCGCTTAGCAGAACGAAATTATGCAAAACGGGACTGATTCATCATAAAGAATGGAAGCAGCACATGCTGCAGATGAAATGCCCAAAATGTGAAACAATTATCAGCTCCCCCTTTCTCGTCGAGATCGGCGCTGTCACGTGTGATCAATGCAATGAAGATGTCACCGTCAATGATGTGTTTGTCACTACCAGTGGCTTCAAAATGCACCGCGATGACCTTCTTGCGCGAGTTCTCCATTACCGTGCCCTTTTGAAAGATGTTGAAAGGGAGAAGATGCTGATCCGCAACAGTGGTAGCTCATCGGCTGAAACCCAGAAAAGCCTGGACCAGTTCTATAACACCCTCCGGGAATTATTGGCTGGAGCGAGGGAGCATTTCCGACTGCAAATTGCTCAGGATTTCCCGCTGGATATCGAATGGGCCGGCAAGCCAGGCAAAGGGAGTTTACTGAATTTAAGTACCAAAGGCGCCGCGATCAAATACCAGGAGCCACAAAGGCTGCCAATCCACGGATCAGTACTTAAATTGCAAATGGCCCTGCCGAATATAGCCGAGCCTTGTTGCATGTCTGCTGAAATTGTCTGGATCGGCAAGCGCGACAAGAATGAGCAACAGGACAACGTCATCCTGGGCGTAAAATTCCTGGGTTTGGCCGAAAAGACCCGGAATCACTTATGGGACTACATTTCCAGCACGTACTAGAACTCCCGGGAGGTCTGAAACCTCGAGAGCCATTATTCGCGTTGCGGGTAATTCAATAAAACCTCTGGGTGTATTAAACAAGCAAAGGGCACCATCTTTTATCAAACAGGTCCCTCAAGGAGTTGGTTTTGAGAATTGATTCTTGGGTCGGGAAAATATTCATGAGTGCAGTTTTGGGGCTCCTCGTCATTTCAATTGCACCCGCAACACATGCTGAAGGGCTCCCCGACTTTCTGTACAGCAAGGGCGGCATTATTTATCCACATACCGGTGACTCCACACAGGAAATTTTCCATACGCCGCCCAATGTTAAAGATTTCATCGAACCAGGGATGCTCATCGGCGTCTTGCCGGAAGACTGCACACCTGCGAGCCGAGGTACGATTGGGGACTACTACATATGTCATTATGACCTGAGCCTAAAACCTGAAGAACTTTATGGCAAGACTGTTTATCGGGTGATAGAGGTAGACTGAGTGCGGGGTCTGTTTTTTACCTGCTAGGTGGAGTTTCTCTGATGCCAAGGGCAACAGATGGTTAATCTGTTGCCCTTGTTTGTTGTGCTCTGAGATTTAAAGATAAAAGCTAAAACCCGGCGGGTCGCGCCCCCCGACTACGCCTTACTCTTTTGCTGGCCCAAAAGAGTAAGCAGAAAAAGGCCTGCGCTGCGCTGGGCACTTCTTGTCTGAATCGTCAAGGCGGCAACCTCAATCCGGATGGTTCTGATTGATCAAGGGGCCAGCTTTCCCCCGCAGGTGACGAGGCTCTTGAGAGCCTCTCCTCCTCAGGATGATTGCAACCACGGTCATATCTTGAGGCTTCCCTCTTGTAAATCACACTGCCAGGGAAGGCCCCCTGTAACGGGCCGGCTTCTTGAACTCTGTCGTCTGTTGATGACTCAGACACCCGGCAGAGGAGATGCCCACCGCAAGGAGCAGGCACTTTCTGCATACTTTTGTTGCCGGACAAAAGTATGGCGTCGGGCGGGACGCGACCCGCCGGTTTTGCTCTTAAGAATTTCAAGAACAAAGAACGAGGGCAACAGATTAACCATCTGTTGCCCTATCTATAATGAAATCTGAACGTTGTCAGAAGCATTGAGGGAGGCAGAAATTTCTGTCCCTTTTTCGGCTTCCTTCGGCGCGGTTACTATTTATCGGTCAGTGCTTCCCTGACCTTGGCTACAATTCCGTTCGACATTCAGGCCGTAGCGTTCTCTCAGTTCAGCCTGGCTGCCTTGTTCAACGAATTTGTCCGGCAGGCCAATGCGCCGGACAGGCACATGGACCCCCTCGTCGCAAAAGAGCTCCAACACGGCTGAGCCGAAGCCTCCCCGGAGTGCGTTCTCTTCAGCGGTAATTACACAACCGGTCCTTGTTCGCTTCGGCAACCAGCAGGGCTTTGTCCAGGGGTTTAAGGAACACCGGATCGACGACTGCGACACCGATACCTTCCGCTTCGAGGAGCTCTGCGGCCGCCATCGCCTCAGGAACCAGGGTGCCAAGGGCAAAAATGACACAATCATTGCCGTCGCGAAGTTTATCCCCCTTGCCGATCGCAAGCGATGACGCTGCTTCCTCTGCAACACCGGTTCCCGCACCACGGGGGTACCTGAAAGCAAAGGGGCCGTCGGAATCAAGCGCTGTGACCACAGCGTGACGCAGATAATTCTCATCGCGCGGGACCATAAACACCAGGTTCGGGATATGACGAAGGTAAGAGTAATCGAAGACCCCATGGTGGGTCGGCCCATCGGCACCGACAAGCCCCCCACGATCGAGGGCAAAGGTGACAGGCAGCTTTTGCAGGCAGACATCGTGCAGGACACTATCATAGGCCCGCTGTAAAAAAGTCGAGTAAATTGCGACAAACGGCTTAAGCCCGCGACTGGCGATACCGGCGGCAAAAGTCACGGCATGTTGTTCGGCAATACCAACGTCGAAAAAGCGCTCCGGATACTGTTCGGCAAACGCTTTCAGCCCGGTCCCTTCGAGCATGGCAGCCGTGATCGCGATAATCCGGTCATCCTGCGCCGCCATTTCAGTCAGCATATCACCGAAGACCTTAGTATAACTGGGCGGACCGCTACTCTTTTTCACCGCTCCGGTTGCCAGATCAAACGGGCCGACGCCATGGTAAATGTGCGGGTTCTCTTCGGCGGGAGCGTACCCCTTGCCTTTTTTGGTGACCACGTGCATCAGGACGGGGCCATCCATATGGGTTATGTTTTCAAGGGTCTGAATCAGTTCATCAAGCTTGTGGCCATTGATCGGGCCGACATAGTCAAAATCAAACGCCTCGAAAAGCATCCCGGGGGTCAGGAACCCCTTGACAGCCTCTTCGGCCTTTTTCGCCAATCGCCTGAGATCCTTGCCAACCTTCGGCACGCTGTCAAGGAAATGCTCTGTCTCCCGCTTCAATCGTACGAAAAAGTCGGACGTCAACTGCCGGCTGAAAAAGGAAGAAAGTGCGCCGACGTTGGGTGAAATTGACATCTCGTTGTCGTTGAGAATGACAAGCAGGTCTTTTTTGAGATGACCGGCCTGGTTGAGCGATTCGAAAGCCAGTCCGGCGGTTAGCGAACCGTCACCGATCACGGCGACAACCCGCTCATCGCCACCTTTGGCGTCCCGGGCCGTTGCAATGCCCAGTGCTGCAGCAATCGAGGTGCTGGAGTGACCGACATCAAAGCAGTCATGAGGGCTCTCGGCACGCTTGGGGAAGCCGCTGAGGCCATCCAACTGACGCAAGGTGTGGAACTGCGCATAACGACCGGTCAAGAGTTTGTGTGCGTAAGCCTGGTGTCCGACATCCCAGACGATCTTGTCGGTAGGGGAGTCGAAAACCCGATGCAACGCAATAGTCAGCTCTACAACTCCCAATGAACTGGCCAGGTGGCCACCGTTTGCTGCGACAGTCCGCACGATGACCTCACGCAACTCTTCCGCCACCTGCGGAAGTTCCGCGGCCGGGAGTTCCTTGAGGAAAGCAATGGGGTTTTCAAGCTTCAGGATCTCGGTCATGTTTATCACACTTATATTTCAGTTGTTTCGATTGACAATGTAGCGAGCCAGCTCCTGCAAGATTTCCGCAGGCTCACCCAAAGGGGCCAGAGCGGAAACTGCAATTTCGCAAAGCTCGTCGGCTCGTTGCCGTGCCTCATCAAGACCGAGCACCGCCGGATAAGTCGCCTTACCTCGGGCCTGGTCGCTACCGATATTCTTGCCAAGTTGCTCCTGGTCACCAACGACGTCCAGAATATCATCTGCTATCTGAAAAGCCAATCCGGCAGCACCGCCGAACCGTTTTATCGCTGTAATTTGTGAATCACTGGCGCCACCCAACAAAGCTCCGACCTGAACAGAGGCCAGAATCAGACCACCAGTTTTATGCGTATGGATATATTCAAGAGTCGGGAAGTCAATTTCCTTCCCTTCCGATTCCATGTCGACCACCTGTCCTCCAACCATCCCCTGGGAGCCCGCGTAGCGTGCCACGAGTTCGACCACCTTGAGGACCCTGTCCGGCGGAATTGACAGATTAGCCTCGGCATCGGCAAGCAGGCGAAAAGCTTCTGTCAACAAGGCGTCTCCGGCGAGAATGGCAGTTGCCTCGCCATGTACCTTGTGATTGGTCGGGCGACCGCGACGAAAATTATCATCGTCCATGGCCGGCAGGTCATCATGGATTAAGGAATAGGTATGGACCATCTCCATTGCACAGGCAGCGTGCAGCACTTGCCGGGCATGACCGCCAACCGACTCACAGGCGGCAATCATCAGGATCGGGCGCAGGCGCTTGCCTCCGGCAAAAACCGAATATCGCATGGCCTTATGCAGGGAGCGAGGCAGAACGTCCTCACCCGGCAGCCAACGCTCCAAGCCCTGATCTACAAGTACAGAGCGATTTTGCAGGTAATCCTTGAGGTCCATGGAGAGGCTCAGCCCTGATCGTCTTTGCCGGAGAAGGCTTCTGTCAGCAATTCCCCATCCGCGCCTTTTGTCAGGGTTTCAATGCGGCTCTCAACCACCTGAAGCTTTTTCCGACACAGGTTGGCACTCTGCACTCCTGCTTCGAAACAATCAAGAGCTTCATCGAGGGGCATCTGTCCTTTCTCCAGCCTGGCGACGGCATCCTCAAGATTTTTCAGCGCCTGTTCAAATGTCGTCTCTTCCGACATTCTGACTCCTTTCAAATGCGTTGAAACGTATGAATCAGTGTAAAACACCACGCTATTAACGTTGTGTCAAGAAACTTATTCCCTGAATGCCGCCAGCAGTGCAAGGGGGTCAATCCGCTCTTCCAGGAGTCTCACCGTGAGATGAAGGTGCGCCCCCGTGGAACGCCCGGTGCTGCCGACCTTTCCAAGCACATCACCGACAAGGAGTTCGTGCCCCTGATCAACCAGAACCTCCGAGAGATGTGCGTAAAGTGAGAACAATCCTTCACCATGATCGACGACCACGGTCTGCCCCGTATAAAACAGATCGGCAGCCAGGATCACCCGGCCATTACTGAGCGAACGGACCGGCGTACCGTCCGGGCTGCGAAAGTCGGTCCCGCTGTGTGGTGATTTTGGTTCGCCATTCATAAGCCTGCGCTTGCCAAAAACGCTGCTGACCTCTTCGTCAACCGGCCTTTCAAATTGCGTCCATAACCGCGGCGACCGCAAAGCGAAAATCTCGTTGAGTTGTTTGCTCTCCCGGTCGATTCGGGCCAGGCTTTCCGCGTCCGGAGAGACCATATTCTTCGGCAACGTCAGCTGTTCAAGCGGGCGCTCCTTGTGGCCGACATGCAGTTGCAGCTCTTCCGTAGTCGTCCGCCCCTGTTGGTCAACCAGGGCCACCAGCAGAGGGTAATGTCCTTCAGGGGCTTCAAGCCCGACCGGTAATAAGGCGATTGCACCGCCACTGTCCGGATAGAGGTAGATGACACTGTCCATGAAGCGGACCACGCCGAAGGAAAGCGGTTCGCCTTGCCAGCGAAGCACAGCGACCTCGCCATTGTTGACTTGTAACGGGTGCAGGGCCAGTTCAGCCCGGACCGGTGCAGAGGTGATCAACAACAGGACAAAAAGCAACAGGAGACGCATCAGCTTTCAACCTCCTCTACGCGAACAGCTGTTCGGCCCCGGGAAAAGCGCAGCCAGAGGGAAGCGCCCACATCCAGCCCCTCGGTTGAGCTCAGCCCGGCACCATCCCGGTCATGGCTGGCAATCACAAAACCACGATCAAGCTGCTGCAACGGCGAAAGCGCATTGAGCCGGCCAGCAGAGACCGCCAGACAATCCGTGTATTGGCGCATCTTTGATCTGACTGCGATGACCAGACGATTTTCCAGCTCGGTGATCAGATCCGGAAGAGCGCTAAAATCACGAGCATAAATTTTAAGCTGCCTTTCAAGCCCTGCCAGGCGTTCTGCAACCAGACCAAGAGACTGATCGATGCGGGAAGAGAGTCGAATCAGCAGATGATCGAGATGAGCTTCCAGTTCCTGGCGATTCCTGGCAACCAGTTCAGCTGCAGCACTCGGTGTCGGTGCTCGCAGATCGGCGACAAAATCTGCGATGGTGAAGTCTGTTTCATGCCCGACAGCAGATATGACCGGCACCGCAGAGTCAGCAATCGCACGTGCGACGATCTCCTCATTGAAAGCCCAGAGGTCTTCGATTGAACCACCGCCCCGACCGACAATCAGGACGTCCAGACCGCCATGGCGATTCAGTTCACTGATTGCCTCGGCGATTTCTTCCGCAGCGCCATCGCCCTGTACCCTGACCGGGCGCAACAGCAGGTGGACATCGGGTGCACGACGCTGCATGACGTTGAAAATATCCTGGATCGCGGCACCTGATGCAGAAGTAACTATACCGACTGAGCGGGGAAATTGCGGCAACGCCCGTTTGCGTTCTACAGAGAACAGCCCCTCGTCAGCAAGCCTCTCCTTGAGAGCTTCAAAGGCGACCTGCAAATCACCCTGGCCACCAACAACCAGACTGTCGACGACCATCTGCAACTCGCCACGTGCAGAATAAACCGTCACCATGCCGGAACATACGACCTGAACACCGTCACGTGGCAAGCATCCGGCCAAACGGTTGCGGCCACGGAACATGACCCCGCGCAGTTGGGCATGGCTGTCTTTTAGCGTGAAATACCAGTGCCCGGAAGCCGCTGCAGCGAAATTCGAGATTTCACCTTCCACTGTCACAGTCACAAAGTTGGTTTCCACAACCTCCTGCAACAACCCAACCAGGCCGCTTACCGATAATTTTCCATGTAGATCAGACACGCAACAAATACCCCATATCTTGTGGTTTCATTTGACATTTTATTGACTTAACACTATATATTGGCGGACCTGAATTGCAAGGGAAGATCATGTCCATACCATATATTGTTACCATTTCCAGTGAGAAAGGTGGCGTCGGCAAAACCACCTTGGCGACCAACCTGGCAATCTACCTGAAAGCCCTTCATGAGGATCTCCCGGTCACCCTGCTGAGCTTCGATAATCATTTCTCCGTCGACCAGATGTTCCGTATCAACAAGCAAACAGCGCGAGGTGATGTGGGCGACCTCTTTACCGGCAGCAATCCTGACAGCCTGGTTGAAACCGGAGAATACGGTGTGCAGTTCATCCCGTCGAGCAAGCAACTGCACATCCTGCGTCGCGAACTGGATGACCCGTCAGCCCTGGCCAGAGCTTTCGTCAAGTCCTCCCTTGAGGGGATCATTATAATCGATACACGCCCCGATCTGGATATCTTTACCCAGAGCGCCCTGTTTGCAGCAGATCGGGTCATCGTGCCGGTCAAAGACGCACCGTCGATGGACAATTGCAGGCACATCTACGATTTTTTCGATACCCATGGCCTGTCACGTCGACCTTTGCGCATTCTGCCCTGCCTGGTCGATGGTCGCATCCACTATGAGGGGCCGTTCCGTGATCCATACCAGCTATTGAAAGCCTACGCCATCAATCGCGGCTACCGTTGCCTGGAAGGCTATATAGCCAAGAGCCCGAAGGTTGAATCACTCAACACCAACCCTGAAGGCAAAATATTCCCGGTCCTCACACATGGTCGTCAGACTGATGTCCACGTCCAGATGACCCATGTTGCCCGCCAGGTCTACCTCCACACCATAGAAACCGAGACCCGGCGCCTGACCGAGTACAGCATTGATTTGGCTCACGCCGAAGATGAACATCTGAGTTCGTACGAGGCAAGATTCAGCAATCTGGCAAGCGGCTGCCTGGTGTGCGGGAAGCCTTTGTTTGAAAATGGCCGAATCGGACAGGTCGGTTACTTTGCCCAGAGTTCTGACCAGAAGGTCTCAGGTTATATCGAGGAAGAGTGTTTTGCCGGCCTGGCCTTTCGCTACTTCTACGGTGCAAAGCGCGTAGTTGAAAGCCACGATCCGGTCTGGGACCTGTTCCGTGAATCGGCACAGCGCTCCTATTTCGTCCTTCAACGTACGCCGCACACGCGTAATTTCTACCAGCAGAAACTGTCCTTCTACCGCTTTGACGAAAACGGCCTGGAAGTGTCACACAAAACCATCGAACTCCAGGAATTTGAAAAACGACTGCTTGCCAAGGAACGTTCCGACCTGTTCCCACTGCTCGAACGGAGTCTGTTTGATGAGCAAGGCCGTTTGGGGGAGGCGTTCCTGCTCGTGCGCAAGGTCAGCTCCGACCTCCCGGAAGAAATCCTTTACGACCAGAACTTTGCCGGTTTTGCCACGGCCATGGCCAAAGTCAGCACGCAGCTGCCATAGCCTCCGCACTGGGCATACCGTGACTGGTCCGCTGGCACCGTCATTTTAAATACCACGGCCGCGTGCACCTATTGGGCAGGTTCGATAATTCCTGAGATTGATGCCTGCTTCTGCAGCAGCACTGAGACAGGCACAACCGTAATGCCTCGACCGTGCATCTCCGGCAACTCCCTGCGTAAAGCTTCGAGAGTCTCCGGGTATGGATGGCAGATCCCTATCGCCGTCCCCTGCCTGCGAGCCTTGTTTTCCAGTCGCTTGATCTCCCGCACAATCGCATTGACCTCGGCAACATTATCGAGAAAGACATCACGATCCATTGTCGGTACGCCGAAGTGGCGAGCGACCTCAGTCACCCGTGATTGCCCGGTGGTTCGGCTGTCGATAAAGAAGAGACCTTTTTCCCGCAAACTTTCCATCACCGGGGAAAGCGCCCTGGCATCCTCGGTGAAGCGTGAGCCCATGTGATTATTGGTGCCGGTTACATACGGGACCCTGGCAAGCAGGAGATCGAAACGACGGCGGATTTCGGCATCACTCTGTGCAACGAACAACGCATCATCTCCGGGATTGACGGCGGGATAGCCCTGCGGTTCCATCGGCACATGCAACATGACTTCGTGGTCTGCAGCGTGGGCTATTTCGGCGACTTGCGCCGCATGTGGCTCACCGGGCAGAATCGCAAAAGTGATCGGTTCGGCAAAAGAGACCAGCATTTTGGCGGTGAGGGCACTGCGACCAAGATCATCCATAATGATAGTCATCAGTGGCCCGTCGGGTAATTCAGGTGTAGGCGGTATGAAGTGAATGACTATTTGCGTCACCCGAGACTTTTCAACAGTCAGGGAATTCGCTTCGCGTAACCGGATCGAATAACCTCCCGGTATTGCGCGTAGACGTTGTTCAAAACCTGCAATCAGATCAGTTGCAGGGAATTCGCCAGCGACAGCATAACGTGCCGGTGACTGATCGAGGTCACGCTGAATACTGCCGGGGTCAAGATCCATTGCTGCGAGCAGGGCTTCGACTTCCGCATGAACCTTGCCGGCATAATCAACCGGTGGTTTTGTACCCGGCGAGACGACAGGTGGTTTGGGCTGCTCTGCCAGGCGAGCCAGGAAGACCAGACTGATCACGGCAAAAGCGGTAAGACCCAAAGCCATGAACAGGAGTTTGTTTTTGTCAAAAAAACCAGGGCGCCGTTTTTTTGTCCGGCGCCGTTTGGTTGACTTCGTCATCGGCAACTCATCAAATCAGCATCCAGACCACATCACGCGGCCTTCAACCCCTGAAAGATCCTCCACCCCTTGAGCAGGTCCAGTGCGCGCATCAACTGGAAATCTTTGCGGGTTTCTTCATCAAGCATGGGATCCTCTTTCGGCTCGACACCTGAAGCATTCCCCTCAAGAATGAAATGATTCTTCAGATCCTTTTCGCGGAAGTGATTGAAATCTTCCATTTCCTTGATTTCAATCTGCTGCACCTCGATGTCCGGGATAATCCCGCGTGCCTGGATCGAAGTTCCGTTCGGCGTATAATACTTTGCCGTCGTCAGTCTCAGGCCGGAATCATCGCTGAGCGGAATAATCGTCTGCACAGAGCCCTTGCCAAAGCTCTGGGTCCCCATGATCACGGCACGATCGTGGTCCTGCAGCGCTCCTGCAACGATTTCTGAAGCACTGGCACTCCCACCGTTGATCAGCACGACCATCGAATAGTCAGGCTCCGTTCCGGTGCGCGTGGCCGAAAATTCCATCTGTGCGTCGTCCTCGCGCCCCTTGGTGTAAACAATCAGCCCGTCAGTCAGGAACTGATCGGAAACTTCAACAGCCTGATCGAGTAAGCCTCCGGGGTTATTACGCAAATCCAGCACCAGCCCCTCCAGCTTTTCGCTGTTCTCCTCACGCAAGGTGTCAAGGGCCTGTGCAAGATCGGGCCCCGTGCGCTCCTGAAACTGCGCAAGACGAACATAACCGAAGCCCTTTTCCAGAGTCCTGGCCTTTACACTTTTAACCTTGATGACCTCGCGTTCGAGAGTGAATGCTTGTGGTTTCTCGAACGACGACCGCATGACGGTGATTGTGATCTCTGTCCCGGCAGCTCCACGCATGAGCTGCACGGCTTCCATGATTTTCATATCCTTGGTGAACTGGTCCTCTATTTTCAGGATATGATCACCGGCTTTCAGACCGGCCCGGGAGGCAGGAGTATCTTCAATTGGCGAGACAATTGTCAGGAGCCCGTCACGCAGGGAAATTTCGATTCCGAGACCGCCGAATTCACCACGGGTGTCGACCTTCATCTCCTTGTAAATCTCGGGAGACATAAAAGCGGAATGCGGGTCGAGGGAGGCGAGCATACCATCGATAGCCCCATAGATCAGGTCTTTGATAGACACCTCTTCGACATAACTGCGCTTTACGATGGTCAGGACATCAGTAAAAATCTGCAATTCCTGGTAATCCGAAGGCTCATCGGCGGCGGCAACCGGGGTATGTCCGACGAACGCCAATCCGCTGGCCAGTAGAAGCAGTAACGCAAACATAAGAATGGTCGTCTTGTTTTTCAACATACTCTCCTCCGTAACCTCAGCGCGGCTTCAGCCAGTCGCCGGGGTTGAGGGGTTTGCCCCCTTGGCGTATTTCAAAATAGACCGCATCGCGGCCCTCGTAGCCGGAGTAGGCAATCACCTCGGCGGCCGCTACCGGGTCTCCAACTTGCTTGGTAAAGCGTGCCATATGCGCATACAGGGTATAGTACTTACGGCCATGATCAACAATCATCAACTTGCCATAGCCACGCAAACTGTTGGCAAAAATCACTTTTCCGCTGGCAGCAGCATTGACGGGTGTCCCGACAGCAGTTTCAATATCAAAGCCATGACTTTCGATGAGAGTCCCCAGGTCACCATGACGGCTGGTGCCGAAACCAACCCTGAGTTTGCCGGGGACGGGCCAGAGAAGACGTCCTTTTTGCGACAGGAACCCTTCCCGACTTTCAGTATAGGGTTGCACCTGATCCGTTTCAAGTTTTTTGACCAGTTCGTTGAGACGGGCTGCTTTGGCGCGCAAGCCCTGCAGCATCTTCTCGAGCGATTCGGCATCTTGCTTCACTTCTGCCAACAGGATCTTCTTGTTTTTCCTCGCCTTTTGCAGGGTTTCCTGCTCTCTGTTTCGCCTCAGAACCACAGCCGACTGCTTTTTCTCCATCACCTCAAGTTCGTTAAGTGCAGCACGATGATCCTGCATCTGCATCCGGTATTGATTGAGTAAATCGCGATCGTGGCGGACCATCCTGGAGAGGAAGGCATATTTCTCGGCTATATCGCGAGGGCTCTCCGTTTCGGCAAGCAGCGCCTTGATCAGGCCGACCTCGCCGGTCTTGTAAAGGACAACCAGACGGCTCCGGATCTGTTGTTCAGTCAGGTCACGCGAAGCATCAAGCTTTTCCAGGGCCTTGCGTTTAACCTTCATTTGCGCCGTTAATTCGGTCAGTTGCTGTTGACTTTTTCTTTCCAGCCTCTCGATGCGACGCACTTCGGCGGTCAGGCGCTCAAGATCATCCGACAACGCGCCCCCTTCGGACTGTTTGTTCCGCAGACCCTCAAGGGTCGTTCTGATCTGCTTCTGGATTTGATCGAGGCGCTCACGACTCTCATCCAGTTCATCCGCAGCGGATGCCGTCCACGGAGACAATACCAGCGAGACAATCAACAGCCGCAACAACATATTGAACATTATGCCATTGAATCGCTTCATGGGGCTCCGAAACGAACAAACTTGCGCAGCGCAAACAGGCTGCCTAACAGGCCGATCAGACCGCCGCCAACGATCAGCATGGCCTGCCAGAGAACCGGCAGGAAATGGATTGTATCGATCCCGGTAATCAGAAGCAGGCTGCCCAGGCTTTTTTGCAGGACAATTTCGAAAACCACGAAGCTCATCCCGAGTGCGGTCAAACCGCCGAGAACTCCCTGGAGAGCCCCTTCCACCAGGAACGGCAGTTTGATAAACAGTGACGTGGCACCGACCATGGCCATCGCCTCGAGTTCATCCTGTCGCGCATAAAGGGTCAATTTGATCGTGTTGGCAACGATTACCAGCGCCGCGAAAACCAGAAAGCCACCCAACGCCGCACCGGACATTCTCAACAGGAGCAGGAATGCCTCAAGCTTCTCCAGCCAGCCCTGACCATACTGCAAGTCGGTAAATCGGTGGTCCACACGCAAACGCTCGACCACTGCGGTCATTGCAAGTTCATTTCGCCATTCATCAGTCAGACTGATTTCAAGCGATGCAGGCAGGACCTCCGGGCCAAGACCCTCGACCAGTTCAGCATCGTCTCCAAGTCGCTTGCGAAACCGCTCTAAAGCCATCTCACGAGAGACAAAGGACACCTTTGCCACTTCGGGATATTGCTCGATATCCCTGATCCAACCCTTGACGACACCTTCCTCGGGGACTTCATCCAGGTAGGCGACTATTGTCAGTGTTTCACCCCATGATGCGGTGAGTTGCTGGACATTCAGGACCGCAATGGCAAAAAACGCCAGCAGGGCCAGGGCAACCGCAATCGTGCCGACTGACGCCAGGCTCAGCACAGGGCTCTGCCGCATATTGCGCAGTGCGCGCCTGAAGAAATATCCACCACGTAGAATCATCAGGGTTGGCCTGTCACTTTGGTTTGTCCACGGAACAGGGGCATGTCGTCCATCGCCAGGCTGCCGGAGTCCAGGGAAACCACCCGGCGCGGGAACTGGCGAATCAGGCTGCGGTCATGGGTGGCCATGATGATCGTAGTGCCACGTGCGTTGGCACCTTTGAATAATTCCATGATATCCAGAGTCACTTCCGGATCGAGGTTTCCGGTCGGTTCGTCAGCCAGCAGCACCAGGGGGTCGACCACCAGCGCGCGCGCCACGGCAACCCGTTGTTGCTCGCCACCCGAGAGTTGCAATGGCAGATGATTCAGCCGATGTTCAAGCCCGACGTTTTTCAGGGTCTGGTAAACTTTTTTGCTGATTTCAAACCGTTTACGCCCCTGGACTTCGAGAGGAAAGGCCACGTTTTCAAAGACTGTGCGGCGGTTCAGCAGTTTAAAGTCCTGAAAGATGATACCGAGATTGCGCCGCAGGTAGGGAATACGGGAGACCCCGTAACGGGTAATGTTCATGCCATTGACCAGGATCTGACCGCGGGTCGGCCGTTCAGCGCAGTAGAGAAGCTTGAGCAGGGTGGATTTGCCGGCTCCGGAAGGCCCGGTCAGGTAGACGAACTCACCTTTTTCTACCGTGAGAGTGACATCCTTGAGGGCGTACTGGTCGCGCTGGTAAGCTTTGCAGACATTGTACAGCTGTATCATCACCAATCTCGATATGGAATGCCATTCAGGCCGACACGGTCATCGCCACTGTGAACATCCTCCAGCCCGCCTTCGGCGATTTCGCCCTCAAGTGACGGGGTTGGCGGAATTTCCTCCCAGGTTTCAGTCGACTGGGTAAAGGGGTCACGGGGGATATCACGCAGGTACTTGCTGGCGACCAGGTCATCCAGTGATTCGGGGTAACGGATATGATCAGCAAAATACGCATCAATCGCCCGGCGCATCTGGTACAGGTCTTCCATCAGCACTGCTTCGCGGGCCTTGATCAGGTTGCGCTGGTAATTCGGCACCACGATACTGGCCAGGATACCGATGATCGACATGACGATCAGCAGTTCGATAAGGGTAAACCCGTTTTCTGATTTTTTTCTAAACAGCAGGCTCATCTGTATCACCAGGTGTTGTAAGGTGTTCCATCCAGCGCGTAACGCTGGCTCTGTGAGTAAACATCGTAAATATCATCTCCGCCGTAGAAGGTCGAGTCAGGATCGTCTTTGTACGCACGCAGTCCCCACCCCTCATCATACTCATCAAATGGATCCTTCGGTAAACGCCTCAGGTATCTGCGTTTGTAAGGGTATAGGCCGCCCCAGTCGCTGCCTTCGAGAAGATCTTCAAGAGATTCCGGATAGCCGGTTTCATCAACTGCTGCAATGATTTTTTTCTGTTCTACAGCTTTGTCAAAGTCCGCCTTGTAATAATCGATCGCCGTCCGGATTTCCCGTAAAGAACGGCGCAGTTCCAGTTCTTTGCCACGTAGCGCAGTCATTTCGGCCATCGGCACAATCACCGAGGCAAGCACTGCCAGGATGGCCATGGCCAGGACCATTTCCAGCAAGGTCAGGCCACGCTGTCCTCTGGAGAAGGTTATGGAGTAATGAGAACTCAACGGACTTCAATCACGACCGCTTCGGGCACGACCTGAAGCCGGACTCCTTCAGGATTGCGGAAATTAACCCGATTGACCTTAAGCTGGGTCTCACCTGCTGCAATCGGCTTAAAAACCGCGTTGAACAGTGTACCGGAACCGGAAGCCCCTTGGCCGCCCGGCCCCTGCTTGTAACCCACGATCACTTGTCCGGTAGCCTGGTTGGGGCTGTTTGAGAAGACCGTGGCCTGGCCTCCTTGCTGGAGAAAATCGCCTTCATTGATGCTGACCAGTTCGAGCGCGGCGGGATCGTAACTGATAAAGAGCGGCGCACTGTAGAGTTGTTCAACCCCGCTCACCAGCACTGCAACAGTAAATTCTTGTCCCTGCTCGACCTGCTTCGGCCCGGAAAAGCTGATGCTCGCAGGGGCCTTTTTCGGTGTCTCGGCAACAATCGGCAGGCCGATTTCTTCCTTTGGCGCGATTTGTTCTGTTTGTACCGCCTCATCAGCAGCTCCAACAGTTGGGGTTGCTGCCTTCCAGGAAGTCATTTCTTCCCGTTCAGAGGACTCTTCCGCAGCAGCGGTCGGAACAGCTGTCGGTTTTGGCACCATTTCCCCTTCAACACCCGCCGGAGCAGCTTGCCCTGTCATGGCGTGCCCGGTTGAGGACGGAAGAACATCTGAATCCGCCGTGACCGATATCGGCTTGACCCCCGGTGCAGCGAGAAGTCTTGTTGCCTCGATTTCACTCAGGAAAGGTTTGACAAAGGCGCCGAAGTTCGGGCCGTTTTTCAGATTGTCCTCGCCACCGGACCAGATGGTCGCGATATCAAAATCCGGGAGCTCAAACTTCTTGATGATGTAGGGTGTAATCGACAAGATGATCTCACGTTTCTCGTCGTTGTTCGAGTAGTTGGTAAACAAACTCCCGAGCCAGGGGATCTCACCAAGAAATGGGATCGTCGACTTGTTTCTGGTTTTATTGTTTTCGTACAGCCCGCCAAGGATGGTGCGTGCACCGTCAAGCAAAACCAGGGAGGTCTCCGCATTGGTCGTTGTGAGTGCAATCGGTGATTCCCCTGTTGTATCAGCAGAATCCAGTCTTTCTGCGCTGCTGACCTCCAGTTTGATTTTGGTCAGCACCGTGCCGTCGAGTTGGACATTTGGTTCGATATCGAGTTTGATGCCGGAATCCACGTACTGGACGTTCTGTGTCGTTGAGTCAGAGGTGCCGACTTGCGTCGTTGTCACAATCGGGTCACGCTTGCCGATATGGACTTTCGCCTTCTCCTTGTTCTTGACCCGGATCTTCGGACTCGCCAGAAGCTCGGTTGAATTCAGCGTTTTCGCAAAATCGAAGGTGGCTGTGGGGATAGTGTAGAAGGTCTGTAAACTACTCAAACTCGACGCCAATCCGCTCGTAGCGGAACCTGGGCCGAGTGTATCATTAAGGATATTTGTCCCGTCCTGGGAAAAGCCGAGACTGGTGCTGTAGGTGCTCAATTTAGGCCCGAAGTTCAGAGCATCGGTATCCCTGACCGCAAGCACCTCGACGTCGAAAAGCACCTCGGAATCGGCACGGTCCGCCGCAGCGAGGATCTGTTCGGCAAGCCTGATAACCTCCGGTTTGTCGCGGATCACCAGGGCGTTGCGCTCTTCGTGGACGTAAATCTTGCGCAACTGCAACATGGTCCGCAACAGGTTGACCGCCTTCTTGGCGTCGATGTGCGACAGGTAAAAGGTCTGGATCAAATAGTCTTCGTACTGCTTGGCTTTCTCACGGGATTCGGGATAGATGATAATGGTCTTGCTGTTGAGCACCTTCTTGCTCAAACCATTCATCTGCATGATCAGTTCCATCGCCTGGGCAAAGCTGGCTTTTTCGAGGAGGATCGTAATCGGCTGGCTGCGGATTCCTTCATCGAAGATGAAGTTGATCCCGCTCAATTCCGACAGGATGCCAAACACATCCTTGATTTTGGCATCCTTGAAGCTCAGGGTGATCGGCTCGTCCGAGGCCACGTCCAGTTCAATGCCGTCCATGGAAAGCGTATTCTGATCACGGTCCAACAGGTCCTTGATCGCCAGGGCACGGGCATTGTTTGTATCCAGATGCAGCGCCCTTTCTATAGCCTTTCTGGCTAAAGCCAGGTCCCTCTTGGCATAGAAGTCTGCCCCTTCCTCGGCGTACTTTTGCGCTTCCATGATATTTCTCAGCTCGCCTTCTTCCTGTATCGCAACTTCGATGCTGGGATCGAAATCCTTGGCCCGTGCCGTACTCCGCCAGCGCCTCGGCGTACTTGCCCGCGTCTCTTAATTCACGAGCCTGCCTGATATGGTATGCGGCGGCACGGGTCCGGGAGGCGACCAGTTTCAGCTTGTAGGTCATGCTGCCCGGCTCCAGGTCAATCGCTTCGAGATATTTTTCAACGGCCTGGTCGTAATTCTCTTCGGCGACCAGTTGTTCGGCTTCCTCGAATGCTGAACGAGCCTCCATGGCGGTGGTACAGCCTCCGACCCACAACAGTGCAAGCGCCAGCAATACCCACCCGGCTAAATGGAACTTATTGATTCTTGCCATCGACTTCTCCCTCCGTGGCATTTTCATTGCCAGGATTTTCCTGTTCCTGTGACGCATTTGGGTTAAACATTTTTCTCAAGCCACGGGGCTTCGTTACGGGCCAAGAATTACTGTCACCCTGGTCACCTTGGAAACCCTGGCCTCCTTGCCTTGCAGCGGGCGCCGCACTGAGTTTCTGTTTCTCAATCAACTCGATTTCTATCAGCCCCTCACGACCTGCATGACGCACTTTCAGAAGCTTGTTATCGATCTGGACAACCAGGAATTCCTGGCTTACACCGAAGCGTTCACCCTGCTTGACCAGGAACAGGTTCCCACCGCTGGAGAGAAAGACCGTCTTTTCTCCAGCTTTTTCCAGAAACCCGAGGAAGGTGAATTGACTCAGCGATTTCTGCACCACTTCGACAGGAACTGCCTCGAACATAACAACGGGTTTCGAAACTTCTTTTTGAACAACCGGGGGCGGGGGCGCAATCTTGACCAGGTGACGCTGGTCAAACCTGAAGATATCACGCTGCGCGCCGGTAAATTCCTGCTGTTCTGATGTCAGATAAGCAAAGTCAATGCGCCCGCGGGGCTCTTTTTCATCCATCCCGGGAGATTTCTCGTTAACAGGTTGCTTGCGCTGGCCTGCCGCCCTTGGAGGAGCCTTTTCGAGGCGCGGTGTCGCCAGGTATGCATATACCAGGCAGACCGCCAGAACTCCAAGCAAGGCCCCCAGGATGACGCGTTTGCGATTCATGTATCACGCCCCCCCGACCGAAAATAGGTTTCCAGCTTCAAGCGCAGGTTGACTCCCTTGTCATCCTCACCCTGCAGGCCGATCTGTTTGATGGAAATCAACCTGGTGGACTGCTCAAGGGAGTGGATGAACCTCTTGATCTGAGCGTAATCTCCGGCAACATTGAAGTTCAGCTCGAGCTGCAAAAGTTCGCTCTCTTTGAGTTGCACGGAGCTGTAACTAATTCTGGTGATGTTCAGACGGGCGCGACTTGACAGAACCAGCAGCTCCTCGATAAGACCGGTGAATTCCAGGTAATCGGGTATCGACTGGTGAAACTTGACAAGGTCCTGAGCAGCCATGAGATACGCTTGTTCCGGGGTGTTCGTCGCCCCCCCCTGGTTGCGCAGCAGCTGCCGGACTTCAGTCTGTCTTTTCAGGAAAGTGCTTTCCTGCTCAGCAACGCGAGGCACAATGAACTGCTCCAGCGCCACGATGAGCAGCAAGTTTATGATGAGCAGAACACCGAGCAGCACCAATGAGTTGCGATAGGATCTCCAGAGTTGCCCGGCCAGTTCCTTCCAGCGCATCAGAAAGCCTCCCTGATCACGATAGAGAACCCTGTGAGGACCTGACTGCTGTTGCTCTGTTCCTGCTTGATTTCGCCATGACTCTGCAGGAACGCCTGATTCAGATCCTCGGACGCCAGGAGATTGTCGACGAACCTGGTCAGTGCTGATACATCACGGGCAACCCCGGAAAGCTGGACCGTGCGTGCCTTGAAATTCGGTTGAATCGAATGAATGCTGACATCATCAGGGAGCACGCTTTCAAACCTGCTGAGCAGGTCCGTCCAACGAAACCGGTCAGCGTCGATGATCTCGATTGCACTTTCAACCTCGACTTTCACCGCGATCAGTTTTTCCGGAGTGTAATCTGCCGACGTCCCATGAATCCCTGAAATCTGATCATTCAATTCCTGGAAGCGTTGGTCGAGCATCTGTAGCTGTCGGTAGTTCCTGTATCCATAGGAGCCATTCAACAGCAACAGCAGCAGCAGCACAATACCGAACACCGATAGCCAGAGACGGACGTTCTGGCGATTCAGGTAAGGCTTGCTGGCTAGATTGAGTTTAATTTCCATAGTTTCACTACATCATGCGCTCGGCGGCACCGAGGGCAGCAACAACCGAACCGACCGGCTGCAGCCCACCGGTTCGTCCTTCGCCACTGAATCGTTTCAGGGCCGGGTCCAGGCATCTGACTTCACGATCAAATGCGGAGCACAGCAATTTTTCGTTCTCTGCACCCATACCCGGATCAACATGGGCAAAAACAGCGCAACGTTTCATCGACGGGAAAGCTTCGTAGGCTTCGACAAGTGTGCGGTTGATCTCACGGAAAGCTCTCTCGGGAGTCATCTTGAACTCACGGACGCGCTGATAACAGAGGCTGTGCCCGAGCACGTATTGTATACCGAGGATTCCCTGTTCCAGGCTGACCAGGATGAATTCATCCCCAAGGTCCAGCCGAGGCCGGTAATAATTGTAAAGATTCAGCGAATGGAAATCGATCTGGATTGCGTGTCGACCGGCTTCGTTGACCAGGTCCTCATACTGCTCGAGAACCGGTCGCGACAGGGCTGCGACAACACATCTCTGGCGGCCATCTTCCCGTTTATCGAGGACCTGGTAATCCAGCTGGATCTGCGCCGAAGGCGCGGGCAGGTTCGCCTTGAGTCGCCACTTCAGAACTTCCACACCTTCGTCATGCGTTTTGAACGGTGCGTCGATATCGGTCAGGTAAATACGCCCGGCCCGATCGGGCAGGCTCAGAGCAATACGCTCTTCCTGGCCGGCCAAAAAATCAACACCACGGCGCAAACCCTCGACAAAGCGACGGGCATCGCGGATGTTCGGCTTGCGGCTGGAAACCTCCAGCACACCTTCCAGGCTCTCAAAACGCAAACCGACCAACCGGGTATGCGGCCGATGACGCTGCAAGGCCGCAAAAAAAAGGCCAGCCGGCTGGACATCTACGCCGACGTAAAACCTGCTCATGCCTCTCTCCCCGGCAACTCGACAAAGGTCACTCGATTTATTTCCTCAAGTGTCGTGACTCCGTTCAGTAGTTTTTCCACTGCCGAATCACGTAAAAAAATGGTTCCTGCCGCACGTGCGGCCTCCTTGAGGCGGCTAACCGGAGCCTTGCTGATGATCATGTCGCGCAAATTATCGTCCAGATCTAGCAGCTCGATAATTGCAGTTCGGCCGTGATAGCCCTGGCCATTACATTTTGCACATCCGGTCCCTTTGTAGAAGGCATGTCCCCCGTACCTGTCGTAGTCCAGGCCAGACTCTGTAAAGGCCTGGCGACCATAGGTCACCGGCTGTTTACAGTGCTCGCAGATCTTTCTCACCAGGCGTTGTGCAACGACACAGTTGAGGCAGGAAACAAAATTGTAGGCGTCGATGCCCATGTGCAGAAAGCGCCCGAGGACATCGAAAACGTTGTTGGCATGTACCGTAGTGAAAACCAGGTGCCCGGTCAATGCTGACTGGACAGCGATCTGGGCCGTCTCGGGGTCGCGGATCTCACCGACCATGATTTTATCAGGGTCATGGCGCAGAATGGAACGCAGACCGCGGGCAAAAGTCAGACCCTTTTTCTCATTGACCGGGATCTGCACCACCCCCTTGAGTTGATATTCAACCGGGTCTTCAATCGTGATGATCTTTTCCTGCTCGTTGTATATCTCGGTCAGTGCCGCATAGAGCGTGGTGGTCTTGCCGCTGCCGGTCGGTCCAGTCACCAAAACCATGCCGTAAGGCTCGCGAATCATCCTCCGGAACCTGGCCAGCTCATGGCCCTCGATACCGAGTACATCCAGGGTCAGTCCATGCAGGTCCTTGGCAATACTTTCTTTATCGAGGATTCGGATCACAGCATCTTCGCCAAAGATGCTCGGCATGATGGAGACGCGGAAATCGATCGATTTACCGGCCATGCGGACCTTGAAGCGCCCATCCTGGGGGATGCGGCGTTCCGAGATATCGAGATCACTCATGACCTTGATGCGGGAGATGATTGGCCCCTGGAAGCGTCCGTCTAGAGGTTCCGTTGCCCGGAACAGGACGCCGTCGACACGGTATTTGATCTGCACTCCATCGAGGTTGCTCTCGATATGGATATCGCTGGCACGCTTGTTCAGAGCATCGAAAAGGGTGGAATCGATCAGGCGGATAATCGGGCTGCTGTCATCGGTCAATTTTTCTATGGAGAGGACCTCTTCACCCTTGTCCGTCTCCTTGACCAGCTGCAACTTGAAGTCCTCTGAGACCTCCTGCAAAACCTGCTTCGAGCCATGTAATCGCTCAAGCAGGGCGCCAATCTTACGTTTGGCTGCTACCTGGTAGGTCAAGCGGAGGTCGAGTTGCATTTCCAGATCATCGAGGTTCGCTACATTGGTCGGATCGGCGATCGCGACAATCAGACCGTCCTCGGTTTTTTGTAGTGGGATGAAATTGTAGCGCACCATCAACTCGGCGGGGAATTCCTCATCCAGCACCGGGTCGGCGACAAATGCGTCAAGGTCGACGTATTCCAAGCCAAATTGCTGTGCCAGAGCCTGGGCCACTACATCATCCTTGAGCAGGCCTTTGGCAATTGCGGCTTCACCAAAACGCTGTCTCAGCTGGCCCTGTTGCTCAAGCACGAGGCGTACCTCCGCCGGCGCAAGTACGCCCATTTCAACGAGTATCTCACTGAGTTTGCGATGTTCAAACGACATCTGTTGCTCCGGGTTACTGTACCGTACCAGCCAACTGGAAAATCGGGATATACATGGCGACCACAATCCCCCCGATCAAAAGCCCCATCGTCATCATCATCAAGGGCTCGACGATCGTCGTCAAGCGATCAAGCCTACGCTCAACCTCGTCCTCATAATACTCGGACACGTCGGTCAGCATATCAACCAGTGAACCACTCGTCTCACCGACACCGATCATTCGCAGAGCAATCACCGGGAAGTTCCCCTCCTGTTCGAGGGCTTCGGAAATTTTCGCCCCTTCCTGGATGCGATTAACCGCCCCGGAAAGACGTTTCTCAAGGACACGATTGTTCAGGGTGCCGCGAGCCATCTGCATCGACTGGACGATCGGAATGCCGCTGGCCAGAGTTGTCGCGAAAGTCCGGCAAAAGGTAGAAAGGGCGTATTCATTCAGCAGCTCACCGAAAAAAGGCAGACGCAATTTGAGGCGATCCACGAGCACAGCACCACGTGCGGTCCGCGCGTAAGTACGCAACAGAAAAAGTCCAATGACTAAGCCTGGCAGCCAGAACGGGAGGCCCGACACCAGGCCGTTAGCCAAGGCAATCACCATCCTGGTCAGGAAAGGCAGCTGTATGTTGGCGTCCGCGTAAACCTGGGTAAACGTTGGAATCACGTAGAGCAGAAGAAACCCGAGAACCACCGTAACGGCAATGGCCAGAATCGCCGGGTAGAATGTAGCGCTGCGAACCTTCGCCTTGATTGCCTCGACACGCTTCTGATACTCGATGTAACGCCCGAGGGTTATCGGCAGGTCTCCGGACTGTTCTCCAGCGCGCAGCGAAGCAACATAGAGTTGAGGGAACAGCTGTGGAAATCTGCCGAATGCATCGGACAGGGAGCTGCCGCCTTTTACATCAGAGCGGATTTCCTGCAAAGCATTCAACAGTCCTCCGGCCTCCATGCGATCAACCAGGGTATCAAGGACCTGCAAAATCGGCAGACCGGAACGAATCAGAACCAGCATCTCCTGGTTCAAGGAAAGGAACCGGCGCCCACCTAAACTACCGCCACCCATCCCTTTGGAAAACCACTGCAGGGAGGATTTGCGAATCCTGAAGACGAAGAAGCCCTGCTCTTCCAGGCTCTCCTGGAGGGCCTCGCGGCTGGCCGCCTCAAAGTCCTTCTCAAGCACCCGGCCATCAGCAGTGCCAATTTTGCAGCGATAGGTTGACATTAGCCTTGTTATTTAGCACATCCAGCCGGAAAAATGAATGAAAAACCATTGACTTATCCTGCCAGAAACGCAAAACGGTCGGTCACAATGACCGGCTGCCAGCTTAGTATGATCAAGAGGTCAGCCCAGGACAACGGCCGGTTGTATGCGCAGTCACGGCAATTGAAAAAGCAGGAGCCGTGTTTCGAGGCAACAGTCAAGGTCAAGTCTACTCATCAGAAACAAAAAAGGCGACTCCATGGCTACCAGGAATCGCCTCATCTGAATCTGGCGGGGCTGACGGGACTCGAACCCGCGACCTCCGGCGTGACAGGCCGGCGTTGTAACCGACTCTACTACAGCCCCTTGATCAAATTGTGAAAATGGTGGGCGAAACAGGGCTCGAACCTGTGACCCTCGGCTTGTAAGGCCGATGCTCTCCCAGCTGAGCTATTCGCCCAAACTTTAAAATGGCGGGGCTGACGGGACTCGAACCCGCGACCTCCGGCGTGACAGGCCGGCGTTGTAACCGACTCTACTACAGCCCCGCAACAGACAGAAAATAGGAAACGCTGTCAAGGGGGATGCCCTCTCCCGCGTTTCCTATTTTCAGGGTCTTAACAGCCGAATCCGGACGGACCTGACGCGACTGTATCTCTAGTTTTACTTAGTTGATAGAATCCTTCAAAGCCTTACCAGCCTTGAATTTGGGAACCTTTGCTGCGGGGATGTTGATTTTTGCGCCGGTCTGGGGATTCTGACCGGTGCGAGCGGCACGCTGACCTACACTAAAAGTACCAAAACCAACCAAAGAGACTTTTTCGCCGGCCTTCAGGGCATCAGTCACTGCATCCGTAAATGCTTTCAGTGCCTTTTCTGCATCAGCTTTACTCAGTCCCGCCTTCTCTGCGATTGAATTAACAAGATCGGCCTTTGTCACAACTTACCTCCACGTATAAAAGAATGATTAAGCCCTGCTGAAACGGAATTATTTATATCAGACGCTTCAAAATCTAGTCAAGCAATAATTGGCCGTATTGCTCAATGATGCACCGATTTTATCGGGTCTGAGGCATAATCTTTATTATCGACGACCGGTGACGCCGGGAAGCTCCCCAAGATTGCTTCGTCAAGAACTTCATCCATATGTGCAACCGGGAGTATTTTCAGAGCTCGGCGGATCGTCATAGGGACCTCTTCGAGATTCTTTTCATTTTCCTGGGGAATTAGCACGCGGTGGATGCCGGCTCGCTTGGATGCCAGGAGCTTCTCCTTCAGCCCGCCAATAGCCAGCACCCTGCCACGCAGCGTTATTTCTCCCGTCATCGCCAGATCCTGGTCAACCGCAAGGCCGGTCAAGGCAGAGGCCAGGGCTGTTGCCATGGTGATCCCGGCGGAGGGTCCGTCCTTGGGTATTGCACCTTCCGGAACATGGATATGGATGTCGACCTGAGTGTAAAAGTCCTTCTCCAGTCCCAGCTCCATCCATCGGGAGCGCACATAGCTGAGCGCCGCCTGTGCAGATTCACGCATGACCTCGCCAAGTTTGCCGGTCACGGTCAATTTACCCTGCCCGGGCAGGACCGTGACTTCGACAGTCAGGAGCTCGCCACCGACTTCAGTCCACGCCAAGCCATTGACAAGTCCGATCCTGTGCTCCTCTTCCCGGACACCAAAGCTGTAACGCGGCACGCCCAGGTATTTCTTGATTTGCGGAGCTCCGACCTGGAATCTTTTCCCTTTCAGACCGGCCTTGACAACCTCGCGGGCTATCTTGCGGAACACGTTCGCGATCTCACGCTCCAGGCTTCGTACTCCGGCTTCACGCGTATAGCGACGGATAATCTCGAGCAGCGCGGCCTCAGAAAACTTGACCTGACCTTCCCTGAGCCCGTGCGTCTGCAACTGCTTCGGCAGAAGGTAGCGCTCTGCGATATGCACCTTCTCCTCTTCAGTGTAGCCTTCGATGCGGATCACTTCCATGCGGTCACGCAATGGCCCGGGAATTGCCTGCAACGTATTTGCTGTCGCGATAAACATGACCGAGGAAAGGTCGTAATCGACATCGAGAAAGTGATCACCAAAGGCATTGTTCTGCTCGGGATCCAGAACTTCCAGGAGGGCTGATGACGGGTCACCGCGGAAATCCGTGCTCATCTTGTCGACCTCGTCAAGCAGAAAAACCGGATTACGCGTACCAACCTTACGCAGGCCCTGGATTACCTTGCCGGGCATGGCTCCGATGTAAGTACGTCGGTGTCCGCGGATTTCCGCTTCGTCACGCACACCGCCCAGGGAAACGCGGATGAATTTGCGCCCCATGGCCCTTGCAACAGAGCGACCCAGAGAAGTCTTGCCTACCCCGGGAGGACCGACCAGGCAAAGGATCGGCCCCTTGATCTTCTTGACCAGCGCCTGCACGGCCAGGTATTCCAGAATCCGTTCTTTCACTTTATCCAGCCCATAGTGGTCCTCTTCAAGGATCTCTTCGGCATGAACAAGGTCTATCTGGTCCTTGGTCCCTTTCTTCCACGGCAAAGCCACCAGCCAGTCGACATAATTCCTGACCACCGTTGCTTCGGCAGACATCGGCGACATCATCTTCAGCTTGCGCAGTTCCGCAGTCGCTTTCTCAGTCGCTTCCTTGGACATCCGCGCTTTATCTATTTTCTCTTCGAGTTCACGCAGCTCCTGCTTGAACTCGTCCTTCTCGCCAAGCTCTTTCTGGATGGCCCGCATCTGCTCATTCAGATAGTATTCTTTCTGACTGCGCTCCATCTGGTTCTTGACCCGGTTGCGGATCTTTTTTTCGATCTGCAGGATTTCAACCTCGCGCTCCATGAGGGCCAAAAGCTTCTCGAGCCGCAGCAGGGAGTCCATTTCTTCAAGGATCTCCTGCTTGTCGGAAATCGGCACCGTCAGGTGTGCAACAATGGTATCGGCAAAACGTCCGGGCTCTTCGACGCTGGAGATCGATGACACCATTTCAGCTGGTATTTTCTTGCTCAGGTTAGCGTAGGTATCGAAGGTCGTATTGACGCTGCGCATCAGGGCTTCCTGCTCGGGAGACGCGGTTTCCTGGTCCGGCAACTGTTGCAGGCTGACGAATATGCACTCATCTGTGTATTCAAGATCGATCAGGCGTGCTCTGACCGTGCCTTCAACCAGGACCTTGACAGTTCCGTCCGGCAGCTTCAGCATTTGCACAACCTGCCCCAGAGTCCCTATTTCATACAAGTCGTCAGCCAGGGGATCGTCGGTCTTTGGATCCTTCTGGGTCACCAGAAGCACCTGCTTGTCGTGCTCCATTGCCCACTCCAGGGCATGGATCGATTTTGGTCGCCCGACAAACAGAGGGGTCACCATATGCGGGAAAATCACGATATCCCGCAACGGCAGAACCGGGAATGATACAGGGGGTACAGATTCAGGCATGAAGCTTTCTGAGAGTTCGGTCATAACAATATCTTCCGGCTGAGCTAACGCCCGACAGGAACTCTATCAGGCCGACTCAGCACATTCGTAGATTATAATAGGCTGGGAACCCTTGAAAATCACATCTTCATTGATAACAACCTCCCGAACACGATCCTGGGACGGGATATCATACATGACGTCAAGCATTGCATTCTCAAGAATGGAACGCAAGCCGCGTGCACCGGTTTTACGTTTGAGGGCCTCCTTGGCAACAGCGACCAGGCCACCATCGGTAAACTTGAGATCAACATTTTCCATATCAAAAAGCTTCTGGTATTGCTTGATCAACGCGTTCCTGGGCTCGCTGAGAATTCTGACCAGCGCTTCCTCATCCAGCTCATCGAGAGTCGCGACAACCGGCAAACGGCCAATGAACTCGGGGATCAAGCCGTATTTGAGCAGGTCACCCGGTTCCACCAGGCACAGGACCTCACCGATCTTCTGATCAGTTTTCGGCACAGGGTTGGAACCGAAGCCCATGGTTTTGGAGCCGACACGCTGGTTGATAACCGTTTCCAGCCCTGAGAAGGCTCCGCCGCAGATAAACAGGATATTAGTGGTGTCCACCTTCAGGAATTCCTGTTGCGGGTGTTTTCTGCCACCTTTCGGCGGTACGCTGGCAGTCGTCCCTTCGATAATCTTCAGCAGGGCCTGCTGCACCCCTTCACCAGAAACATCCCTGGTGATCGAAGGGGAATCCGATTTACGGGCGATCTTGTCGACCTCGTCGATATAGATGATCCCCTTCTGGGCTTTCTCCAGATCGTAGTCAGCTGCCTGCAAAAGGTTCAGAATAATATTTTCGACATCTTCACCAACATAACCGGCTTCAGTCAGGTTAGTGGCGTCGGCGATTGCAAACGGGACATTCAACACTCGGGCCAAGGTCTGGGCCAGCAGGGTTTTGCCGCTGCCGGTCGGCCCAAGCAGGAGGATGTTGCTCTTCTGTATTTCAACATCCCCGGCCTTTTCAGAGGCTTCAATGCGCTTGTAATGATTATAGACTGCAACCGCCAGAACTTTTTTCGCGCGCTCCTGCCCGATTACGAAATCATCCAGGACATCCCTGATTTCAACAGGTTTCGGCAGCAGGCCTTCACCCATCGGGGTTTCATCAAGCTGCGCCTCTTCGGCGATGATATCCTTGCACAGTTCTATGCATTCATCGCAGATATAGACCGCCGGTCCGGCGATAAGCTTCTTCACCTCTTCCTGCGCTTTACCGCAGAATGAACAGGTCAATTGATCACTGTGGCCACTCTTTTGCGTCACTGCCTCACCTCGTGTAAATCAGTCTTTTCTCGACACAATATCGTCGATGATACCATACTTTTTTGCCGCTTCGCTACCCATGAAGAAATCACGTTCCGTATCGGACGACAACTGCCCAAGCTGCTGACCGGTATGCTTGGCCATGATCGAGTTCAGGGTATCCTTAAGACGCAGGATTTCCTGGGCATGGATGCTGATATCGGTGGCCTGCCCCTGGAAGCCGCCGAGCGGTTGATGGATCATGATCCTCGCATGCGGCAGGGCATAACGCTTGCCCGAAGTTCCGGCCGCGAGCAGGAGAGCGCCCATGCTGGCCGCCTGGCCAACACAGATAGTCGAAACCGGAGCCTTCAGATACTGCATGGTATCATAGATTGCCAGACCGGCGGTCACAATGCCGCCCGGAGAGTTGACATACAGATGGATGTCTTTTTCAGAATCCTCCGATTCGAGAAAGAGCATCTGGGCAATGATCAGGTTGGCCACATGATCGTCAATCCCGCCACCAAGGAAAATAATCCGGTCCTTGAGCAGTCGCGAATAGATATCATAGGAGCGTTCTCCACGTCCGGTCTGCTCCACGACCATTGGAATCAGGTTCATGCGTCCCCCCCGGTTTTCTTGCCCGCCTTCTTCTTCGGTTTATTCGGTGACACTTCCTTGACCTTGGCATTATCCAGAAGGAAGCTGATGACTTTTTCTTCCGCAATCTGCGCCATCAGGCCGACGCGAGCCTCAGCTGCGGAGTAGTACTTTTTCACCGTCTCGAGGGGAGCGTTGGCCATGGTGGAAATCTCCTCCAGCTTGGCATCAATTTCACTCTCATCGGCCTGGATACTCTCCTGACGGCCGATCGCTTCGAGGATCAGGTTGCCACTGACCTGCTCAACGGCTGTGTTCCGGTAATTTTCACGGAAATTTTCCGGAGTGATCCCCAGCATGGCGACAGACATCCCCTGCGACTGCATACGGTTGCTGATATTCTCATACATGTAGTCAAGCTGTTTAGCGATCATCGCCTCAGGAACTTCGATTGGGTTGCGCTCGATCAGAGCGCTGACCAGCTTTTCACGCAAGTCATTCTCAACCCGGTTCTTCTCCTGGGTTTCGTGGCTCTTTTGCAATTCGGCTTTAAGTTCGTCGAGTGTATCAACGCCGAAGCCTTTGGCAAATTCATCGTCGAGTTCCGGGACGACCTTTTCCTTGATCTCCTTCAACGTCACTTTGAAAACTGCCGGTTTGCCAGCCAGTTCGGCCTGACCGTATTCTTCAGGAAACGTGACTTCGATATCCTTGTCTTCGTCCCGCTTCATGCCGACAACCTGATCCTCAAAGCCGGGGATAAAAGAACCAGAGCCCAACTCGAGGAGGTGATCTTCGCCTTTACCGCCGGCAAAAGCCACGCCATCAACGAAACCCTCGAAATCAATTACGACGGAATCGCCATTGCGAGCCTTTTTGCGGCTGGTGACTTCGAGCTGCGCACGGGAGGTGCGCATCTCTTCAAGACGGCCCTCTACAATCTTGGTATCGGCAACAAACTTTTCTTTTTCCAGGGCCAGCTTGGTGTAATCCTTGGCCGTCACTTCCGGCTTGATCTCAACTTCAGCTTCGTAGGTAAAGATTTCACCCTTGTTGATCCCGCTGCTGTCGACGATATTCGGTTCTCCAACGGCTTGGATATCATTCTCGTCGAGGGCCTTGAAGTAGGTATCATTGATCAGCCGGGTCAGGACTTCCTGCTCCATCTGGGCGCCGTAATATTTTTCCAGAACCGAATCGGGCACTTTTCCGGCACGGAACCCTTTAACCTTGGCAGTCTTGCCGATCTTCTTATAGGCACGACCGATTTCCTTGTCGACCTTTTCCGAGTCGACCTCAAAAATCAGTTTCTTCTTGATGCTGCTGACATCTTCAACCTTCACGTTCATACTTAGTGCTCCTCATTTGCTCTGCCGTGACAGCGGACATGATACCGGCATCGGCAAAATTTATCGACAAGTTTTCATACTTGAAAATTGGTGCGGGTGAAGGGACTCGAACCCCCACGCCTCTCGGCACTAGATCCTAAATCTAGCGTGTCTACCAGTTCCACCACACCCGCGAAACTAACTGGCCCTCTGGATACAATTAAGGCCCGACTTTTCCCGGGATAACCGCCACATTCTGAGGGGTCGACGGGGAAAAGGCAGGCCCGGAATATTTATGGGGTGAGTGACGGGGATTGAACCCGCGACAACCAGGGCCACAACCTGGTGCTCTACCGACTGAGCTACACCCACCATAAAGAACAAGATTCTAGACAAGGCCGAGGAGCAATGTCAACGAGAAACCACCCCTCGAACGCCAAACGAAATGGCGCGCCAGGAAGGACTCGAACCCTCGACCGTCGGCTTAGAAGGCCGATGCTCTATCCAGCTGAGCTACTGGCGCTTTAAGTGGTCGGGGAGACAGGATTCGAACCTGCGACATCCAGTTCCCAAAACTGGCGCGCTACCAGGCTGCGCCACTCCCCGAAGGGCGATTTTCTAGCATGCCATGAGCAATAATGCAAGACTAAATCACACTTTGCCCTTGCGGATGGCAAGAAAAGCTTCAACTCTACTGACAGGCTTGGCCTCAGCTGTCTTCCAGGCTGAAACGAATCGGGATGCGAACCTGGCTTTCCACTGGCAGGCCAGCTCGCGTTGCTGGGGTAAATTCCCAGCGTTTCACGGTTCTGCTGGCAGCCCTGTCGAGGACCCGGTAGCCACATGAGCGCTCAACATCGACATCGTCGACCAGGCCCGCGGCCGAGACGTCGACCAACAGCCACACCACGCCCTGCCAATGTCGCTGACGAGCTATGTAAGGATACTCAGGTAACGGGTTGTTGAGATAGTCCGGCATGGCTTTTATCAGCGCCTCCCCTGTCGGCCTGACAGCGTTGCGATGGGCCGACTGGCGATCCTTATGCTGTGCAACCCGGACCTCCTGCGCGGAATCAACTGCACCCGCCCCTTGCAAGGCCATTTCGACCGGACCATTTATCGCCGCAACTTCGGCCAGAGGCTCCGGCACATTCTCAAGGGGCTTAACGCAAACCAGGGCTGTCGATTCAACCTCTTCTGCCGATTCTTCGACAACTTCGGCAGCTTCCTTTTCCGGTTGTGGTTTCGGCTGTGTCATGCGAGACGGCTTCACGATCGGCCCGGGTGATATAACCGGGGCAATTTTGGCCGTTACTTTATGCTCTGCAATTGCGGGGCCTTGCTCCGGAAGGGCTTGCGGAGATTCAATAGCGGCAAAGGATGGATCGTCTGTAGCGGCAACCAGTGCAACGACTACTGCAGATTGGCCATCGGCTACGCTGGCAGGCTGATTCGCCCAGTCATAATAGGCCACGCCTCCGTGAATCCCTGCAGAGACCAGCAGGCACAGTGAAAGCCGAAGGATCATCGGCATGGATGTCAGTTTGTGTAACATCATAACTTAAATCTATCAGTCTCAAACCGCTGAATTTTGCTGCGGGGGGACACTCTCTCGGGTTTGTGTGCCAGCCATTTCTGCAGCATGGCCCGCAGTTCTGATTGACGGAACGGCTTGCTGAGAAAATCGTTCATCCCAGCGGCAAGACACTGTTCTTCATCTTCATCGCGGGCATAGGCCGTCAGGGCAACAACCGGAGTCTCGATCCCCTTTGCGCGCAGATGCGCCGTGGCTTTAAAGCCATCCATCTGCGGCATCTGGCAGTCCATCAGGATCAGATCGACCTTTTCCTTCTCCAGGAATTCGACTGCTGCCTGACCATTGTCAACAATCGTCAAGTCAAAGCCCATCTGCTCCAGGAGGATGGAAATAAGGCTCTGGGTAGTAGGATTGTCCTCAGCCAGGAGGATGCGCAACCCTTGGTTCAGTTCACTGAAAGGAGGCGGTTCAACATTCCCTACAGCCAATTCGTCAGGCTCAGCGTGATCGTCCGGCAGAGACCGTATCTGGACAGACTTATCAGTAATTGTCAGGGGCAGACAGACACTGAATGTACTTCCCTCGCCAGGCGTACTCTCAAGCGAAATAGTTCCCCCCATGGCCCGGACAAGGTCTTTGACTATGGCCAGACCAAGCCCGGTCCCGCCGTATCTGCGTGTCGTACTGCTGTCACCCTGGTCAAAGGAATCGAAAATACGGTCTTGGATATCCGGATCGATCCCGGCACCGGTATCCTGAATATCGAAAAAGCAGTTGCAGACGTCCGCAGTCCCATCGAAAGACATCCGCAAGGAAACCGAGATCGTACCGGAATCGGTAAATTTTACGGCATTGCCAACCAGATTCAGAAGAATCTGGCGGATCCGGCCCGGGTCACCGATCACAATCGGCACCAGATCGGGCGTTTCCACCTTCAATTCAATCTCCTTGGATTGGCCACTGGCTGCCATAAGTTTCACGACGTCCTCCGCCAACAGCTTCAAATCAACGGGGATCGCATCAAACTTCAACTGCCCCGCTTCAATTTTGGAGAAATCGAGAATATCGTTGAGAATTGTAAGCAGGGCCTCTCCGGAGTTGTAAATAGTCTCTACCATCTGCTTATCGCAACTTTCGAGAGGTCTTTTGCACAGCAGTTCCGCCATGCCCAGGACACCGATCATTGGTGTGCGTATTTCATGGCTCATATTTGCCAGGAACCTGGATTTCGCGAGCGTCGCCTGTTCCGCCCTTTCCTTCTCCGCTTCCATGGCCCTGGTTCGGACCTGGACTTCCAGTTCGAGGTTTTTGCGCTGCTGCTCGAGCAACCTGTCCCTCTCCTTAAGAGAATTGATCATCTCTTCAAAACCCGTGTAAAGGACTCCGAACTCATCTTCATTTTCATGATGAACCGGGCCGATCAGGCGCTTTTCCCTCGAGATTGTCAGCATTTGCGAGGCCAACTGTTCTATGGGTTTGGTGATGTATCTCTGCATTCTTACACTCAACAAATAGGTCACCAGAATCGCAATCACCATAGACAGGATCCAGCTCAAGGTAAGGGACAGGAGGTCATGGTGCAGCCCCTCCATTTCCAGGCACAGGAAACTGTAACCAACGATTCTATTCTGATAAACAACCGGCATAAAATGATACATCCGGCCGTCTTCCTGCCAGATTTTTTCCACATCCAACTGTCGGCCTTCAGCGACCTGCCTTTTCTCTGTTTCAAGCAGTTCTTCCAGCCTGCTTGGATCGATTCCCGATGTGCTCGCAGGAGAGGTCTGGTAGCTGACGATTGTCCTGCCATTCGTTGTCAGGAACTGCGCAAAAAAGACATCCTCGCGTGCGCCCAGAGCTGTGAGGATCTCCTGCATATGGGCGAGGTCCCCACTTGCCATTGGCAAAACGGCCCCCAGTGAAATGACCCTGGCTAAAGAGCTCAGCTCGCCCTCAGCAAAATCATGCATATGTTTAGACTCGAAAAAGACGAACTGAGCAGTAGTCAGGATCAGCGCGAACATGCTGACCAGGAAAATTATTCCCGTCATTTTCTGTTTTAAGGAGAGACGTTTACGACGCGACATGGATTTCCCGGAGGCCTCTGGGTCGTGCTGGGCAGATTAAAATCTTGCGGATTTTACCAGTTAAGCGTCTCAATGAAAAGGGAAAGCGCAGGGGGAAGGCAGCAAGAGCCAGGATCTTCCCGTCAGGTTCTGACAGTTACCAAATCAAGATTCTGCCTCCAATCTCTATATCGGTCCGAATCGAGCTTCCTCATAGTTTCAGGTCGACGACCACACGACCGTTGACCTGCCCGGCGAGAAGATTTTCGCTATACTGCGGGACCTCTTCCAGAGAGATAACTTTGTAAATCTGGTCCAGAAGGTTGTCAGAGAGTTCTTTCGACAAGCGCATCCAGGCTGTCTTTCGCAGCGGGATCGGGCAGGTTGTCACTTCCACCCCGACCATCTTGATCGCCCGCAAAATGAAAGGCATGACTGTTGTATTAAGGTCTGCCCCCCCGGTCAGGCCGGTCGCGGCGACTGTGCCGCCGTATTTCATCTCTGCCAGCAGACGAGACAGGACCTTCCCGCCGACAGTGTCGATCGCTCCGGACCAGCGTTGCTTTTCCAGGGGACGGGCAGGCTTTTCAAGTTCTGTGCGGCTCACTATTTCGCTAGCACCAAGTTGGTAAAGGTAATCGTCATGTTCTCTATTACCGGTAACCGCCGCGACAGAGAAGCCCAACCCGGCGAGTAGGGCGACCGCAATACCACCGACCCCGCCACTCGCTCCAGTGACCAGAATAGTTCCCTGCTCCGGAGTCACCCCCTGCTCTTCCAGAGCCATGACGCACAACATGGCAGTGAGACCTGCTGAGCCGATGGCCATCGCTTGCAATTCTTCAAGCTCATCGGGGAGAGGAATAAGCCATTCGGATTTCAATCTGGCCTGCTGCGTATAGCCCCCCCAGTAACGTTCCCCCACGCCCCATCCAGTCAGCAGCACCTTATCCCCAGGCTGAAAATCTGGAGACTCTGAGGACAAAACTTCTCCGGTCAAGTCCACTCCAGGGATCATCGGGTATTGGCGAACGATATTTCCCCGACCGGCAACAGCCAGGCAGTCCTTGTAGTTGAGACTTGAGTATTTTACTGCGACCAGCACATCACCCTCAGGAAGGTCATCGATCGAGAGTTGACGGATATTATGCTCAACGACGCCGTTCTCCCGAGTCAGAATCAGGGCTTTAAATTTATCGCTCACTGCGCTTCCTCATCACGGTCACGGCGCCACTCCTGGGCCTGGGCGTATTGTTCGCACAGGTAGTTCATCTGCTCTGCCATGGCTTCTTCAGCGACGACGGCATCCTGAACTCTGATCGCTTCATAGATGCGTTCATGCTGGGCGAGAATTATTTCACGTTCCCTGAATCGGAAGATGACCAGGTTGGTTGCCGGTTGCAACGCCTCAATCACAGCAAACATGACAAATTGCAGAACCGGGTTTCGGGTCGCGTTAACCAGTGCCCGATGGAACCGAACATCTGATGCGCAGAAGTCTACATCCGTAGTAGCGGGATTTTTTTGCCGTTCAATCTCTTCCGCCATGGCCAACAGGTGCTCATCATCCCGACGTTCTGCGGCGAGACGGCAGCAGGTCAACTCCAGTTCGCGGCGCGCTTCAGCAATTTCAGAGAGGCTGAATTCACCCATGCTGACCAAAAGCATGGTGGCACCCGTCAGCGAGGAGCTAAGATCTTCCTGGCTGGGTCGGTTGACGAAGGTACCACCGGTCGGGCCGCGACGGCTGCGAATCAGGTTCTGAGCGGCAAGCCGCTTTAATGCCTCGCGAATAGTCGGACGAGACACGTTGAACTTTTCCGCCAATACTTCCTCGGTCGGAAGCTGGTCATCAACCTTGAGACTTCCATCAAGAATTGAACTGCGGATATTTTCCGCGATCTGCTTGGCAAGGCTTTCTGCAACAAGCGGTTGAAAATTAATCGCCATTTTCCAGAACTCTCCCTTTTCACTCGGGACACGAGTGATAGTATTGTTATTCTTAAATCCAAGATATCTCATTTACAGGATCATGGGAAGCATTTATATATTTGTTTGACAAATATATAAATCGTGGATAGGCTAGCAATATCACACAGCAGACTTAGAGAGTCGCCCCTCTCGAAAACCTATTTACAGGACGCACCCAACCAAATGGAAAGGATCAAAAAATGAAAGCACTTGTCTACAAAGAGTATGCGCCCGATGATAATTTTGCAGATATCCTGACTGTAGAGGAGGTCCCGAATCCAGAGCCAAAAGCGAATGAAGTCCTGATTCAGGTTAAGGCCTCTGCATTGAACTATAACGACGTCTGGGGGATGCGCGGCAACCCGATTCCAGTCGAACTTCCTCACACATCAGGTTCCGATGCCGCTGGAGATGTTCTCGCTGTCGGCAGTGATGTAACCAGCATCAAGGTTGGTGACCGGGTCGCCGTTCATGCCAACATGGCCTGCCGGGTCTGTGAAGCCTGCACCAGCGGCAGGGAATACGACTGTTCAAAACGCATGGTCTGGGGTTTTCAAACGACCCCGGGCAGCCACGCTGAGCAAGTCTGCCTGCCGGAAGTCAACGTCGTGAAGATTCCCGACTCGGTCAGCTATGAGCAGGCCGCCGCTGCTGCCATGAACCTGCTCACCGCATGGCATATGCTTGTCGGGCGGGCTCAGATCAAACCGGGTCAACTGGTTCTGATCATGGGCGGACGCTCCGGTGTCGGCCACCTCGGAATCCAGATAGCCAAACTCTACAACTGTACTGTTATAGCCACCGCCAGTCCGGAAAACGCCGATCTGTGCAAAGAGTTGGGTGCGGATTATGTGGTCAATCACCGCGACGAAGGCTGGGTTAAGGAGGTTCGCGGCATTTGTAAAGAGATCGCCAAGCAGACTGGTGGCGCTCCGGGTGTCGATGTCTCTTTTGATCATATTGGTGAAACCCATTTTAACGCCCAGCTTACCTTGCTGAAATTCGGTGGCACCTTGGTCAGCTGTGGGGCAACCACCGGCTTTGACGCCAAAATCGACCTGCGCCATGTCTTCTTCAAGGGGACCAACATCCTTGGCTCTACTCAGGGCACAAAGGCTGAACTTGAGCAGGGTCTTTACTGGATGGGACAAGGCAAGATCAAGTCCGCCATCGGCGCCGAGTATACATTTGATCAGGCGGCAAAAGCCTATGACCAATTTCTCTCCGGCAAAGGGCTTTTCGGCAAGATCATCATCAAGCCATAACAATTCGGAGTGCACTTTTTCTAAATGCCCGAAAAATAAACTCCATCATCAACTGGCATTTCTGTAAAAACTATGTCACTCTCCTGCCCCGCTCCATGAGCGGGGCTTTTATTTTCAACCTCAACTATCAATCAGACGGCAGTACGCTACAATTGATCATCATAATGACACCATGAAATGGAGCACCTGATGAATTACACCCTGCCCCTGCCCGGCGATCGGCTTGGAAGTTTTTTGACAAAACAGAACCTGCCGGTTCCGGAACTTAACCTGACAGCCGTCTCTCTGCTACATGAACCGACCGGTGCGCGACTGCTGCATCTGGCCTGTGACGACCCGAACAATGTTTTCGCCGTCGGTTTTCGCACCCCGCCGCCGGATTCGACCGGCGTCGCCCATATCCTCGAGCACACAGTCCTCTGCGGGTCGCAGAAGTACCCGGTGCGCGATCCGTTTTTCGCCATGCTCAAGCGCAGCCTCAATACCTTCATGAATGCCCTGACGGCAGCCGACTGGACCCTTTATCCGGTCGCGAGCATGAACCGCAAGGACTTCTACAACCTGATGGGGATCTACCTGGACGCAACCTTTTTTCCCCTGCTGCGCGAACAGGATTTTCTCCAGGAAGGCCATCGGCTTGACTTTGCCAACCCGGCGGACCCCGCCAGCCTGATGATCAAAGGCGTGGTCTTCAACGAAATGAAGGGGGCCATGGCCGACCCGTCATCCCTGCTCGGCCGACGCCTCAACGCGGCCCTCTTCCCGACCAACTGCTACGGTGAGAATTCCGGCGGCGAACCGCTGGTCATTCCGGATCTGACCTGGGAGCAGCTGCGGGCGTTCCACAAGAGCTATTACCACCCAAGCAACAGCTGGATTTTCACCTATGGAAGCCTGCCTCTCGAAGATCATTTGCAACAGATCGACCATCTGGCTCTGGGCCGCTTCGAAATGCAGTCAGTCGACAGCGAGATCCCCCGTGAGCATCGATTTGCCGAACCGGTCAGGAAGACGCAAACCTTCCCGGTCGACGCAAATGACGACATGCAGCAGCGCAGCATGGTCCAGCTGGCCTGGCTGACCTGCCCGATCGAGGACACCTTCGAACGTGCCGCGACCGGCATCCTGGCTAACCTGCTGCTCGGCAATCCAGCCGCGCCCCTTTACCAGGCCCTGATCGAATCGGGCCTGGGCCGCAACCTCTCGCCGGGGACCGGATATCACGACGATTATCGCGACACGTTTATTGCCGCTGGCCTGCAAGGAACGGATCCGGAGAAATTACCGGAGATTGAAAAGGTAATTCTCGACACCCTGGCACGGGTCGCTGAGCAGGGCCTTCCGCAGGAGCGTATCGACGCCGCACTGCATCAGTACGAATTTGCCAATCGCGAAGTGACCGGTGACCAGTACCCTTACGGACTCGGGTTGATGATGCGCCTGTTCGGCCCATGGCTGCACGCCGACGATCCGATCAGCACGCTGATGATCGGCGACAACCTGAAGCGCCTGAGAAGCGCCACGACTGACCCGCAGTTCTTCCCGCAGATGATTCGCCGCCACCTGCTCGACAACCCGCACCGGGTCACCCTGCTGTTGCGCCCCGATCCCGAGCACGCTCTACGTGAAGAGCAGGCGTTTGCCGAGCGACTCGACGGGATTCGTGAGCATCTCGACGAAACTGCGATCGCCGGGATCAAGCAGAAAGCCGCCGATCTGCAAAAGAGCCAGGAAGCCCAGGACGATCTGAGCTGCCTGCCGATCCTCGAACTTTCGGACATCGAGAGCGATGAGCCGACCACGCCATTTCAGACGGAGCAGATCACCAGCTGTAAAACTTTCTGGTTCAACCAGCCGACCAACGGCATCACCTACCTGAACCTGCAGTTCAACACCAGCGGCCTGGATGACACCCTGCGACCTTACCTGCCAATGTTTGGCGCGCTCCTGCCGCAAATCGGTGCTGCGGGGCATGACTACCTCGCCATGTCGCGACGTGTCACTGCGGCAACCGGCGGCATCCGTCTCGGCACCAACATGCTGGAAAGTCCGGTCGACCTCGACGTCATGCACCCGGCGATGGAACTCAAAGGCAAGGCCTTGAGCTGTAACCAGGAGAAACTGTGCGGGATCGTCGCTGACATGCTCACTGCTCCTGATTTTACCGATCTCGACAGGTTGCGCACGGTCATCGGCCAGGTCAGGACGTCGATGGAGAACTCGATCCCCGGAGCCGGCCACTCCTTTGCTGCACGCGCGGCCGCAGCATCGTTGACACCCACTGCTGCGCAGCGTGAGGAATGGAGCGGCATGAGCCAGACCCAGCTCATCCGGACCGCCAGTGATCTGGACGAACAGGGCCTCGTGTCGCTGGCCGGAACATTCGCTGCAATCGCCGCACAGCTCTTCACACCGGCACGCGTCACCGTCGCTGTCACCGCTGAGGAATCGGCCCACCAGACGATGCACGCTCCTTTGACGGGCCTGCTTGCCGCACTTCCGGGGAAGGCGATGGCTGAAGCAGGCCAGCTTGCTCCGTTTACAAGCGAGGCGACATCTACAGCGTGGCAATACAACCTGCCGGTCGCCTACGTCTCTCGGGTATTCCGGACGGTCTCCTACACGCACCCGGACGCCCCTGTGCTGATGGTTCTGGCCAAGTTGTTGCGCGCGGAGTTCCTGCATCGGGAGATTCGTGAAAAAGGCGGCGCCTACGGCGGCATGGCCGGGTACAACGCCGACGGCGGTCTTTTCTCCATGCTCTCCTATCGCGATCCGCACCTGGAAAGGACTCTGGATGTCTACCGCCAGGCCGTTGAATGGGCATGCAAGGGAGATTTCAGTGCCGAAACGATCAAGCAGTCGATTCTGACCGCGTTTGCCGAGCTTGACCGCCCTCTCTCACCGGGCAGCAGGGGGTATCGCGAGTTCATCCATCAGCAACAGGGGATGACTCACGACATGATCCAGGCCTTCCGCAACGGCATCATCGCAGTGGACCAGAAATCGCTGGTCAGGGTGGCGAGAACTTATCTCGAACAACCTTTTACAGCCAGCTCAGTCGGCATCCTGGCCGGTGAGGAAATGTTCAGCAAGGCGGAGAAGACCCTGTTGCAGATGAATACCCGGATCAAACGGTTCGAGTGAGCAACTCTGCCGATTATCGAAGCAAGACCATGGCAAACAGCACAGGCGCAAGAGGGTGATCGTCCCAAATAACCCCTTTTGCGCCTGCCTTTGCTTTGCGCCTTTGCGTTAATCATGCTGATTCGTTATAGTCTCAAACGTAACCAGTCACCTGAACGACCGAGAGCATGCCGATGACAACAAAAAACCAGTTTGCGAGCGATAATTACGCCGGCATCTGCCCGGAAGCCTGGCAGGCATTAAAGGACGCCGACAGCGGTTATGCAACCAGCTATGGCAACGACCCCTGGACAGCCAAAGCGTGCGACGCGCTTCGCGATTTTTTCGATACCGACTGTGAGGTTTTTTTCGTCTTCAACGGGACGGCTGCCAACTCCCTGGCCCTGGCGTCGCTCTGCCAGTCGTACCACAGCGTCATTTGCCACGATATGGCCCATGTCGAAACCGATGAATGTGGGGCCAGCGAATTCTTCTCCAATGGCACCAAGCTGCTGACGGTGGGCGGCGAGAACGGCAAGGTCGACCTGGTCGAAGTCGAACATACGGTCAAGAAACGCAGTGACATCCACTACCCGAAGCCGAAGGTCCTGTCGTTGACCCAATCCACGGAGCTCGGGACCCTGTACACGCCGGAAGAGCTGGTGGCGATCCATGGCCTGGCCAAGCGCCTTGACCTCAGACTGCACATGGACGGTGCGCGCTTTGCCAACGCCGTCGCTGCGCTGCAGATCCACCCGAAGGAACTGACCTGGCGGGCGGGGGTTGACGTACTGACTTTCGGCGGCACCAAGTGCGGCATGCCGATGGGCGAAGCCGTGGTCTTTTTTGACCGGAAAGTCGCCAACGAATTCGATTACCGCTGCAAACAGGCCGGCCAGCTGGCATCGAAGATGCGCTACCTCTCTGCCCCCTGGTTCGGCCTGCTCAAAGACAACGCTATCCTCAGGCATGCCGGGCACGCCAACGCCTGCGCCCGCAAATTGTCCGACGCCCTTGCTGAGATACCCGGCGTCAGTCTCGTCCATCCCACAGAAGCCAACGCCGTTTTCGTCGAGATCCCGGAGAGGGTTGTCACCAACCTGCACAACCGGGGTTGGGTCTTTTACACCTTCATCGGCTCCGGGCACTGCCGCTTCATGTGCTCGTGGGCAACCACCGATGAGGACATTTCTGCCCTGTCGAACGACATCCGGGAGGTCATGAAGACTCCGTAGCGATCGTCGCGGGGCGTTCATCTCGAACCTTTCATGTCAGAAACTCCAAACCAACACCCTTTCGAAGCATTGACCCCCAGCTTCATCATGGATGCCGTCGAGAGCTGTGATGTCCTGTGCGACTGCAGGAACTTCGCCCTGAACAGCTATGAAAACCGCGTCTACCAGGTCGGTATAGAAGACAATGATCCGTTGATCGTCAAATTTTATCGTCCCGCACGCTGGAGCGATGAGCAGATCCTCGAGGAGCACCGGTTCTGTTTCGAACTCGTAGAACACGAGCTGCCGGTCGTCGCGCCGATTGTCAACGAACGGAAAGAAAGCCTCTTCCATTACCAGGGTTTCCGTTTCGCCCTGTACCCGCGCCAGGGCGGCCACGCCCCGGAATTCGACAATTTCGACAACCTTCTGATCATGGGGCGGACTTTGGGGCGCATCCACGCGATCGCCGCGACTCGTCCTTTTGAATATCGCCCCCGGCTCGACTGCACGACATTCGGCCATGAGTCCGTCGCCCTGATCAGCGACCGGTTCATCATCGCCGAGTACAAGGCAAATTACGATGCACTGACCCGCGATTTACTGCAGACGCTCGACGACCTGCTGGCCGGATTCGACGATTCCGCCTACATTCGCACCCACGGCGACTGCCATGCCGGAAATGTCTTGTGGCGCGGAGACGCACCGCATTTTGTTGATTTCGATGATGCCCGAAGCGCTCCGGCGATTCAGGATCTCTGGATGATGCTTTCGGGGGACCGCGCGCATCAGACGGCGCAGCTGGCTGAGATTGTCGAAGGGTATAACGAGTTCTACGATTTCCGACCCGGCGAATTGCGGCTCGTGGAAGCTTTGCGAACCTTAAGGATCCTGCACTACTGTGCCTGGCTGGCAAGACGCTGGGACGACCCGGCTTTCCCGCACCACTTCCCCTGGTTCAATACGACCAACTACTGGGGTGAACACATCCTGCAACTACGCGAACAGATGGCGGCGCTGAACGAACCGCCGTTGGAGACCAGTTAACAGGGACCGTTCCGCATCGGTCGAAACCGGGTCAAAGCAAAACAGGTTCTACAAACTTGGCATTTCCGGATTTGCTCTGCGGCGTCAGGTATCCAAGTCTTTCATACCCCACGCTTGCCGACTACGCCTGCCGAATAATCTCTACCAGCAGTTCCGCCACCTGGACCATATCGGCAACAGCCACGTGTTCATCGTGGGTATGGACCTTTTTCATGCCGGTGGCCAGAATAATCATTTCAACACCGTGACCATTGAAAATGTTGGCATCGCTGCCGCCGCCACCCAGGCGCACCTTGAGCTCCTGGCCCAACTTTTCTGCTGCAGACCTGGCCAGTTTGACCGTCGGGGCATGCTCAGGCACCGACATGCTCGGGAAATCCGACCGGATATCAGCATGGATCTTCGGCACGACCTGTTTGCCGTCAATCGTTCGGGTCATCTCTTCTGCTGCGCCCTCGAAACAGGCCAGCATGTGCGCTGTCTGCTCCTGCAACTTGCCTGCATCGTGACTGCGCGCCTCACCGACGATCGAGACCTTCTGCGGCACGATGTTCCGGGCGACGCCACCTTCGATGCGGCCAATATTGGCGGTGGTCTCATCGTCGATACGCCCCAGGCGCATCCGGCTGATCGCCAGGGCCGCGGTGTGGATCGCCGAGAGACCCCGTTCCGGCGCCATGCCGGCATGTGAGGCCAGCCCTTCGATGTCGATCTGCAGATGGTTGGCCCCCGGCGCCTGCAGAACCATCCAGCCGGTTCCTTCCGTGTCCAGAGCGTAACCGCGTTTTGACTCCAACAGGCTATAATTCAGGTTTTTCGCTCCGACCAGGCCGATCTCTTCGGCGATCGTAACCACCACTTCAAGCGGCCCGTGCGGAATCTTCTGTTCGCGGAGAACTTCCAGGGCCTCGATAAGTTCAGCGATCCCGGCCTTGTCATCGGCACCGAGCACCGTGTCGCCGGCACTGAAGAACAGACCATCCCGCAGGACTGGTTCTACCTGGCCACCCGGTTCGACCGTGTCCATATGTACGGAGAAAAGGAGCGGCTCGGTTTGCTTCCCCCGCCCTGCAAGCCTGGCGACCAGGTTTCCGACCTCGCCACCGGTCGCTTCAGCGGCGTTGTCAAAAAACACTTCGGCGCCGAGTTTCTCAAGACGCTCGGCCAGGTAGCGGGCAATCGCATTTTCATGCAAGGGGGGGCTGTTGATTGCCGCCAGGCGGGCAAATTCATCACTCAGGCGCTGCCGGTTGACCATGCAAGTCTCCTTTGTTGTCATGCCTCAACTTAGTACCTTATCCTGCGCCTTTATGACAAGCAAAACCGGTAGATTCCAATATGCAAATCAGGATAAATTCGACAACAGGGCCCACAGATATCTAGACAAATCCATCACAGGGCTGATATTATCAATAAATTTTGTTTTTCGGTAAGTTAACTCTTTTTCTCGCAGGAAAAGACTCTTGAATTCAGATTTTCATCCGCCAAAATCATCGTCTGTAAACCATCGCCGACCAACCCCGCGCCTGCGTCTCTGGCTGATTCTGGTGCTGGGTGCTCTGCTTGTTATTCCGCTGTTCCTACGTCCGACGGTGACCAGCACCGAAGCCAACATGTCGGAGCCGACCATACCGCCGCCACCAACACCGCCACCGGTTCCGGAAATCCGCAAGGAGACCATCAAGGGCACCGTTGCCAAGGGCGATACGGCGACCGCCATATTGGGTGACTATTTCTCGGCGGGCGAGATCCATGAACTGAGCAAGCAGTGCAAACCGGTCTTCCCACTCTCCCGCCTCAGCGCCGGACAAGCATACCGGCTCTGCCTGAGCAATGATGACTTCGAGCGCTTCGAGTACGACATCAACCACGATGAACAGCTGATTATTTCGCGCGAGGCGGAAGACTTCTCCGTTCAGAAGGTACCGATCCCCTACACGACCGAAACCGTTCGCGTCAGGGGCAAGATAGAAACCAGCCTGTTCGAAGCGGTCACCAACACCGGGGAAAGTGATATCCTGGCTATGAACCTGGCTGATATTTTCGCCTGGGACATCGATTTTATTCTTGATATCCGCGAGGGCGATTCGTTCCAGGCGCTGGTGGAAAAGCGTTACCGAGACGGACAACCGGCCGGCTACGGTCATATCCTGGCGGCAGAGTTCACCAACCAAGGGGAAACTTTCCAGGCCCTTCTCTACCAGGACGGTGACCGCCGCCCCGATTATTTCGATGCCGAAGGGCAGAGCCTGCGCAAGGCCTTCCTCAAGGCGCCACTTTCTTTCTCGCGAATCTCGTCCGGATTCACCATGCGCCGTTTCCACCCAATCACCAAGACCTGGAAATCTCACCCGGCAATCGACTACGCAGCAACTCCAGGGACACCGATCAAAAGTGTCGGTGATGGCGTCATCATCAAAAAGGGCTACACCCGTGGCAACGGCAACTACATCAAGGTCCGGCACAACAGCAGCTACGAAACGCTGTATCTGCACATGAAAGGTTTTGCCAAGGGGATCGCCCAGGGTAAACGCGTGGCACAGGGACAGACGATCGGCTACGTCGGCAGCACTGGCCTGGCCACCGGGCCTCATCTCTGTTTCCGGATGTATAAAAATGGTGCTCCGGTCAACCCGCAACGGGTCAAGGCTCCATCAGCCAAGCCGGTCTCTGCAGAGAACCTGGCTGATTTCAAACTCAAGGCTGCAGCCTTTATCGCCTCTCTGGCCGATCATCAGCCGGTCAAATCGGTTCAGCTGCATTCAGCAGACACCACTGTTATCCAGTAGAATCCAAGGGGGCGCTTGATGGCTGTCAGACTCGGCGAATTACTGATCAAGAAAAACCTTCTGACCCAGACTCAGCTTGAAGAAGCTTTGCAGGCTCAGGTCATTTTTGGCGGCACGCTCGGCACGATCCTGATAGAAATGGGCTTGATCTCCGAAAACGTCCTTGCCGAAATTCTGGCGAACCTCCTTAAAATCCCCTGCCTGAAACCTAACCAGTTCGAGAATATTCCCGAGCAGGTCATCAAGATTATCAGCCCGGAACTGGCAGAAAAGCATAAGGTCGTTCCTGTTGCAGTCAGCGGCAAGAAATTGACCCTGGCGATGGAATCGCCCCACGACCTGAAATCCATCGACGAGATCTCTTTCCGTACCGGATATATTATTCAGCCGATCCTGGCTCTCGAAGTCCGCCTCATTTTTGCCCTGGAACACTACTACGGCGTCAAGCGCACCATGCGCTATATCGCCCCACCGAAGGAGGTCCGCGACGAACTGGACAGGGCACCGGTCTTTCACACGCCCGAAGGGCCGCTCGCTGCAGCAGAGACAGATGAAGACCTAAGCGAACCGGGATCGGAGCTGATCTACCAGAGGCCGGACCCGACTGTAGCAAATCTCAAAGAAGAAAAACCGGCCGAGGTCATCGAAGAGCTCGACGATGTTGAAGTCATAGAAGACCTGGTCGAAGAAGAAGTCACCCTTGCCAGCACGTCCCAGGCATTAATCAAGGTATCCGACCGCAATGATGTCGCGGACGCAATTATCTCCTACCTCGGCACACACTATGCGAGGGCAGCCCTGTTCATGGTAGTGGCCGGGCAGGTCACCGGCTGGCGTTCGGCGAAAGAAGGTGTGGCGATCCCGGGATTTGACCAGTTCCAGCTGCCGCTCTCGGAGCCTTCGGTATTGAAAACCGCCGTTGAGAGCAACAGCTATTTTCTTGGCCCGGTACAGCAGAGCGGCGCGAACCTCGCCCTGACGTCCTTCCTCGGCAAGCCCGCGCCAAAATCCGCACTGCTCATCCCGATGAGCATGCTTGGCCGCGTAGTCGGCCTGATCTATGTCGATGACCCCGATGCCGATCTCTCCCAGGCTGTTGTCGACGTCCAGCAACTCGCCAGCAAAGCATTGATGGCGTTTGAAATCCTGATTTTGCACAACAAGATCCTCAGAACCTGACCTTGAACTATCTCGTTCACCTTTTTCTGGCCGGAGCCGATCCCGAGCATCAACTCGGCGGGCTGATGGGTGATTTTGTCAAAGGCCCGATCCCTGAAGACTACCCCCAGGGGATAGCACAGGGGCTGCACCTGCACCGGCGCATCGACAGCTTTTCCCATAACAACCTCCACACCCGCAGAAGCCGGAACCGGCTGGGCCAGAAATACGGTCACGGGCGCGGTATTATCGTCGATATCTTCTACGATCACTTCCTGGCATCCTCGTGGCCCGAGTACTCTCCAGAACCCCTTGAAGATTATGCTGAAGGAGTCTACAACCTTCTGCAGACCCATCACCAACTGCTGCCTGACGACCTCAAGGTGGTCTCTGCGCGCATGATCGAGTACAACTGGCTGGTCTCCTACCGGCGTTTCGAAGTAGTCGGCAAAGCTCTCCACAGGATCTCTCAGCGCTTGAGCAGACCGTTGCCCCTGGCGGAGGCAACCGAGGATCTGGCCTGCCATGAGGATGCTTTACGAAGTGATTTCAGGGAGTTTATGCAAGAGGCTGGTCGATTCACCAGTGCAGAAGCAGTAATCAATCCATTCTGAGGATCGATTGCAGATTCCAGAGTAATCTCCCCATGTACTTCTGAGAACAAATCCCTTTGCGTTACGCTCTGTCATATCAGAGGGGCAAAGAGATCTTGAGGATACCCGGACGTACCGAGCTGTCAACCGGCCATGATCTGGCGAATGCCATCGACAACAAACTGGACCGAAAGGGCTGCCAGGATCACACCAAACAGACGCCGCAGGATGTTATCGCCGGTCCGTCCGATTATGTCCTTGATCCGGCTGGACAGCGAAAGGGCGACAAAGGCACAAAGATACATGACAATGGCCGCTGCGATCAGGAGGAGATTCGCTCCTGCACCTGAGGCTTTCGAAAAGAGCAGGACGGTTACCGTGAGACAACCCGGACCGGCCAGAAGGGGGATCGACATCGGGAAAACCGAGATATCCACGTCGGGGCCGCTCTCCCACTTCTTGCCGGTTTCCCCCCGGGTGACCATATTGAAGGCCGTCACAAAGAGCAGCATACCACCAGCGACGCGCAGAGCATCAATACTTATCCCCAGCTTGACCAGAAGGGCCTCACCAAGGAAAGCGAAGGCCAGCACAATCATTAACGATATCAGCGTTGAGCGAAATGCCATCTGGCGCACATAGGACCGCTCGCAATCCGAGGTCAACCCATGGAAGATCAATGCGCAGCCGATCGGGTCGATCACGACGAAATACGACGTCAGAGCATGGAGAAAAATTTCAACGTTCATCTGAACTCCATTCGCAGGCAACAGATGGCATTAACTGTTGAAAAGCCTGAGATCGTTTCTACCTCAGCCCTGACAGTGAGTCAAATTCTAACCCGATGTCAAAAGGAATCAGGTTACAGGTAGAGGGCCAAAAACAGCGGGGGGATGACGAAACCAATGCAGGTCAGGACAATACCTCGACGCATGGTTTTGCGATGAATCATCAGCATGCCGCTGACAGCCAGAAATCCGAGCGCAACGGCATAGACGTCGGCAACCCAGGTCCAGCTTTTCTTGGGATGGTTGAGATGCAGAAAGTTCATCTCGCGCAGTGCCGGACGCGGGATGGCGCGATCGTGAACGACATGCCCGCTACCCAGGTTGACGAGAATCGAACGGCCTTCGACGAACAGCTGGAGGCTGTGCGGATCGGGACGGTAGCTGCTCTCGAGCTTGCCCGTTTCATTGAGGCGGGCTAGGATCGTGCGGATGGTACCGGCGTCCATCGGGTTGCCGGATACCGGGCCGATATTGGTTTCAACGCGCTCTACGCTGTAGCTCGGGTTCCACTGGTTGATGTGGTTGACTGCCACCCCGGAGATGGCATAGACCAGGGTCAGCCCGATACAGAGGAAACCGATATCTCGATGGAGAGCGTTGTTCCAGTGCCGCCAGTTCATCTTTATAACGCAGGGATCTCGGCCCCGAGCCCGCGGATTCGCAGCACCGTCTCACCCGAGGTCACGCTGGCCGGATCGAAAGCTTCCCCGGTTTCTTCGGCGTGATGCTTGCGACGAGCGATCACTTCGTCCCTGGTCAGCTCCATGCTTTCCACGACGCCTTCAACGGTGGCCTCCTTGCCCCTGGCCTCCATCGGGAAGACGATTTCGCCATCGGTGACCTTGATGCGGATCTTTTCAAATTCTCGGTCACCCGCGAGGTAGATCCAGCAACCGCGCCGGCTGCAGACATCAACCACCAGGCCGGACACTTTGACTGTTTGACCGACATAAGCAACGGGATTATCGATAATCGAAGAAATGGCCGTCTGCTCCGACAGAGAGATACCCTGACCAAAAGTTTTGGCAAAAGCCGCTGAAGGAACCAGAATTGTAACGACGGCGAGAATAACCAGAAAAGTTCGCATGATCTACTCCTGACGTTTGATGGACAACGGATCAGATCATACTTTCTCTATATATGGAAAGTCAACCTCAAGCATCATTTTCACTGTGCAACAGACTGGCAATTTATGCCGGGATCGGCCATTCCGATTCGTAGCCCGGCGGGAAAAAAGTCTCGCGGGTCCGGTTGAAATAACCGTACTGCAGCTGCGGGAAACGTTGCTTGTGCTGCCTGAGCATCTCCAGCATGCCGACCCCGCGGCCCTTCGATGCCGAGGGAAGAGAGATACAGGAACGGGTCAAGACTCAAGTTGCGCATCTGGATCATGTCGATGCCAACCTCATCGATCAGGTCGGCCAGGGCCTCGATCTCATCGCTGCGGTCCGAGACCCCGGGGAAGACCAGGTAATTCAGCATGGTGTACAGCCCGGCGGCCCTGGCCCGCCTGAGCGATTCGAGGACATCAGAGAAGCAATAACCGCGCGGCCTATAATAGGCGTTATAGAGAGGCTCCTGAGCCGAATTCAGCGAAACCCTGATCGACTCGACCCCGGCATCCGCCAGCTTGTCTATGGCATCAGGGATCGATGCATTGCTGTTGAAGTTGATCGTGCCGCGTCCGGTTTGCCTGCGCATCTGCCGAACCGATTCGACAATGACATCGGTCTGCATGATCGGATCGCCCTCACACCCCTGGCCAAAGGAGACGATAGCATTCTCGGCCTCCCGGAGGTGCGGAACCGCCACCTCGCAGAGCTCGGCAACGGTCGGGACAAAGGTCAGACGTTCCTGGCTGGCCGGACAGCAGTCCGACTCCTGCAGGGAGATACAGCCGATACAGCGTGAATTGCAGGTCGGCGAAGTCGGCAGTGGGGCCTCCCAGCGACGGAAGAAGAGGTTCTTGGCGGCAAAGCAGTGGTAATCGAGGGCGCAGCGTGCAAGTTGCTCCAGCAGGCGGTTGTCGGGATTCTCCTGCAGCACCCTGCGCACCAGGGGATCGAGCTTGCGATCATCAAAATGGTCAGGCTGCCACTGGGGGTTGCGATCGACCTGCACCGCGGCAACGTAAAAACGTTCTTCCTCAAGACACCAGCCGACCGCAGTGTAGGACCAGAGTGGTAGAGTCTGCCCTTTACGCTGAAAATCCGCAGCCGGCAACAGCGTCCGCGTGTAGCCCGGGGTCAGGAACGCTGAGACGGCCTGGATACGCCCTCCGCCCCACTCCCTGGGCAGGCGATCGATCGTCACCTGCTTGCCGCTGCGCCGGTCAAATCCGATCGGCGGCGTCTGCGGAATGGTGAAGAGGCGGCTCCCTTCCGGCATCGGGATCATTTCGTCGGCGGGCGGACGCACAGCTTCCGTGCCATTCATTCCTGCCAGCAACAGGTCGGGATGCTCGAAGACCTCACCCTCTTCATCAGCGACCAGCGCCAGAATTGTTTTGCTTGTTGCCACGCAGAACTCCAGTCCAATAACTCGGCAGAAAATCGAACGCCCCCGTGCGGGGACTTTGTTCAGACTAGCATAGGCCGGCGGCCCAAAACAATTTCTCCCTTGCGGTTATGTCCTGAGGTTACATACGAAAAAATCGCTCATCTATTCTTTACCATTCTACTGTATATTTATTTATATAAAAAACATCTTGACACCGTTATATAAATATTTTATTTCTTACATACAAAGTAAACTTTAAAGGAGTCAACCATGCAATCCCTGAAAACGATCACCATCTCAGCCATTCTTCTGATCACCCTGCCTGTTCTGGCGGCAGCAGCGATAGAGGACTATTTTGTCCAGACCGACTGGCTGGCCGCAAACCGCTCACAGGTCGTCGTACTCGATGCACGCCAGGCGCCGATCTACCTGCTCGGGCATATTGATGGGGCCTACAGCGTTCCCCGCAGCGAGTTCCTCGATACAAGAGGTGGCGTCAAAAGCCTGGTCCCGACTACCACTGATTTCGAAGTACTGATGGAAGGGTTCGGCATCACCCCGGACACCACGGTGATCACCTACGCCGAACACGACAACCCCTACGCAGCACGTCTCGCCTGGACCCTGCGTTATCACGGTCACCAGAAAACCCTTGTCCTTGACGGCGGTTACGAGAAGTGGTCGGCGGAAGGACACGCCACGGCCCTGTTGCCGACCACTGCAGCCGTCCCCAGTGAATACCGCGTCAACTCTCCGCGGCGAAGCACGCGCTGAAGTTGACTACGTGCTGACCCGTCTCGGCAATCCCGGCGTGCTGGTCTGGGACACCCGAACTCCTGAAGAGTATGTCGGGACCAAGGTCCGCGCCGATCGCGGCGGCCACATTCCCGGCGCGACTCACCTGAACTGGACCGAATTGCAGCATGAGGTCAATGGTGTAAAGGTCTTGCGACCCGAGCCGGAAATCCGTGCCCTGCTCGCCGCACACGGCATCGATGACAGGCAGGAAATCATCGCCCATTGCCAGACCGGCATCCGTTCATCCTACGCCACCCTGGTTCTCCAGGCCCTTGACTACAAACAGGTCAAAAACTACGACGGCTCCTGGATCGAATGGGCCAATAACCCTGACCTGCCGATCGTCGCCGGCGCAGAAACCTCGCACAGCGATGAGATTGCCCTGCTCCGCAAATAATTGGCTCTGTTTACATAACCCATCAGCGTGGGCACACAGGAGTCCGACCGTATCCGGCCGGACTCCTTTTCGTTTAAAGCAGAAAATCATTTCACGCGGGAATTTTCACGTTATACTGTCGAAAAACACAAGGATTCGAGACATGTTCAGCCGTATCAAGAACCAGCTGATTGCCAAGCTCATCACCCGCTTTCCAGGCCTGGCACAACGTTTCATTACTGCCTACAAGCCCTGGGAGTCCGGGGAGGCGCCCCCCTGGACACCTGTTACCAGACCTCTGAACGAGTGCAGGGTTGCTCTGGTCACGACCTCGGGCATCCACCACAAAGACCAGCAGCCCTTTGATATGCAGGACAAAGAGGGCGACCCCAGTTTTCGGGAAATCGTGGGGGCGACAATCAGCAGCGGCTACATGATCACCCATGACTACTACGATCACAGCGATGCCGAGAAGGACCTCAACATAATCTTCCCGATCGACCGTCTCCGTGATTTGCAAACCGAGGGCGTCATTGGCGACCTGGCCACCCGCCATTACTCCTTTATGGGACATATAGATGGGCACCATATCGCTACGCTGATCAACAAATCAGCCGGGCAGGTCGTCGAAAAACTCCGCCAGGACACCGTTGATGTGGTCTTGCTGACCCCTGCCTGAGGCATCTGCAACCAGTCCGTGGGACTGGTCCAGAGAGAGATCGAAAAAGCTGGCATCCCGACTATCGGGGTATCGATCGTGCGCGAATACACCGAGAAGGTGCAGCCGCCGCGGACCGTCTACGTCAAGTGGCCCTTCGGCCATCCGCTCGGTGAACCGGGCAACATCAAGCAGCAACGGGCCGTGGTTCTCGAGGCCTTCAGGGTGCTTTATTCGGCGACGACTCCGGGGGAGATTGTTGATCTGCCGTTTCGTTGGCGACGGCATGATTATGAAAGTTACGAGGAGCCGAAGGGGTTTGTGCCAAATCGGTAATAGAGACCTTTAAAGAGGACACCATACTTGATCGCATGGTGTCCTCTTTCTTCTTCAAATATACCTAAAGACTGAAGATCTAAACCAGGATCCGGGGGTCGCGTCCCCCCGACTACGCCTTACTCTTTGTACTGGCCTAAAAAAGTAAGCAGAAAAGGGCCTGCTCTTCGCTGGGGCTATAGACGTTGGCGAAGGGGATATGGCTTTATGGCAAGTAGAGGAGACAAGCCGGCCCATTGCAGGGGGCCTCGCATTGCTGCTTTCTTGACCCGGTGGCCAATCGTTGCATCGTGCCCTCTGAGTCAACGTATAACTTTTTAAGTTACAAACAAATTCAGAGACATAAACCCGTTATTAGATACCGGAAGCAAATGGAAAAGGAGTTTAAGTTCCTTACCTGCCGGCTGCAAGATGTCTCATCAGTTTAGGCTTGCCATCCCATAATTGAGAGCAGAACGGTGAGGCCCCCTGTAACGGGCCGGCTCACGTATCACAGCAGGCTCATTAGAAATCACTGCAATCCGGCAGACGGCGATGCCCACCGCAAGGAGAAGGCCCTTTTCTGCTTACTCTTGTTGGCCGGAAAAGAGTATGGCGCGTCGGGCGGGACGCGACCCGCCGGTTCTGCATTGTTTTTGAACTTAGAGGGTAACCGCATAACCAATTAAATTATGCAGGCGACATAATACTGGCTATATGTCGCCTGCATAATTTACTTTATCTCCCCCTCCCCCTTCGCTATCCTTGCCGCATGCGCACCATCCTGGCCACCCTGCACAGCAAATTCATCCACAACAGCCTGGCGCTGCCTTGCCTGGCAGCCTACTGTGGTGACGATTGCGGCGAACTGCTGATCCGCGAGTTCACCATGCATGAGCCGCGGCAATCAGTCCTTGCCATGGTGCTGGGTGACGAACCGGATGTGATCGCCTTCTCCGTCTATCTCTGGAACCGACGTGAGACCCTCGACCTGATCGACGCCCTGGCCGTGGCCCGCCCCGGTCTGCGCATCATCCTCGGTGGACCGGAGATCTCCTTTGACGACGACAAAATCTTTGCCCGGCATCCGGGACTCACTGCACTGGTCCGCGGCGAAGGGGAAGAACCGCTGCGTACGCTCCTCCATGCCTGGCAGCAGGGGTTACATCCGGGGGAGGTTCCGCGCGCGGTTGTTCGCCAGAACGCTAAACTCATCAGCGGCCCGGACAGCCCGCCGCTCGCCGACCTGGACAGCATCTCGTCACCGTTTCAGCTTGGTCTGGCCGATTTTTCCCGGGGCTTCGTCTATTACGAAACCAGCCGTGGCTGTCCTTTCCGTTGCAGTTTCTGTCTCAGTGCCCGCGACAACCTGATGCGAAGCTACTCGATGGAGCGAATCCGGAGCGACCTGCTCCTGTTGATGCAAAACGAAGTCCCCAAGGTCAAACTGGTCGATCGCACATTCAACTACGATGCCCGGCGCGCTCTGGAGATTTTCCGTTTCATCCTCGAGCACAACCGTTCGACCCACTTCCATTTCGAGATTGGTGCTCACCTGCTCGATGACGCCACCCTCAACCTTCTCGAAACGGTACCGCCCGAGACGTTCCAGTTCGAAATCGGCATACAATCGACCCTCGAGAGCACCCTTGGCGCCATCGACCGCAAGGTCAACCTGGAGCAGCTCGAAGAGAATGTGCGCAGGTTGAGGGAGAGCTGTCGCATCCACCTGCACCTCGACCTGGTTGCCGGCCTGCCGGGCGAAAACTTCGAGGATTTCATCGCATCAATCGACCGGGTCATAGCGCTCAAACCTCACCACCTGCAGATCGAGCCGGTCAAACTTTTACCAGGTTCACCGCTGCGCGACCAGGCTGAATCACTCCGGGTCAGGTTCGACCCCAACCCGCCCTACACAATTTTGGGCAGCCCTGACCTCTCCTATGACGAACTGCAGAAGCTACAGGAGATCAGCCGCCTGCTTGATCTGACCTACAACAGCGACTGCTTTGCAGCCTTCCTGCACGAACTGACAGTAGCCAACGGCTCCTTTGCCAGTGGGCTAGTATGGCTGGCCGGCGAATGGCGCCGCCGTGACCTGTTCCGTTTCCCCATGAACCGCCGGGAGGTGTTCAACAACCTGATCAGAATTATCGAACAGCGGGACAACGACATCTCCAGGCAACGCCTCCTGGAGGGTCTGGCTTACGACTACGCCCGTTGCGAGCGGGTTGTCACCAACCGCATCCCGGCATTCTTCGACACCGGCCTTTCCACTGAAGAGCAGCTCTGGGTCAAGGATATCGTGCGAAAGCGCACCGGGGAGATCAAGGGCAAGGGGATCAAGCTGCAATACTTTGCAGCAGTTTTTTCAGCCCTTCACGACGCTGAACAACCCACCGCTTACCTGTTTCTCTACCTGACGCAGACCGGTCAAAAGATGCAGGTTGAGGAATACCTTTTCTGCAAACAACCGTGATGCGGGCCGTCATGTAACGCTGTTGCGCAGCAGCGCCGGAGAGAAGCCATGGCAGAAGAACCGAACCAAATCGAACAGAAACTGATTGAGTTTGCCACCAAGACTGCTGAGACAATCCAGACCCAGGCCGGGCAGATTCAGGCCTTGAGCCACGTCATGTTGATCGCCCTGGTTTCGATGAGCGAACAGAATTCAAATTTCAAGCGGGATTTCGTCGACCGGATCGTGCGGGTACGCGATCAGCTCACCGATCGGCCAATCGACCAGTTCACCAGTGAGTACTTCAAGGAGCTGGTAAAGTTCCTTGAAAACCCGTACAGCTATTCGGTGAATGCGGAGGCAGAAGGAAAACCGAACTGGTTCAAAGGGATTATTAACGGCGGGAAAAAGCAGAAGGATAATGGCCAGGAACCGACACCTGACAAGTAAACAGGTCAGAATAAAATTGGCCACTGATCAGTTCTGATCAAATCTGATTGAAAAAATGAACCTGTGGGCCCTTATAATGGTTTTTAAACAAAAAAAGGTTCTCTTGATTTTAATCTGGACTGGTCTGTGTTCATCTGTTGCTAAAAAAGCGCTGTCTTTAAATCCTTCTTTTCAGCGTTAATCAGCGCCCCATCACAATCTTTTATTTCAGAAGTTTCCCAACCGCACAATCAACCCACCGATATATCGTGGATCGATATCATCGAAGCCGATCGAGCAGAATTCCTCCTCCCAGATATCCATGCAATACCCGGCAAATTCGCCGCCACCCGGCACCAGTGAATCGAGCCAGTTGACGGTCTCTTCGCGCAGGAGCGGGTGCAGCACACCCGATTGCGAAACCATCCCGTGCAGACCAGCCAGCTCTTCTTCGGCAAGCGGCAAAGGGAGAAAATCCCGGCCGAGGATCTTGTTTGCGAGCGAGGTCAGGAAGAACTCCACCAGGGTAATGTCTTCGATGTCGCCGGGCTGACAGCCATCCAGGTCCAGCGTTGCCGGGTCAGGTAAAACAAACTGCAGCCCTTCTTCAAAAATACGCTGTTGCACTTCGATCCTCGCCAGCCACTGGTCAACCGACCTGACTTCGTACAGGTCGGCAAACATGCGCGTGCCGCCCCGGGTCGGATCACCCACACCTTCGAAATAGAGCGGCGGGTTCTGAGCGAGCGCCTCGAGGCAGGCCCGTGCGTTCGGGTCAAGATAGGGGGCGACCGAGGTTCTGCTCAATGCAGCGGCCCGGCGCTGCAGCTTCAGGGTCAGACTGTAACCGAGGCGGAACAGGTCTTCACAGTAACATTCGTCCAGACTCTTCCTGGCGACTGCCGCATCCTGACCGGCCAGCCATTCCAGAGCGAGGTTGAGACAGCTATCGACCTTGCTGATCACGCCTTTGACCTGGTCAAGATCACCCAGCTCGACACGATCTGCCATCATCACTTTGTTGACCACGCTGGCCAGTTCCCAGGCCAGTTCCTCGTCCAGCCCTTCGGCGAGGACCTCTGCCAGCATCCCTTTCGGGCGCACCAGGGTTAAGGTAAAGCCGGGCGCACTCACAGCAAAGGAGCCGGGAACGAGTTTGAACGGGCGCTTTTCCCTGTACTGATCTGGATCCAGCCAGGTGTAGACCTTCCGTGCCGAGAACGTTTCAGGAATCCCCATGTCGAGCAGGCGCCCGGTACGTTGCTGGTAGACACACTCCTGGAGCATGATCATCGATTCGGCCCGTACCGCCTCGAGCAGGTAGACAAAGAACTCCGCCTCGGTGGTTTGCAGGATTTCGATGAGCCTGCCATATAGCTTGGCACCATTCTCCGAGCGGTAGTTGATCTCATAACCACCTTCACGCTTTACGGCCTCGGCGCGGGCATCATCATTGTCGAGGGCATCAGGCCCGGAAATGATTTCCAGTTCGGTCTTGAGGATCAGGGTCAAGAGATCGAAGTTCATGGCTCGCAGAACGTTGAAGACCGTCTCTTCGTCACTCTCCATCAGGGTTGCCAGCCAGCGATGGGCCTTGGCCGCAGTGAATTCATCCCCATCCCAACAGTCAAGGTCAATGAACCCTGTCCATTGTTCAGGACTAGCAAGGCTCAGCAGCTCCGGCAGATGTTCCGGACCACGTTCCATGGCCAGCAGATACACTTCCTGCGCTGACAGCTGCGCGATCAGCTCGGCACCGTTGGCCGCATCGATCAACAGTCTGGACTTCTGCCGGGCGTCCTGGCAGCGCAGAAGATCGATCTGCTCTGCGAACGGCAACCGGGAGAACTCTTTCTGGGTAATGCTTGGAACGGACGGTTTGATCGACATGACAGAACTCCACTGACGGTAATAGGGAGCACAACTTAATCGATGTATGGGCGTGGGTCAAGGGGACACATGGATATTGTCGATCATCAACCGACACTGCCCAGACTGGCCAGCGACACCATCGTCTTGACCTGAATCCGGGTCGTGTCGCCCTGCACCATCAGGGCGTTGCTCCCGACACAAGCGAAACCGGTAGCAACCAGAAGTTGGCGGACCGGTGAAGATTTGAGGGCATCGACTACGAGGCTGACGTTTGGGTCGGCTTCTGCAAGGATCTTCTGCAGCAGCAGCCGGTTGGAGCGCATACAGCCTGTCGACGTGTACCAGGGCCCGACAATTTGCAGCCCTGGTCCCCGCTGAAGCAACGCAACGGCATCGCCGCAGGCGTAAGCCTCGCCTGTCGCGCCAAGGGCCTCCAGCAGGGCGGTGCGATCTTCACCCCATGCGGCCCGATCAAGTTCCTGAAGCTTTTGCTCGCCATCTTTCACCAGCCGGTCAGCGAGACCGGACGGTGCTCTATTGCAGGACTCCCATCGCTCGACCTCGTCGATAGCGACGAAGCCGGATTTCTCATAGATCGGCCGACCCGATTCCGATGCCGTCAGCCAGACCGATGCCAGTCCCTGCGCCTGCAACGCCGAGAGCGCGGCCTTGAACAAACGAGAGCCATAGCCACGGCCCCGCAGTCGTTCCGGCACGAGCAGGTTGCCGATCCAGCCGCTATGCTGATGGGCCACGGAGGTCACCAATCCGCTGAACGTATTTGCCTCTTGCAGAACCTTGGCACAATCGCACCATCCTCCCGCAAAAAGTTGACGTTCGACCTCTGGAACCCGCCAGCCCTCAGCGTCAGCCAGTTCGAAGAAATGGGTCCAATCCGATTTCTGTGCAATGCGAATCTTGTTCATAGCCAGTAGACGGAAGAAGCCCACAGGGTACAATACCCCGTGGGCTTCCTCACCTGAAGGAGGTACGTGTTAAGCACCTATGTTTTTAAAGTAAAAGCATCAGCCGTGCCAAAAACAATGTTAATGTATTATCAGCAGGTTATACGACACCTGACAGAATCGTGATGCACAGGAGCCACACAAACTGTGCAAAGTTTGTTCACCTGTACCTGGAAATTGCCCCGCTAGAGGCAAGACTCTTCGGCCCGGGATTATGATCAGGCCACTTTGCAACCATCGCTGCAGAACCGCACCGGATAAAGATCGAACCACGACCATATAGCTGTCTGGTATCGTTCATGATCGTTTGGTGGGGAAGGAACTGCCATGCTACCAGTGAACATGCATAAACTGACTTCTGATGAAATTCTCGCCATTGCGGACAGGACCAGGTTCTCATTCCTTTCCGGCGCTCGCCAGATGATGATCGACAACGACCTGGAACAGGCGTTGACCGATATCTATATCCCGCTGGCAGCGGGCCTTGCAGAACAAGTGAATGAATGCAAAGAGCCACAGGTCATCGGCGTCAATGGTGCTCAAGGGTCCGGCAAAACCACCCTTTGCCATCTTCTGCAGATCATCCTTGAAGAGGGCTTTAAAAAACGCGTCGCCACGCTCTCGATTGACGACATCTACCTGACCAGGTCTGAACGATTAACATTGGCAGAGGAGATCCATCCACTGCTGGCAACCCGCGGCGTTCCCGGCACCCATGATGTCGAACTCGGTCTGCAGTTGCTCACCGGCCTCAGAGGCCTTAAGGCAGGTCAGTCCATCGACATACCAGTTTTCGACAAAGCGATCGATGACCGTTCGCCAAGAAAAGATTTCCGTCAGGTGACAGGTCCAATCGACCTGGTTCTTTTTGAGGGTTGGTGTGTCGGTGCCAAACCCCAGGGAGAACAGGCATTGACCGTACCGGTCAACAACCTGGAACGTTTTGAGGACCCCGACCAGAGCTGGCGACGCTACGTCAACGAACAGCTGGAGAGAAGCTACAAAATTCTCTTTAATGAAATCGACTTCCTGATCATGCTCAAGATTCCGGGGATGTCCAGTGTCATGGAGTGGCGAAGCAAGCAGGAACGTAAACTGGCCGAGCTCTCCGGCCGAGGTGGGCACAGGGTCATGGATGCCGCCGCACTGCAGCGATTCATCATGCACTACGAACGTTTGACCCGGGCAATGCTGGCAGAGATGCCGGACCGGGCAGACCTCGTCTTCAAACTAAACCGGTATCAACAGATCGACGATGTGCAGATCAGATAAATTTGCTAACTTTAGCCTGGCATGGTGCGGAGAGGGCTTTCTTTAAGGACGTCTTCGCGGCTAACCAAGCCGCGGACGCTTCAACACTTTTTAGGGGCCTTATCTGAATGGCACTGGCAGTCTTGGCCTGCGTCAGGGTCCGGGCTACAGCTGCCACGCGGGCCTTTACGTTTGAGCAGCAAGCCGGCAGCAAGGCCCGAGAAGGCCAGCAGGAAAAAGATCAGCGCAACCAAATAGACTTTCATTTCTACCTTACCTTATGCTTTCCCACCATTATAGATCAGCCAGCCCCTGCGAGTGGCGAATCATCCTTCTCATCGCCTTTTCTTCCTGGCTGTACAGTTTTTCAAACAGGTTTGCGGTCTGCTTGTCGGTACAGTGCTCAGCGGCATAGCTGAAGTAGTCAACCAGGATCTGCTTGTAACCAACCGCCGCCTTGATCAGCTGGTCGAGACTGGCCCCGGCACTTTCGTCCAGCAGGTTGTCCGGGACCTCCGGGAAATTTCTCTCCAACCCTTTCAACCAGTGCTCCAGCACCTTTTGCGGCGCACCATGGCAAAATTCACTGAGCGCCAGCGCCCGGTGCTCTTCATGATCGATCAGGTAGTCGAGCATCAACCGCACCCGCGGCGACACCTCTCCGTCGGCCAGCTCCTGGTAATGATCGCTGACCGCGCGGTGGTACTGCGGTGCCAGTTTCTGCAGGATGGTTCGTGTTTGTTCGAAGCGCACGTCCGACCTCCTTGCTAAATGCCGAAATCGTCATAGAGGATATTCTCTTCTTCGACGCCAAGGTTGTAGAGCATCTCACCGGCCGCCTTGTTCATCATCGGCGGCCCGCACATGTAGAATTCGCAGTCCTCGGGAGCCGGGTGCGACGAGAGATAGGTCTCGAGCAGATACTGGTGGACAAATCCCGTGGCGCCAGTCCAGTTGTCCTCGGGCAGCGGCTCGGAGAGCACCAGGTTCCATTCGAAGTTGTCGTGCTGTTTCGCCAGTTCGTCGAATTCCTCTACGTAGAAGGCTTCACGCAGGCTGCGCGCGCCGTACCAGAAGGACACCTTGCGATCGGTTTTGATCCGCATGAACTGATCGAAGATGTGCGAGCGCATCGGTGCCATGCCGGCGCCGCCGCCGATAAAAATCATCTCTGCGTCGGTTTCCTTGGCATAGAACTCACCGTAGGGACCGGAAATCTCGACCGTGTCGCCCGGTTTGAGGTTGAAGATAAAGGAGGACATCTGCCCCGGCGGTGCATCGGGCACTGCCGGCGGCGGCGGGCAGACGCGCACGTTGAGCATGATGACCCCCTTCTCCTCGGGGTAGTTGGCCATCGAGTAGGCGCGCATCACCGGCTCCTTGACTTCGGAGCGGTACTGCCAGAGGTTGATACTTGTCCCAGTCGTCACGGTAGTCCTCGGCGATCTCCATATCCTTGTAGTCACAGACATGCGGATCCACCTCGATCTGGATGTAGCCGCCGGCCCGGAAGTCGAGGTCGGCACCCTCGGGAAGCTCCAGCACCAGTTCCTTGATGAAGGTCGAGACACTGCGATTGGAGCGTACCCGGCATTCCCACTTGCTGATCGAGAAGATCTCCGGATCCAGTTCGAGCTCCATGTCCTGCTTGACGTTGACCTGGCAGGAGAGGCGGTAGCCTTCTTTCGCCTCCCGCTTGGTGATGTGCGCGGTTTCGGTCGGCAGGATGTCGCCGCCGCCGGACTTGATCTTGACCTTGCACTGGGCGCAGGTCCCGCCGCCACCACAGGCCGAAGGGATGAAGATGAAGTTGTTGCCGAGCACACCGAGCAGTTTGTCGCCCGGGTCGACGGTGAGGCTCTTCTCCTCGTCTCTGTTGATGCCGAGTCGGACCTGCCCGGCCGGGATCAGCCACGACCTGGTGATCAGGATAAATACCACCAGCAGCATGATGATCATGGTGAAGATCAGGAACCCAAGGCCGATTTCAATCATCGTCTAACCCGTTACAGTTGAATCCCGGAGAATGCCATGAAGGCCATGGCCATCAGGCCGGTGATCATGAAGGTGATCCCCAGGCCACGCAGGCCGGGGGGGACGTCGGCGTACTTCATCTTCTCGCGAATGCCGGCCAGCGCCACCATCGCCAGGGCCCAGCCGATGCCACTGCCAAGACCGAAGACGACGCTTTCGGCAAAGTTGTAGTCGCGCTCGACCATGAACAGCGAGCCGCCGAGGATCGCGCAGTTGACCGTTATCAGCGGCAGGAAGATACCCAGCGAGTTGTAGAGCGCCGGGACATAGCGATCGAGGACCATCTCCAGCACCTGCACCATCGCCGCAATCACGCCGATATAGCAGATCAGGCCGATAAAGGTCAGGTCAGTGCCGGTGATGCCGAGCCAGGAGAGCGCATCCTGCTTGAGAAAGTATTGGAAGATCAGGTTGTTGGCCGGCACGGTGATGGTCTGCACCACGATCACCGCGATGCCGAGACCGATGGCGGTGTCGACCTTCTTCGACACGGCGAGGAAGGTGCACATGCCGAGGAAGAAGGCCAGCGCCATGTTCTCGATGAAGATCGCCTTGATCAGGAGGCTTAAGTAATGTTCGAGCATTGCCTAATTCTCCTTTTCTATCTGGTCGGTCTTCCAGGTGCGTAACGCCCAGATCAGCAGACCGATGATGAAAAAAGCGCTCGGCGGCAGCAGCATCAGGCCATTGGGCAGATACCAGCCCCCTTCGGTGGTACTCGGCAAGATGGTGATGCCGAGTAGCTTGCCGGCACCAAACAGCTCCCGGAAGAATGCCACAATAATCAAGACAATACTGTAACCAAGGCCATTGCCGACTCCATCGAGGAAACTGAGCCCGGGGGGGTTCTTCATGGCGAAGCCCTCGGCACGGCCGAGAACAATGCAGTTGGTAATGATCAGGCCGACAAACACTGACAGCTGCTTGCTGATGCCGAAGGCGTAGGCCTTGAGGAACTGGTCAACGATGATGACCAGGGTGGCGATGATGGTGATCTGCACAATGATCCGGATGCTGCTCGGGATCTGTTTACGGATCAGGCTGACCGAGGCGTTGGAACCACAGATAACGAAGATCACCGCCAGCGACATGACCACCACGGTTTCCAACTTGGAGGTGACTGCCAATGCCGAGCAGATACCGAGAATCTGCAGGCCGATCGGATTCTTGTTGAACAGAGGATCGAGTAAGACATCCTTCGCCTGGCTCATAGTTATGCCCCTTCCTTTTTCAGGTTCTCCAGCAACGGCCGATAGCCATTGCTGCCCATCCAGTACTGGAGCAGGTTGCCGACCCCGCGCACGGTCAGGGTGGCTCCGGAGATACCGTCGACCTGATAGACCGCGTCGGGCGATTGCCGGTCGACAGCGCCCTTTAGCACCTCGATGCGGGTGTTACCGGCCTCGTCGTAGATGCGTTTGCCGGGCCAGAGGCCCTTCCAGGCCGGGTTGTCAATCTCTCCGCCCAGGCCCGGTGTCTCACCATGTTCGTAGAAGGCGAAGCCGATGACTGTAGTCATGTCAGCATCAAGCGAGATAAAGCCATACATCGTCGACCAGAGGCCCTTGCCGTAGACCGGCAGAATCACCTGTCGAAGCTGGTCGCCTTCCTTGACCAGGTAGACATCCTGGTAGAGCGAGTGCGCCTTGATCCCGGCCATATCCTGTCCTGCCGGAATCCGGTAACTGGTCTCCGGGTCCCGGGCTGCGGCCCGCGAATCGAAAGTCTCCGGGTCGAATTCGTCACTGAAAGTACCGGTCCGCAAATCGACGATCCGCATTTCGATGTTGCTGAACTGTTCATCAAGCGATATCCCGGCACGGTAAAGACCGGCCGCAATGAGGATGTTGCGCTTCTTCTCCTCGGCCTTGTTGCGCTCCTGCCGTTCGCTGAGCAGCACCGCTGCCGCAGAGACAAGAATCGAACAGATCACGCAGAGCAGGAAAGCGACGGTCAGGATTTTTGCGGTACTATCCCTGGACATGTCGCAACCTCCTCCTGGTGTGCACCTTCAGCACCAGCTGGTCGATCAAGGGCGCAAAGACGTTGCCGAACAGGATGGCGAGCATCACCCCCTCCGGGAAGGCCGGGTTGACGACGCGGATCATGATGCACATCGCACCGATCAGGAAGCCGTAAATCCATTGTCCTTCTTCGGTCATGGCCCCGGACACCGGGTCGGTGGCCATGAAGACCAGGCCGAACGCCAGCCCGCCGAGCACCAGGTGCCAGTGTGGACCAAGCCCGAACATCGGGTTGGTGCTGCTGCCGATCAAATTGAACATCAAGGAGATGGCCACCACGCTGCCGAGTCCGGACAACATGATACGCCAGGAGCCGATGCCGGACAGGACCAGGACCGCCGCGCCGAACAGGCAGGCCAGGGTCGAGGTCTCTCCCATCGATCCGGGGATCAGACCGAAGAAGGCATCGAACCAGCTGGTTACGCTGGCAACGGCCTGCACACCACCTTCGGCGGCATGACTCAGCGGCGTAGCCCGGCTGATACCGTCCAGTGCAGTCCAGACCTTGTCGCCGCTAATCTGTGCCGGGTAGGCGAAAAACAGGAAGGCCCGTCCGGTGAGCGCCGGGTTGAGAAAGTTCTTGCCGGTCCCGCCGAAGATCTCCTTGCCGATCACAACCCCGAAACTGATCCCCAGCGCCACCTGCCAGAGCGGCAAGGTCGGCGGGCAGATCAGCGGGAAGAGCGAACCAGTGACCAGGAAGCCTTCGTTGAGTTCGTGACGGCGGATAATGCAGAAGAGCGCCTCCCACAAGCCGCCGACGATGTTGGTGACCAGGTAAATCGGCACGAACCAGGCTGCGCCAAGCAGCAGGTTGTCGACCAGGCTGTTCGGGTTGCCTCCGTAGCCAAGCAGATCAAGTAGAACGCCGCGCCAGCCCTCGACGCTGCCGCCGTTTACCTGCATGACAGCTGTTGGCCTGGTAACCGGTGTTCCACATGGCCATAAAGAAGCAGGGGATCAAGGCCAGAACCACGGTGATCATCACCCGTTTAAGGTCCATGGCGTCCCGTACATGCGGGGCACCGTCCGTGACTTCGCCAGGAGTGTAGGTGAAGGTGTCGATTGCTTCGTAGAGCGGGTAGAGCTTCTCGAGTTTGCCCGCCTTGAGCAAAGTGTGGATGCAGTTTGTCCAGAAGATTGCGAAGCGGTTTCATTATCCCTCTTTCTCAATCTTCAGCAGGGTCTGCCGGAGATGATAGCCATAGTTCATTTTTCCGGAGCAGACAAAGCTGCACAGGGCCAGGTCCTCCTCGTCGAGCTCCAGGCAGCCGAGCTCCTGAGCCAGGTCAGTATCAAGCGTCAGCAGGGTCCGCAGCAGCCAGGTGGCCTTGACGTTGAGCGGCATCACCTTCTCAAAGGCACCGGTCGGCACCATCGCCCGCAGGCTGCCGTGGGTGCTGGTCGTCAGCGGCAGATCTCGTGCGCGGCAAAAGCGCTGAAGCGAACAGCTTTTTAACCGAGAATTTGTCAAAGCCCGGCATGCACCAGCCCATGAATTCGCGCTGCTCTGCCCTCTTCCAGGACCGAGACCTGGTTGTGGTATCGACCAAGGAAATCATCGGCATCTTTGGCGGTATGGCCTGTCAGCACCGACCCGGAAATGACCCGTGGCTGTTCAGTCTGCAGCTGCCCGTCAACCAACTCCGACAAGCAGGCGCCAAAGCGGGTGCGAATCAGCCTCGGATTTGCGACGGCCGGACCGGCGAGAGAGATAATTTTTTCGGTGAGAATTCTGCCAGTCAAAAAAAGGTGGCCAATAGCGAGCACATCCTGGTAACCGATATGCCAGACCATGCGTTGATGATTGACCTGCTCAAGGAAATGGATGTGGGTCCCCACCAGGCCGGCAGGATGGCAGCCGGAAAATTCACTCACGGTGATTCCCTGCGGAGCAGGGATCTGTGCGTTCGGGGCTTTGCACAGATAGGTCTTTCCGCTTGTCAGGTGACGAACTATTTTCAGGCCAGCCTCAAACTCGGCAGTTTTTTCCGCGATCGCGATCTGCGGGTCCGCCGCCAGCGGATTGGTATCGATCGCAGTGACAAACAGCGCCGCCGGCTGCGTCCCCGGCACCGGGACCTTGCTGTACGGCCGGGTCCGGAATGCAGGCCACAAACCGGCAGCGATCAGCCGCTGCTCCACCTGATTGCCGTCAAGTCGTTCAAGCTGGTCGGCAGAGACCGTCGGAAAGGTCTTCTCGTCATCGCCGGAGACCTCTATCACCATGGACAGGAAGACCCGCCGCTCGCCGCGGTTGATGGCAACCACCTCGCCTGCCGCCGGCGCACAATAAACGACCTTGGAATTTTTCTTGTCACTGAAGACGGGCTGGCCCAGCGCCACCCGATCCCCCTCTTCAACCAGCAGGGTCGGCTTCATGTCCTGGTAGTCTCTGCCGACCAACGCCACCCGGGAAACCGTTGGGCCGTCTTCAATGTGCATATCCGGTGCGCCGCCAATCGGCAGATCAAGACCTTTCTTAATCTTGATCATGTTTGCACCACCGGTTGCCTGTCAGAGGACCACTCATTGCTTGAAGCTTTCTCTTGGCTAGGAACGGGCTGTATTGGTCGATGTTTCCACCAGCAGCCTATCGTCTTTGATTTATGAGGTTGTCACATCCTGATACACCTGAACCCTTGAGGGCCAGGAACATTCTATGTCCTGCTTTGATTTCTGGCTGGTCAGTGTTCACCCTTGATATATTTTTCAAGTTGCCTGATAACGAAATCCTTTTTATCAATCGAGGCCTTGACCAGGTCGCCAATCGACACCATGCCAACCATCTCTTCACCATCCATGACCGGCAGGTGGCGGCAACGGGTCTCGGTGACGATCGCCATTGCTTCGTCGACCAAGGTTTCCGGCTTAACAAAGTAAATGTCCTTTGACATGACATCACTCACCTTGATCGTCAGGCAGGAGTTGCTGCAAAACTCCAGTTCACGAGCATAATCACGTTCGCTGAACATGCCGACCACGTGCCCATCTTCCATAACAACCAGGGCTCCGACATTGCTGTCTGCCATCATCTTCAGAGCTTCATAAACACTGGCGTCCGGCGTGATGCACAAGACACCATGCCCTTTACGATCAAGAATCTGTTTAACGCTCTCGAGCATATTCCCTCCCGCTGGGAACTTGGTTGCTTATAGTCTAGCAAAAAATTGCTCGAGCAAAAGGTCAGGACACATCTAAAGCCTTATGTTTATTAAATTTTGCGTATATGGAGTTCAGAATAGCCTCTGCCTCCAGAACAAACTCCTAGCTGTTATCCCCACGGCCAAATAATGACCTACGAGGTTATATATAAGTGATTGTTTGATAAAATTCAACGATAAAGCCAAGCCCGTCGCGAGACGAGTACGGAAAGCCGCGGGGCTGCCTACAGACACCTGATAGATAGCCGAGCTGCCGAACGACTTTCCTTATTCGGTACGCTCAGTAATTTCGATCAAGTGGTAACCGAACTGGGTTTTGACCGGACCGAGGACCTTGCCGATTTCGCCGGAGAACACCACTTCGTCGAACTCCCTGACCATCTGTCCGGGTGTGAACTCACCCAATGCGCCGCCCTGCCGACCGGAGGGACATTTGGAATGGGTTTGGGCTATCTCAGCGAAGTCTTCACCAGCTTCGATCATATTCTTCAGGGTGTTGCAGTCTTCCTCGCTGGGCACAAGGATGTGCCGTGCGCTTGCTTTCGCCATGATCAACCTCCCTCTCAATTGTGAATAATTCTGTGATTTATTCTTAATCGATTTGCGCGCTCATGTCCAATATCGTTTCTGTGACGTTGGCACTCAAACAAAATATCTATAGACCCCTCCGCCAGTGATAACTCGGGATTTCAGATAATTTTTACTCTTTGCTACAAGAAGACAAAAAAAGGAAGGCCCCCTGTAACGGGCCGACTTGTTATGCTTTATCGTTACTGGATTCCTAAGAAAACTGGCAAAGGAGATGCCCTCCGCAAGGAGTAAAGGCATTTTTGCTTACTTTTGTCGCCGTATGGACAAAAGTACGGCGTCTGGCAGAACGCGAACTGCCGACTTAAAGATATGGTTTTTTGCGCCTTGAGCCTGCGTTCGCAAGTATATGGACTCTGGCGGGACGCGACCCGCCGGTCCTGCAATCTTTACCGGATCTTTACACATCCCTTAATCAGTGTTTAAACAGCTCTGCTATACTTCAGCCAAACAAATCGAAAATCCTTCAACCTATCTCTTCACGACGGGAGGTCTTATGAAATACAGACAAATTCTTTTCCTCTTAACCATCCTGCTCATTTTTGCCGCGAATGCCTTGGCCGACAAAACGATCCTGGCGGGGGGATGCTTCTGGTGCATGGAGTCGGATTTTGAAAAAGTTGTTGGAGTCACCGATGTGGTGTCCGGATTCACCGGCGGCACGTTGAAAGACCCGACCTACAACGGCAACCATGAAGGACACTATGAAGCGGTCGAAATCACCTATGATCCGAACCAGGTGAGTTATCGACAGTTGCTCGATTATTACTGGGTCAACATCGACCCCTTTGATGATCGCGGGCAATTCTGTGATAAAGGGCACAGCTACCTGGCAGCCATTTTTGTCGCCAATGAATCCGAGAGGAAAATAGCTGAGGAATCAAAAGAACAGGTTGTCGCGATGTTCCCTGACCAGTCAGTGGTCACGCCCATCCTGGACACTTCAACTTTCTACCCGATCAAGGGCAGCGAAAGTTATCATCAGGATTATTACAAGAACAATCCCATTCGCTACAATGCGTACCGATGGAACTGCGGTCGTGACCAGCGTTTGAGATATATCTGGGGAGACAAGGCAACTCATTGACCACAACGACAGGCTTAGGAGACAAAAAAAGATCCAGTGCTGGATGACGTCAGCCCGAGCTCTTCAGCCTGCTTGGCCAGGTCTCGACAGACAGCTTGATTGTCCTGATGCAATTCGCAGGCGACTCGGTAGAGACGTTCCACATTCGACTGTTGTTGATGCTTGATCAATTGCGAAGCAATTTCGCCAAAGAACCAACCGTTCTCATGTTCATTGGCCATAAGTTGACGATAGCAGCCTACAACCTCAATGAATTCACCGCGTATCGCGTGCACCTTGGCAAGGCCCAACAGGCTGAATTTGTCGTAATCGTTGTCAAGGGCCTTCCGGTAGGTTGATTCAGCGGCAATCAGGTTGCCGTCATTTCTATAGGCATCCCCCAGTCGAGTGAACAAGTCGGCATTACCTTGTGATCGCTCAAGAACTCGCTCCCAGAGAGAAATGGCCATCGGATAGTTTCGTTGCCAGCGATAGTAGTGACCCAGTCCGTACAGGGCATAAGTATTGTTGCTTTCGAGGTCGAGGGCTTTTTCGAAATATTCTCGGGATTTTTCATGCTCACCACGACGCCTGTGAAGAGTACCCAGCGTAGTCAGGATGTTGATCATCTCGGGACTTTTCTTCAGAACTTGTTCATAGCGCTGGATGGCAAGCTGGTCTTGTCCGATTTTATGGTACAGATCAGCCAGGCCCATCAAAGCATGGCTGTCCTGGTTGTCGATGTGCAGAACCCGGTGATAGTATTCCTCGGCCAACTGAAGTTTGCCGACGTTTTTGTGCCCATCTGCTATCCGGGTAAGCACAAAAATATCCCGAGGTCGGCACTGGATGTAACGTGCCCAGAGCATCAGAGCCTCATCAAGCAGATTCTGGTCGCGGCGAGTGTCGCCTAAACCGCGTAACGCAAAGAGGTTGTCCGGGTCTTGGTCCAGAACTTTTTGGTAACATTGAGCGGCCTTTGAAAAGTCTTTCAGCTCACGCTGGGCATCGCCAATACCGACAAGTATGTATGGATTGGTTGGCTCGAGCCTACGGGCTTCTTCGAACAGTGCACAGGCCCCAAGGTAGTTTTTTTCCTTGAGTAGTTGATGGCCCCGTTTGGAGAGTTCAAGGACCTTCGTATAATCGGATGAGTTGATCATGGGATTCTGCATCTACTCATTTGTCTCCATTTCCGACTCACACTATTTGGAATACTCCGATGGCAGCGTGAAGAGTATCTCAGCCCATTTACAGTCGAGAGCAACCAATTCTAAAAACGAGCTATAGCAGACGACCACGCACAATTCTCTCACAGTGACTCTCTCGGTTGATCTTGTGAGTACTTGACAACTCAGGGACAGGATTCGTAGAGATCCGGATAAATAAAAAAGCCCCACTCCGCGAAAGGAGATGGGGAGCAGGGCAAATCCCTCTGCCTTATGAGAGGGTCATAAGCCAAAGTGGTATGTAAACTTTTAACAGCTTTTCTGTGCTGTGTATTGTCTCCTGCATACCTCTATCAATAAGAGGCCATATCCTCAAATGTCAAAATCCAGGTTGTCAGAAGTTGTTCCAGAGACTTTTTCCATTCGAAATCGGCGAGTTGCGGCTGATTCCTACAAACCCTGCTCCTGAGACGCATTCTATCGCAATCGCATCAATCGTTCACTCCGCCAGACCCTGACAATACTAATTTTTTCTTTGTAGCGACGATAAACGATCCGAAAGGGAGGGTGATTAATGGAACACTATTGCTTACAAATATTGAAGGTTGGTCCCCAGGGCATTAATCTCCATTTTGCTTCATTACTTGTAATGGACATGGGTTTATCAATTGTAAATTCTGAAATTTTGATTTCGTAGTATTTGTCCCCAGGGCGGTCTCTATGCATGAACATGTGGTAACCATCTTCAGAGCCGACATAAAACCATTGAGACACTTTTGGCTCCTGCCATTCACATTTAAGTTGATTTAACTCATCCTGAGTTATTTCTTCAAACTCAACTGACAGCCAATCACATCCCGGGACTGTTAGTAGCAATATTAAAAGAATCACCATCTTCATAATAACGTCCTAAATACCTCGGCGCGGACAGTTCGTAATAAGCGGCGGTTTAGCCTGCCGAGGCCTAGAATAGACGATTTCACCGTCCGCTTGATTTGGTGGTTAGCTGGGCTTAGTCGCACTATAGAGCGCCATTGTTCCGAAGACGGTATCAAAAGTTTCCCTCTGTGCCACTTCAATAAACCCCGTTTGCTCAAAGAGTGTGGGGAGTTTGCCCAAGACGTTGTCCTGGGTGTTTTTGAAACCGTCGAGCAGTTGTTCTAACAGAAACACACCACGCATCAAGGGACTGGCAGCACGCCCCCAGTCCGCAACGTGCAACTCTGCACCTGGTTTGAGAACTCGGAACAACTCTTGCGCTGTTTGCTCTTTTTCCTCCCACGACAGATGGTGAAAGAACAGGCTAGAAACTACACGATCAAAGTAATTCGCGGGATAAGGCAGGTTGCAAGACAGTGCGCGGTCGAATTGCACCGAGACGTTGGCTTGTTGTGCCTTATGAATCGCAATGGATAAAATGGCCGAATCAGCATCAACCCCTATTACCTTGGCTTGTGGCTGGTGTTGTTTGATCCAGATAGCCAGGGTACCTGTCCCGGAGGCTAGATCAAGCACCTGCTGACCTGGCTCAAGATGCGCTTGCTTGATAAGAGCCTGCTTGAAGCGACGTTCTCGAATCGTAGCACCAGCTATTGCATCGTAATAAGGTGTAAGCCAGTGAAAGCGTAGCGCTGGCACGTATTTCAATTCAGACGTTTGCCGCATCAATGCTCCGACATTGCCCAGCTAACTTGTAAATAGCCTGAAAAGTAGCGGCCTAATAAACCCGACTGGAGGCATGGGTGAATTTGACTGTTTTCCTAGTAATACAATGGCATGAATGCCCTCAATTTAAAATGACGCTTATGCTGCTCCCGCAAAACTCTTTGACTGTCTTATAGCGGCTGCGTCAAACAAATAACTGAACACAAAAGGCCATCCACATTTGTGCAGATGGCCTGTAGTCATTCCGTAATATTCCTCCTGGTTCTCATTCACCAAGCAATTGGCACACTCGCCAATCTACAGCAATCAGTCGGTTTGGTCAAAAACCGTCTAAAACGACTATAACCGCTAAAGACGGTTCAGCATGATCTGAGGCATCAACTTCTCCAACCCCCTGATCGGAGGAATTTCTGAATTTGGAGCTCTTCGTCAAGATCGAGAAATTCCACACCCATCCCAGGAGGGTGATCTTTATTGATTGGAGAGACCAATGAATTCACCCAGGCAACCCGGCCCCGACAGATGATCGGTTTATTGTTCTCCGGGTGAGCAAATTTAAGCTTCAGCGCCAACCCGGGTGAGAGGGGACTTTCGGTTTCCAGGAATAGGCCGCCGCCACTCATATTGAAAGTATATCCGGCAGTATAATCAGAGAACTTTTCATCTTCACCGTAATAAACTTCCAATTTCACCGGTATTCTCGGTGATTTGCGCTTGCCGAGGGTGATTTGCAGTATGGTTTTCAACTGAGCTTCATTGGGCGGTTTGCGGAGAAACGTTGAAATACCCAACTTCTTGGCCCTGGACACTTTTTCATCATCGTCTTCGCTGGAAAGCATGACAATTGGAACAAACCGGCAATTCGGATAAGTCCTGACCCGCTTTGTGAACTCCAGCCCATCCATGACTGGCATATTCAGATCCGTAATAATCATATCAAACCGGTCTGATTCGACCTTCCGGCAGGCATCGCTCGCGTTGTCGAAAGTCGCAACTTCGTAATTGAGCTTCTTCAACATGTCGCCAATGACCGTCAACATGAAAGGAGAATCATCCAGCACAAGAATCTTTTGTTTCATAATTGCCACCTCAATTCACTTTATCCCCAAAAGTTCGCCCGTTGTCTGACTGAGCTTAACTTTCCCCCTTAGAATGGATTTCGAAGGGCACCCTATTAATAGTCTGCAATGGAGTCATTTGCCCATGAACTACACAAACAGAAAACCGCTAATCGGCACAGACCGAGTGAGCGGTTCTAAATCCTTCTCATTGATGCGTAACAAAAACTTCCTGCATAAATAAAATCCCCCGGTTACTCATAAAAAACAAATGAGACCATATGCTTGAGAGACAGGCACTGTCAAACAGTTTAATCAAGATGTGTACAGAAATGTACCGCAGACAGTGGGTAAAGGTCAAAATGATTCATGCATTCAGGAATGGCAAAACCGACTGTAAACGTTAACAGACTCTGGCAGGCGAAATGTCTTGAGCTCCTTTATTGTGTCCTGATGACGCCGGAGCATCACTCCCCCCAGCTTGACAATGTGTTAAGGGGTGCAAGGATATTAGGGCTAACGCATTCCCTGCCAGGCTGATTGCGGGCCAGGCACAACATGCCGGAAAGGACGAACCATGGAACAACGCAAACTGGGATCACTAGGGTTGAGAGTCTCCGCACAGGGGCTGGGTTGCATGGGGATGTCCGATTTCTACGGCGCCCGCGATGAGGTTGAATCGATCGCAACCATTCACCGGGCCCTGGATCTCGGCGTCAACTTTCTCGACACCTCGGACATGTATGGCCCGCACACCAATGAACAGCTGGTCGGCAAAGCGATCAAGGGGCGGCGCGATGAAGCGATCGTCGCTACCAAGTTCGGCATCATGCGCGGCAAACCGGAAGATGCGGTGGGCGGCAAGATCCCGATTATAGGTATCTGTGGCCGCCCGGACTATGTCCATGAATGCTGCAACGCCTCGCTGAAACGCCTCGGCGTCGATCATATCGACCTCTACTACCAGCATCGGGTTGATGCCGATGTGCCGATCGAAGAGACCGTCGGTGCGATGGCCGAACTCGTCACGGCAGGCAAGGTCCTTTATTTGGGCCTGTCGGAAGCCTCTGCGGCGACGATCCGCAAGGCCCACGCGGTACACCCGATCAGCGCCCTGCAAAGCGAATACTCACTCTGGAGCCGCGATATCGAGGACGGGATCATTCCGACCCTGCGCGAGCTCGGGATCGGCCTTGTCGCCTACAGCCCGCTGGGACGTGGCTTCCTGACCGGGCAGATTACCAGCTTCGAAGACTTCGACGAGGATGACTACCGCCGGATCTCTCCACGTTTCCAGGGGGATAACTTCCGGAAGAACCTGGAACTGGTGAAGAAAATCCGCGCGATCGCCCTGAAGAAGGGGGTCATGGCCAGCCAACTGGCATTGGCCTGGGTGCTGACCCGGGGGGATGACATCGTGCCGATTCCCGGCACCAAGCGGCGCTCCTACCTGGAAGAGAACATCGAGGCCTGCGACATCCGGTTCTCCGAGCAGGAGCTCGACGAGATCGCTGCCGCCATGCCGCTTGGGGTGGCCTCCGGTGAGCGTTACCCGGAAAGCATGATGCACTTCGTCAATCGTTAGAAAGATGAAACGGTGGCACTCTATTTTGGGGCACCTGTGCTGACACTGAACGCGGATGTTGCACGGCAGCGCTGCCGTTAATCTTCTGACAAGTCAGAAGCCCGGGCCTTGTCGTCACGGTCATCTTGACGCCCATCTATCTGGCCGAGCTGGACCAGGGCATCGTTGAGCCCAGTTTCGTCAAGGATCTTGCGCAGACCCAGTAATTTGATCAGTCGTGCTGCCCGTTGACGAACTTTGGCAAGCTTGTTCTGTGGATTGAACGCAACGCGCGGGCCGGGCAGCGTGGCAGCGAGAAAGGCCGCCTCGGCAGGGGTGAGATACGCCACAGGCATACCGAAATGATGCTCTGCGGCGTGTCCGAAGCCATAAACCAGCGGGCCCAGTTCAACCACGTTCAGGTAAAGCTCCAGGATCCTGCCCTTGGTCAGCTCCTGCTCCATGCGCGTTGCAAGCACCACTTCCCTGAGTTTGCGCAACACAGATTTGTCACGGGACAGGAACAGGTTCTTGGCCAACTGCTGGGTAATTGTCGAAGCCCCATATCGCAGACGCTTGTGCTTCAGGTCGTATTTCAAAGCCTCCTTCAAAGCCGTCACATCGACACCGCCATGTTCGTAGAAGTTGGCATCCTCGGCAACGATAACCGCCCACTTTAGCTCGAGGGGAAACAACTCCAGGGGCGTCCAGTACGGATTTGCCGGCCCGACCAGGAACGGGTGCATCCTCCCTTGCCAGTCGGGGACCGAAATCGTCAGTGTGTTTACACGGTTTTTCAGCGGCGAGACATCCGGCAGACTCCAGAACACTACGAACGTGAGCGCCCCAACGAACAGGATGAGCACGAACAGAATCCAGAGGAATAACTTGCCAAGGTTCATCGAGCCGAGCATCAACTTCTTGGCCGATTTGAAGTGCTGACTGATCCCATAGCTACACTAGTGAAAGGGCCGCGATCCATCGTGTCTCCATAATTTGACCGCAGGCGGCTGTTTTATAGTCCGATCGGGGGGCGATGACATATCAACAAGGTGTCGCCGCTTTTTATCCTGCTCAATCACCAGGGCAGCTCTTCACCATTGCAGTGCCAGAAAGACCCGGTGTTTTCAAGATCGAGGGCTTTGATCCTCTCAGTCAATCCGGCGACAGATTCTTCTGTTGTGAGCACCCCGCCAAAATTGACCATCCGGGTTTTGACGAACCCAGGATGCAGCTGCGCCACGGCTATGCCACGCCCTTTCAGATCGATAGCCAGAGAGCGGCCAAAGGCATTGAACGCTGCCTTGGAGGCACGGTAGCCGTAATGGCCACCGGACTCGTTGTCGCTGATCGAGCCCATGCGGCTGGTGATGTTGACGATTTTACTGCCGGCTTTAAGATTGGGCAGCAGAGCTTCGCAGACCAGCAGGGGCGCAAAGGCGTTGACTTCCATCTGCAGGCGGAGCGAATTGATATCGAGTGAGCCGAGAACGTTATTGCACAGGACACCGGCATTGTTAATCAGCAGGTCGATCATCTGGCCTTGCAGGGCAGCGACCAGCCACTCGATACTCTCTGCGCGTGAGAAATCAATCCCTTCGATGACCTGTTCTGCGTACCCCTCAAGTTCGGGCGAGGTTTCACGACAGACCCCCGTGACCCGCCAGCCTTCGGTTTTGTAGTGACCCGCGAGCTCGAGGCCAATGCCGCGGTTAGCGCCGGTTATCACAACGTGTTGCATGACATACGCCTCCTCAGGGTAAATTATTCGGAACGGCCCTTCCAGATAGAGTATACCCTAATCCGCGTCCATCAATGCCTCCTCAACCTTATCCGTTGCCATTCAGACATTGGAGGTATGAATCGGGGGCACCCGAAACCGGGCGCCCCCTGACTACTTAGTATCGGTCGTGGGGTTATAGATGCTTGACGCTACCTTCTCCGCGCGATCCGGTCGCCTCTATGATCAAGTCGCCGATCTGCCCGATCGCCCCGGCGATCCATCCTGTGATCAGTATGGTCACCCCTGCGGTCCATTCTATGGTCGATCCGGTCACCTTTTCTGTCGAGCCTCGCATGGATCCGTTCGCCTTTGCGTTCCATATGCCTGGCCCGGCCTTCCTTGCCGGCCGCTTCGGCACGCTCCGCCCTGTGCCGATATCGTGATTCGATCCGATCGCCCTTCTGATCGAGCCGATCATTGATACGGTCACCTCTGTCGTCAAACCTGTGAGCGATGCGATCTCCTTTCTCATCCAGCCGGTGGTTAATACGTTCGCCACGACGGTCAAGGGCATCGTTGATCTGTTCACCGTTCAGGTCTTCGGCCAGCGCTGCTGTCGCCAGCAGGCAAAACATCACGACCAGAGTTGTTGTCACAATTTTCTGCATGGTCAGTCCTCCTTAGAGTTGTCATGGGTTGGTGATATCACTTGTCCCTCTAGACGGATAGAGAACGATTTGGTTTACCTGCCACAGTGATTTTTGGTGTTATGCGGAGAATGTGGCCTTAATAAGCAGAGCTACAACGACAATTGATGCAGAACCGCTCTTACTTGCTTGCCACCTATCATCTCCTGTGGTAACAGTGCGCAGCTTGATTTACACGTTTTGTACGGGAACCAAACTATTTACGAACCAAAAGGATCGAACATGGCACAGGCAATCAAACAGGCGAAACCGGGCGACCGGGTCAAATTTAATTTCAATGGGACTCTCGAAGACGGGACCCTTTTCGACACGACTTACGAAGGCAACGGCGGCTGCGGAGATGACGACTGCAACTGCGGAGACGACGACTGTAATTGCTCGGAAAGCGGTTGCGGCTGCGGAGATCCCGCGGGCCCGATGGAGCTGGAGATCGGCACCGAGAATTTCTTCCCCCAGGTTGAAGAGGCTCTGATCGGCATGGCCGTTGGCGACAAGAAGACCATCACGATCAGAACCGCAGACGCATTCGGCGAGTACGATGCCGAACAGGTCTCTACTGTCCCCCGTGCTCAATTCCCGGAGGATATCGACCCCCAGGTCGGCGACACTTTTGAGCTGGTCAACGATGATGGTGAAGGGATGGTGGTCGCGGTCATCGCCGTGGAGGGCAAGCAGATCACCCTCGACGCGAACCACCCTTTGGCTGGAGAAGACCTGATCTTCGAGCTGGAAGTAGTCGAAATAAACTGATTGGTTTGCCGTGGGCTACTCGACCTTGAGTGGCCCACGAGCGCTTCCCCTCCCTAAGCCCCCTCCCGAGCCGACTCAATCAACGCGACCCTGCGCCGCCCTTACAATGCACCCCTGTCGGTAAACCACGGACAATCACACGCGGGACGCCCTCTGACTGCCCTGAACTGACATCGAAACTAGGCGGCCTGACCTGTTATTTGACCCAAAGCTGACAGCGTGTGAAAACACTGCTATAATCCCGGGATATGATATCAGTGGGGGGGGAGTTTCAAACCCTCCTGCCTTCAAATAGGATTCTCGAATCCACGTTGCACTCTATGGTTGTCACCCAGCTCGATAAGGAGGTAGCTCATGCAAAAACTGATTCGCATCGAACCCGCTAAATGTGTTGGCTGCAAGACCTGCGAACTGTCCTGTTCGTTCAAGAACACCGGAGAGTTCGCCCCCAGTCGTACCCGAATCTACAACGAAATCTTTCTCGAGGAAGCCAAATTCATCACCGTGACCTGCATGCAGTGCGATGAACCATGGTGCGAGAAATCCTGCCCGAAAAACGCCATCGACAAAAACATGACAACCGGTATTGTCACAGTCGACGATGTCAAATGCGTCGGCTGTCGAACCTGTGTCAGTGCCTGCCCTTTCGGCATGATCAAGTATGTCGACAGTACCGGCAAGGCGGACAAGTGCAACCTCTGCGGAGGGGACACTCCCGAGTGTGTGGCGTTCTGTCCGACCCAGTGCCTGACGCTGGACGAGGAGGACAAGCCGCTGCGGCAGAAGATGCTGCGTTTCGTCAACACGGTAAAAGACGGGCAGATGGAGGTATGACATGAATAAGGGATGGAAAGGAAAATTACTGCGTGTTGATCTGACAGCCGGCACCTGCAAGATCGAAGCGCTCAACCAAGAGTGGGCCAAGGCTTATGTCGGCGGTCGTGGTCTGGCGTCGAAATACCTCTGTGAAGAGATCTCTCCGGATATCGATCCGATGAGCCCGAAGAACAAGCTGATCATGGCGACCGGACCGCTGACCGGTACCTATGGTGCGGCCAACGGTCGTTACATGGTGGTGACCAAATCGCCTTTGACCGGCACCATCGCCAGCTCCAACTCCGGTGGTTACTTCCCCAGCGAACTGAAATACGCCGGCTTCGACATGATCATCTTTGAAGGCAAGTCGAAGCATCCAGTCTACCTGCAGATTCGCGACGGCAAGGCCGAACTGGTCGGCGCCGTCCACTTGTGGGGCAAGTCGACCAACGAGACGGAAGACGCGATTCTGAGTGAATTCCACGGTGATGCCAAGGTTGCCTGCATCGGCCCGGCGGGAGAGATCGGTGTGCATTACGCTTGCATCGTTAATGACAAGCACCGTGCTGCGGGACGCAGCGGGGTCGGCATGGTCATGGGCAGCAAAAACCTCAAGGCAGTCGCCGTACGCGGCACCGGTGGTGTGCAGGTGGCCAATCCCAAGGCTTATCGTGACGCGGCACTTGAAGCCTATGGCATGCTCAAGGCGAACCCGGTCACCGGCGAAGGTCTTGGTGCATTGGGGACCCCGGTGCTGGTCAACGTCATGAACCAGAGCGGCGGGCTGCCGACCCGCAATGCGCAGAGCGGGACCTTCGAAGGAGCCGAAGCGATCTCCGGTGAGACGCTGGCGTCCACCTACCTGAAACGCAATAAAAGCTGCATGGGTTGCATCATCAGTTGTGGCCGGGTGACCAAGATCGTCGACAACAAGTATGCCGGTGCTGGCGAAGGTCCAGAATACGAGACACTCTGGGCGATGGGTGCCGCCTGCGGCATCTCCGATCTGGCTGCAATTACCAAGGCCAATTATATCTGCAACGAAGCCGGCATGGACACCATCACTTTCGGTTCGACAGTCGGTTGCGCCATGGAGCTTTTTGAGAAGGGCCTTGTCAGTGAAAAGGAAATCGGCATGTCTCTGAATTTTGGTGACAGCGACGCTATGGTCAAGCTGGCCGAGATGACAGCAAAGGGCGAGGGCTTCGGTAGGAAGATCGGACTCGGCTCCTACCGCCTGGCTGACAGCTACGGAGTTCCCCAGCTTTCCATGTCGGTCAAGAAGCTGGAATTCCCGGCTTACGATGCGCGTGCGGTTCAAGGCATGGGGCTTGAGTATGCCACCAGCAACCGCGGCGCCTGTCATGTGCGCGGCTACCTGATCTCGCCGGAGATTCTCGGCCTGCCGGAGAAGCTTGACCCGCAGGAGACAGAAGGCAAGGCCGGCTGGCTGAAGATCTTCCAGGACTTCACCGCCGTGGTCGACTCGTCCGGAGTCTGCCTCTTTACCACCTTCGGTATTGGCGTGCCCCAGTTCACCAAGTTCTGCAATGCAGCAACCGGTACCAGCATGAGTGAAGAGGAGTTGCTCGAGGCAGGGGATCGCATCTACAACCTGGAGCGGGTGTTCAACCTCAAGGCGGGGGTTGATCCCTCGCAGGACAAGCTGCCGAAGCGCATGCTCGAAGAACCGCTGCCGGACGGCCCCCACAAGGGCGAGGTCTCCAAGTTGCCGAAGATGTTACCGGACTATTACAAGGTCCGTGGCTGGGGCAAGGACGGCATCCCGACCGAGGCAAAGTTGCAATCTCTCGGCCTCGCCTAACTCTTACTGTGGTTCAATTACAAGGGAGGACCCCGCTCTGATTGCGGGAGCCTCCCTGTTTTGAGTCTGAAGCCGCACATTGCTGAGGCTTCGGGTAGGAATGGGGTATGACATGGCAGAAGCTTTCGACTATGTAATTATTGGCAACAGCGCGGCAGGCCTGCAGGCGCTTCAGACCTTACGTAAACATTCCACAGATACATCCGTGGCGATCATCGACCGTGAAGATTGTCCGGCCTATTCCCGGGTTTTGACACCCTATTTTGTGGGCGGTAAAACCGAGCGTGACAATCTGTTTATTGTCGATCGCGACTTCTATCATCAGAGGGGGGCCACAACCTTGTTCGGCAAAACCGTGGTTGCCCTCGACGCTGACGGCCGACAACTGGAACTGGATGACGGCAGCCGCGTTACCTTTGGCAAACTGTTGCTGGCGACCGGGGCCGAGGCGCGCCAACTGAAAGTCGCATCCAAACGCTCCAGCTGTGCTGCGCCACATGTCTGACGCGGAGCAGCTTGTCGAGTTGATGCAGGACGCCAAAAGTATCACCGCAATCGGTGCCGGCCTGGTCAGCCTACCGCTGCTCTCCCACGCACCGGCAGCTGCTGAGAAACACCTGGTCGTTGGCTCCAACCGAATCCTGAGCCGCATGGTGGACGCGGAAGCCTCGGCTATTCTTGAAGACCGTTTTACACAGAAAGGCCTGCTGCTGCACAAGCAGAACGATATTGTGGCTATCGAGGAAGGTGACCGATTAAAGCTGCAACTGGCCACCGGAGATATCCTGCCCACTGACATGCTGATTATCGGCAAGGGTGTGGCGCCGAACAGCGAGCTGGCTCGTGCTGCCGGTCTGAAGACCGGTTACGGCATCCTGATCGATGACTTCTGCCGCACCAGCCATGCTGACATCTATGCCGCTGGCGACGCTGCCGAAGGCAGGGATTTCATCACCGGCGAGCCGATTATCCAGGGCAACTGGATGACGGCAGTTGAACAGGGAGAAAACGCCGCACTGAATATGCTGGGGATGACCTGTGCCTACCCCGGCAGTCTGAAAAACAACATCGCCGAGATATTCGGTGTGGATGTTGCGGCCATCGGTGAGTGTCTCGATGACTCTCTCGATAGTGTCAGCAGCTATGATCAGAAGAGCGGCCGCTTTCGCAAAGTTTTCCTTGATAAGCAGCAGGTGATCGGTGCGGTCCTGATTGGTGAGACCAATGATGCGGGCCTCTATTATCAGTGGATTCGTACACGTTCACTGTTCCCCGGCAAACAGGTTTTGAGCGGCACCAACACCTATGCCGGCTTCCAGCAACGCATGGCCTGACAGCCTGCCGGACTGACCTGGAAAGGATAACAATGGTACAGATTCAATTCTTCAGCCTGCTGCGCATGCTGCTCAAACAGGAGCAGATCGACCTGCCAGCTGTCGAGGGAGAGACTGTCGCGCAACTTCTGGAAAGAATCCAGCAACAGCTGCCGACACCGTTTTTGCACAAATTGATGGATGATGATGGCAGCATGCACGCCGGGACGATTATCCTGGTCAACCGGCATAACATCCATCACCTGGATGGACTGCAGACGCCGGTACGCGATGCCGATGTGATAGCGATGTTCCCGCCGGGTGCCGGGGGGTAACGGTTTGACAACGGAACGCTACGCGCGCCAGGTGCTGCACTGGGGTGAGGAGAATCAGCAGCGGATTGCCGAGGCCACGGTGTTGGTCGCCGGGGTCGGCGGGTTGGGGGCAACGGTCAGCCAGCTGCTGGTGCGCGCCGGGGTCGGCAAACTCTACCTGGTTGATGACGGCATCGTCGACTGGCCCGACCTGAACCGGCAGGTATTGTACGCTGAAGAGGATATCGGTCAGAAGAAACTACAGCTGGCCCAAAAGCGTCTGCTCGCCATCAACAGCACCCCCGAGATATCCCTGATCGAGGCGCGGATCGATGAAAATTTCGTCATGCCGGCCGACCTGAGCGCCGTTGCCGACTGCCTTGATAATTACCGCAGCCGTTTCCTGCTCGACGAACTGACCCCGGCAGGGGTTTTCCTGGTGCATGGCGGCCTGGAGGGTGATCATGGCCAGGTCATGACCCTGCAATCGGGCCGGTCACAACCGATGGCGGAAATCTTTGCCGGGGCCTGCCAGCCCGAGGAGAGTATCCCGGTGACACCGGACAACGTGGTAATCGTTGCCGGCTTGATGGTCAACGAACTTTTTGCCATCCTCTTCGGTCGATCGAAGCTGCTCAACCGGTGCCTGGTTGTCAGCCTTGCCGATTTCCATATGGCCTTTCTGGATGTCTAGCTGGCTGTAGGAGGCCTGATGGCAGCGGAGAGAGAACAACCCACGGTTGTAAGAAAGGAGATGGGGATCACCCATAAGGATTTTTATGCTGAGCTCCCTCACCTGCTTGACAATATCCCTTATCATCAGACCGAAGACACCATCAGGTTTCAGCTTAACGGCAAACACATGGAAATCGTCCTGGACCCGGAAGAGGTTCGTCAGATCGGCCATTCGGTGCGACTGCCCGTGACATTCGTTGAAATTCGTTTCTTATGGTTTTTCCGAAGAGGAAATCAGTGACTTTGTCAGGCATTTCAATTTAAGATTCATGAAAGGCGGAGGGTAAAACCCTGTAATTACAGTGCTCATTATGCTTTACAGCCAGCGACAAAGGAGAGACCCGAAGATGTTAAATCCACGAAAACTTGCAATCGGCATTTCTCTGTCATTATTACTGTCTTCAACGGGATTTACTGCCGACCATTTGCGCCTGGCGACGACCACATCCACCGAAAACTCAGGCCTGCTGGCAGAGCTTCTACCGCCGTTCGAGGCCGCCAACGACTGCCAGGTCGACGTGATCGCGGTAGGCACCGGCAAGGCCATCAAGTTGGGGGAGACCGGTGATGTCGACGTCATCATGGTCCATGCCCGCAGCAAGGAAGATCAGTTTGTCGATGCCGGCTACGGTGTCGATCGTCGTGACGTGATGTACAACGACTTCGTCATCCTCGGACCGGCAGTCGACCCGGCCGGGATCAAAGGCGGCAAGGATGCGGCCGAAGCGATGGCCAAAATTGCAGCCAGCAAAAGTACCTTCGTTTCACGCGGCGACGAGTCCGGAACCCACTCCCGGGAAAAGCAGCTGTGGCATAAGGCGGGCATCACACCGGCCGGTGACTGGTACCTTGAAGCAGGACGCGGCATGGGTGAAGTCATTATCATGGCCGGTGAGCGCCAGGGCTACACCCTGAGCGACCGCGGCACCTACATCGCCTACTCGCAAAAGACCCCGCTGCAGATCGTCGTCGAAGGCGACAAGGGACTGTTCAATCCCTACGGCGTGATCATGGTCAACCCGGCCAAACACAGCCATGTGAAGATTGATCTGGCCAGGAAATTTCTCGATTACCTGACCTCGTACCAGGCAAAGCAGCTGATCACCGGTTTCCGCAAAGGTGGCAAGCAGCTCTTTTACGTTGCCGATTAAGGAATCCCCTTGGGTTATTTAGGTGACTCGCTGCTGACAGCCTTTGAGCTGATTCTCGGCTTTGACCGGGAAGTCCGGATGGCGGTCTGGACCTCCGTGTATACCTCCAGCTGTTCGATCGTGATCGCAGCCCTGCTCGGAGTGCCGATCGGCCTGTGGCTAGGACTCAATCGCTTTCGTGGCCGCCAGTTACTGATCGCTCTACTCAACACCCTGATGGCCTTGCCGACCGTGGTGGTCGGCCTGCTGCTGTTCGGTTTGTTCAGTCGCCAAGGCCCGCTGGGACCACTGGGGTTGCTTTTCACCCCACTGGCGATGATCGCCGGCCAGACGGTGCTGGCCGCACCGATCGTCGCCAACCTGGTGCTGGCGGCGGTGACCGGGGCCGACCAGCGGATCATCAACACCGCCCTCACCCTCGGCGCCAGCCGCCTGCAGGCGGCGATCCAGTTGTTGCGTGAGATTCGCTTCGGGGTTATGGCGGCGGTGATCGCCGGTTTCGGTCGGGTAATCGCCGAAGTCGGAGTGGCAATGATGCTCGGTGGCAATATCCGCAACAGCACCCGGACCATGACCACAGCGATCGCCCTGGAAACCAGCAAAGGAGAATTCGCCTTCGGGCTGGCGTTGGGACTCATCCTGTTGTCTGTTGCCCTGATCGTCAATCTCTTTCTGAATTCCCTGCAGCAGAGGTGAATCGATGCAGCCGGTGATCTTGCTCAAAAATATCCGCGTCACACTTGGGGATAATTTCAGTCTGTCGGTTGAGAGCCTCGCCTTGCAGCCACGCCGGATTTACGCACTGACCGGACCTAACGGTGCCGGCAAAAGTACCCTGTTGCGTGTTATGGCGTTGTTAATTACACCGCAGGCAGGTTCGATCGAATTCGCCGGCAGCGGTCCAGCCAATCTTGCCCAACAGCGGCAGAAGGTCACCCTGGTGGAGCAGTCGCCCTACCTGTTTACTGGCAAAGTGACGGATAATTTGAATTACGGGCTTAAACTGCGCGGTGTGGACAGCAGGGAACGCAGCGCACGGATCAACTCGACCCTGTCAATCGTTGGCCTTGAGGGATTCGAACAACGGCAGGCGAAAGAACTTTCCGGTGGTGAAGTACAGCGGGTCGCCCTGGCACGGGCCCTGGTTCTGAAGCCGGAGCTGCTGTTGCTTGACGAACCCACCGCCAACATCGACAGCAACAGTATGCAGGCATACGAGGCCCTGCTCAGCGGACTGCCCGAATACGGGGTTACAGTGGTTTTTTCTACCCACGACCCGTCTCAATCCAGACGGCTTGGAGAAGAGGTCTTAAGGATTGAAAATGGTCATTTAATCGACGGCTCCTGCCGGGGCCGAATGATGCGGCTTTAAATCAACGGAGAAGTGTGTATGGCGCATAGTTTTGAATCTGCAAGGGCAATGATCCTGGAGAGCGTTACCGTTCTGCCCTCTGAATCGGTGTCATTGCTGGACGTTGTCGGCCTGGTCATCGCTGAAGATATTCGAGCCCCCTGGGACATGCCACGCTGGAACAATTCGGCGATGGACGGTTTTGCTGTCAGGTCAGAAGATTGCGTTTCCGGACAAAGGCTCACGATCGAAGGGTACATCCCGGCGGGATCCAGTGCCAACGGGGTCGAGGTCAAGCCTGGAGTGGCGGTAAAAATCATGACCGGTGCACCGGCACCGGCCGGTTGCGATACAATCGTTCCGATTGAGGATACGGAAGAAAAAGACGGCAGGCTTACCATAACCTGCCAGGTCAAACAGGGTGATCATCTGCGCGTGCGTGGTGAGGATGTGTCGGAGGGGGAACTGGTCATCGCTGCCGGAACGGCCCTGCGACCGGCTGAAATCAACATGCTGGCCTCGTTCGGATACCGGACGGTTTGGGTATTCCGTCGTCCGAAGGTTGCGATCCTGTCGACCGGTGATGAGCTGGTGGAGCCGGGTGAAGAGGTTGGTCCCGGCCAGATCATCAACAGCAATGACTACTCGATTGCGGCCGCGGTCAAGGAGCTTGGCGGTGAACCGTTACTCCTCGGGATTGCCCGCGATGACCGCGAAAGCCTTACCGAAAAGATCAACGCCGGGTTACAGGCCGATGTACTGATTACGACGGCCGGCGTGTCGATGGGGGACCGCGACCTGGTCTGCGAAGTGTTGGACGCGCTGGGAGTTGAACGCCGGTTTTGGCAGGTTGATATCAAACCCGGGCGGCCAACTGCCTTTGGCCTCAAAAACGGCAAGCCGGTATTCTCTCTGCCCGGCAACCCGGTGTCGAGCATGATCACCTTTGAACAGTTTGTCAGGCCCGCGCTGCTGAAGATGATGGGCCATCAAAGGGTAATCAAGCCGCTCATCAAGGCGATCCTGAAAGAGACCATAAAAAAGAAGCCGGGCAGAGTTCAATTCCTGCGGGTGCGGGTTGTTGATGACGGAGAGCAGCTGCTGGCTTCAAGCTCGGGAGATCAGAATACCGGGATCCTGCGCACCCTGTTGCGCGCCAACGGGATTGCGGTTCTGCCTGCCGACCGGGAGCAGGTCCTGGCTGGCGAAGAGGTTGATGTTGAGTTGATTGCAGCTGTTGAAGACACTTGATTCACCACCAGAAGGATCTGCCGCGCTAATTTTAAGAAACTGGAGTAGATGAATGCCATTTTTGCATTCGCTGCCGGATAACACGGTCAGACGCTTGTCGAAGGTGATCGTCAGGACGATTCACCTGGTCGGGATCGCCGGCCTGTTCGGCAACGCCATGCTGGGCAGCTATGAATCGATCTATGTAACGCTGACTATCGTTTCCGGAGTTGTTCTGACTTTGATGGAGGCCTGGTCGGGCCCGATCTGGTTTGTCCAGCTGCGCGGCATCGCCCTGTATCTCAAGCTGATGCTCCTGCTACCGATACATTTCTACCCGAACACGGCTGTCCCCTGCCTGATTGCAGTTATTGCCATTTCCGGTTTCATGTCACACGCGCCAAGCTGGATCCGGTATTTTTCCGTGCGGCACTGGCAGGTCGTGCTGTCTCAGGATGATCTTTTAGGCTGAAGCATCGATGCAGCCGGGGACAAACACTATCAGATAAATCTCCGCATCATTTCTGCGGTCCAGGCCTCAACATTATCCGATGTCACACGATGTGCCAGCAGAGCCTTTTCCGCATGGTTTTGCAGCACCCTATCGTCCAGGTCTGCCAGGCGCGAAAAGATTCCGGTGCGCCGGCCCACCAGGTAGAGCAGCTGCTGCGTCGGGTCGATCGACATGAAGGTACGGATCGGTTCCGTCATCCTCTCAAGGTCGTGCGGCAAACGTCCTTCGACCTCCTGGAACAGGTTGAGGATGTGATCGCTCTTGACCACGCTGGTGATACCTTCAAGGTTATCCAGAAAGATCAACAGCTCCGCCGCCATCTGCAGGTCGTTCAAAGGGGTAAAGGCTCCCGCCTGTACATCCTGGTAAAGATCGACACCGACAGGGATCGCCAGGGTCCTGATACGGATGAAGTCGGGGTCGATCCGATTCATGGCCTCAGCGGTCTGCAGGGCGTTGGCGCTGGAATACTCCTTGCCGCCCAGGCCGGGCATGAAGTACTCGGAGAGTTCGATGCCGGCGTCCTTGACCTTCCGTCCTGCGACGACGTGCGTTTCCTTATCAACACCCTTTTTGACAAAGTTGAGCACCGCATCCGCGCCCGACTCCATGCCGATATGAATCCGGTTCAGACCGGCGGCAGCAAGGTGGGCCATGTCTTCATCACTGATCCGGGCGATCGAGTGCGAACGGGCGTAAGAGGTGACCCGCTCGACCTGCGGGAAAACCTGGCGTAAATGTTCCAGAACGGAGACCAGTTCTGCAGGTTTGATGACCAGCGTGTTGGCATCCTGTAAAAAGACTGACCGCATGCCACTGCGCACCCAGTTCAGGGCAGAGTGAAAAGCCATCTGTTCGGGGGGTGACAGCCCCATCTGCAGCGAAGATAATTGCTGGTAGCCAGCATCCTCAGGCCGCTGCATAGCCTCCTCGATCTGGTCGACATGATGCCTGACCTGATCGATATCCCACATCACGTGCTCGACTGGTCGAATACTGAACTGCTCACCCCGGTAGAGCCCGCAGAACTTGCACTTGTTCCAGGGACAATTCCTGGTAACCCTGAGCATCAGGCTGGCAGCCTCGCTTGGCGGTCGAATCGGCCCCAGCTCAAAGCCCTTGTAACCTTCTGCAATTTCGATATGCTTTTTCATCTATTCACCCATCTGTTCCTGTCATTATGACAGCTCAGGAGTCTTTTTGTTAAGGAGGGTGAGAATGAATGACCCCGCCGCAAGCAGCGGGGTATCACTCGAGCAATTAATTTTATCAACGCCGCAAGCGGCGGGGGATACGACACCAAGTGATCTAAATATGGCAGAATGGCTTGAACGTGATGTCGTGAACGACATTTGTGAAAGAGGCAGCACACCGCGCAACTAACGAAAAACGGTTGTTTGGAATTCACTGTTGAATCTTAAAAATCAGGGTTTTTAAGAATCTAGCCTTTCTGCCAAGATGGTACCCTCTAATCAATTTAAGGGGATAAATAGGACATCTATAAATTAATGGTTCGAGTTCAGTTCGGGAAGCCAATTTTGAATCTTCTTGAGAAACCGAGGGACCTTTTTATATATCGATTATTTTGGTATTGGCTATCAGACAGGAAGTCCGCCTGGCACTCGTTCGAGTCCAGCAAGTGAAGGTCATCCTAGACTCTTGCTATCTTAAGTTTTGTCATACGTTTTAACCAGTAGAAATTTCTAAAACCAACCAGAGACAAACCGTCTCCCTTGAGCCGTAAATTTTCTGATAAGGGACATTCACGCCTAATTGCACCAGCTCATCAAAGGTAAATTTCCATCATTCAGGTATACTTAATTACTCGGAGGTGGCAAATCATGAAAACAAGTCAAAGGATGCAACAAACCATTAATGACATGGTTGATGACCATCGCGGCATACTCGCGGCGGACGAAAGCGCGCCAACCATCAAGAAACGTTTCGACGATATCAACCTAGAATCAAACGAAGACAACCGACGCACATATCGCACTTTATTACTTGAAACACCTGGACTAGGAAAGTTCATTAGCGGTGTCATCCTGTTTGAAGAAACCCTCGGCCAGAAAAATGCCGCCGGCACAACGCTTGCGGAGGTCGCATGGAGCCAGAAGATTGTTCCCGGCATCAAGGTTGACAAGGGCACAGAACCGCTAGCAGGCTCGCCCGGCGATCTCGTGACCAAAGGCCTAGACGGTCTCAGTGACCGGTTAAAGACTTATATCGACCAGGGTGCGCGCTTTGCCAAGTGGCGAGAGGTTTACCCCATTACAACCACTAATCCAACTCGGTTGGGCATACACGCTAATGCCGAAAGACTGGCACATTACGCCGCCATCTGTCAGGAACAGGGTGTCGTCCCGATTGTCGAACCTGAAGTGCTGATGGATGGAGAACATGACATTGATCGCTGTGAAGAAGTCAGCGAGCAGGTTTTATTCGCTGTGTTCCAGGCGCTAAGGCAATACGGGGTGACGCTCGAACATATGATTCTGAAGCCCAACATGGTGTTACCTGGTAAAGACTGCCGGACCGCAAACCCTAATGAGATTGCAGAAGCGACCATACGAGTATTCCGAAGAGCAGTACCCGCAGCCGTTCCCAGCATCAATTTTTTATCGGGTGGCCAAAGTCCTGAAGAAGCGACTATTAACTTGAATGCCGTTAACCAGATTGGCGGCCCCTGGAAGCTAAGTATTTCTTATGGACGTGCATTGCAACAACCGGTGCTGGTTGCCTGGCAAGGTAAACCTGAAAATGTTGTGGCAGCAGAAATCGCTCTGCTAAAACGAGCTCGCCTAAATAGCCTAGCTCGCAAGGGGAGCTATAAATCAAGTATGGAAAATGAATAGCCAGTAACTATCGTTTTAAATAATGGGGTTTAGATTCTGATTGATAGAAATTGAAGACGACAAAATGATGGCCCCCTGGAAACAGGTGGCCTTTTGTTATTTGTCAGGGTTTCTAAGAATCGTCCACAATTGTCCGGTTCTGGGTTAATCCCCCTATGTCAGTTGCTTACGAAAAGGGAACACAAATTACCGTATACAAATACGAAAAGCCAATAAATTTGACACAAAAAAAGGAGAGCAGCTATGGGTAAAACAACATTTATCTGGCAAGAGTCGATAGCACATACCTACGAGGAAATTACGACGCAAATCATTTCTTTTGCTCCTCAACTCATCGGCGCCATTGTCTTGCTGGTTGCTGGATGGATTGTTGCCAAAGTGCTGTGTATTGCCAGTAGAAAGCTCGTCGGTAGTTTTGACTCTCTCTTCCAGCGTGCGGCGCAAACTGACGGTGCTCGTCAGGAAAAAATAAAACGTTCCTACGCTGAAATTGTCAGTAAAGTTGTGTTTTGGACGGTCATGATATTTTTTATCTCTGCTACGGCCAATATGCTTGGCTGGCAAATGTTTTCTAACTGGATGAATAGCGTTGTCACCTATTTACCGAACTTGATAACTGGTTTGCTCATTATCCTGGGAGGATTTCTTCTGGGTAACGGTTCCAAAAGTATCGCGTTGAGCACGGCAAATTCTGCCGGGATTGAGCAAAGCGAGATTTTGGCGGGTGTAGTTAAAATTGTTGTCATCATAGCCACACTTATTATTGGCATTCAGCAAATAGGCATCAACGTAGACTTTCTAACGAATGTTCTGGTTGTCACTCTTGGGGTTTTTCTTGGCGGCGCTGCGCTGGCATTTGGCCTGGGAGCTAGAACGTTGGTCGCTAACATTATTGGCGGGCAATATGTTCGCAAACATTGCCGTGTGGGGGAGCAGATGAAACTGGGTGGGTATGAGGGTAAAGTGGTTGAAGTGACTCAGACCTCTATCATATTGGATACTGAACTGGGTCGAACAGTGATTCCTGCGAAACATTTTCAAGAACAGGTGTGTAGTTTCATATCTGGCCGCGAAGAATCAAATAAAAATACAGCTTCCCCCTCTCCTGAAGGAGGCAAACAATGACCAATCAAAAAATTGACTTAGCACTGGCATTTTTGCAATCCCAGCCGGGATCAGCAGCAGAAGTGTTAGAACAGCAACCTGCTGAGCATGTTTCAGATTTTCTGAAGAACGTTCCTTATACTCATGCTGCAGCGGTTTTAAGTAAAATGCTTCCTCAATATGCCGCAAAAATTTGTAAAAATCTTGATCCGGCTGTTTCTGCCAGTTTCTTGTCAGAAATGGAAGTTAGCCTTGTAGCCGCTATTCTAAGGCATTCTGACAAAGGGCTGCACAACCAGATACTTAAGCTTCTTCCGGAGAGAACTAAAATCGCCAGTAAGCTACTACTCAATTACGCTGAGCATGTTGTTGGGGCTTGGATGGTAGCAAATACTACGATGCTGCCCGTTGACTGTACAGTTGAAGAAGCCTTATCAAGACTTGCATCAGAAGATGGAGTCATTAACTCTGATGTGGTTTATGTTGTCGATCGAGAAAAAAAACTGCAAGGATTGGTTACTGTTGGTAATCTATTGCGCTCTTCGTCTAGCACTCCTATCACCAAAATCATGAAAAAAAAGTGCGATGCTATATCGGGTCGGACTGCTCTTGTTTCTGCGGCAAATCATGCTGTATGGACGCATCAGGATACGATTGCCGTCATTAACAGGCACAATCAAATAGTGGGAGTATTACGTCATGCTGACCTACGCAAAGGGCTTAATGACATGTCGTCTACAAACACAACGACTAACTCCATCGGCAGAGGTCCCCTTACAGGTATATATGAAGTTTATGGAAGCAGTCTTTTCGCCCTATTTAGTACAATTAGCGAAGTGACCAGCGCAAATAGGCCGTAAGGAGAGAAAAATGACAACACCAGCGATAGAAATCAATACGCCTGTAGAGGCACTTAACAAAGCATTTCTGCTGAATCATCCAAAAGATGCGGCACGTAAAATTGAAACCATGCGACCTCAATATTCAGCAAAACTCTTGGGTGGTCAGCCTGCCTATATATTGCAGCCCGTGTGGAGGAACCTAACTCCAGGTGTGGCAGATAACGTTTTGTTGCACCTTCCAGATAAAACGACCGCTGAACTCCTGGAATCCATGGATGCTGGTTTGTGTGCTGCATTGCTCAGCCGTTTCGATGAGAAAGCGCAAGAGAAGTTCTTTGCACTTTTAGATGATCACATAGTAAAAGAATTGCAAGAGTTGCTGCAATATCCTGAGGATAGTGCCGGAGCGTTGATGGAAACTAACATTACGGCATTTAACGAGAATATGACGGTACTGGATGCGATAACGCAACTTCGTAATCAAAAAACAAGAGACTTACACCACTTGTTTTTATTAAGTGACGATATGTATTTGAGCGGGCAAATCCCGGTGCAGCGGCTTGCTCTAGCTGATGGAGAGGAAAAACTTTCTTCCATTTCCATACCGCTTCAGGCTTACGTCACTGCATTAGACCCCAAAAGCGATATTATGGAGAAACTGGAGAAGTTCAAAATAGATACCATACCTGTTATTGATGGCAATGACCGTTTCGTGGGGATTATTCGTGGCAGGAATCTTCTTGCCGCGTTGAAAGACACCCTCGCTACAGAAATGCTGACCATGGTGGGTGTGAGCAAGGATGAGCGCGCCCTTTCCAGTTCTTGGTTTGCCGTAAAAAAACGGCTTCCCTGGTTGCAGATAAACCTTGTGACCGCATTTCTGGCTGCCGCTGTGGTTGGTATGTTCGAAGAAACCATTGCTAAATATACTGCCCTCGCTATCTTATTGCCCATTGCTGCAGGTCAATCAGGGAATACTGGTGCTCAAGCACTTGCTGTAACCATGCGTGGTCTGACTTTACGTGAGATTACGGTAAGACACTGGTCCAGGGTGCTTCTAAAAGAAGCCAATGCTGCGTTGATAAACGGCGTCGCGATTGCCATCACCTGCGGAGCGGGCGTATATTTCTGGAGTCGCAGTGTTGGCTTGGCACTCATTATTGCACTTGCCATGGTTTCATCCATGACGATAGCGGCAGTTTCCGGTGCCTTGGTTCCCATCATGCTTAAAAAGTTTGGACAAGACCCTGCCTTGTCTTCCTCTATTATTCTAACGACCGTCACAGACATTGCGGGTTTCATGTCTTTCCTAGGTATCGCTACTATGCTGTCAGGCATGTTAGAGGCTGGATAATTAAGAGAGAGTTCTTCAGCTTATAGGAAACCATGCAACGATATCAGAATTGCCAATAACCCTCCCAGAAATGAAATGAACGGTCAATCAAATGGCCATTCCTGTAATAACAAATTAGGCATGTAGTGTAACTACAATGACTTGAAAACATTATAAATTCGTATCCATCTCCTGAAGAAAGGCCCTGATGGCATGTTGACATTAACCTGGCTCAGTATCATCTTCTGCCTGTCCCAATCCGCAATGTTTTCCGGACTTAACCTCGCGTTGTTTGGTGTCACCCGACTTCGATTGGAAGTCGAAGTGGCTTCTGATAGCAAAGCTGCTGCTAAAGTTTTGAAGCTTAGGAAAAATTCGAATTTCCTTCTGACGACAATTTTATAGGGTAATGTTGGCATTAATGTGCTTTTGACACTGTTGTCTGATTCTATCCTCGCAGGTGTGAGCGCTTATGTTTTTTCAACTGTGGTAATTACTTTGGTTGGCGAAATCATGCCGCAAGCCTACTTTTCGGGAAACGCTCTCCGGATGGCTTCACTTTTAGCGCCAGTATTGAAATTTTACAGATCGTTCTTTACCCTGTTGCTAAGCCTTCAGCCATGGTGCTGGACTTGTGGCTTGGATCAGAAAGTATTCAGTATTTTCGGGAACGTGATCTCAAAGAGGTGATCAGGAGACATATTGTGGCCGACGAGGCTGAAATAGCCAGGTTCGAAGGGTTGGGTGCAATGAATTTCTTGGCAATTGATGATTTGCTCGTAACCCGTATCGGCGAACCAGTCGATCCGAAAAGTATCATAGAGTTGCCTGTGTCATCAGGCAAGCCTGTTTTCCCAAACTATACGCGTGTCAAGAAACTAAACACCACAAAGACCTCCTTGAATGATTGGATGAAGACAGTCTTAGACGAACAGGTCAACCTCGAAGATGTCTGCTGTGAATTTGAACTCGCAAGCGACATTTATGCGCAAATTGACCAAGAAAAACTTCGGCAAGTGATGATCAATCTCATTACCAACGCTGTACACGCGCTACTCGCTAAAAAATCGAACGGTAAACTCTTACAAATTTCAACGCATCTGTTTGATGATGAATATGAGATCCGAGTTCGTGACAATGGGACCGGCATGTCGGACGAAAGCAGGGAAAAGGTCTTCGAGCCCCTGTATTCCACAAAAGGTTTCGGTGTCGGGCTCGGGATGGTAATCGCAAAAGGTATTGTGGAACAGCATCATGGTGAAATCAGCGTTGAGAGCATGGATGGAAAGGGAACAACGGTTACCCTCCGCCCTCCCGATTAGGCTGCCGGAAGGCGAAGCTCAATAAGACAGCCTGCCTTGCCCGTACCTAATATCTTTTAAACAGGTAGGATGTTTCTCATTTATCACGACATATGGGACGAAAACGGGTGTGTTATTGATAGAGACATTTAAGACGACAAAAAGGTGGCCGCCTGGATCAATTCCGGGTGGCCATTTATTATTTGTCAGGATCAGTAAGAATTTAGTATTTTAATCGATCTGAGCACCGCGAAACAATCTAGGAATATAAAGAAGACACTTTGCTATCGTTGCTGCTAATCAAAAGCCGCCCCCATTTCTGAAGCGGCTTTTGATTAGTTAATATTTAGAGGCTAGTTCAGTTTATTCTTTCCGTCTCCGGCGAGCATAAAAAGCTAAACCTGCCAGGCCGCTACCGAGGAGGAGGAAGGTTGATGGCTCAGGTACAACAGGATTTGGTGGATCTATCTGACCTTCCGCGCTCGTCCAGATATTTTCCCACAGGTTCCGGTTGCGCAAATCATTCCAGCCAAATGCATCGTCCCAGAAATTAATATCCGTCGCAACAAATACATCGCTAGAGCGACCGGCGCCTGCATCGAAGACACCCATGATAACACGATCTAAATCATCGTATGCAAGAGCTTCAAAACCCTCGGGAATCTCGTTGATGGTACTGTGAGCAGAACCTATGAATCCCGTAACCACATTTGGATTGGTAACCCAGTCGCTGGTTCCAACAGTATAGTGACCAGAATCATTGCCAAATGTTCCTGCTGAACTGCCAATCCCCCAGTTACTTAAAATTTGACTAGACGCCGAGTGCCACCCCCCACTGTCATGGTCTTGCTGAATAAAGAGAAAACCACCAGAAGTATCTACAAAAGACTGCATTGCACTGACTTCTGCAGCTGATACAGTGCCGATTAATCCAGTGTAAAAAGCATCCACTGTTCCCAGAAATGCCGCATCTGCATTGCTGGTGGGAACCAAGGTATGGCCTTGATCAACCAACCATTGCGTCGCCCCCGAGATATAGCCCGTTGACATTCCATACTGCTCTCGTGAATTGTCAAAGTGCCCGATATCCAAGGCATTAGATGTGTTAGGAATTATACCAAGCATTGCAACAAAAAGAGTAAAACATGTAGTTACATATTTCATTTGTTTCATCGTGCTTCCTCCTTATCCGTCAAAGTGTTTAGGCCTCAACCAGCCAAGTGCGAGTGTAGTTTTTTTGTCAGTTTTATCTGATATTGCAAAAGTCGTACCAAATATGTAAGTTACTGTTTTAATTTAAGATATCTCTTCTTGACACGATTCAATCTTGGGTGTGTAAAAAAAATCGACACAGAAAAATGGTTGAGTTGAATATTTGAGAAGGTCTAGCTCACCGATACTTGCTTTGGCTCGCGGAAAGAAAGCAAAAAACATATTTTCAAAGGACTTGGAGATTTTAGTGGGCAACATTATGTTAACAATTTTGCCGTAACCCCACTAGCGTAATTATTCATCTTCTCTGGCGCCTTGCGAAGAAAATTTAAAAAGCCTCCCGATAGTAAAAAGGTCCATTTAAAGCCGTCACGTAAGATAAAACGCATAACCGGCAAAACAAAGCAGACGGAAAATGGCTAGGTGTTTTCCGTATAACAAAACCTAAAATTGCACTGGCAATTCGAAACTTTTTGTCACCGCAGTTTTACTGTAAGAAATAAAAGTTTGGACATTTATTTATTCTCTATTCATACCCGAAGCACACAATTAAAATATAACCATTCGACAAACATCTGAAATCGACGCGCTTGAACAATCCACGTGTAGCCCAATCGTTGATGTGGCAGAAAAACATTCTTAAATGTCACCATTTGTAGTAACGCATGGAGATCACCGGTCAGCATTCTTATATATATTTTTGCAACTCGTTCTCAGATGACCTTAGGATATTTAGTAACCGATGTGCGGGTGTTCCCAGCATTATAGCTCTCCCTGGATGACGTACTATATCATCCTAAGTTGGTGCCCGGTATCATTAGACCACTACATGGAGAGTCCTCCCAGTATCCATTTTCATTGGCCACCGCATGGACGCAGAAGGATGTTATAATGCTTGGAGTAGCAGCCCATTTATACGGAGGGATTATGTCAGAATCCATAAAAACCGACTGTAAAGACCCAGAGGGCCATTGGCGCCACCTCTGCGAATTGCGGAAACAAGGACGGGAGAAAGAGTTTAAAGACCTGATGCAGGACCCCGGTCACACCTGCCTGAATTGTAATGCCGTTGCCAAGCACGCCCAGAACCTCTGCAACCCGAGCCCGTTTATCAAAATATAATATTTCGGTCCAGGCCAGCATAACGAACAAACCGGGGACACGTGACTTATGTGTCCCCGATCTTCACCCGGGTATCTTTGTTTGTAGGAAAGGTGTAGCATGAGTCTGGATATTCGAGCATCTTTCCAGTGACACCTGTTGGCCGTGCGTCCCCTCACCCGCAACCGGAAAAGAGAAAATTATGGAAACCTGCAGTCTGTGCGAAGAACAATCAAAGAAAACCCAACGTGGGAACCCCCATCAATACCTGATCAAGGTTGACGAGGTCCGGATCTTCCAAGGGGTCAATCCCCGGGGCTTTGAAGAACAGGATTACAAGTGCATTACATGCAGTTCAAAATTCACCCGGAGCACCGGCAAAAACGATCTGGCCTGGACGCTCTGGCAGGGCTGACAGGAGTGTCGCGCCGGGATCTTGCAAGGTAACGTCCACAGAAAAACCCACACCTCCTGTAGCCTGCACTGTAGCAACGACCGTTGCTGCAATTCCGTACTGGCAGGAATCTGCTAGAATGGTATCGATACATTCACAAATCGTTGCTGAATCAACTATGACACGGGAGACACGATATGAAAAAAGTCGTTCTGGGTGCGATCCTGGTCCTGCTGATCACAATCGGCGGCGGCATCTACTACCTCCTCTCCAACCTTGACAGTATCGTCAAGTCGGCCATCGAAACCTACGGCTCGCAAGCAACCCAGACATCGGTACGGGTAGCGAACGTAAAGATCGTCCTGCAGGACGGTTCCGGTGCGATTCGCGGTTTGACCGTGGGCAATCCGAAGGGGTTCGGTACACCTCAGGCATTCTCTCTCGGCGAGATCGCGACCCAGATTGACCTCAAGTCGCTCTCCGAAGATGTCCCGGTAATCGAATCCATCACCATCCGGGCACCGGAGGTCTTCTTTGAAGTCAATGAAAAGGGCCAGAACAATCTCGATCAGCTGAAGAGCAACCTGCAACAGGGGTCGTCAACCTCCCCGTCGTCCTCCTCCGGGAAAGGCGACGGTCCGGAACCGAAGTTGATTATCCGCAAGCTGGTCTTCTCAGACGGCAACATCCACGCCAGGGTCGTCCCGCTGGACAAGCACTACGAGCTGAAGCTGCCAAACATCCAGATCAACGATCTTGGCGGCAAGACCGGTGCCACGCCAGCGCAAATCGCCAGCCAGGCGCTCAAGGTTCTGACCGACCGGGCGCTGGCCGAGATCAAGAAGAAAGGCGTCGACCAGTACAAGGCGCAACTCGAAGGGGAAGTTAACAAGCGCCTGGAGGCTGAAAAAGAGAAGGTCGGCGACAAGTTAAAAGGCGTACTCGGCTACTGATTTGATGCGGTGACAGGCGACCGTCCTGTCGCGGTATAGATATTTTCAGCCAAAGACCAAGGGCCGGACGGGAAACCGTCCGGCCCTTGCCACAGCATTTTTTTCTGTCAGTTCCAGGTCAGAGCAGTTCCATCAGTTCGATCTCGAACGTCAGATCCTGCCCTGCCAGGGGATGGTTGGCATCGAGGATAACCTTGTCTTCCGTCACTTCTGTAACCGTCACGACCATCGGCGGCTGGCCTTCACCGCCGTCGGACTGCAGCTGCATACCGACTTCCGGAATAACGCCTTCGGCGAACTGGCCGTGATCGACTTCGATCACCCGTTCCGCGAGATGGGGCCCGTAAGCATCATCGGACAGCACCGTCACCGTTTTGGTATCACCAACAGCCATATCGACAACCGCATCATCAAAACCCTTGATCACCTGTTCGGCACCGACGACAAATTCAAAAGGGTCACGCTCGCGCGAAGAATCAAATACAGTCCCGTCTGCCAGGGTTCCGGTGTAGTGGACCCTGGCTGTTTTGTTTTCTGGATTTCCAGACATGTCTTCTCCTTTTTCCTGCAATTGTTGCCCTTGACTAACATACCATCAGACCTGCTGTGAAGAGGATATTGCCATTGGCGGGATTTTTTCGGGCCAATTCGAGTGAAAGCGCAAGAAAAAGTGCCTTAAAGGCCTCCATTCGGAATTTTACGGACGTATCACCGCGTACCTCGCTATGTTAGAATGACGAAACTTACCACAACGTTGGAGAATGTAGATGGGACACCTGATATCCGGCAAAACTCACCTGGTACCTCTGATTGACCGGCTCAACCGCTATCCGGTCGGCCTGGTTGACAATGAGAAGCTGCGCGAGATACTGGCGCTGCTCTTCAGTGAGGAGGAAGCGGCGATTGCCGCCAGGTTCCCGCTCTCGGAAGCGACTGCAGACGAATTGTCGACCCTCACCGGGATCCCGGTTGACGAGCTGCTGCCGAAGCTCGATCAGATGGCAGACAAGGGCTTGGTGGTTGATACTCCCTGTGGAGACACAACTTACTGGATGCTGATGCCCGGGCTGATCGGTTTCTTCGAATTCACCTTCATGAAGAAGCGCACCGACCTGCCGATGGCCGAGGTGGCCCGCCTGATGCACGAATACCTCCACGAGGTCCGACCGGGACAGGCCGAAGAGTTCTTTGGCTCCCCCACCCAGCTGACCCGCGCCCTCACTTACGAGGACAAGGCCCCGGTGACATCGAAGATCACCCGCTGGGAGGATGCCCGACAGATTGTACGCGATGCCGAATTCGGCGCGGCGGGGACGTGCTTCTGCCGCCATCAGAAGGAGCATCTTGACCAGCCGTGTCGCAAACAAGCTCCGGTAGACGGGATCTGCATTGCTCTTGGCGCCGGCGCACAGTTCCTGGCCCGTCGGGGCTTCATGGAGGAGAAGAGCACCGACGAGCTGCTCGCCATCCTCGACACTGCCCGCAGCTACAACCTGACCCATGTCACCGACAATATCCGTGAGAAACCGTCTTTTATCTGCAACTGCTGCTCCTGTTGCTGCGAGCTGATGACCGGGATCCAGATGGGGTTCCCCGACGGCGTTGCCAAAACCCCCTTCCTGGTCAATGTTGACCAGGAGGCCTGCACCTTGTGCGGCAAGTGCATCAAGGCTTGCAATGTCGCAAGCCTCAACCCGAGCCGAGAAGCACAGGCGGTTCGGGTCGATGAGAACGTTTGTCTCGGTTGCGGTGCATGCCTCGATGTCTGCCCGGAGGGCGCCCTGCATCTGATCGAGCGTGACAAGCGCCCGAAACCGCCGCGCAACAAGGGGCTGATGTTCGTCCGGATACTGAGAGAGAAAAACCGCCTGATGCCGGTAGTCAAGGCAGAAGTGACGAAGAATCTCAAGCGCCTGGTCAAGAAGTAAGTGTCCGGCTTGAGTTCTTGTGCGATAGTGCTTAAATATTCAGAGGAGACACAGTGCGATTCCTGCTTTACAACATACGATATGCCACCGGCCCACGGATGCATAATTACATGCGTTCGTCGCACAACAACCTGGATCGGATAGCCGACTTCATGCGCGGACTGGAACCGGACCTTATCGGTCTGGTCGAGGTGGACCACGGCTCCTACCGCAGCGGCGGCAGGAACCAGGTCGAAACCCTGGCCAAATCCCTGGGACATTATCATTCCCATTCGATCAAGTACGGCCTGGATTCGTTCTGGCGACGTATCCCGGTCCTGAACACCCAGGGCAACGCTTTTCTGGCGAGAGACCGGATCCGCAACGAGACCTTCCATTATTTCAAGCGCGGCATGAAACGCCTGGTGATTGAACTCGAGCTAGAGCACATAGTGGTTTACCTCGTCCACCTCTCTCTCGGCGCGAAGGCCAGGCACGATCAACTGGGCGACCTTTACGAGATGGTGAAAAACACCAACAAGCCCTGCGTGGTTGCCGGGGATTTCAACATGCTCTGGGGGGAACGTGAGATAGACCTCTTCCTGGCGGCAACCGGGTTGCAAAACGCCAACACCCAAAACCTGCCGACCTTCCCGAGCAGCCAGCCGCGGCGTCACCTCGACTTCGTGCTGCACAGCAAGGAGATAGAGATCGTGGATTTCCAGGTTCCCCTGGTTCCTTTTTCGGATCATCTGCCGGTGTTGGTTGACTTCAATGTCAACGTTCCAGAGGAACATCGCAGCGAGGAAAGGGCTACGCACTGCTCCTGCATTGAGAAGCAGGAGCAGTTGTTCGGTGGTTTGGAAATCGCGTCTTAAAGGTGACCTGGTAGTTTTGTTCTGACCATCACCGATTTAAATTCAAAGGCAAAACCGGCGGGTCGCGTCCCGCCAGACGCCATACTTTTGTCCGGCAACAAAAGTATGCAAAAGTGCCTGCTCCTTGCGGAGGGCATCTCCTTTGCCGGACTTCTGAGATATCCAATAAGTACGGAGCTTAATAAGTCGGCCGTTACCGGGGGCCTCCCTTCCGGTGTGACTTACAAGGGAAAAGCATCAAAACAAGAGAGCACATGCAATCCTTCACAAATGGAGAGGCTCTCAAGGGCCTCGGTTCTTGCGGGGGAAATGTAGAATCTTGATCGGTTAGAACAATCCGGATTGAGGTTGCCGCCATGACGAGCCAGACATGCCCAGCGCAGCGCAGGCCCTTTTCTGCTTACTCTTTTGGGCCAGCAAAAGAGTAAGGCGCGGTCGGGGGGCGCAACCCCCGGGTTCTTTTTTATCTTTGAGGTTATATCGCTCAAAGCCAAGAGAACACCACACAGTCTTGAGCTATTTCTCCTCTAATATCCATAAAAAAAGGGGTGCCCGTTAAGGCACCCCTTTTATACTGCAAATCAATTAATAGATCAGATCCCAGCAGCTTCTTCCAGCATCGCGGTGGTAACCGACTTCGGACGCTCGATGCCGTAACCGAGAGCGCGGTCCCAAGTGATGTTGGCGAGGCAGCCGAGTGCGCGGCCGATGCCGAACAGCACGGTGTAGAACTCGTACTGGGTGACACCGTAGTACCACTGGATGACGCCGGACTGAGCGTCGACATTCGGCCAGGGGTTCTTTGCCTTGCCGTGCTCGGTGAGCACGCCAGGAGCAACTTCAAAGATCATCCGGACCAGCTGGAACAGCGGGTAGTCTTTCAGACCTTCGGTCTTCATGCAGAACTCACGCTGCGAGGTGTAGCGGGGGTCGGTCTTACGCAGAACGGCGTGGCCGTAACCCGGGATAACCTGACCGCTGTTAAGAGTCGCCCAGAGAGCTTCCTTGAGACCTTCTTCGGTCGGGACCTGGCCGCCGAGTTGCTCCATGAAGTTCTGGGTCCAACGCAGCACTTCCTCGTTAGCAAGACCGTGCAGAGGACCGGCCAGGCCGTTGAGGCCAGCACTGTATGCGTAGTATGCATCGGAAAGAGCCGAGGCAACCAGGTGAGTCGTATGGGCGGAAACGTTGCCGGACTCATGGTCGGAGTGGAGGATGAAGTACATGCGGGCAACATCGTCATAAGGAGCCGGGACGCCCATCATGTGCGCGAAGTTGCCGCCCATGTCGAGCTTCGGATCAGCAGCGATCTGCTTGTTGTTCTTGTACTTCTTACGGTAGATATAAGCGCCGATCGGGCCGAGTTTTGCCATCATGTTGTTGGCATCTTCGTACATATCTTCCCAGCAGGTCATCTTGTTGAACTTGCCGGCGGCATAGTTGGAAGCGAAAACCGAGTCACGCTGCATGGCAAGGACGGCGCTGGAGAACATGGCCATCGGATGGGCATCTTTCGGCAGTGCGTTGAGTACGTCATAGACATACTGGGGAACCACGGCACGCTTCTTCCAGTCTTCAACGACTTCCAGGGTCTGTGCCATGGTCGGCACGTCGCCGGTCAGCAGCAGGTACCAGAAACCCTCGACGAAAGGATACTCACTGCCGGGAACTTTCGGCAGGACATCAAAGGTCTCGGGGATGGTCATGCCACGGAAGCGGATACCCTCAAAGGGGTCCAGGTAGGAGATATCGGTGACCAGGCACTTGATGCCGCGGGCGCCGCCGATAGCTTGAGCGATAGTGACATCACCCAGTTTGACATCACCGCACTCCTTGACCAACTTGGTGATCCGGGGGCGATGCGCATCAATTTTCTGACTCAGGACTTTCTTCAGTGTCGACATACTCTCTCTCCTTTGGAATGAAATGGTGGCGGCAGACGGCCCGCCAGAGTGAAACTGTCCCTTGTTTACAAAACAACTGTCAATGACAAATCATCCCGCCAACAGCCCGGCTCCGGTGCGCAAGACCCGCACCAGAGAACTGAACAAATGCGGCGGGAAAATAGATTAGAGCAGACAAAGGGAACATCCTTGTGATTCTTTACCCTTTATCATTTTCCAAATAACGTTCTAACAAGCCAACCCCTAACTGTCAAGCCGAATTTTGTATACAGTATGCGATTTCTTTTTGTCTTTGGAGAGTATTTTTATTTGCAATACTATGTCTCGGTGGTAGAATGCACAAAATTTAAGCAATCAGCTCCGGTCACAACCCATGCAAATTGGCACTTTAAAACTCAAAAACCCAATATTTTCTGCACCAATGGCTGGCATTTCCGACCTGCCATACCGATTGATCATGAAGCGCCACGGCGCCGCGCTGGTCTTCACCGAGATGATCAGCGCCAATGGTCTGTTCTTCAATGGCAAGGCCACTCGTGTTCTGCTGCAAACGCGCCGGGAAGAGCAGCCGCTGGCGGTTCAACTGTTCGGCGACGACCCCGGCCGCCTGGCAGAAGCGGCGGAATCTGTTGCAGAGTGTGGTGACTTGATTGACCTGAATCTCGGCTGCCCGGTCCGCAAGGTGATTCGTTCGGGAGCTGGCAGTGCCCTGCTGCGCGAACCGGCCAAGGTTGCCAGCATTATCTCTGCAGTTCGTAAGGCGACAGACAAACCGCTGACGATCAAGTTTCGCTCCGGCTGGGACTGCGACTCGATCAACTTCATGGAAATTGCCCGCATTGCGGCGGAAGAAGGCATCGATGCCGTGACCCTGCACCCGAGAACCCGGGCGCAGATGTTTGGCGGACAGGCGGAATGGCAACAGATCAGGGACCTCAAGGAGGCCCTGGCGATCCCGGTTATTGGCAGCGGCGATCTGTTTGACGCCGACAGGATTAAAACCATGTTTGCGCAAACCGGTTGTGATGCTGTCATGGTCGGGCGGGGCGGATATGGCAATCCATGGATCGTCGACCAGGCTCTCGATCTGCTTGCCGGGAGACCTGCCAGAGCGCCCTCGGCAGCGGAGCGGTTCATTACGGCACGGGAGCACTTTGACCTTTGCCTGGAGATTTTCGGCCCCCGGAAGACTCTCGGTCAAATGCGCAAACACCTTTGCTGGTATGCACGGGGGATGGATAATGCCGCCGGCTTCCGGTCCGAAATCAACCGAACCAGAACCATTGATGAAATGAGCGCCCGGTTCGAGGATTTTTTTGCCCATGCCGCATGACAGGTCAAACAACGGCACAACAACCGGCAGGGACAGAGATTCCAATTCGAATCTCTACGGCATGATATTGGAAAATATCGACCGAGCTGTGATCGCCTTTGACTGCGATGGCAAGATCACTTTGTTCAACCCGGCAGCAGAAGCACTCATCGAGTGCTCATCGCGCCAGGTCATTGGCAAAAGCTACCAGGACCTTTTCAAGGACCAGGAAACGCTTCTCTACCTGGTCAAAGTCGCCCTGGAAGAGGGTCGATCAATCACTGATGACGAGGGGCTCTACCTGCATCGCGCTAACGCCTCCCCCTTGCCGATCAATGCCTATACGGCGCCGATCTTTGCCCAGCGGGGCAACCAGGACGGAGCCGTCATGATCATCCGCGACCTGTCCCGCATCAAGGACCTTGAAGGGACCTTGCGACGAGCTGACCGCCTATCGATGTTAGGGACACTGGCCGCCGGTCTGGCCCACGAAATTAAAAACCCCCTGGGAGGGATCAAGGGCGCTGCCCAGCTGCTTTCGATGGAACTCTCAGAGGAAAGCTCCCTGCAGGATTACACACAGATCATGATCAAGGAAGCAGAGCGTATCAACTTCATCATTGAAGAACTGATGGACCTCGGCAATCCGCGCGAGCCAGAGATCGGCGATGTCGACCTGACCAAAATCATGAATGACATTGTCCTCCTGCAGCGTGAGGCGGCACGCAGCCGGAACATACTCTTCAAGCTGAAGCTTGACCCAAGCATTCCACCGGTGCAAGGCGATGAAGGATTACTCACCCGTCTGTTCCTCAACTTGATCAAGAATGCCCGGGAATCGATATCAAATGAAGGTGACGTGGTTATCGAAACCAGGATTGTCTCGAATTACCACATGACTGGACCAGGCAGACGTTCGTCACCGATGGTGGATATCATCATCAGTGATACAGGCTGCGGCATAGACCAGCACGAGATGGAGCGCATCTTCACACCCTACTTCACGACCAAAAGCAAGGGCAGCGGCCTCGGCCTGGCAATTTCACAAAAAATTATCGAAGATCATAACGGCCTGCTGAAAATTGAAAGCACCCCCAGTGAAGGGACAACCGTTACCATTTCCTTGCCGTTGCGCCGCTAGCACTGGCAAGTCATCAAGGAGAATCAAGATGCCGATCAAACGGATACTGGTGGCGGATGACGAAGAGAGCATCCGCTGGGTTCTGTCCAAGTCACTGAGCAAGCAGGGTTTTCATGTTGACCTGGCCAGCGACGGCCAGGAGGCCCTGCTGATGAGCCGGAAGCAGAGCTACGATCTGGCGGTTCTCGACATCAAGATGCCGGGCCTCTCTGGCCTGCAGCTGTTAAGCAAGTTCCAGGAAGAATGCCCCCAGGCCCTGGTCGTCATCATGACTGCCGAGTCTTCGATGAAAAACGCCGTTGAAGCGATGAAGCGCGGCGCCTACGATTACCTGACCAAACCCTTCGACCTGGATGCCCTGGACGCGATTATCTACAAGGCGCAGAAAGCCGCCGACGTCTCTGCCGAAGTCTCACTTCTCAAGCAGGAGATCAAGGATCATTACCAGCTGGAGCGCACCATTATCGGCCAGAGCCAGCCTATGCAGCGGACCTACAAAATCCTCGGCAAAATTGCCCCTTCAGATGTGACCGTCCTGATCTACGGTGAGAGCGGCACGGGCAAGGAGCTGATCGCCCGCGCCATTCACTTCAACAGCTCGCGACTGGGCAAACCGTTTATCGCCCTTAATTGCGCGGCCATCCCCAGCGAGCTTCTGGAAAGCGAACTGTTCGGCCATGAAAAGGGCGCTTTTACCGGCGCTACAGACAAGAAAATCGGCAAGTTTGAACAGGCCAAGGAGGGCACCCTGTTCCTGGACGAGATCGGCGACATGCCTTTGGAGCTGCAGGCCAAGCTCCTGAGGGTCCTGCAGGAGAAAGAGATTACCAGGACCGGTGGCAACACAACCATCCAGGTCAACACCCGGATTGTTGCGGCGACCAACCAGGACTTAAAGGAAAAGGTTCGTAGCAAGCAGTTTCGAGAAGATCTATATTACCGGTTGAATGTTGTCCCGCTGGAGTTGCCGCCCCTGCGCGAGCGCCAGGAGGACATCCCTGAGCTTGTTGACTATTTCCTGACCAAGGCATCAGAAGAATACGGCACATCTGCTAACGGGCTGACCAAAGAGGCAATGGACATACTCTGCCATTACGACTGGCCGGGGAATGTGCGTGAACTGGAGAACATCATCCAGAGAGCAGCCCTGCTCTCTCCCGATGCGATGCTCAACGCGGCGGACTTCCCGGGTTTGGTTTCGGGCCAGGGCAGCTGTGCGAACAAGGCCTCACTGGAAGGGTTGATCAACCAGAAGCTGCAAAGCTCTCTGGCACAGATAGACTTGCAGGACATGGATAACCTCTACGAGATGGTCCTCCACCAGATGGAACGCCCCCTGATCAACATCGTCCTCGAGAAAACCCGCGGCAATCAGGTCAAGGCTGCTGAGGTCCTCGGAATCAATCGCAACACCTTGAGGAAAAAGATCCAGACCCTCAATATCACGGCCAAGCGCAACTGACCGGAGATGACTCAGCAAGGGAGGGCCTCAGAGGTCGCGATCATCGCCGCAATGACCAGAGATCGGGTGATCGGCCTGGGTGCCGGACTTCCATGGGACCTGCCGGAGGATTTGCAGAAACTCAAGCAGCTGACCACCTTCAACACGGTCATCATGGGTCGCAGGACCTATGAATCGATCGGCCACCCCCTGCCGGACAGGAACAATATCGTCCTGAGTCGATCTTTAAACCGTCTTTCCGGAGCGATGGTCTGCAACAGCTTCATCACAGGCATGGCTAAAGCCAGCCAATTCGGACGACCAGTCTTCATCCTTGGTGGGGTCGAACTATATCGAGAGGCCCTGCCGATTGCCTCTGTGTTGCACATTTCATGGGTCAGGGAGGCGTTTTCAGGCAGCGTGCACTTTCCGGAATTTGATCTTGCGGACTGGAGAGTGGAGGAAGAACAGGACTACCCTGGCTTTCGATATGTGAAGTACCTGGTTAAAACCGCCGATAAATCCTGTCGTTGATCGCAACAAACTCCTCACGTATGCTGGATTTGTTTTTTCACCTGGCAGGCGGAGTTTCTATGAAGCTTAGGGCAACAGATGGTTAATCTGTTGCCCTCATTGTTCCTGTCTTTGACTTTCCTCCCCTGTTGCCCTTATTTGTTGACCTCCGTAATTTAAAGACAAAAGCAAACCTCGGGGGTTGCGCCCCCCGACTGCGCCTTACTCTTTTGCTGGCCCAAAAGAGTAAGCAGAAAAGGGCCTGCGCTGCGCTGGGCATGTCTGGGGCGGAATGGTGGCGACCTCAATACGGATTCTGCTTATCGATCAAGGGCCCAGCTTTCCCCCGCAGGAACCGAGGCTCTTGTGAGCCTCTCCTTCCGTGGAGTATTGCAAAAGTTGTCATGTTTTCTAGTTTTTCCTCTGTAGGTCACAAAGAAAGGTCAGGCCCTTTGACACAGGGCCGGATTGTTATGATACCTCGTTATGGAATGCCACAGAAACCCGGCAAAGGAGATGCCCTCCGCAAGGAGAAGGCATTTTTGCATACTTTTGTTGCCGGACAAAAGTATGGCGTCCGGCGGGACGCGACCCGCCGGTTTTATGGCTATACTCTTAAGGATAAAGTAATGAGGGCAACAGATTAACCATCTGTTGCCCTCTATCGTGAAGTCTGAAAACTTTGTCAGCAGCCTGAAGCCGGCCAACGCTGGCCGGCTCTATGCCGCGTAATCATCACCCCGTCGGGACTGGCTTTCGAAGCGAGTGTACTCGCCGAGGAAGGTCAGTTGCTCGACGCCGAGCGGCCCGTTGCGCTGCTTGCCAACAATCACCTCGGCACTACGTTCATGACCCTTCTCACAGCTGTTATCACGTTTTTTGCAGGCATCACAGTAAACCGATTCACGGTACAGGAACATGATGACGTCAGCGTCCTGCTCAATCGCCCCGGATTCACGAAGGTCGGCGAGAATCGGTCGCTTGTCGGTACGGCTTTCCAGTGAACGGTTCAGCTGCGAGAGCGCGACGACCGGCACGTTGAGTTCCTTGGCAAGGGCCTTGAGAGAACGGGAGATCTCGGAGATCTCCTGCTGGCGACTTTCAGGATTGGAGCCCTGCATCAACTGCAGGTAATCGACGATGATCATACCGACCTTCTTTTCCTGCTTCAGGCGACGAGCCTTGGCGCGCAGTTCAAGGATCGTGATTGCCGGGGTGTCATCGATATAAATCGGCGCCTCGGCAATAACCCCGGCAGCGGTAACCAGAGCGGGGAATTCCGACTGGGCCAGCTTGCCGTTACGCACCCGGCTGGCATCGATCCTGGCAACCGAGCAGAGCATCCGCTGAACAAGCTGCTCCTTGCTCATTTCCAGGGAAAAGATTGCTGCCGGAATCGGCGTTTTGGTATGGATCGTCGCATACTCCATCAGATTGAGACAGAATGCGGTCTTGCCCATCGACGGACGCCCGGCAATAATGACCAGGTCGCCTCCCTGCAAACCTGAAGTCATGTTGTCCAGGTCAACAAATCCGGTCGGCACGCCGGTAATCTGCTCCTTACGATTGAAGAGGTTTTCAATCGTCTTGATCGTGTCCTTGATGATGTCCTTGGTAGCGAAAAAAGACGGGCGTGATTTCATGTTGGCGATTTTGAAGATCTCGCTTTCAGCCCAGTCCAGAGAGGACTCAACCTCTCCGCCTTCATACCCGCGACTGGCGATCTCCGTGGCAACCTTGATCAGCTCACGGGAGATCGACTTCTCTTTGACGAGCTTGCAGTAGTAACCGATATTAGCCGCAGTGGGGACGAAATCAACCAGGGTGGACAGGTAGGAGCTGCCGCCGACTTCCTCAAACGTATCATGCTCTTTCAACACGGCCGTCAGGGTCACCAGATCAGCTGGTTCACCACGATCGGAAAGGGTTATCAGGGCAGTAAAAATCTTGCTGTGGGCAGCCCGGTAGAAGTCCGTTGGGCGCAGATGTTCTAAAGCCCGGTTCAGGGCTTCGTTTTCCAGCAGGACCCCTCCCAGGACAGACATTTCTGCTTCCAGGTTCTGGGGCGGCAGGCGATGTTCGGTGCGATCTGGCACGTTCGCCCTCAATGGAAAGACAGGGGCCCGAAATCAGGCCCCTGAAATCAACAAATGATTTACTTCTCTTCCTCGGTTGCTGCCGGCTCGGCTTTTTTTGCAGCTGGCTCAACCGGAGCATCTTCACTGGTGACTACCACCTTGACGGTCGCATTAACGCCAGCGTTCAGCCTGATGTCAATGTCGTGCTCACCAAGGGTTTTGATCGGCTGCTCAAGAAGAATCTTGCGACGATCGATTTCAACGCCCCGGGCAGCCAGCGCGTCGGCAATTTCCATACTGGTGACAGAACCGAACAGCTTGCCCTCTTCGCTGGCCTTATGCACAAAATTGCACGTCACGGCTTCAATGCGGGCTTTAACATCAGCGGCTTCCTGGCTCAGCTTCTCGGCCTTGTGGGTCAGCTGGCGCTTGTGATGCTCAAGTTCACTGAGGTTGCGTACACTGGCGACAACAGCAAGGCCCTGCGGGACCAGGTAATTGCGACCATAGCCGGGCTTGACCTTGACAACTTCACCAATTGTTCCAAGGCCTTTAACATTTTCAGTCAGAATAACATCCATCTCTTTATCCTCCCAAAATCCTTATGATTTAGGTTCTCTAGGTTTGCGAAAATCCGCCCACAAGTCAAACACGCCGATGCCGGTAACCAGCATGGGTAAGGGGTTGACCAGTGTAACCAACAGGTAGCCGATGGTTCTGATAACCGGCGAAAAAGCTTTTCGGCGAAAAAAACAGTCGATAACCGCCAGTCCCTGCAGAAAATAAACCGGCAACAAAATAACCAGGAGGTTCAGGGCAAAGGTTGCGAGCCATCCATCTGCAAAAGCCACGATGAATCCCGACAGAATCAGAACCCAGACCAGCGGCTCCGGGGCTTTCCACTCCGGGAAAGCTTTGCCAGGCAGCGTATACCTGCCGCGCGCCAGCAGCGCCAGCAGCAGAACCAGACCAAGGGTCATCAGGCCGGCAACGGTCATCACGATACCGGGATAAGCCTTTTGCAGAAACACCGCCATTTTTTCGACAGCCTGCGCGACCTCTTTTCTCTGGTCGGCCGGCAGGTCGGCTTCAGCGAACATTTCCTGCATCACCGTCGAGGTCTGGGCGATCTCCTTATCGATCAAACCGCCAGTCATGGCGAGTGGAGACTCGCCTGCCGCGGCTGAGAAGATTAGAATCCCGCCAAGGCTCGCAGCAGCCATGGTCAGGAGGACCACAACCACTGTCTTGTCCCAGGCTATGCCACGATTCATCAGCCACGGCAAGAGCGCCGCCGGGATGCCGAACTGGACCAGGTACATCACCCCCTGCGACGGACCTCCGGTGAGGAGGACAATAAGCAGGGTCAGTGCGACCGTCATGCCACCCGATGCTGACCCGCACCGCATACCGACAAATGCTGCCGGCAGGGGCGTAAACAGGTTGACAATTACTGCAGCAAAACCGAATGCTGCGTATGTACCGAACAATCCATACCCGGCCAGCGCACCGAGTACAATGTATAGTCCCCGCTGCATAGTCATCGTCTGGCGGTTGCGCTTAACCTCTCTCGAGAGAGTGGCTTGCCGTAAAAGGCAGCAGCGCTATATTGCGAGCACGCTTGATCGCCTCGGTCAGCTTTCTTTGATGATCCGCACAGGTACCGGAAATCCGTCGCGGGGTAATCTTGCCCCGTTCGGAAATGAAGTAACGCAGGGAACGGATATCCTTGTAATCGATCGTGGCCTTCTTGTCAGCACAGAAACGGCAAACCTTGCGACGGCCATAACGCCGACGGGGCCCACCACTGGTACGATTTCCATCACCATATGCCATGATTATTTCTCCTTCTTCATCGTCGTCAATTGATTCGAGACTCAGGCTTCTTCTGTGGTCTCTTTGGCTTCAGCCTCGGTTGCAGCCGGCGTTTCGGTCGCAGCAGCCTGCTCTTCAGTTGCTTCGGCAGCTTCTTCCGCGTCTGCTTCGACAGCCTTTTCCGCTTCTACCTCGGCAACAACAGGAGCCTGGTAACCGTTTTCCAGCAGAACCGTCTGGAACTTGATCACCATTTCATCGATGCGCATACGGCGCTCGAACTCCGCGATCACAGTCGGTTCAGCATCGAAGATCATCAGGACATAACAGCCCTTGGACTGCTTTTTAACCTGATAGGCCAGGGTCCGGGTACCCCAGTTTTCGACCTTAAGGACTTCCGCACCCTGATCCGACAAAATGGTCTTGTATTTGTCGATGATCGCGAGCTGGTCGTCCCCGACAACTTCCGGGTGTACGATGAAGATTGATTCGTAGGTTCTCATATAAAACCTCCTCTTGAGTTATTAGCCCCGCTTGGCGGAGCAAGGAGCGGAAGCACCCAATATGCTCCCGTCGAAAGAACTTTGTTTTTTACCACACACTTAAGCGTGAGGCAACGGAAAAACTCTTGCAGGCAGTATCCAGAATCCATATCCAGAATCCAGTAGCTAACCTTTTACTTTTCTTCATATTGCATTCTGAATCCTGAATGCTGGCGACTGGCTTCTTGTCTCAAACATTAAACCGAAAGTGCATCACGTTGCCGTCCCTGACTACATACTCCTTGCCTTCAAGGCGCATCAGTCCTTTTTCCTTGGCAGCTGATTCGCCTTTCGACGAAATATAGTCCTGGTAGGAGATAACCTCAGCCCGGATAAAACCCTTTTCAAAATCAGTGTGGATAACCCCGGCAGCCTGCGGGGCACGAGCCCCTTCGCTGACGGTCCAGGCCCTGACTTGCTTGACGCCCGCGGTAAAATAAGTGATCAGGCCAAGCAACCGGTAGCCGGCATGGATCATCCTGTCGAGACCGGATTTTTCAAGGCCCAGCTCTTTGAGGAAGTTCTCTTTTTCAGCTGCCGGAAGCTCGGCAATCTCCGCTTCGATCTTGCCGCAGATGATCACCAGCTCGGCATGCTCTGCGTCAGCATGCTCACGGAGTTGACCAACAAAGGGATGCTCACCGGCAAGATCATCCTCGGCAACATTGGCGACATACAAGACCGGCTTGGCGGTAATCAGGCAGAGTTCGCGCAGCTCATTCCATTGGTGTGCGGCAACGTCGGCACGCCGGGCCAGTTGACCGCTATCGAGGCAAGCCCTGACCTTTTCCAGCAGGCCCAGCTCTTCCTGCATCTTTCGGTCGCCGCTCTGCGCCTGCTTTCTGACCCTATTAATGCGTTTCTCGACCGTTTCCAGGTCAGCCAGGTTGAGTTCTGTCTGAATGATCTCAACATCGCGCAGCGGGTCGATACTGCCGTCAACGTGAACAATATTATCGTCTTCAAAACAGCGGACGATGTGGGCGATAGCATCAACCCGGCGGATGTGCCCCAGAAACTGGTTGCCCAGACCTTCACCACGGCTGGCCCCTTTGACCAACCCGGCGATGTCGACGAATTCCATGGTCGTCGGCAGGACCTGTTGCGGTTTGACAATTCCGGCAAGCGCGTCAAGTCTCAGGTCAGGCACCGTAACGACCCCGACGTTCGGCTCAATCGTGCAGAACGGGTAATTGGCCGATTCGGCACCAGCCGAGGTGATCGCGTTGAAGATAGTCGATTTGCCGACATTGGGCAGTCCGACAATGCCGCATTTGAATCCCATGTTGTAATCCGCGAGGCGCTAAAAATCGTGAGCTGTGATCCGCGGCTTATTGCCTGAACAGCCAGGCTACAGGTTACGGATTACGGGTCACGATCTAGATTATTCCAAAGATAAAAACGATAGCCGGGGCATCGCCCCGGCTATCGTCATGTCTACCTATTTATGTCCGACTCAAATCAGCAGTGGTGCGATAACCAGAGACACGACACTCATCAGCTTGATGAGAATATTCATGGACGGACCGGAAGTATCCTTGAAGGGGTCGCCGACCGTATCGCCGATCACTGCGGCGTTGTGTGCATCGCCGCCCTTCTCTTCACCTGCCAGGTCACCTTTTTCGATGTACTTCTTGGCGTTGTCCCAGGCACCGCCGCCGTTGGACATCATCAGTGCGAGCAGGACACCGGCCAGGGTGGCGCCGGCGAGCATGCCGCCGAGAGCTTCCTTGCCGATGATGAAACCGATCAGGACCGGGGCGATAACTGCAACGACACCCGGCAGGACCATCTCGCGCAAAGCAGCCCGGGCAGAGATATCAACGCATTTCGCCGAATCCGGCTTGACGCCTTCCTTGCCTTCAAGGAGGCCGGGAATCTCACGGAACTGGCGACGAATTTCCTCAACCATCTGGGCCGCGGCACGACCGACGCTGGTCATGGTCAGGGCACCGATAAAGAACGGCAGGGCGCCACCGATCAGCAGGCCGATAACAACCTTCGGATCGATCAGGTTGATCACTTCAAGTTTGACCGTCGTTGCGTAGGCAGAGAAGAGCGCCAGAGCAGTCAGGGCAGCGGAGCCGATAGCAAAGCCCTTGCCGATAGCGGCAGTGGTATTGCCGATGGCGTCGAGGCTGTCGGTGATCTTGCGAACGTCAGGGCCAAGACCGGCCATCTCCGAGATACCGCCAGCATTGTCAGCAATCGGGCCATAGGCATCAACGGTCATGGTCACACCAACAGTGGCCAGCATGCCGACCGCGGCGATGCCAATGCCGTACAGGCCGGCAAAAACGTTGGCGACGGCGATGGCAACACAGATGACCAGGATCGGTCCGGCAGTACTTTCCAGGCCGACGGCAAGGCCGGTGATGATGTTGGTTGCCGGACCGGTTTTGCTCGCTTCAGCGATGCGGGCAACCGGGGTGGACGCGGTGTAGTATTCCGTGATCTGTCCGATCGCAACACCAGCCAGGCAGCCGACCAGTACAGCAAGAAAAACACCGAACTTGAGGCCCATGCCCCAGATCACCAGGATCGAAACGACCAGGAAGCCGCCGGCGGCAACGAAGGTCGTATAGTGAAGAGCCTTGGCAGGATCCTGGTTGCAAAGCTTCTTCATCGACCAGATGCCGACAAAGGAGAAGAGCAGACCAACCACGGCCAGGGAGATCGGCAGGTACATGGCCGCAGCCCGGACACCGTCACCGGTACCGAGTTTGGCCAGCAGTTCCGGGCTGGCGGCAGCGGCAATTGCAATCGTCGCGATAATCGAGCCAACGTAAGATTCAAAAATGTCGGCACCCATACCGGCCGTATCGCCAACGCAATCGCCGACGTTGTCAGCAATAACACCGGGGTTACGCGGATCATCCTCAGGGATGCCCGCTTCGACCTTGCCGACCAGATCGGCACCGACGTCAGCAGCCTTGGTGTAGATGCCGCCACCGACCCTGGCAAACAGGGCAATCGACGAGGCGCCCATGGCAAACCCGTTGATATACCTGACGGTTGTGATGTCGCCGCCGTATGCCATGTAGGCGATACCGACACCGACCAGGCCCAGGGATGCAACAGCAAGACCCATAACCGCACCACCATTGAAAGAAACCATCAGTGCGGCAGCCTGACCCGACACGCGGGCAGCCTCAGAAGTCCGGACATTGGCCCGGGTCGCAGCCTTCATCCCGATAAAACCGCAGGTCATGGAACAGAGGGCACCGCCCAGGAAAGCGAAGGCCGTCTGATAATTCATACCGACCGTGATGATCACAAAGACCAGGGCGATAAAAATAGCCAGGACCCTGTATTCGCGCCCGAGAAAGGCCATAGCGCCGTCGTGAATCTGCTCGGAGATATCCTTCATTTTGTCGTTGCCGACCGGCTGTCTCTTGACCTTGTTGTACAGGACAATAGCGATTATGAAACCGATAATGCCCAGGATTGGTGCTATAGCTTGCATGTCTTTCTCCCCTTAACCTTTCTGGCGTGTTTACTTAGTCAACAAATCACGATTGTTATAAAGATTCATGGCTTCCTGTGGCCCCTTTTGTACAAGTACCTCAAGAGCATCGGCAGCCTTTTCTACGTATTCGTGCAATTGTGCGCGTTCAGCCGCGTTGAAGCAGCTCAAAACATATCTTGAGACGTCACCAGCGGCGGGAGGCCTCCCGACCCCCATGCGCAGTCGGCTATACTCTGTCTCACCAAGAGATCCGGCGATGCTGCGCAGCCCATTGTGGCCGCCATGGCCGCCACCGACCTTGATGCGCAGCGAACCGAAATCCAGGTCGATTTCGTCGTGAACCACAACCATATCTCCCGGCTCAACACCGAGGGATTGGCAGGCTGAAGCAACGCTTGTGCCGCTGCGATTCATATATGTCTGCGGCAACAGTATCGTTGACTCTGTGCCGGCCACCCGCCCTACACCATAAATCCCCTGGTGACCTTTGCGCTTCAGAGCGATCCCGTTTCGCTCGGCAAGGGTAGCGGTGACCATAAAGCCTATATTGTGGCGCGTTGCGGCATATTCCGGGCCCGGGTTGCCCAACCCAACGATCAGTTTCAAAAGAAACCTCTACCTTATGCTTCCTCAGCTTCCTCAGATCCCTCTTCGTCGGCTTCACCCTCAGCAACAACCCCTTCAAGAGCCTCATCTTCTTCCGTCTCTTCGACTTCTTCAGCAATACGGGCGACAATCGTCAGCACCGTGAAGTTGTTATCGTGATGAGACTCGACCCCATCCGGAAGGGTTATTTCGTCCATATGGACAACGTCACCGATCTCCAGTTCTTCAACATTGACTTCAATCGACGTCGGGATATTGGTCGGCAGGCAGAGAAGCTCGAGTTCATGACGAACCAGCTGCAGTGTGCCGCCTTCCAGTTCGCCCTTGGACTTGCCCTGGGGGCTTACCGGGACCATGAAGGTTATTTTCTTTTTCAGGTCAAGAGCATAGAAGTCGACATGCTTGGGCTCACGACGGATAGCATCGATCTGCATATCCTTGAGAACCACGACCTTGCCGTCAAACGATCCATCGCCTTTCAGGGTTATCAGGGTGTTCCAACCTGCTTCGGTGGCAACTGCCTGCTGCAGGGCTTTCGGGTCAACACGAAGATTAGACGGTTCAATCCCCTTGCCATACACCACGGCCGGCACCAGGCCGTCAGCACGGACTTTGCGAGAGCCGCCCTTGCCGATGCGAATCCGCGGTTCAACGTTCAGTACCGATTTGGCCATTTATCTGTTCCTCCATCCTTAAAGCTTCTTGAGTTTATTGTCTAAATGTCCGCTCGCTCAAACGAAGAGCGAACTGACCGATTCATCACCATGAATACGACGGATAGCCTCCGCCAACAGTTTTGCCACGGAAATAATCCGCAGGGGTGGGCATTCCCTGATTTTCTCCTCCGCAGGAATCGTGTTGCAGATCAGGACTTCCTTGAGAGAACTTTCGCTGATACGCTCCAGCGCCGGGCCGGACAGAACCCCATGAGTTGCCGTGGCATAGACGTCGCCGGCCCCGTGGGCCTTGAGTGCCGCCGCTGCCTGGCACAGGGTCCCGGCCGTATCGATCATGTCATCGACAATGATGCAGGTCCTGCCGTCGACATCACCGATGATATGCATGACCTCCGAGACGTTTGCCGCACTGCGACGCTTGTCGATAATAGCCAACCCTGCATTCAGACGCTTGGCGAAGGCCCGCGCGCGTTCGGTCCCCCCGGCATCCGGAGAGACGACGACCACTTCACCGGAAAAACGGGATTTGATGTCATCGAGGACCACCGGGGCCGCGTAAAGATGATCCACCGGGATATTGAAAAACCCCTGGATCTGTCCGGCGTGCAGGTCAACACAAAGGACCCGCTGGGCGCCGGCCGTCGTAATCAAATCGGCAACAAGCTTGCTGGTAATCGGGGTTCGCGGCGCAACCTTGCGATCCTGTCTGGCATAACCGAAATACGGGATAACCGCAGTAATGCGGTCAGCCGAAGCACGTTTGAGTGCATCGATCATAACCAGAAGCTCCATCAGGTTCTGGTTGGCAGGCTGGCAGGTCGGTTGCACGACGAAAACGTCCCGACCGCGTACATTCTCGTTGATTTCAACCATTATTTCGCCGTCAGAGAAAGTCTTGACGCTGGCTTTGGCCAGAGGCACGGAGAGATAATCGCAGATTTCCTGAGCCAATGCAGGATTTGCGTTCCCGGTAAAAATTTTCATTTCTTTGAGCACATTAATCACCTTGCGGGAAACATCAGACCATGGTTTGCCCTGATCTGCATATCATCTCAGAATATTTAACGACAGTCGCCGTTCGCGGCCCGTCGACAATGATGTTTAAGTGGCAGGGGCGACAGGGATCGAACCTGTGAATGCCGGAATCAAAATCCGGTGCCTTACCGCTTGGCGACGCCCCTGTGCTAAAACATTTCCTGAATCATTCATAGCGGGCTGACAACTTCAACCCACCAGTCGTTTTCCCTGGCGAGCGCTTCCGCCGCCAACTCAGCTCGGCTGCGCTCTTCAAACAGGCCAAACACGGTAGGCCCGCTGCCGGACATGAGCGCTCCTTCGGCCCCACTGGCAAGTAGACGTTCCTTGATAGTCGTGATCACAGGATGGCGTTGGCAGGTGACTACTTCAAGATCGTTATGCAGCAGGCGCACTAAAGCACTCATTCCCTGGGGAAACTTCGGAATTCTAGCGATTGGCCTGTGGTGTGTCAACCACAAATTTTGAAAAGCCCACGCGGTCGAAACGGCAAACCGGGGATTGACCAGGACCAGCCATACTGGCGGCAATCCCGGCCAGGCAGAAAACCGGTCACCGACCCCGGTTGCCCAGGCTGTTTGCTTGTAGAGGAAAAAGGGGACATCGGCGCCTAAACGCCGCCCAAGAGCCATCAATTCAGCGCGCGGTAATCCCGTGCCAAGCAGGTCATCAAGGGCCTCCAGGACAGCAGCCGCATCAGATGACCCCCCCCCCATGCCCGCCGCAGAGGGGATATTCTTTGTGACGGCAACGGATACCCCCTGTTTCGAATTGACATGTTGCAGGAATACCCGTGCCGATTTTTCAACAATATTTTTCTCACCGTCAGCCAGTTCGAGACCGGGGCATTCGACAGTAATATCATGCCCGCTAACCAGTTCAATCTCCAACCGGTCATAAAGGGCGACCCGCTGCATAAGCATCGCAAGATCATGATAGCCATCCTCACGCTTACCAAGAACGTGCAGGCAAAGATTAACCTTGGCCGGCGCAAGCACCGTTTTCGATCCATTCATGACTGTACCGGTTCACTGTTTACTATGCAGACGAGCTGCATCTTAACGACAAATTCACTCTCAGCGTCAAGCAGAAACATGACGTTGTAACCTGTACGACCACTGCGTTGACTTGCTCGCCCCGATTCATAAGCCTTTCCCGTTGTTCCAAATGAACAGGACAACTGTTGCTCTGCAGTCATAATTCAATTCGCAAGACGTGGCTGTTTTTAGCCATATCGAATCATTTTTGGCCATCTCCGGCCATATTTTCTCAACTCTCTTTTGCAAATCCGACGACAAAACCATGGCTTGAATGGTTTTTTATTTATTGCTACCGGTAATCACTTTGGCCCGCCCAACGACAGACCGTCACGCACAGTCACAAAACTCTATTTACTTCAGGAGCTTACAATCCCTCGCACAAAGCTCCCTTCAGAATCGATGCAACCGGAATGGCGCGTCTCTGATTTCAGTATTTTCTCGCCACCAGAGACACACTAGAAAAATATAATCATATCGTCGCGCCGCATGCAAATCACTGTCTTCTCGGGCAATTCTACCGATTCGATTGTATTTTCAAAATCCCGTTCTATAGCCATGGCACTCTATTTGCTCAAGTACCCCCAGCCTGTATGAAAACGTTACCGACACGCCCGACTTGATCAGCACCAGAACCATGCGACCCCGGCGTGAGGTTTCCGGGTCGAGGGACCCAATAGTAAAGTGTTGCTTTGGTGGCAAAATCATTGCAATAATAAAACATTGTGTTTTAATCTTAAGAGTGAAGATTCCTAGTGTCTGTAATCCGTTGCCTGCAAAGGCAATTTGTTAGTTACAGAAGTCGATCACAGCAAGTACTAGCAACAACAACCCAAGAGGAGGAAACGATGAAAACTGTTACACGCACCCTGACCCTGATCAGTGCACTCGCCCTGGTCGCAGCTTTTGCCATGCCCGGCACGGCGCTCGCAGAAAAAACCCGTCTCGGTTTTGGCGGCGGTCCTGAAGGGGGGACCTTCCAGTACTTCTCCAACGGTATTGCATCCCGCCTTTCCAAGATGCTTCCTGACGTGGAAGTCTCCAACATGGCTTCAGCAGGTTCGGTTGAGAACGTCCGTCGTGCCAATACCGGCGAGATTGACTTTGGCATCGGCTACTCTGGCGACACCTACCTGGCTCGCAATGGCCGGTTGACCAACGACACCAACAAGTATCCCAATGTTATGGCCATGGCATTCCTCTACGGCGCACCCGCTCACCTCGTCGTCCTTGAAGGCAGCGGCATCAAAGCGGTTGCCGATCTCGCTGGCAAACGTATCGCCGTCGGTGGCGCCGGTTCCGGTGCAGCCGCTGCAGCACAGCGCTATTTCAGTGCTCTCGGTCTGTGGGACAAGATGAATGTCGAGTTCATCGGCTACAGCAAAGCTGCCGCCGCTATTGGTGACGGCCTGATCGACGCCATGTGGGTCTTTGCCGGTTTCCCCAACAGCTCGATCATCCAGGCTGCCGCCAGCAACAAGATCAAGATCCTGGACACCTGGGAAGCTGGCGAAAAGGGTGGTGCCTTTGAGCAGTACCCCTTCTACGCACCCCTCATAATCCCGGCCGGCACCTACAGCGGCGTTGACTACGACGTCAAGTCCTTCCAGGATTCGGCCCTTTGGATTGCCAGCAAGGAAGTTGCTCCTGAGCATGTCTACAACGCCCTGGCCAACATCTACACCAAGGATGGCCTCTCCTATATGGTTAAAGTCAAGAGCACGGCCAAATCCATGTCGGTGGAAGGCGCCCTCACCGGTATCGTCACCCCGGTACACCCCGGCGCCCAGAAGTTCTGGAAAGAGCAGGGGCTCACTCTGACCGAAGCACAGATGGGCAACTAAATCATCATCCAGCCCGGAAGCGGGGCCGCAAGGCCCCGCTTCTTCTCACTGCAGAACATATCAGTTTTGGGCAACCCAGCCCTCATCTCATAATTTAGGCAGGTAGTCAGTATGGCTGAAGAAATCCAAGAAGAATTGCAGACCCTCTCTCCTGAGGAACAGGAAAAACTCAAGAAGCTGATGGAGAAGGACTCCAAGTCCTACCGGTCACCGATCGGTTTCTTCAAGTGGCTGGTCGCGGTGCTCGGCGCCGGGATGGTCCTTTTCTATTTCTACACGGCCGGACTCGCGGCGGTTGCGACCCAGTATCATCGAGGGGTCTATGTCTTTGTCACCTACGTACTGGTTTTCCTGCTCTACCCCGCCGGCAAGACCTGGATGCGCATACCGCTTTCATTGATCATCGGCGCCATTTTCTCAAGCGCAATTGCCGGACTCGTTGTTTATGAATCGGTTGATGTATTCCACGCTGATATATCCAGCGGCAATATGGGCCTGATCGGCGCCATTTTAATCGGTGCGGTAATCATCGGCGGTGTCGCGACCTTTATTGACAACATCCTCATGAAGAAGTGGCCGCAGAACCCGACTCTTTCGGATATCCTCTATGCCCTGGCTTCAGCAGCAGTTGTTTACTACTGGATTCACGAATTCGAAGTTCTGAACTACCGGGCCGGTGCAGAGACCAACCTGGATGCCATGATCAGCATCGTCGGCATCATCCTCTCCCTGGAAGTCTGTCGCCGGGTGCTTGGCTGGTCGATGACCTTCATCGGCATCGCGCTCTTCCTCTACGGTTATCTCGGACCGATCTTCCCGGAGATTATTGCCCATCGCGGCTTTGGCATCGAACGCCTGTGTACCGCCCTTTACCTGACAACCAACGGGGTGTTCGGGGTCATGGCCAATGTCCTGGCAACCTACGTCATCCTGTTTATCTTCTTCGGCGCCTTCCTGCACAAATCAGGGGCAGGTAAATTCTTTATCGACTTTCCGCTTGCCCTGGCCGGGCGCACCACTGGTGGCCCAGCCAAGGTGGCCGTCATCGCATCGGCCTTCTTTGGCTCGGTTTCCGGCAGCGCAATTGCCAATACCGTCTCCACCGGTGCGTTCACCATACCGTTGATGAAACGCGCCGGCTTCAAGCCGCACGTTGCAGGAGCCATTGAACCTGCAGCCTCGATCGGCGGCATGTTCCTGCCTCCGGTTATGGGCGCCGGTGGATTTTTGATGGCCGAACTGACGGAAACATCATATGCCTACATCATGATGATCGCCATCTTCCCCGCCCTGCTCTACTTCTTCTCGGTCTTCTGCATGATTCACTTCGAGGCCAAAAAACAGGGGATCAAAGGAATTGAGGACGACGAATTCCCGCACTGGAAGGAAGTCCTGAAAAAACAGTGGTATTACTCTCTGCCGTTAATCATTATCACGATCCTCATGATCATAGGGAAATCCCCTGGGATGGCGGCATTCTGGTCTGCCTTGTCATGTATTGTTGTGAGCTGGGTGAGGCAGGACAGGAAAGTCTCGCTCAAGGACAGGTTGATTTTCGTACCGTTTACGATCCTGTTTTTTATGATTGTTTCCCTCGGTTATGTCGAGCTTCCGATCCATGAAGTGTTCGGGTTTAAAATCCAATTTTTCATTACCTTATCGGCAACAGTCTGGTGTCTGTTGGTCAGTGCTCTACGTAAAGACATTGCGATGGATTTGAAAGGTATATGGCAGGCGATCCTGACCGGCGCCAACAATACCCTGATCATCGGTGCGACGCTCGGCGTCATCGGCATTATCGTCGGCACCATTTCTCTGACCGGCATCGGCCTCAAGTTCTCCGACATCATCATCTCGCTGGCCAGCGGCAACCTGCTCGCGGCAATTTTCCTGGTCGCCCTTGCTTCGCTGGTGCTCGGTATGGGTGTCCCGGTCACGGCAGCCTACCTGATTACAGCCGTGCTGGCAGTGCCGCCGCTCATGGAAATGGGTGTCCCGCTGCTCTGCGCTCACATGATCGTCTACTGGTTCAGCCAGGATTCGAACATAACCCCACCGGTTTGCGTTGCGGCCTACGCCGGAGCTGCGATTGCCGGGTCTGACCCGTGGAAGACCGGCTGGACCAGCTTCAAGTTCGCCAAGCTGTTGTACGTCATGCCGATCCTGTTTGCCTTTACCCCGGCGATCCTGTTCCAGCCGCACACGGCCAACGTCAAAGTGCCGAATCTTGGAGATGATTTACCCTTTGCATCGGTCATGTCGATCGATGTCAAAGAAGGCCAACATTTCAACAAAGGGGATGTGGTTGCCAAGATCATGATCGGTGATGAAATCCGTGACATCAAAGCAAAGCGAGGCGGCAACGTCTCCGAAGTGAAGACTTTTGCCGGCGGCATGGTCAATTCAAAAGAAGTGATCATCGAGGCCAATGACCCGGCGACCGGGACGCAGACAGCGTCTTCTTTCTTCTCGGCCTTCCTCGGCACGATCGCCTTCTCGGCGACGACCATGTTCTTCTGGTTCCGCCGCACCACGCTGTTTGAGTGGGTGATTCTGGCGGTCGGCACCGTGTTCCTGTACTGGCCGACATTGATAACAGATGCGATCGGCATTGCCCTGGTCGGTCTGGTCATCTTTATGCAGATCAGCAAGAACAAGAAAGAGCACGGCTCTATGCTGGCACCTAAACCTGGAGAAGAGGGGGTCCAGTGATGAAACAGTTCAACAACATCCTTTTTGCCACTGACTTTTCAGACTCTTCTGGACCCGCCGCTGATTACGCAATCACCCTGGCGAAGTTGACGGGTGCGCACCTGCATGTACTCCACGTGATCAACGAGCTCGATGAGCACCAGCGGGTTATGATTCCACGGGAAGCATTCCAGATCCTGGAAAAGGAAATCGAGCTGCAGACTGTCAGAGAACTGGATGTTTTCTGTAAAGGGCCTGCGGCTGGGGTGCACACAACAAGCCACGCCGTAGTTGGTGCCGCGTTCCAGAAGATTCTCCAGACCGGCGCGGAGGTCAATGCCGACTTGATCGTCATGGGAACGCACGGGCGTACCGGTGTGGAGCAGGTGATCGTCGGCAGTACGGCGGAACGAGTGGTCAGGCGATCGAAGATTCCGGTCCTGACCGTACGCGGCCAGGACTGACATGACATGTCAAAAAAGGCGGAGCCAGAAGCTCCGCCTTTTTTGACATATTCACTTTAGCAAAAAATCATTCCGGCAGAAGCCCTCGCCGACGCATCTCGTTGCGAACATCATCACGCCTGAATTTCAACTCACGGGTAGTACTGTCTTCGCCGCCGCCTCCGAACCGCTGATCGGTCCGGACTCCGTAACCTGAGCTGCCTCCCCATGACCCGAAACCGAAACCGATTCCTACATCGCCGCTACTGGAGCGGCTCGAGTTGACAAGTTCGTCACTCAACTTCTGCTCGTAATCGACAAGTTGTGTGTTCGTCATTCTCAGGTAATCCTGCTCAAGCAGGAAAGTGGCTTCGGAAGGAGTCCCCGCCGACATGCAGCCCACAAGGAAAAGCCCGCAGAGAGCGACGAGAATTGCACGCAGAAAATCAGGGTTGCGGTTCATACGATTGCTCCGGCAACACAACGGGAAGACTTAAGGTAAACCTGGTCCCATATCCGGATTCGGAGATGAAGTGCACTTCGCCTGAAAGTAGGCGTGCCAGCAGTTGCATGCTGTAAGTTCCCAGACCGCGGCCAGCTCCCTTGGTGGAGAAGTCCCGCTGGAAAATTCTCTGTTGGTATTCACCCGGGATCACTGCCGAATTGTGAACCCAGAGATTCAGCTGTCTATCCCGAGCCTCTGCTCCGAGAGTCACAGCGTCCTCTTCCGGTGAAGCTTCCAGGGCATTTTTCAGCATGTTCCCCAGAATCCGGTGTAACAGAGTCGCATCACTGACAAAAGTGGTCGGGACCGTTGCCGCATCGATCTGTATGGTGCGGTTGCGGGCAATGTCCTGCCCTTCATAAAGCTCTACAACATCGGCGAGGACTTGTATACTGGCCAGAACATGGCTGTCGACTATCAGCTCACCCTTCTCCACGGCCAGAAGAATCCGCTGCGCATCAATCTCATCGATGACTCTTTGCGAAGCCACCTGAATCCGTCGGCTGATTTCCAGGTGATCAACCTGGCTGTCAATCTCCAGGAGCGCCGCAAACCCGCGGATACTGCCGACCAGATTAAGGATGTCATGAAAAAAGGTTCGTTCCAGTGCCAACCGGCGTCTTTCGTGACTGATGTCCATACCCGCCAGCACGGTAAAATCCTCATCGGCATATCGCAATGGCGCCGACCACACCCTTAACGTCAGGTTTTGTATGGCACTACCGTCCCGGCGCGTAATCATGCACTCCTGGACGTTCTCTTCACCTGCCAGACCCGAGAGCATGGCCGTGAGAGCCCCGCAGGTTTCACAGGAGGCCCCCATACCGCAGCCGGATTCGACATCGAGAGTCACATGACATGCCAGCACATCACCGACCAGGCGACCCAACAGGCTTTCCGAACTCGAATGCCCGGCAAGATCACAGAAAACCCGGTTGGCAAAAATGATCTGGCGATAACGGTTGAGCACCAGGACAATGCCCGGCATTGAATCGAGGAGGTTGCGAATCAGGAGCACGCTGGAAAAATAGGCGGACTGGCGCAACAGTTCATCCTTGGATGCAATATTATTATCAATCTCCTTGATTCTTTGTGCGGGTAGAGGTTGAGTCATGTCCAAATCAAATCCCCTGAGCGATCATTAGGAGTAGATTAATAACATCAGGACAAGTAGGGGTTTCTTTACACGAAAACATCAGGCTTCGTCAAAACAGGTTCCGGCAATCAGGGTTACTGGTGCCTCAAGATAACTTTTCAACGAATCAAGGAATTCCGCGGCATCTGCACCATCGAGAATCCTGTGATCTGCAGAGAGTGTTAATCGCACCATGGGTGCCACGACCAGCTCTTCATGTTCATCGACGATCACTTCGCCTTTGACAGTCCCCACAGCCAGGACCGCAGCCTGTGGTGGTGTGATAATGGCTGCAAAGGACTCCACTCCAAGCATGCCCATGTTACTGACAGTAAAGGTCCCTCCTTCCTGATCATCGTCGGAAAGTTGGCCAAGGTGGGCCTTTTCAGCAAGTGCAGAAGTTGATGCGCCGATCTGTTTCAGCGAGAGCCGTTCAAGACTTTTAATCACCGGGTAATAGAGCCCCCCTTCCGTTGCAACGGCCATGGCCAGATTGATATGCTCTTGCTCAACAGCTTGATTTTCGGCCCATTGACTATTCACCCAGGGATGTTCCTTGAGCGCCGCCGCAGTGGCCGCCAGGATAAAATCGTTGATCGTTATCCCCAGGTCCTTGCGGAAACGGATGACGTCCGTCATATCGACGGCTATAGTCACAAAGAAATGTGGCTTGTTCTGCCAGCTGTCAACCATCTTGCGCTCAATCAGTCGGCGAATGCGTACGGTTTTTTTGTCATTCGGGCCGGTTTCACCCTGTGGACCGTTTTTATTACCTGGTTCAGACATATCCGTCATCCTTTCAAGCCGGGAAAACATTCAGGAACATTCCCCCTGCAGGGGGAATAAATCTGTCCACTATTGTAATAGAGGTGCCATTTAAATACGACCCTAAACAGACATGGGGCCACTACCACCCATAAGCATAGCGTCACGGCATAGATAAAAGGATACTGTGTAAAGATAAAAACTTGCCGGCTTTTCGAGCTTTCACAGGTCAGTTTGGGCTAGAGGCAAGAGGGGAAAACCAGGGAGCGGGGCGTTGCACGATTGAAAGGAAATAAGCAAAAAAGCCCGGGACCAGGGGCCCGGGCTTCTTATTATGAACAGTGGTGAATCAGCCGAGAAAGACGTTATGATTGCGGGCCCGATTGGCCAGAATCGTTGGATCTACGACCTCACCACAGGAGCAACATTTCCATGCGTCAAAAGCACGAACAAAATCATAATACTTTTCAGCGTACATGCGACCTTTACACTTGGGACATCTCATTTGGTTGCCTCCTCATTTATAAACCACAAAATTTAGCGTAGTTTCTAGACTGAGAGATATTACACGAGACGTGCCAACTATAGTTCAATCTTTCCCGGCAAGCATGTACGCACAAGAGCTTAGATAAAAACGTATAAATTACAGATAGTTATGTTGGTCCAAAAAAAGGCCTCCAGTTTTCGATTCTTCCCCGGCCTATCCCTTTGACCCTTTTCAAGGCATCCAGAGAGCCAAAATCGCCATTTTTTTGACGATCGATATAGATGCTTTCGGCCAGTTTATCTCCAATCCCAGGCAGGGCAACCCAATCGGCCTTGCTCATCCGGTCAGGATGCAGCGGGATGCCCAGCGCAATTCGCTTGCCGGCCGACATCCACCCTCGCCGGACAATCTTAATTTTCTGATCTTTTTTGGCGATTACGTAGCTCGCACCGTTGTTCACCGGCTCAAAATAATCCTCAACAGTTGATGATAATTTATCGGACACAGCAACCGTCAATTTTATGACGTCGCGCAGAGAGAAACCGTCATTTATTTGATACACTCCCGGGGTCAAACCGTGCCCAGTCAGTTCAACGTGCAGATAATTCGCATCTTGAGACAAAAAAGACGGGATGTCTTCCATTACAGAAGCACCCCGCCCCAAAAGTATCGCGAGAAAAACAAAGGCCGCCAGCACGACGGGTGCTGGCGGCACCTGAAACAGGGTCCTATTCGGCATGGTCACGCATCAGTTTGTACTGCAGCGCGTCAACCAGCGCCTGGTAAGAGGCATCTATAATATTATCACTGACACCAACCGTTCCCCAACGCCCGGTCTTGTCGCCGGACTCGATCAGGACGCGTGTCACGGATGCGGTGCCCTTGCCGGCAGGAAGGACACGCACTCTGTAATCGAACAGCTTCATCTCCTTGAGCTGCGGGTAGAACTGCTCCAGGGCCTTGCGCAAGGCATGATCAAGCGCATTCACAGGACCATTGCCTTCGGCAGCCGTATGCTCAATGCGCCCGCCGACCTTGACCTGAATTGTCGCCTCGGAGGTCGGCATCTCATCTTCATGTCGCTTGGTGTCAATAACCCGGAAGCCGATAACCGAGAAGTAATTGCGCAACTCGCCGAGGGCACGCCGCATGAGCAGCTCGAAAGAAGCCTCGGCACCTTCAAACTGGAAGCCCTGGTTTTCGAGTGATTTGATCTCTTCGAGGATTTCCAGTGTCACCGGGTCCTTGCTGTCGAGGTTGATGTTAAACTGTTCAGCTTTGACGAGGATGTTCGAACGGCCGGAGAGATCGGACACCAGCACACGAGTCACATTGCCGACTTTTTCCGGGCGCATATGCTCGTAAGTTTCAGGATGTCTCTGAATCGCTGAAACATGCACGCCGCCTTTGTGGGCAAAGGCAGAGTTCCCGACATAAGGCTGGTGCTTGTTCGGCACCAGGTTGGCCAGCTCGTAGATATAACGTGATGCGATCCGCAGGCTCTGTAGCTGCTGATCGGAGACACAGTCCCGGCCCATTTTCAACCTGAGCGCGGGGATAATCGAGCAGAGGTTGGCGTTGCCGCAGCGCTCACCAAAACCGTTGATCGTTCCCTGGACATGGACAGCGCCATTTTCTACCGCCACCAGGGAGTTGGCCACGGCACATTCACTGTCATTGTGAGCGTGGATGCCAAGCGGTGCCTTAATCTTCTTTTTGACCTTCTTGATAATGTCGGCCACTTCGTACGGCAAGGTGCCGCCATTGGTATCGCAAAGCACGATACAATCAACACCGGCCTGCTGAGCGGCCTCCAGTGTCTTGATGGCATATTCCGGGTTGGCCTTGTAACCGTCGAAGAAATGCTCGGCATCGTAAATAACTTCTGCAATGTTTTCCTTCAGGTATGCCAGAGAGTCATAGATCAGCTCAAGGTTCTCTTCCAGGCTGATGCGCAGCGCCTCGCGCACATGGAAATCCCAGGACTTGCCAAAGATCGTGACCACATCGGGCTCGGCCTGGATCAGGGTTCGGATGTTATTGTCCTTGGCCGGCGTGGTCTTGGCCCTGCGGGTGGAGCCGAAAGCGGCTATCTTGGAATGGTTCAGGGTAATTTTTTTGACGTCTTTGAAAAAGGTGATGTCCTTGGGATTGGAGCCGGGCCAACCACCTTCAATATAGTCGATTCCAAGTTCATCGAGCTTCTCGGCTATCCGGATCTTGTCTGCTACCAGAAAAGAGACGTCTTCAGCCTGCGTACCGTCACGCAAGGTCGTATCATACAGAAAAACTCTGCTCATGATCTTCTCCCGGTTATCTGTTCAGCAGGTGAGCCGTTATTCCTTGGTCACCTGGCCTTTGTCCAGGCCAAAAGCTTCGTGCAGAACGCGCACAGCCAACTCAGTGTACTTGTCATCAATCACGCAGGAGACCTTGATTTCACTGGTCGAAATCATCTGGATATTGACACCTTCTGCAGACAGGGTTTCAAACATCTTGCTGGCGATGCCTGAATGTGAGCGCATCCCGACGCCGATAATTGACACCTTGGCAATCGTCTCGTTGGTCTGTACGCCGGCAGCACCGATTTTTGTTGCAGTCTCCTCGACAATTTTCAAGGCCTTTTTAAAATCACCTCGGGGTACGGTAAAGGTCAAATCCGTGAATCCCTCATGGGAGACATTCTGAATAATCATGTCGACCATGATGTTCGCCGTCGAAAGTGGTGAAAAAAGCTTGGCGGCCACTCCGGGTTTGTCCGGAACGCGCATTACGGAAATTTTCGCTTCATCCTTGTTGTATGCGATACCTGAAACCAGGACCGTCTCCATATCAGCATCCTCCTTCGTCACCAGGGTTCCTGGGTTGTCATTTAGGCTGGAACGTACATGAACGACCACATTGTATTTTTTGGCAAACTCGACCGACCGCAACTGCAGCACCTTGGAGCCGAGCGAGGCCATTTCGAGCATTTCGTCGTAGGAAACCTTCTCCATCTTGGAGGCTTCCGGGACAATCCTCGGGTCAGTGGAATAGACACCGTCGACGTCGGTCAGGATTTCGCAAACATCAGCCTTCAAGGCCGCCGCAACAGCCACCGCAGAGGTGTCCGAGCCACCACGCCCCAGAGTTGTGATGTTATTATCACGATCGATACCCTGAAAGCCTGCGACAATCACAATAGTGCCATTATGCAGGTCCTCACGGATATTGGTATCCTGAATCTCCTCAATGCGTGCCTTCGAAAAAGAGTTGTCCGTGTAAATCGGGATCTGCCAGCCGAGGTAGCTCTTCGCTTTGTACCCCATCGACTGCAGTGCCATTGACAAAAGTGCGATGGAGACCTGTTCGCCGGCAGCAACCAGGACGTCATACTCACGCTCGCTGGGGAACTCACACATCCCTTCGGCGAGGGCGACCAGCTTGTTGGTCTCACCCGCCATCGCCGAGACAACCACAACCATGTCGTTACCCTCGTCGTAGGTACGGGCAACCCGCCTGGCGACATTCTGAATTTTTTCGATGGTGCCTACCGAGGTGCCACCATACTTTTGAACCACCAGTGCCATCTGTGATTAATCCTTCCTGACACGGCTCGCTATCGAACCTGCCATCAGTGAAATTCACCCTTAATTGGGGTCAAGCGCTTTTAATAACAGTATTCCTGTCGGTCGTCAAAGGTTTTCACGGAATATCAGGCGGGGATATCGACGTCTGTCCATTTCCGCACAAGCTGGCCAAGAAATTCAGCGCCATGATCATCCCTGGCCGCGAAATAAAACCTGCGCCGTTCCCCTCCGAGAGATTCTATGGCAACGTCCAGGGAGGATATCAAAGCGCCTGTCATGCGATCGGCCCACTCGACCATGGTCAGTCCATTCCCCTCGGCATATTCGTCGTAGCCGAGATCGGCAAGATCATCAACCTGCGCAAGGCGATAAAGATCAAAGTGGTAGAACGGGAAACGCCCCTGATGAATATTCAGCAAAGTATAGCTCGGGCTGGTCACCGGGGTGGCCGGGGCAACACCGAGGCCGTCACCGACCCCCTGAGCAAAACAGGTCTTTCCAGCCCCCAACTGGCCACTCAGGAGCACGACCAGTCCGGCTTCGGCAAGGCTGCCGAACAGCTGCCCGAGCTCATGCGTTTCTCTGGCACTGCCGGTTGTCGTTTCCCAGGTCAGCAAGGTCACGTACTCATGCTGCGAATAATGTCGAGACGGCTGACAACCCCAACCATCCGGCCGTCAGACAACACCGGTACCAGGTGGACCTTGTTGTCGACCATCAGGCTGGCTATCGTCGAAACCGGGTCATCCAGCACACAGGTCACGAAATCCCTGCCGCAGATTTCTCCCACCCTGCGCGCGGTGATCTTGCGCACGGCCTCGGTGAACTTCTTCGGGCTCTCCAGATAGATAACCCAGTCGAAAAGCGAAATCACCGTAGGGATGTGGAGAGGCTTGTCCTGCTCGACAAGATCCGTCTGTGTGACCATCCCCACCAATGCCCCGTCGTCATCGACAACCGGCATGGCGTTGACATTGTACTCGACAAACTTCTTTGCCAGGGCCGTGATCTCGGTGTCCTGGTGTACGGTATGAATCTCTTTGGTCATGATATCGCCAGCGGTCAGCATTTAACCCTCCATTGCCAGGGCCTGTCGTGCAGCAGGCAGTTCGTAGATCAGGTCGGTGGCCAACAGGCCGGCATCACCGAATGTCGGCTGCAGCCTCTCTGCAGCAAGACCGTGCAGGTAGACAGCCAGGGTTGCCGCAGACATTGTCGGCAGACCCTGAGCCAGCAGGCTGCCTGTCAATCCGGTCAGGACGTCACCCATGCCACCACTGGCCATACCGGCATGACCCGTCGTATTGACATGAACCGTGCCATCCGGCGAAGCGATCAGGGTCCGGGCTCCCTTGAGCACCAGGGTCACTTTGTGTTGTACCGCAAAATCTCTCGCCAAGCTGAATCGATCACCCTGGATTTCTGCGACCGACAGTCCAGTCAACCGTGACATCTCTCCGGGGTGCGGGGTCAGAATAATTTCACGACCCGGCTGCTGCCCCAATAGCGACAGATGTCCAACCAGGGCATTTAAACCATCAGCATCGATAACCACAGGCTGATTGGTGTCCTGGAGTAAACGGCGAATCAGGCTGCTCACTTCTTCACCGACACCCAGCCCCGGCCCGACGGCCAGCGCCTGTTTTCCTTCAGCCGCCCCCAGGATATCCTCCAGAGCCAGCATACAGATTTCACCTTCCCGTTCATCCAGGGGCACTGTCATAACTTCAGTCAGCCTGGCAGCGACACCAGGCTGTACACCTCTTGGGCATGCCAGCGTGACCAGGCCTGCACCACCACGCATAGCCGCTTCTGCGGCCATGACAGCGGCACCACACTTACCTGTTGAGCCTGCCAGTATCAGCAGATGACCGAAGGTGCCTTTATGCCCGTCCATAGTACGTATCGGCAGGAGATGCCTTGCTTCCTCGGCATCGATCAGCCGGCACTCGGCGTCGGTCTCGTACACCACCTGCTTAGGAATGCCGATATCTGCAATCACCAATTCACCCACATGCCGGGCACCTGGAAAAGTCACCTGGCCTATCTTGGGAAAGGCAAATGAGACAGTCAGGTCTGCGTTGACCACGTCACTCATGATCCGGCCGGTTGAACCATCGATCCCGGACGGGATATCTACAGAAACCACCGGGCAGACCTGACAGTTCATCCAGCCAATGACCTCAAGGAAAAGTCCCTCCAGAGGTTTGGCAAGCCCGGTTCCAAACAGGGCATCGACAATAACGGTAAATTCATCGGCATCATCAAGAACGGCATAAAGCTCGTCCTCAGTCCGTATATAAGTAATCAGCCCGCCACAGTTGGCCAGCGCCGCGGCATTAACTGCAGCGTCACCGGTAATTTCATCTGCCCCGGCAAAAACCAGGGTCAGGACGTCCCAGTCGTTGTCCAGCAGGTGCCTGGCAACCACATAACCATCTCCACCGTTATTGCCTTTGCCTGCAAACACCAGCGCACGCTGGGTTCCTCGCGTTGCATAACGGGAAAGAATTTCCTCCGCCACACATCGGCCGGCATTTTCCATCAGGACAACACCCGGGATTCCGATTTCTTCTATGGTCCGGCAATCAACAGCCTGCATTTGTTGTGCGGTCAGTACTTTCATAAGCTTTCCAGAATCACGGTGGCGACAGCATATTCACCATCATGGCTATAGGACAAGTGTACCATCTCAACCCGTTTTTCGCCGGCCAGCTCTGCGGCTCTACCGGATAATACCAGGTCGGGGCGACCAAGCTCATCAGGGACGACCTCCATGTCATGCCAGCTGATGCCATCACGCCAGCCCGTCCCGAAGGCCTTGAGGCACGATTCCTTGGCGGCAAAGCGTGCGGCCAGGTGCGGAGACGGGTCTGCCTTGGCAAAGGCGTACTGCCGTTCACCAAGGGTAAAAAGCCGCTCCAGGAGAGCGGTCTTTTGGTCTTCTACAAATTTCCGGAAACGCGCGACCCTGGCCAGGTCGGTTCCCAGGCCGACGATCGGCATATTCAGCTCCCGTGAACCAGTTCAGCCATCTCACGTACGGCCCGGTCAAGGCCGACCAGAACAGCACGCGAAATGATACTGTGGCCGATATTGTATTCCTCAACCCCCCCGAGAGCGAGTAACGGTCGGATATTCTGATAGTTGAGCCCATGACCGGCGTTGACGCACAGCCCAAGCTTCCTGCCGGCCTTTGTGGCCTCTTCAATCTTGGCCAGCTCAGCGGTCTTTTCCCGCCCCCTGGCATCGCAGTAGGATCCGGTATGGATCTCTACACAATCCGCCTTGACCCGCGCGCTGGCCTTCAACTGCTCCAGATCGGGAGCGACAAACAGGCTGACCGTGATCCCGGCCTGATGCAGCAACTCAATCTGCTTGGTCAGGGGCTGAATATATTGGGTTACGTCAAGGCCGCCTTCAGTCGTCAGCTCCTGGCGTTTTTCCGGCACGAGGGTGACATAATCCGGGACGACCTTCATGGCGATGGCCACCATTTCATCGGTCGCCGCCATTTCGAGGTTCAGATGAGTCTGCACCGTACGCCTCAGGATCATCACATCCCGGTCCTGGATATGTCGGCGGTCTTCACGCAGATGAACCGTGATACCATCGGCACCGGCCAGTTCGGCAATCGCCGCAGCAGAAACCGGGTCAGGTTCAGCCCCGCCTCGGGCCTGGCGTATCGTCGCAATATGATCGACATTGACTCCCAGTTTTGCCATTTTACGCTCCTGAAGCTTCACCGATGGTGGATTTCACCAACTCGGCAATCTGGTTGGCCATACCAGTAATTTCGTCCTGGTCCTGTCCTTCCAGCATAATCCTCATCAAAGGTTCGGTCCCCGAGTACCGGATCAGGATACGACCGGTATCCCCCAGACGCCTCTCGACATCTTCAACCAGCCCCTGAACATCAGGCAATTGGTCGATAGCACGGCGTTCGCGCACCCGGACATTGACGAGAACCTGAGGCAGCGACTGCATCACCGAAGCCAGCTCGGAAAGGCTCTTGCCACTTTTCTGTTGGATAGCAAGGATCTGCAGCGCCGAAATGATCCCGTCACCGGTCGAGTTATGCTCCAGGAAGATCATGTGCCCGGACTGTTCCCCACCGAAGCGATAACCGCCACGGAGCATCTCTTCGACAACATAACGGTCACCAACATCGGTCTTGACGACACGGCCGCCAGCCTTGCGCAGGGCGATATCCAGGCCCATATTCGACATGACCGTGGCGACAACAGTGTTTTGCGGCAAGGCACCCCGTTGCAGCATATCGATACCGCAGATAGCCATGAGGTGGTCACCGTCAACCTCTTTACCGTGCTCATCGACAAAGATACAGCGGTCGGCATCACCATCGAGGGCAATGCCAAGGTCCGCTCCATGCTCGAGGACAGCCTTGGAGATCACCTCCGGGTAGGTCGAACCGCAACCGGCATTGATATTCATTCCATCCGGCTTGACGCCATAAGCAAAGACCTGAGCACCCAACTCTTCGAGAACCGCCGGGGCAACCCGATAGGCAGCGCCGTGAGCGCAATCGAGGACTATTTTCAGACCGGTCAGGTCGAGTTCCCGGGGGAAGGTGTTCTTCAGGAAAACGATATAACGCCCGATTGCATCGTCAACACGGAAGGCTTTGCCCACCTCTTCGGCCGTTGGCCGAAGAGAATCAATCCGCTCCGAAAAAAGCAGGTCTTCGATCTTCAGCTCCAGGTCATCGGGAAGTTTGAAGCCGTCACGAGCGAAGAACTTGATGCCGTTGTCCTGGTAGGGGTTGTGCGAGGCGGAGATCACCACCCCGGCATCGGCCCGCATCGAAGCGGTGATAAAGGCAATACCGGGGGTCGGCAAAGGCCCGACCAACAAGACATCGACCCCCATGGAACAGATCCCGGCGGCCAGGGCGTTTTCGATCATGTAGCCGGAGAGGCGTGTGTCCTTGCCGATCACAATCCGACTGCGCCGGTCATCATGTTTGAAGACATAAGCTGCGGCACGACCAAGCTGCATGGCCATTTCGGTGGTCATCGGGTGTTTGTTGGCAATGCCGCGCACCCCATCTGTGCCAAAAAGTTTTTTGGTCATTATTTCTTTTTCTCGCCCCCGGCGTCTGCCTGCCCATCCGACTGTTTTTCCGGAGGGGGGGAGACATAATCGGGGTCAGGCTTTAAAACCACTTTGACCTCGACAGTTTTCGTCTCTTTCAGATCCGTATAGTTGCCAACATAACTGAGGGCTACGGTCTGGGTGAAATTCTCCTGCACATTGGTGATATCGATCCCCTCGGTCACAACCTCCGAGACCGCCTTGATTTCACTCTCCGCACCGATGATGACAACTCTGTCAGGGGCAGCCTTGACCGACCTGACCAGGAACCCGGGTGCCGGATCACCGGTCAAAACAACCTTGACCGGCACGCCCCGCTCACGCACCCTTTCCAGCTTGACATCGACATAGGACGGCGATATGCGAGTGATTTTCAGGCTACCGGGGATATCAAGGATTTCATCAAGGCGTTTGAAAGATGTCACGCCGGCGGATAAACCCTTCAGGTCGACTCTGAGCCCGATGTCTTCCTGATCAAGGTTTACCTGCAGGGCGCGTGGCCCATTGATCCTCAATGCGACTGAATTCGGCACTTCACTGGCAATCATCAGACCCTCGGGCAGGTTCACGTACTCCAGGGGCACGATATGATTGACTTCCATGCGGCTTTCACCCATGACAAAGAACCAGAGCACTATGGCAAAAGCTAGAGAGACAAGTTTCAACAGCCAGTTTTTGAACATTTTTTCAACCATGGCTAACTCTTCTTGCCGCGCAGGCGGCGCGGCTCAAGCAGGCGGTTGAGGACTTTCTTCAAGGTCGCCACTTCCAGGTCGCGTGTGATCTTTCCTCCGACCACGACCGCAATCCGTCCCGTCTCCTCAGACACCACAATCACGACGGCATCAACCAGTTCAGTCAGACCTATGGCCGCCCGGTGACGGGTTCCGAGCTGCGGGCTGACTCCCGGGTCTTGGGTCAGGGGAAGGAAACAACCGGCCCTGGTGATCAGGCCGCGCTGAATGACGACCGCGCCATCATGGAGCGGCGATGCGTGATGAAAAATCGAATGGATCAGGGCGCCTGAAGGCTTTGCATCCAGTTCGACACCGATTTCGAGGAAATCGTTGAGTCCGGTTTCACGCTCGATGACGATCAGGGCCCCCAGGTGCTTCTGCGCCAGGGTTGCGCAAGCGCGGCACAATTCATCGATAACCTGGGTTTCTTCGCGAAATGACAGATCGGCAAAAAACGGGTTGCGCCCGACATGGATCAGGGCCCGGCGGATGTCGTTTTGGAAAATCACGACGATCACCAGGATGATGGATGAAAGGAAGTTATTGAGTATCCAGTTGAGGGTATAGAGGCCGCCAACCTGGGACGCAACGTAGACGATCAGAAGGACTGCAAGGCCGATCAGCATCTGCACGGCCCGCGTACCCTTGATAAGCAGGATAATCCGGTAAATAATAAAGGCGACCAGAAGAATGTCGAGCAGGTCCAAAACCCACCTGAAATTTTCCAGCATCTCGAACATCCGGAACACCCTCTCGATAAACCAGGTCAGTTACCAACCCAGGCTGCACCTTTGCAGACTGCCTGTGCCATCCATGCGGCCTCACGTGCCGCAGCAACATCATGCACCCGGAACAACCGGGCCCCTGCGGCATAACCCAGGGCAATAGTCGCCAGGGTTCCGGCGAGACGCTCAGACGGGTCATCCTTGCCGAGCACCCGACCAATAAAACTTTTACGGGATGTTCCCAGCATAACCGGGCGTCCAAGCGCGACCAGATCGGCCGTCCTGCGCAACAGCTCCAGGTTCCCGGCGACATCCTTGCCGAAACCGATCCCCGGATCAAGCGCAATCTTGTCCCTGGTGACACCGGCCAATTCTGCAGCTTGAATACTCATGTTCAGGGAGGCGACAACTTCCGAGAAGAGGTCGGCGTAGCGTGTATCCTGCTGCATCACCACGGGCCTGCCACGGGTATGCATGATGATCAATCCCGCACCCAAAGCAGCAACAACCCCTGCCATAGCTGCATCGAAGGTCAGCCCACTGACATCGTTGACGAAATCGGCGCCGGCGGAGACAGCTTCCCGGGCCACAGCACTTTTCGAGGTATCAATGGACAAAGGCAAGCCGACTTCGCGGCGGAGCGCCTCAACAACCGGGATAACCCGGTCCAGCTCTTCCTGCTCGGAAACCTGCGGGGCTCCCGGTCGTGTGCTCTCCCCTCCGATATCAAGCAGGTCAGCACCTTCCGCAGCCATCCTGAGGCCCTGATCAAGTGCTTGCGGCAGAGCCATGAACCGGCCGCCGTCAGAAAAAGAGTCCGGTGTTACGTTGAGAATGCCGACGATGTGAGGCCGGTCCATAACGAGTGAGCAGTCTCGCCCAACCAGAACAGACCTGGATTCGGAACCGCCGAACAGGTCTGGCATCAGGCCTCGTCTACACTGGGGCCTTCACCCGGGGCAACCGTATCTTCTGCAACGGCAACATCTTCGCTGGCAGCTTCAGCCACTTCTTCAGCTACAGCTTCGGTCACTTCTTCAGCACCGAATATCAAGGCCTTGATTTCACTGCCGTCCATATTTTCACGTTCGAGTAACGCTTCGGAAACCGTGATCAGGGCGTCTTTATGCTGTGACAAGGTGTCCGTCGTACGCTCGTAGCATTCCTCGACGATTCGGCGAATCTCCTCGTCGATCGCCATCGCGGTGGCCTCGCTGTAATTCTTGACGTGCCCGTAATCACGACCGAGGAAAACTTCACCTTCCTTTTCACCGAAAGCCAGAGGCCCCATTTTGTCACTCATTCCCCATTCGCAGACCATCTTGCGGGCGATTGCGGTGGCACGCTCCAGGTCATTCGAGGCACCACTGGTGACGCTTTCGAAGACCAACTCCTCTGCGACCCGGCCGCCAAGCAAAGTACATATCTTGATATTCAAACCGTCCTTGGTCTCGTTATATTTCTCTTCCTCGGGCAGGTACATAGTGACGCCCATGGCCCGGCCTCGCGGGATAATTGAAACCTTGTGCACCGGATCGGCGCCAGGGGTGAATATCGCCATCAGGGCGTGCCCTGCCTCGTGATAGGCGGTCACCTTCTTTTCTTCTTCGGTGATCACCATAGAGCGCCGTTCGGCCCCCATCATGACCTTGTCCTTGGCTTTCTCAAGGTCGCTGCGTGTCACTTCGTTCTTGTTGGCGCGCGCCGCAAGCAACGCGGCCTCATTGACCAGGTTTTCAAGGTCAGCACCCGAAAACCCCGGCGTCCCCTTGGCAATCACCTCGAGTTCAACATCCTTGCCCAGAGGCACCTTGCGGGCATGGACCTGCAGAATTTTCATTCGACCGCGAACATCGGGACGCGGCACCACTACCTGGCGATCGAAACGGCCGGGGCGCAGCAACGCAGGGTCAAGGACATCAGGCCGGTTGGTGGCCGCAATCAGGATAACTCCCTCATTGGACTCAAAACCGTCCATTTCAACCAGCAGCTGGTTGAGGGTCTGCTCACGCTCGTCATGGCCACCACCCATACCGGCGCCGCGATGACGGCCAACGGCATCTATTTCATCGATAAAGATGATGCAGGGGGCATTCTTCTTGCCCTGAACGAACAGGTCGCGGACCCGGCTGGCACCGACACCGACGAACATTTCGACAAAATCGGAACCCGAGATCGAGAAGAAAGGAACCCCGGCCTCCCCGGCAATAGCACGTCCCAGAAGGGTCTTACCGGTACCCGGGGCGCCAACCAGCAGCACGCCTTTCGGAATCCGGCCACCAAGCCTGGAAAACTTTTTCGGGTCTTTCAGAAATGCGACAACTTCTTCGAGCTCGTCTTTGGCTTCGTCAATACCGGCAACATCATTAAAGGTGATCTTGGCCTGGGATTCACTGAGCAGCTTGGCGCGGCTCTTGCCGAAGCTCATAGCCTTGCCGCCGCCTGATTGCATCTGGCGCATGAAGAATATCCATACGGCAATCAACAGCAGGATTGGGCCCCAGGAAACCAATATGGACATCCAGAAGCTGTGGGTTTCGTCAGGTTCGGCTTCTATGGCGACGCCCTGATCACGCAGCAGACTGATCAGATCGGGGTCGTCCGGGGCATAGGTCTTAAAGGCGGAGCCATCGCTGTAGGTGCCCTCAAGGTTCGAGCCCTTGATCGTCACGTCAACAACCTCACCCTCTTCGAGAGCTGCCAAAAAGGTCGTATAAGGGACCGGTTTGAGTTCGCGACCCTGCTGGGTCATCATATTGAAAAGCATGATCATCACCAAAGAGATGACCAGCCAGAGTGCGAGATTCTTATAAAACTGGTTCACATAACCCCCTAAAGCTGAAAACACCAGAAAAATGCGGTGCTTGGCGTTGTAAAATCATCGGCAACTTTACCATACCGGGTTCCTTATCACAAGTCGTTTATGACTCATTTTACACGACTTCAACCCGTAATACAGGTTTTCCCGTGACCGGTCGCCAGCCTTCACATCGGCGATAGCCGAGGACCCATAAAATTTTATCATTCCCGAGCAACAACAGTGATTTCTTGCGATCCTCCACGGTGAGTTTGAGGTCGACAAATAAATCCTGAATTTTTTTCGTCCCGTCCATCCCGGAAGGCCGAAAACGATCTCCAGCCAGGCAATGCCTCAACGTCAGGGGAAACCGCAACTCCGTCGCATCGAATTCCACTGCGGCCGGGCCTTCGCCCAAGACATTTTCAACCAGCGACAACTGCAACGTACGACCATCAGGGAGCATATAACGCCCCTCTTCATCCAGAACAACCTCAAGGGGATCAACTGCCTCGGGAACCTGCTTGTACAGCAGCAGTTCATCGTATCGGCAGGCAATCCATGCTCCGGGCAGGTGCAACTCGCCCTGAGGCGGGCCCGTGCAAACCAGCTGCAGGACATTCGCAACATGGGTTGCCGTGAGCCCTCGCAGGTGACCGCGAATTTCGTGCAGCACAGCCCTGACGACCCGACCGGCCAGCGCAGGGGCCATCTCGGCAAGTGCCCCACGTTGAAGAGAATAGCCTTCATCAACCCTTTTACCGACCTCTGCCAGAGCCCTGTTTGTCTGCTCCGACCAAAAATCTTCATCCAAGCGTAGCTGTTCACAAAATCCGGCAAGCTGTCCTGTGATGTTCGGGTTGAAACTTTCCAGGAGCGGCAGCAATTGGTGACGGATGCGGTTGCGGGTCAAACCATGATCGAGATTGCTCTCGTCTTCACGCCAGTCAAAGCCACCTTCTTCCAGGTAGGCCACCAACTCTTCGTGGTGAAAGGGCAACAGCGGCCGCACCACCCGGCCATCGACCTGGCGCATCCCCGCCAGCCCTGCCGTGCCGGCACCGCGCATCAAACGCATCAGGAAGGTTTCAGCCTGATCGCCTGCGTGGTGACCGAGGACAATCAGGCCGCAATTGCGTTCCTTCGCCAGAGCCTCAAGAAACTCCCGGCGTACATCTCTGGCAACTTCTTCCAGGTTCCCTTTGCGCTGTCGGGCAATGCCCGCCACATCCTGACGCGCCACCGTCACATGCACATCCATATCGTGACAGAGTTGCGCGACAAAACGCGCATCATCGCTACTGGCATCCCGCAGGGCGTGGTCGAGATGTGCGACCTCGAGAGACAGGTTCAGCATATCGGCAAGACCGTGCAAAAGGCGGAGCAGTGCGACCGAATCGGCGCCGCCGGAAACGGCAACCAGCAGACGACTGCCAGCCGGGATGCACCCGGACTGGAGAAGAGCCTTATGAAACCGGTTCTGCAGGGACATGACAAATACCAAGCCGGCTTGTTGCCCTGTCAACGACAGAGGACAAGCCACGCTGAAAGCGCAGAACCCCCTTCCGGGGCTGGAAGGGGGTTCTGTCAGAGTGGTGGCGGTGCAGAGATTCGAACTCCGGACACTGCGGATATGAGCCGCATGCTCTAACCAACTGAGCTACACCGCCGAAAACCAGCCGGCCGCCCATCGGCGGCCGTATATTTTATTTGGTAGCGGGGGGAGGATTTGAACCTCCGACCTTCGGGTTATGAGCCCGACGAGCTACCTGACTGCTCCACCCCGCAACAGGATTTTGGAATTTACCCGTCCGCCTTGAGGAAGTCAAGAAAAAACTACCAGCTAACGCTGCCGGACAATAGCAGACAACCTCTCCTTTTCACGCAGGAAATTAACCGCCTTGTCAGCATTTTCACGGGACGGGAAAGGCCCTGAGATAACCCGATGCCAGACGCCCTTTTCCCCGAGGTCTGCGGTTTCGACAAAAACCGTCAAACCGTAGGTTTTGAGTCGGCCAACCAGCTTGGCCGCATCTTCTCCAGTACGGAAAGACGCGACCTGCACCACAAAGCCGCCCGCTGGTGAAGCCGGTGTTTTGGCCTCGGTTTTCGGTAACCGCTTGGGCGGCGGACTGGCCGGCGCGACCTTGGCTTTTTTCACGGCGCCGGGACTGTCGGCCTTCTGCTCCGGGGGCAGGTTGATACCGCTGCCGAGAGGAGCCTGTTTGCCCTTGGGCAAGTTGTCATAGAAAGTCAGCTGTTCCGGTTTCTCGGGTGCTGTTTCCTCAACAGGTTTGGGCGGCGGCTCAATCTGGGCGGCAGCCGGTAACCGGGAGTTTGCTATTTCATCGCTAACTCCCGGCGTAACGCTACTCTGTTTGCCATACATCATCCCAAGAGAGAAGCTGACACCGGCAACGGCCAGAATCAGGACGACGACCAGAACCAGCTGTTTTCGTTCAATCCGTCTTTGGGTGCGTGATACCACCGGCTGCGCCATCATCTAATAGATCTCCAAAAAACTTTTCCTACATACGCTCCGGGGCGTCAACCCCGAGCAAGTCCAGAGCATTGGCGAGGACGGTCCGGACACCATTGACCAGGTAAAGGCGCGCCCGGGTGACCGCAGCGTCTTCCACCAGCACACGCTGCCGATTGTAGTAGCTGTGAAACTGGGCAGCAAGCTCCTGCAGGTAGTACACGATCCGGTGTGGTTCACAACTCTGGGCAGCCCCGACGACCACGTCCGGGTAGCGCGCCAGCTGTTTGGCCAGAGCCAGTTCCTCGACAAGGGTCAGGCATGAAAGTTCTGCCGTGCCACGCGCCGGCAAGTCGACGCCCTGCTCTTCTGCAGTGCGATTGATGCTGCAGACTCGGGCATGGGCATACTGGACATAGTAAACCGGGTTGTCGTTGCTCTGTCGCTTGGCCAGCTCCAGGTCAAAATCAAGCTGGCTGTCAGAGCGCCGCATCAGGAAGAAAAAGCGGCATGCGTCTTTGCCCACTTCATCGACTACTTCACGCAGGGTGATGAAATTTCCTGACCTTTTCCCCATCGTGTAAGGCTGGCCGTCGCGCAACAGGTTGACCATCTGGATGAGCAGGACCTGGAGATCCTCCGGTGGACGCCCGAGACCAGCCACGACCGCTTTCATGCGCGGCACGTAACCGTGATGGTCAGCACCCCAGACATCGATCACCCGGTCGAAGCCACGGTCGAATTTTTCCATGTGGTAGGCGACATCCGAGGCAAAATAGGTCGGGCTGCCATCTGATTTGATCAATACCCGGTCCTTGTCGTCACCGAAATCGGTCGTACGCAGCCAGAGGGCGTCCTCCAGTTCGTATGAGAGCCCCTTTGCCGACAGCTTGGCAAGCTCGGTCTCCACCATGTTCCGATCATAAAGGCTTTGCTCGCTGAACCAATTGTCAAAGGTGATGCCGAAAGCTTCCAGATCGACGGCTATCCAGTCAAGAACCTTTCCCACACCGTACGCAGAGCAGCGTTTGATCGCTTCCGCTTCTTCAAGCCTTACCGCTTCCGGGTCCTCGTCGCGCAGGCTGGCCGCCAGCTCGCGGATGTATTCTCCCTGATAGCCATCTTCGGGGAAGGTAATCTCATTTCCGTGCAGTTCACGCAGACGCAGCCAGATCGAGCGGCCGAGAGTTGCCACCTGGTTGCCGGCATCATTGACGTAGTACTCGCGCTGCACTTCGAAACCTGCCGCCCGCAGGATTGAGGCGACGGCATCACCCACGGCGGCGCCCCGTCCGTGACCGATATGCAGGGGGCCGGTGGGGTTGGCACTGACGAATTCAACCTGAACTTTCTGACCCTTGCCTGTCAGAGAGGTGCCATAGTCTTTTCCCCTGGCTGTGATGTCATCGAGCACTTCGTACCAGCAAGCAGGTGCCAGGGTGAAATTAATGAACCCGGGACCGGCAATATCGACCTTCTCGAGGAGCGAACTTTCACCGAGGGCGGCCACCAAGGCTTCGGCAATCTGGCGGGGTGACTTCTTCTCGGCCCGCGCCATAGTCATTGCCAGGTTGGTCGCAAAATCACCGTGTTCAGGATTCCCGGGCACCTCGACCTGAATCTCCGGAATGTCTCCCGAGTGCAGGGTACTGTTATCGAAGCAGGCCTGCAAGGCCTTGGCAATCTGTTGTCGCAGGAGATCTCTCATAAGCTTATGTCAGTTATCCTCGGCACAGGCATCAGCCTGCTTATCCCAGTTGTTGCGTCGGGCGCAGGTTACACAGGGTTCACGTGTCTTCTGTCGTGATTCCGACTCGTTGCAGGGTTGAAAAAGCAGTGTATGTTAGCGCTGCTCATGCGGGGTGTCAAGCGTTCACGAGTGGACAAATCACGCCGTAACAGCAGGCAGCGACAAAACCTCAGGGCACAGCAAAGGCCCATCCCGATTGTACGGGATGGGCCAGGCAAAAACGATGACAAATCGATATTATTTCCGGTCCTGAAACTGAAAAACCAGTTCGTCGTCTCGAACCATTCCAAGCTCTGTTCGGGCAACTCTCTCTATGTATTTCCGGTCATTCTTCAATGCGGAAATTTCAATCCGCAGCTGTTCATTCTGTGCTTCGAACTTGTTGATCTTGTCGACAAGCTCGGCCCTTTGGTTGGACAATTTCAACATATGCAGAATCCCGCGGTCGCCGAACAGGGCAAAACCGAGAATCAGGGCCACCAGAGCCAGTGGCCATACATTGTGTCGCCCCCCGTCAGGGCGTGAAGCTGGAGCAGGGCTTCCCGCCATAAGCAATCTCCTCAACTTCGCGATTGTTTCATCAAATAGCATGAAAAATCAAGGTTTTTTGCACAAGCAGCATGATGCACCTGAAACAAGGACACCCTGATGATGAAGAATTGGCAACCAGAACAAAAAAGGCCTGCCATTCGGCAGGCCTTTTTGCGAGGCATTAATCAATAGTCAACTGGGTTTTCAGCTTGGCCAGCTTGGCTTCGCCAATCCCTTTCACTTGCGCCAGTTGATCGACACTTCTAAACGGTCCGTGCTCATCCCGATAGGAGATGATCCGTTCCGAAAGGGCCGGTCCAACGCCAGGCAGTGCCTGCAGTTGTTCTGCAGTTGCCTGGTTGAGATGAATGGTTTCAAGCGATACTTTGGCAGCCGGGTTTTCGGCTGCAGAGACAGTCGCCGGCGACAACCCGGCAGACCCAAAGACAAACATCAAGGCCAACAATAACAGATAATACTTCATAACATTTCCCTCCATAATTGGAATAATAACAAACCCGATGCGGGCATAAAATCCTGCAATCCCTCCTTGACTACACCTCCCTCCCGGATCAGTTTTGCCGCCCAACCCGACTCACAACGAGCCCCATCGGATGGCTGGCAATTTCATGTGAAAATATCAGATATTTCGCCATTGTCAAACAAATCGCATAAATCAGTTCGTCATGCCGAAGCCGCCACCGAACCCCTTGTTCATCCCCAGCCCGGCCAGAACGAAACTGAGCATCACTTCATGGTCCTTGCTGTCGTCATACCGGTAGCGGTCGCGATAGGTCAGCAGGATGCTCCAGCACTTGGAACGATATTCGAGGCCGACGATCTTTTCAAGTTCACGACTCTCCCGGAAGTCATAACGCTCCTCGAAGCTGACATAGACCGGTTTGAGGAACGGCGTATAAAATTGGAAATTGACGTAATCCGTCGCCGCATTAACAAAGGTATCGTCCTTGTATGTATAATTGACACTGACCGCATTGCCGACATCGTCACGGGCAGAAGCAGCGACACTAAGAGTCCGCAACCCGCTGTCATCGTAAACCGGGATCAGGCTGTCCACCTCCAGGGCGACGTTCCGGGTTGGCCAGAAATCCAGTTCGAGGCGTACATCCGAGAACGGCTGGTCATCATCGAACAAGTCGTCCTCATCGTCAAACCTGTAGTTCTGCGAAAGGCGCAGGTTCAGGAAATCTCGATAAACCGTGGCACCGTCCTCTGCAGTATTGCTGGTTGTCAGGCGGTTGACCAGCGCGTAGCTGACATCGCTGCGCTGGATCTGTCGATCGAAAAGGTCGAAGAGGGGCAAATCATCCTGGTTCTTGTCCGGCACATAAGTATAGACCACTTTCGGCTCGATACTGTGCATGAGCCCTTCCATGCCCCAGCGGTTCGGCGTGTAGGTCCTGACCAGGCGCGTCGCGAGGGTCAGGGAGTATTCCGGGACAAACTGCTGATCGTCTTCGGCGTCCGTGTTGTAGAGCCGTTCATGAAGAGATATCTCCGGGGTCAATTCGAGCCAGGACCCCGGCTTGAATGACGCCGAAACGAAAGGTCGCAGGTAAAGTCTCTCGCCATCCAGACCCTCGTCACGCTGGAACCTCGTCGCATAACTCTCCAGGCCAAGATACAGAGGTGTATCACCCAGCCGGTAGCGGCTCTGGCTGAGACCGACCTCAGGCAGGCGCTGCAGCGACCTGTCGTTATCTTCTTCGAGATTCTTGAGATACCTGCCATAACCGACCAGGTTTAGCTTCTCCCAGTTGCGCTGGAGAATCACGGTTGAAACCGTCAGGTCGCGATTGTATTGATCGGCCGACTCACCGAATTCTTCAAAGAACTCCTGCTTGTTGGTGTATTCGACATCGCTTGTCAAGGTCCAGCCGCCGGGCAGGTTGCCGCGATGTTTCCAGTCCAGGTAATACGTGTCCGGCATATCATTGATGCCGGCCACATGGTAGTAAAGCGCCTCGCCGTTGTTCTGGTTAGCCAGGGCATATCGGTACTCGAGTCCGGTACCGAGGCCTACCTTGGAAAGGTAGTCAAGGTAGAAGGTCGCGTCCATGTTACGATCGATCACCTGGTACCACGCCATGGAAGTGCGTGCACCCTTGTTGTTAGAATAGCCGAACCAGGGGGCCAGTAATCCGGACTCACGTTCGGTTTTTACCGGGAAATACATGTAGGGGGTATAGAGTACCGGGACATCCTTGATATGAAAGAAAACCCCTTTGGCACGGGCATAACCACCCAGGTCGGCATCTACCTCCCGGGCCGAGAACTTCCAGTCCGGGACCTCTCCATCGCAGGTTGTGAAGCTGCCATCTTTGACAAAATAATTGGCATGCCCGTGTTTTTCTATCTCTTCCCCGGTAAGATGGAAATTGCCTTGATGAACCAGAACCTTGCCACCATGGGCCCGACCCTGACCGGTAGTCATGTTGTACTGCATGCTGTCACCGGAGAAGCTGACGTCGGCATCGCTTAGCAGAACGCTCCCTCGTGCTGCGGCATCCTGAGTCGAAGCTTGCCAGAGGAGTTCCTCCGAACGCAACTCGACATCTGCCTGACGCAGGATGACATCCCCTTTGGCTTCGTAGGTATCTTCCTCCGCGTTGTGCAAAAGTTGATCGGCAACCAGGGAGATAGGTGCATCCTGTTTTGTCTCCGGCTCAGGAGGCGCAGACTCGCCCCCTGTTACGGACGTTTCATCGACAGCCGGAACCAGCTCATCGTCAGCCTCGGCAGGCCTGCTCAAAGCGCACCAGAAAATAATGCTGATGATAAGCAACGCGCAGGGCATTACTGCAAAGGACAAATTTCGCATGGCACTACCTGTCTTGGTAAGCATAAAGGTTATCTGCGATCAGTTGACAAACGGCAGATTTCCCTCCTGAAATTTCTGACGCAACTCGGCGACCAGGTATAGTGAACCGCAGACAACGACAGGAGTTTCATCCCGGGCGACGGCAACCGCAGCGGCCAGTCCCGCCTCGGCGGAGAGGAACTCCGCACAGGGCCGCCCTAGCCCAGCAGCCCACTCGGCGATCCGGGCCGTTGGCACGCTTGTCTCATAACAAACCGGTACAGCATATACTGCAGCGACAAAATTTTCCAGAGGCATCATGACCTCTTCCGGAACGCGTTCGCCACTCAACCCGACAACCAGATGAATCTGCCCAACCTCCAGGTCATTCAGGTAATCAGCGATGCAGCCAATCCCGGCACGATTATGCGATACATCCGTCAAGATCTTGCGCCGGCACGCCCACCATTCCAGGCGCCCTGGCCAAAAGGCCGTCCTGCCGGCCTCACGGATCGCAGCATCGGCTATCGGCAACCCCTGCTCGCGCAACTTCATAGCTGCAGCGACTGCCTGGGCGAAGTTGTCCAGCTGGTGTCGGCCCGCCAGTGGGCAGGTCAGGTCGTCGATACGGTTGACGCCCACGGCAACCGAGAGGCTGTCGTGGACTCCCTCCCAAGAAAAATCGCGCCCTGCCAGGCAACACCTGGCATCAAGGGCGGAGGCAGCGCTCATGACCACTTCAAGGGCCTCGGGACCCTGCCTGCCGACAACCACCGGTACCCCTGACTTCAGGATACCTGCTTTTTCCGCAGCGATCTCTGTCAGGGTCTCACCAAGGTGCTCACTGTGATCGTAGCTGATCGGGGTCAATATACACAGCTGCGGTTCGACGATATTGGTTGCATCGAGCCGGCCGCCAAGGCCCGTTTCAAGGACAGCGACATCAACCTTGTGCTCGCGAAAAGCCAGCAGGGCCATGGCCGTAGTCGCCTCGAAGAAGGTGATCGGAATGTCACCGGCGGCAACCCGAACCTGTTCTGCGAGCTGCGCGACTTCATCCCGGGAGACCGGCTCGCCGTCGATACGGATGCGTTCGGTAAAACAGTGCAGGTGGGGTGACGTGTAGAGGCCCACCCGCAAGCCTGAATGTTTGAGAATCTCTGCCAGAATGATGCTGACAGAACCCTTGCCGTTGGTACCGGCAACATGGATGCAGGGTAACGGCCTCTGCAATAGAGGCAGACGACTTCTTAAGGCCTGCATGTTCTCCAGGCCTAGCTTGATGCCAAAACGCTGCAGCCCGTACAGGTAATCGAGGCTGGCCGAAAAGTTCACAGGTTAGGAGACAGGCGCCTGTTTGGTGAAAACGCGCAGGACCTGAGACAGCTTGGCCTTCATCTCCTGACGGGAAATGATCATATCGACCATGCCATGCTCCAGAAGATATTCGGAACGCTGGAATCCTTCCGGGAGCTTCTGTCGGATCGTCTGCTCGATAACCCTGGGTCCGGCGAAACCGATCAGGGCCTTGGGTTCCGCAATATTGAGATCCCCGAGCATGGCGAAGCTGGCAGTCACCCCGCCGGTTGTCGGATCAGTCAAGACCGAGATAAAGGGGATCGCCGCCTTCTTCAGCTTGGCCAGGGCGGCGCTGCTTTTGGCCATCTGCATCAAAGAAAGAATACTCTCCTGCATCCGGGCCCCGCCCGAAGAAGAGAAGACCAGAACAGGTGCTTTCTTTTCCAGGCCAAGCTCAATGGCCCGGGTAATCTTCTCGCCGACAACAGAGCCCATACTGCCGCCAAGAAAGCCAAAGTCAAAGACCGCGACAACCACCTCCTGGTCATTCATCAGACCGGAGCCGGTGACAACTGCATCGCCACCGCCGCTCTTTTTGAGCGCAGCCCTGATCCGGTCACTGTACTTCTTGGAGTCCTTGAACTTCAAAAAATCGACCGAGGTCATATCGGGATCAGTCTCGACAAAAGTTCCTTCATCGATGACCAGCGAGATTCTTTCCCTGGCGCTGATGCGGAAGTGATAATCGCACTTGGGGCACACGTTCAGATTGCGTTCGATCTCCTTGGAGTAGATGATCTCCTCACAATTCTTGCATTTCGTCCAGAGGCCTTCGGGCATCTGGACCTTCTTCGTCTCCAGTTGCGCTGAAAGCGGCGCTTTTGATTTTTTAAACCAGGCCATAATCTACCTCGCGATCATTCGGTGCGGGATTCAAAAAACGAACCGTTCATTGCTATCCAGAACCTGGAGCCGCAACGTGCGGGACTCCAGTGCTCTGGTTATCTCTTCGAGATATTGTGGCTTCATATGAAATATTCTGACCGGTACATCCGGTTTGTCCAGTTAGTGCAGTTCTTTTACCTGTACGCCGGCTATGCACGAATTGCTATTAACCTGCATTTGAAAGGTAATCAGATCGCCTTTTTCAGTGCTCTGGCAAAAGCCCCAACGGCGGCCAGAAGATCTGGTGAATCACTCTTTTCCGCTATCAACTTTACCAGGGCACTGCCGACGACAACGGCATCGGCGATTCCGGCAACGGCGGCAGCATCTTCCGGTGTCGAGATGCCGAAACCAACCGCGACCGGAACCGGGCTTTTCGATTTCAACTCACCGACCGAAACAGCAATTGCGCCTGCATCCACCTGTTTGCTGCCCGTAACACCGGTCATTGAAACATAGTATAGAAAGCCCTCTCCTGCCGCGGCAAGCTGCGCGCTGCGCGCTGCACCGGTTGTCGGAGCCAGGAGTGTAATAAGATCGACGCCTGCGTCCTTGAGTAGCGGATGCAATTCGCCTGCTTCTTCCGGTGGCAGGTCAACCAGGAGCAGACCGTCGACGCCGGCGGCCGCCGCATCCCTTGCGAACAAGTCAGGTCCGTAGCAGAACACAGGGTTGTAATAGCCCATCAGTATAATCGGGACGTTGCTGTGCTGACGAACCCTGGCCACCATATCGATCACCCCGCGCAAGGTTGTCCCGGATTCGAGCGCCCGCTCCGAAGCAAGCTGGATCGTCGGCCCATCGGCCATCGGATCGGAGAAAGGAAACCCCAGTTCGATCAGGTCCACGCCCGATTCAATGAGCGTGTGGACGATCTTCTCGCTGGTGTCCAGATCCGGATCACCTGCCGTGATGAAGGTCACAAGGGCTTTCTTGCCCTGTTCTTTCAGGGCGTTCAATGTCGCTGATATGTTTGACATGAATGCATTAACTTCCCAAAGAGTTGATTTTATCGAATCAAACCGAAGGATATCAACCGTTTTCTCCTCTGGCCAGGGTTTTGACCCGCTCGAGCAGGCCGAGAAACATCTCGTTGTTCATGCGGCCGGTCTGCACGTTGTAGCGGCTGGTATGGTAGCAGCCGACCAGCCACACCCCATTTGCCAACCTGTGGGCTGCGGCATGACCGAACGGAACATCAGACAAACGGCTGATCTGCCCCCGGGCCTGAAAAAGTCGCAGCAGGCTGTTATGCGCTCCATGCCCGAGGCTGATAATCACACGGAGATTTTTCAGGATTTCCAATTCCTCGACAAGATACGGCCGGCAGTTTGAAAACTCCTCGGCATTCGGCCGGTTCTCCGGCGGCAGGCACTTCACCGCATTGGTGATGTAGAGGCCTTGCAGCTCCAGGCCGTCATCGACAGCTGTCGCGTCGGGCTGGCTGGCAAACCCGGCCTGATGCAGAAGTGGGTACATGAAGATGCCGGCGCCATCTCCGGTGAACGGCCGACCGGTGCGATTCGCCCCGTGCGCTCCCGGAGCGAGCCCTACCAGGCAAATCCGCGCCTGAAGATCACCGAAGCCGTTGACCGGGGCATTATGGTAATCGTCCCTCAGGCGCCCCTTACTCGGCGGCAGTTGCCCGATAAATTCTGTGAGACGTGTGCAGCGCCTGCAGCCCTGCAGGCCATCGAGTTCAATCCTGGCCATTTCAGCTGCCACTTTTTGGTCTCGGCTTGCCTCCCGGGCGCCGACGCCTTGGCGGCCGCGGCTTGCCGGCACCGGCCCGCTTCTCGATAGGCGGCTTTTTCTTATGCGGCACCCCCCGTTTGTAATCGTGACAGAGGTCTTCATCTTGCGGAATAGTACTCGGTATCTTCTGGCCGATGTACTCTTCAATGTCGGGCAGAAAATAGGCAAGATCCTCATCGGCAAAGCTGATCGACTTACCCCTAGCTCCAGCCCGGGCGGTTCGACCGATGCGATGCACATAGTCCTCGGCATCCTGCGGCAGGTCGTAATTGACCACGTGCGTCACATTATCAACATGCAAGCCGCGCGAGGCGACATCAGTTGCCACCAGGAAGTTCAGTTTGCCGGCCTTGAAATCTTCAACGATCCGCAGGCGCTTCTTCTGGACTATGTCACCGGAGAGGTAAGCCACCTTGTAGTCATTCATCTGCAGGCGGCCGGAGAGGTGCTCCCCTTCCCGCTTGGTGTTGACGAAGACCATGACTCTGACATCTTCAGTCTCTTTTTTCAGAAGCCCCAGCAACAGCGGGAACTTCTCCCGCCTCGCCACATGGTAAACGATCTGTTCAACCAGTTCGGCGGTGACCTGCTCCGGCTCAATGCTGACCTTTTCAGCGAGGTTCATGAACTCATAGGCCAGCTCCATAACCCGGTGCGAAAGAGTCGCAGAGAAAAGCATGGTCTGACGTTTTTCAAAAGGAGGTAATTTGCGGAGGATATAACGCAAATCGCGGATGAATCCCATGTCGAACATCCGGTCGGCTTCGTCAATCACCAGGGCTTCGACATGCCTCAAGGTAAAGACGTTCTGCTTGACATAGTCGATCAGACGACCAGGTGTGGCGACGATGATATCGACGCCGTCCTGCAGCGCCCGACGCTGCTTCTCGTAGTCGACGCCGCCAAAGATCGCCTGCACCTTGAAAGGGCAGTTGGCGCCGAGCCCGTCAGCATCGGCACATATCTGCACGACCAGCTCCCTGGTCGGCGCGATAATCAGGGCGCGTGGAGCACCTTTTGCGGACGGCGGGTTTTTCAGCAGGCGGGTAAACAGCGTGATCAGGAATGCAGCAGTCTTCCCGGTGCCGGTCTGGGCCTGAGCAGCGACATCACGGCCCGCCAGCGCCAGCGGAATCGATTCCTCCTGTACCGGAGTCAGATCAGCAAAGCCGACCGCTTCGATTCCTCGCAGAACTTCTGCAGGAAGATCAAGTTCAGTAAATTTCATTTTTAATGACGACACGCATGGCTGTGAACGTTGAAAGCGTATTCTTTCAACCTTTTCGTGTTGCGTAACTCGTCCCTTGGTTAAAGTTCAAAACCCATCGCTTCTGCGACAGTATGGATATCCTTGTCACCGCGCCCGGACAGGCAAACGAGGATAACGGCGTCGGTCGGAAGCTCCGGGGCAAGCTTGAGCAGATGAGCGATCGCATGGGCGCTTTCGAGTGCCGGGATGATACCCTCCATCTCCGTAAGCATGCGGAATGCGGCCAACGCCTCGTCATCGGTTACCGACACGTATTCAGCCCGGCCGAGATCCTTAAGGTAGGCGTGTTCGGGGCCGACCCCGGGGTAATCCAGGCCAGCAGAAACGGAATGGGCATGCTGGATCTGACCATCGTCATCCTGTAGCAAGTAAGTTTTGTTGCCATGCAGGACGCCCACCTTGCCGGCAGAGATGCTGGCGGCATGCTTGCCCGTTGCAACACCCAGACCGGCTGCCTCGACTCCGACCAGGCGAACCGACGGGTCATCGACGAAGGGATGGAAGAGCCCCATGGCATTTGAGCCACCGCCGATACAGGCGACAGCGACGTCGGGCAGGCGTCCTTCCGCTTCCAGGATCTGGGACTTCGCTTCCTGGCCGATGACCGCCTGGAAGTCACGGACGATCTGCGGGTAGGGATGCGGGCCGGCGACCGTGCCGATCACGTAAAAAGTGTCACGCACGTGTGTCACCCAGTACCGCAGGGCTTCGTTCATCGCATCCTTGAGGGTTGCTGTGCCGCTGGTCACATCGTGGACACGTGCTCCGAGCAGCTTCATGCGAAAAACGTTCAGCGCCTGGCGCCTGATATCCTCAGTCCCCATGAAGACGTCGCACTGCATGCCGAACAGTGCCGCTACGGTTGCCGTCGCCACCCCATGTTGGCCGGCGCCGGTTTCGGCAATCACCTTGCGCTTGCCCATACGCCGGGCCAGAAGTATCTGACCGACAGTATTGTTGACCTTGTGGGCGCCGGTGTGGTTGAGGTCCTCACGCTTGAGGTAAATCCTGGCACCACCCAGGTACTCGGTCAGTCTCTGGGCGAAATACAACGGGCTTGGCCTGCCAACATAATTCTTGAGATATGCCTCAATCTCAGCCCGGAAGGACGGATCGGCCTGGCATTGTTTATAGCTCTCCTCCAATTCCAGCAGCGCCGGCATCAGGGTTTCAGCAACATAACGGCCGCCAAACTGGCCAAAATGCCCACGGGTATCGGGCTGTTGGTATTTCACTTGATGGACTCCCTGGCCATACGGATGAACATGGCCACCTTTTCCGGGTTTTTCTGCCCGGGTTTGCTCTCTACCCCGCTGGAGACATCGACACCATAGGGGTGAACCTGGCGTACAGCTTCCGCAACATTTTCCGGATTGAGCCCACCGGCCAGGATAACCCGGTGCCGTGAGGCAACCTCCGCCGCCCGGTCCCAGTCACAACGCTGCCCGGTGCCGCCGAGTTTATCCGGCACGTAGGCATCGAGCAACAGCGCCGAAACCTGGTAAGCGGAGAAGACGCTGTCATCCATCCCCTGCTTGAGCCGAAACGCCTTGATAACCCGACAGGGCGGATAGGTACACTGGTCCGGTTCTTCCTCACCGTGTAATTGTACCGTATTCAGGCCACAGAACTCTACCATCTCACGAATCCTGGCCGGCGGCTCATTAACAAACAGCCCGACGGTCGTGACAATGGGCGGCAGCTCGGCGACGATCCGTCGGGCCTGGTCCGGGGCAACGAAACGCGGGCTGCCCGGATAGAAGACGAAGCCGAGCGCATCGGCACCGCAGGCCGCTGCATGGCGAGCGTCTTCGAGATTGGTAATGCCGCAGATTTTCACCCGCGGCACTCCGTAACCTGCCATCAATCAACCAACTTTCGGTAAATGCGAGAGCGATTCCTTGATCGCTGCCTCAGGATATTCGTAATCTTCGAGCTCATTATTGAAATAGGCGTCATAAGCTGCCATATCGACATGACCATGCCCCGAAAGGTTAAAGAGGATGGTTTTCTCCTTGCCTTCCTCCTTGGCCAACAGCGCCTCGTCGATTGCACCGCGAATGGCGTGAGACGACTCGGGGGCCGGAATGATCGACTCGGTGCGTGCGAACAGGACAGCGGCTTCGAAACAGGCAACCTGGTGGGCAGCCCTGGTTTCGACAACGCCTTCGTGGACGAGTTGCGACACGAGCGGCGCAGCACCGTGGTAGCGCAGACCGCCGGCATGAATGCCGGGAGGCATAAAATCGTGGCCGAGAGTATACATGCGGGAAATCGGTGCCATCTTTGCCGTATCGCCATAATCGAACTCATACACGCCCTTGGTCAGCGTCGGGCAGCTGGCCGGCTCCACAGCCAGGAGACGAACGTCCTTGCCATTGGCCTTGTCGGAAACAAACGGAAAAGCTATGCCGGCAAAGTTCGAACCGCCGCCGTGACAGCCGATCACTACGTCAGGGTAGTCGCCTGCAATCTTGAGCTGCTCTTTGGCTTCAAGGCCGATAATTGTCTGGTGCAGGCAAACGTGGTTGAGAACGCTACCGAGAGAGTAGCGGGTGTCCTCATGGGTCGCGGCATCCTCCACTGCTTCACTGATTGCGATCCCCAGAGACCCCTGGTTGTCGGGATCGTCGGCAAGGATCGCCCGGCCGGCATTGGTGCGGTCCGAAGGTGACGGGAAGACTTCTGCTCCCCACAGCTGCATCATGCTTTTGCGGTAAGGCTTCTGGCCATAGGAGACCTTGACCATATAGACAGTACACTCGAGGCCGAAGTGCTGGCAGGCCATCGCGATTGATGAGCCCCACTGCCCCGCGCCGGTTTCAGAAGCAATCCGCTTGGTCCCGGCGATCTTGTTGTAGTAGGCCTGCGGGACAGCTGTATTCGGTTTGTGAGAACCGGCCGGAGAGACGCCTTCGTACTTGTAGTATATCTTTGCCGGTGTCCCGAGAGCTTTCTCCAGTTGGTGCGCCCGGTACAGGGGAGACGGCCGCCACTGCTTGTAAACCTCCAGGATCTCTTCCGGGATATCAATCCAGCGCTGCTGGGAGACCTCCTGCTCAATGAGGCCCATCGGGAAGAGCGGCAACAGGTCATCCGGGGTGACCGGCTGCAAGGTTCCCGGATGAAGCACCGGAGCCATCTGCCCTGGCATGTCGGGGATGATATTGTACCACTGTCGGGGCATCTGATCTTCGTTGAGAAGAATTTTAGTCTGCATGAAATATCTCCTTGACGTTAGTGTTATCGGATAATGTCGTTTCGACTCAGTCTGTCTGGCCTTGCAGCTCTCTCAGTTTGGCGCCGATATCGTCTTCGCGCATCAGTGATTCGCCGACCAGAAACCCCTTCGCTCCGGCCTGCTGCAGGCGCTCGACATCAGCGCGGCAGGCAATGCCGCTTTCGGCGACCACAAAATGACTATCAGGTATCATCGGCAACAGTCGCTCCGTGATGGCCAGGTCGGTTTCAAAGGTCTGCAGATTGCGATTGTTGATGCCGACCAGCTCGCAGCCGGTCTCGAGCACCATCAGCAACTCAGCCTCGTCATGCACTTCCATCAGGACGTCGAGATGCAGCTCCTTCGCCAGGGCATTGTACTCTGCAAGCTGTCCTGCATCAAGCATGGCGGCAATCAGCAGGATCGCATCGGCACCGGCTGCCCGTGCTTCGTAAATCTGGTACGGATCACAGATGAAGTCCTTGCGCAGCAGCGGCAGGTTGACAACTTCACGGATCTTGCCGAGATACTGCAAGTGTCCCATGAAGAAGTGCTCGTCGGTCAGGACAGACAGGCAGGTCGCGCCATTTTCCTGGTAGATCTCCGCAATCGTCAGGGGGTCGAAATCCTCGCGGATCACCCCCTTGCTCGGCGAACCCTTCTTGACTTCGGCGATAACAGCCGTCCATCCCGATTCGGCAGCGGCTCTCAGGGCACGCAAGAACCCTCTGGGCTGGTCTTCCAGTTCACCGACGCCTCTTTGCAGAGAATCGAGGGAACGGCGTTCCTTCGCCAGGGCAACTTCACGGAGCTTGTGCTCGGCAATCTTATCGAGAATCATGAGTATAAAATCCGCCGTAGCGATCAGGCGTTGGTCATGGCTACCAGGCCGTCTAGCCTGGCCATGGCCAGGCCGTCATCAATCGCGGCCCGGGCCTTTTCGAGCCCCGACTCCACGTCATTGATCAGGCCTGACGCAAGCAAGGCATAGGCTGCATTCAAAAGGACAACGTCCCGTTTCGGACCGGGCTTTCCGCCCAGGACATCCTTGACAATCGCGGCATTTTCAGCGGCATCACCGCCCTGCAGATCGACAAGAGCACAACGGCGGAGGCCGAAGTCTTCCGGTTCAATCGTCGAAAGGGTCACGCTGCCGTCACGGATTTCACCGATTCGTGTCGGCCCGGTCAGGGTCACTTCATCCATACCATCCAGGCCATGGACGACAAAACCGCGCCGGCAACCGAGCTTGACCAGGACTCTGGCCATAACATCCACCAGTTTTTCATCATAAACGCCAAGCACCTGGCGATCGGCACCGGCGGGGTTGGTCAGGGGCCCCAGTATGTTAAAGACTGTCCGGATGCCAATTTCTCGACGGGGGCCGATCGCATGCTTCATAGCTCCATGGAGAGCCGGGGCAAACAGGAAACCGACACCGACCTCGTTGATGCATGCCTCGACCTGCTGCGGGGTCACATTCAGATTGACGCCGAGGGCCTCGAGGACATCGGCGCTGCCGCAAGCCGAAGAGATGCTGCGGTTGCCATGTTTGGCCACTTTGACGCCACAGGCTGAGACGACAAAGGCGACGGTCGTCGAAATGTTGAAGCTCCTGGTCCCGCTACCGCCCGTACCACAGGTATCAAGAATTGTCTCGCGGTCCAGGTTGATCTCTTCGCGGTCGATGTCCAGTGCTTTACCAACCCGGATTGGCGTCGCATGATCGCGCATGACCCGGGCTGCCCCGGCAATCTCATCGATCGTCTCGCCTTTCATGCGCAGTGCGGTAATGAACGAACCGACCTGGGCCGGAGTCGCCTCGCCGCCCATGATCTGGTTCATCACCTCGATCATTTCGGTTTCGGTCAGATCCTGTCCGACAACAACCTTGCCAATCGCTTCCTTGATCATTTTTGCTCCTGAAAACTCAAGGGCTCCAGCATCGAAAAAATGCTGTTCCTTCTGCATACTGAATTCTTGATACTGGATTCTTCCTTACCTTGTCATCTCGAGAAAATTCCGCAACATATCCATGCCGGTCACTGTCAATATCGACTCCGGGTGGAACTGCATACCCCAGATAGCCAGTTCGCGGTGGCGCAGACCCATAATCTCCCCCTCCTCTGTCCAGGCAGTAATTTCCAGACATTCCGGGAAAGAACACCTTTCGATCAGGAGGGAATGGTAGCGAGTCGCGTCAAACGGGTTGGGCAGGCCGACAAACAGCTCGTGATTGTCATGAAAAATCGGACTGGTCTTGCCGTGCATGAGTCGCTCTGCACGAACGATCCGGCCACCGAAAGCCTGGCCGATCGACTGGTGGCCAAGGCAGACCCCAAGTATCGGCAGCTTGCCGGCAAAATACCTGATGGCGTCAACGGACACTCCTGCCTCGTTCGGTGTGCACGGGCCGGGCGAGATGACCAGGCGTTGAGGCTCGAGAGCTTCTATCTCGGCCAGACCTATCTTGTCGTTGCGGTAAACGACGACTTCCTCACCCAGCTCGCGCAGATATTGCACAAGGTTGTAGGTAAAGGAATCATAATTATCGATCATCAACAGCATTTCAGTCCAACCCCTGACGTGCCAGCTCAATAGCTTTTTTTACACCCATCGCCTTGTTGACAGTTTCCTCATATTCTGTCGCCGGGTCAGAATCGGCAACTATACCGGCACCCGCCTGAAGATGAATCCGGTTCTGGTGGGCCACCAGGGTCCTGATGGCTATGGCCAGATCCATGTTACCGTCGAACGATATATAACCGACCGCACCGCCGTAAATTTCCCGACGAACCGGTTCAAGCTCTTCGATGATTTCCATCGCACGAATCTTCGGTGCCCCGCTTAATGTACCAGCCGGGAAGGTGGCCGAGAAAACATCCAGGGCGTCATATCCCGGCAGCAGCTGCCCGCTCACATTAGAAACGATGTGCATGACGTGCGAGTAGCGCTCGACCACCATCAGTTCGTCAACCTGCACCGAGCCGGTTTCGCAGACCCTGCCGAGATCGTTGCGGCCGAGATCGACCAGCATGATGTGCTCTGCGCGCTCCTTCGGGTCGGCCAGCAGTTCTTTTTCGAACGCCTGGTCTTTATCGAAGGTTGCGCCGCGCGGCCGGGTCCCGGCGATCGGACGGACCTCGACATGATCCCCTTCCTTGCGCACCAGGACTTCCGGAGAGGCCCCGATGACCCGGGTCTCGTTGAACTGAAGATAGAACATGTACGGCGACGGGTTGATCGTTCGCAGGGCCCGGTAGACATCGAACGGATCAGCGTCGAGGTCGCCGGAGAACCTTTGCGACAGGACCACCTGGATGACATCGCCGGCGCGGACATAATCCTTGCAGTGTTCAACGGCCGCTTCGAAATCGGCCCTGCTGAAATTGGATTGCAGTTCCGTCGAGTTCGGGCGTCGTGCGTCACGGGAACGTTCCGGCAAAGGCTTGCGCAACTGCGCGACCATACCCTCAATACGCTTGACCGCCTGGTCGTAAGCCTGGCCGGGGTCACCGCCGTCGCGCAGATGGACATTGCTGATGACCTTGATCTTCTGCTGCATGTTATCAAAGATCAGCAGGGTTTCGGTAATCAGGAACCAGCTGTCATAAGTGCCCATTTCGGCATCATTGAGGTCTGGCAGTTCCTCGATATGGCGAACCATATCGTAGCCCAGGTAACCCACCGCGCCACCGAAGAAGCGTGGCAGTTCAGGCAGGGCGACCGGAATGTAGGGAGAGAGGAAGCGCTTCAGTTCTACCAAGGGGTTGTTTGACACCCCGGATTCCGTCGCTGTCCCGTTTTCCAGAATTTCAAATTGGTTGCCGCGACAGCGAAAAGCGCGGCCGGAGCCAACACCGAGAAAGGAGTACCGTGCCCATTTCTCGCCACCGGCGATACTTTCGAGAAGAAATGCGCTCTGTCGATCGTCAATCTTGCAGAAAGCCGAAACCGGTGTTTCCATATCCGCGAGAATCTCCCGGTAAACCGGAATCAGATTCCCTTGGCAGGCAAGATTTATAAACTCTTCGCGAGAGGGGCAATACATACTCTGTCCTTATCTGTTCAGCCGCGACAAAGTAGCATGAAGACTGCAAAATGGCAAGTCAGGTGGATAGCTTACGGAATAAATGATTGACCGAAATCAGCTGACTTGATATGCATACCGGACGCAAGCGGCAACAGAACCAAAACATCAATCACTGACCACCTTCGGAGAGAAATATCAAATGATACGTGCAGAAAAAATGGATACCGTCAAAGTCCACTATACGGGTCGCCTGGAAGATGGCACAGTATTCGATCAGTCCACTGAAGATCGCCCCCTGCAATTCATACTGGGCCGTGAAGAGGTCATAGCCGGTTTCGATGAGGCTATTGAAGGCATGTGCCAGGGTGAAAGTAAAAACGTGACCGTACCGTTCGAGAAAGCCTACGGCAAGAGCAAACCGGAATTAATCGAGAAGGTAGAACGGAGCATTTTGGGAGACAAGTTTGACCTGCAGGTCGGGGCCCAACTCGAGGTCACCAACCATGATGATACGACTTTGCGCCTGATGGTACGTGAAATTACTGAAGACCATGTCATGCTCGATGCCAATCATCCGTTGGCAGACAAGAACCTGACGTTTGAGATTGAACTTCTCGAAGTCAAGAAACTGCAGCAATAGCCGCCCCTGGACCAAAGATTAATCCTTTGCTGATCTGACATTGTGTTGCGGAATGGTTTCCAGCAGTCGTTTTTCGTTCCCCTCGGCGTTACTGCTTGTGGCGAGTATCAAAAGGCTTCAAGCTCTCGCTAGCGTCGATAACATGAGCAGGAATGCACAGCAATGGCGCAAAGCAGATATCCTTTTGTGTACTCAAACTGATGGCTCGTTTCTCACCCATGCCTGGATACTGAGGATATCCAATTTCTGTATATCTGAAAATTCGATACCTAACCCGGATGAAGCATGGTTTTTAAAATTATCCTTTCTGTTAATCCAGGCAACCCGTCCTTTGCATCTTATCAACGCCTTCTCCTGGCTAAGCTGAAACTCAAGGTGCAGTTCAGAGCCTGTCTCAAAATACTCTTCGGTCTCTAGAAACACACCCCCCACAGATATGTCAAGAAGAGTCCCTAAAGACATTTGTTCTGAGTTTTTGCCGAACTTTGCAGACGTGTTAATCGTTGATCTTTTGCCAGACCACCCCGGTAAATTCAGATATTTTTTACATATCTGGAGAACATTTTCCCTTGTTAACGGTTTGTGAATAACTTCGTCGCACCCTGCAGTTTTACAACGTTCAATATCTTTAGGATAGTTGCTGCTCGTCATCATGACAATTGGTGGTGGTCGCACGTCAGAAGCACTCTTTATTTGTCTGCATGCTTCATCCCCGTCACCTTCCGTCATGTACAGATCCATCAGTATCAAGTCCGTCTTGGTTTTTTTGACAATTTCAACAGCTTCCGGGCCGCTTTTTGCGAGTAAAATATTGACCTGCTCTCTCCGGAAAAGATCTTTGGCCAGCCTGAGAAACAAGGGGGTGTCATCTACAATCAAAAGAGTCTTTGAAAACATGGAAAGAATTTTTTTTGTATACATGGGCTAATCCAATTTTGAACAAAAAAAAACCGCTAGGCAGCATCATGCCGATAACAGCGATCTTTAAGTTCATTGCTTATCTGCATGCCTACTGATCATCCCATCCCCCAGGGAAAACACCTAATCAAGACGAAACCAATTTACACTATAGGGCGCTACAAGGTAAAGATTTGTGTTCTATTTGTACCCTTGCACTACTGCTTCGCATGTCAAGTCATGCTTAGTAAAAAATTCTCGGAATGACTGATTTACGAGAAAAGCCCCACGCCAGGAGGAGGCTGTGGGGCTGCAGGTTGCATTTTTATTGCGGAGGAGAACATGAATAAGTACGTCCCTTTAACGATATATTACTGGCTTGGTCATGTATGTCAAGCGGGAAATAGACACCCCATAAATTCTGCCAGAGCTGTCTGGTCTCAGCCAGGGCAACAATTTGATAACGACATAGAACAGCAACAACAAAAGAAAGGCGAGATGGAATCATCTCGCCTTTCTTTGTCGTCTACATTTTGCGCAACCATTTATCAGTCTTTTTTCGCTTCCTCAGCAGGAGTTTCCTCAGCAGGAGCTTCCTCAGCAGGAGTTTCCTCAGCAGGAGCTTCCTCAGCAGGAGCTTCCTCAGCAGGAGCTTCCTCAGCAGGAGCTTCCTCAGCAGGAGCTTCCTCAGCAGGAGCTTCCTCAACAACCGGGGTCACTTCAGCTACCGGTACAACAGGCTTCGCCGCCTGCTTGGCGGGCGCTTTCTTCTTTTTCGGCTTGGCAGTGAACTCCTCTTCTACCAGTTCGATGACCGACAGGGAGGCGTTGTCACCGGAACGGTGACCAAGCTTGATAATTCTCGTGTAACCACCGGGACGCTCAGTATAGCGCGGTGCAATCGTATCAAACAGTTTATCAACGACTTTCTTGTCGCGGACGACCTGCATGACGAGACGACGGGAGTGCAGATCGCCACGCCTTGCCATGGTGATCAGTTTTTCGGCCATCTTGCGCAGTTCCTTGGCGCGGGCATCAGTAGTAGTGATTTTCCCGTGTTCGAACAACGAGGTCACCATGTTGCGCATCATGGCTTTGCGGTGACTGGTGTTGCGGCCCAGCCGCTTACCGGATTTCATATGACGCATTGGTATCAGATCCTTTCTCTATATAACCTTCCGGCAGGGGCAGCACCCTAGAGTTCTTCTTCGCTCTTTTCGATCATTTTCAGATATTCGGGATCCGGGAAACCGTCCAGCACAATGCCGAGGGTCAATCCCATTTCAGAAAGAATATCCTTGATCTCGTTAAGTGACTTGCGACCGAAATTCTGTGTTTTCAGCATTTCCGCTTCGGACTTTTGTACGAGTTCACCGATCAGGCGGATGTTGGCGTTCTTCAGGCAGTTGGCACTGCGTACCGATAACTCGAGTTCATCTACCCTGCGGTAGAGGTTTTCATTGACCGGCGGCTTGCCACCTTCTGTTTCTTCCGGCTCATCCGGCTCGAGAGCTTCATCAAAATTGATGAACAGCTGCACCTGCTCCTTGACGATTTTGGCTGCATATGCCAGGGCATCATCAGGCTTAGCGCTGCCGTCAGTATAAATTTCAAGGATAAGTTTGTCGTAGTCAGTAACCTGACCGACACGGGCATTGCTGACCGTGAAATTTACTTTTCTGATCGGTGAGAAAATCGCGTCGATCGGAATCGTACCGACCGGAGCCTTTTCGTCACGATTGCGTTCTGCGGCACCGTAACCCTTGCCCATGGCCACTAGCATATCTATTTCGACATCGGCTTCCTTGCCACAGGTTGCTATATAATGGTCAGGATTCACGATCACCACATTCGAGTCCGTGACAATATCACCGGCAGTGATGACGCCGGCACCCCTTTTGACAATGCGAACATTGCGGGCTTCGTGTCCGTGCAACTCGAGCAGGACGCCTTTGAGGTTGAGGATGATGTCCGTCACATCTTCCGTCACACCAGGGATCGTGGAAAACTCGTGCAGCACGCCCTTGATACGAACAGATGTGATTGCCGCTCCCTGTAGTGAAGAGAGCAGAACCCGGCGCAATGCATTTCCCATGGTCGTGCCGAAACCACGTTCAAACGGTTCTGCGGTGAATTTTCCGTAGGTTTCCGTCAGTGAATCGGCATCAACCTGGAGACGCTTGGGTTTGATCAGTTCTCTCCAGTTTTTATACATGCGAATCCTCCGTTATGAGGTTGCGTTAAAGTTTTAAACCGCCAGAATGCCTGACGATTACTTCGAGTAGAGTTCGACGATCAGGTGTTCCTGGAAGCTCGGAGTCGTCATTTCTGCGCGTACCGGCAACGTTTTGACTGTCCCCTGGAATGCGTCGCGGGTCAATTCGACCCAGGACGGGATACCGCGGCGCATAACACCATCGAGAGCCTCGTTGATACGCGTGATTTTGCGGCTTTTTTCGCGCAGCTCAACAACATCACCCGGACGTACAAGATACGAAGGGATATTCACCTTACGGCCGTTGACAGTAAAGTGAGTGTGACGAACCAGCTGCCGAGCCTCACTTCGTGAAGTCGCAAAGCCCATACGGTAGACCATGCTGTCCAGGCGGCGCTCAAGCAGGACCAGAAGGTTCTCGCCGGTTACGCCCTTCATGCGGTCTGCTTTTACGAAGTAGTCGCGGAACTGCTTTTCAAGCAGACCATAAGTCCGTTTGACCCGCTGCTTCTCGCGCAGCTGTGTGCCGTAATCAGAAACTTTAATACGGCCCTGGCCGTGTTGGCCCGGGGCGTAATTGCGACGTTCCAAGGCACATTTATCGGTGTAACACCGATCGCCTTTGAGGAACAGCTTCATGTTTTCCCGCCGGCACATGCGGCAGACGGGTCCAGTGTGTCTCGCCAACGTTCGTTCTCCTTATAACTGGTTAGACTCTTCTACGCTTCGGCGGACGGCATCCGTTGTGGGGAATCGGAGTGACATCCTTGATCATTGTGATCGTCAGGCCAACTGCCTGCAGAGCCCGCAAGGCGGACTCGCGCCCGGAACCGGGGCCCTTGACCCAGACCTCAACACTACGCAGGCCATGCTCCTTGGCTTTGTTTGCCGCATCTTCAGCAGCCATCTGGGCAGCAAAAGGAGTACTCTTACGACTCCCTCTGAAACCTTTCGACCCCGAAGTACACCAGGAGATGACATTACCGGCTACGTCGGTAATGGTAACGATCGTATTGTTGAATGTCGCCTGAATATGGGCAATTCCATTCGCTATATTCTTCTTTTCAACCTTTTTGCGTACACGCTTGCCAGGCTTGGCCATGGTTCCTCCTGTTACTTCTTCTTACCGGCGACAGTCTTGCGCGGACCCTTGCGGGTTCTGGCATTTGTCTTGGTTTTCTGTCCACGCACCGGCAAACCTCTACGATGGCGCAGACCACGATAGCAGCCGAGGTCCATGAGTCGCTTGATATTCATCGTCACTTCACGACGCAAATCACCCTCAACCTTGTAGTCGCTGTCAATAACCTTGCGGATCTTGGCTACTTCATCCTCGGTCAAGTTGTCCGAGCGGGTGTTGAAGTCGACACCTGCCTTGGACAGAATTCCCTGGGATGCAGAACGCCCGACACCGTAGATGTAGGTCAGGGCAACTTCAATCCGTTTGTTTCTGGGTAAATCGATACCTGCAATACGAGCCAATGTCCGATCCTCCTAATATCCTTAACCTTGTCTCTGTTTATGCTTGGGGTTTTCGCAGATAACTCTGACGACTCCCTTGCGCTTGACTACCTTGCACTTGTCACAAATTGTTTTTACTGATGCTCGGACTTTCATGTTTCTTCCCTTTAAACTGTCGCTTGGATCGCGAAGGGCTTCACCTTCACTGTTCAACCCGCGTCAGAACCTCCGGGCCATTATCAGTAATGGCTACTGTATGTTCAAAATGGGCTGAACGTTTACCATCCTGTGTTACTGCCGTCCAACCGTCTTCGAGTATCTTCACACCGGGCACTCCGGCATTGATCATCGGTTCTATCGCCAGGGTCATGCCGTTCTTGAGCCGCGGCCCCTGTCCAGCCACGCCGTAATTCGGGATCTGCGGAGCCTCATGTAGCTTACTGCCGATGCCATGCCCGACAAATTCCCTGACTACGCTGAAGCCCAGCGGTTCCACCCATCCCTGAACTGCATGTGATATATCTGACAGCCTGCCATTCGGAACCGATTTCTCTATGGCTCGCTCAAGTGATTCACGGGTTGCAGTAACCAGGCGCTGGGTTTCATCATCAAGCTCGCCAACCGCAATCGTTACCGCCGAATCGCCGTAAAAACCTTTGTAGAGAACCCCGAAATCTATACTCAGGATGTCCCCTTCCTGCAGCGGGTTATTGTCAGGGAAGCCATGTACAACCCGGTCGTTTGGCGAGGAGCAGATGGAGTATGGGAAACCACCGTATCCTTTGAACGCCGGCTTGGCACCATGGCGCTGACATTCCTTTTCCGCCAGCGAATCCAGTTCGGCGGTTGTTACACCGGGCCTGATCCGGCTTTCGAGCAGGGCCAGCGTCTCAGCAACGATCCGCCCCGCTGCCCGCATCTTCTCAAGTTCCGCCGGGCTCTTTAAGACAATCACGTTAGCTCGCCTGCAGCAGCGAAATTATCTTTTCCTGGACCTGGGGAATCGGCTGCATTCCGTCAAGTTCCATCAGCACATCAGCATCCCGGTAATAACTGATCAGCGGAGACGTCTGATCTGCATAAACCTGCAGTCGCTTGCGAATCGTCTCCTCCTGGTCATCATCACGTTGGAAGAGGTTGCCGCCACAGGCATCACAGATTGAATCCTGGCGCGGCGGGTCAAACTTGACATGGTAGCCACACCCGCACTCTTTGCAGGTTCTTCGACCGGTCAGACGCTCGACCAATGCCTCGGTATCAACTTCAAGAGAAATGACACGATCCAGCGCCTTGTCCATCTCTTCCAAATTGGCCTGCAGAGCATCTGCCTGGGCAACTGTCCGCGGGAAGCCATCCAGAATGAAACCGTTATTACAGTCTGCAGCCTGAAGACGGTCACGGACTATGCCGACCACAACTTCATCAGGGACCAAGCCACCGGCATCCATGAACTCCTTGGCCTTGAGGCCCATCGGAGTGCCGTCCGCTACTGCCGCGCGGAGGATCTCTCCGGTCGAGATCTGCGGAATGGAAAACCTTTCCGTCAGCATCTTGGCCTGTGTCCCTTTACCGGCGCCGGGAGGTCCGAGAAGTATAAGCTTCATCCCAACACCCTTATTATCCGCGCCGGCTCTTAATATTCACGCCCTTCATGAAACCTTCGTAGGAGCGGGAGATAAGATGTGCTTCGATCTGGGAAGCCGTATCGAGTCCAACACCGACGACAATCAGCAGTGACGTTCCACCAAAGAAGAAAGGCACATTGAACTGCCCGATCAGCAGCGTCGGCAGAACGCAGACTAGCGAAATGTATATGGCCCCGGCAAAAGTCAGGCGCCCCAGCACGGTATCCAGGTAGTCAGAGGTTGCCTTACCGGGCCTGACACCCGGGACATAACCGCCCTGGCGTTTGATATTATCTGCGACATCCACAGGGTTGAAGGTTACCGCGGTGTAGAAGTAACAGAAAAAAACGATAAATGCGACATAGAAGACGTTATAAAGCCAATGGGCCGGCGTCATCATCGAAGCAAATGTCTGTACCCAGGGTACGTCGACAAAATTCGCTACGGTACTCGGGAACATAATGATCGAACTGGCGAATATTGGCGGTATAACACCACTCATATTGATCTTCAGCGGCAGGTGACTGCTCTGGCCACCGAGGTTACGGGCTCCGATCACTCGCTTCGCGTAATGGATCGGTACACGGCGCTGGCCGCGTTCCATAAAGATAATCGCCCAGATGACTGCGATCATGACGACCAGAATCGCCAACAGGATCGTAAAGGTCATGGCGCCGGTCTTCAACAGACGGATACTATTGACCATGGCTGACGGAATCATTGCCACAATACCGGCAAAGATTATCAGTGAGATGCCGTTGCCGATACCACGCTCGGTAATCTGTTCGCCGAGCCACATGATGAATGCGGTTCCTGCGGTCAGGGTGATCACTGTCAGGACGATAAAACCGACCCCCTGGATAGCGACAACCGGCTCGCCTGCCGGGCCACGCATAGTCTGCAGGCCGACCGCGATACCAGCACCCTGGATAATCGAGAGCAGGACCGTACCGTAGCGGGTCCACTTGGTCATCGTTTTGCGTCCCTGCTCGCCTTCCTTGGAAAGACGCTCAACCGGTTCGAACACAACCGTAAGCAGCTGCATGATGATCGATGCACTGATATAAGGCATGATCCCCAGGGCAAAGACCGTCATACGCTCCAGCGCTCCGCCGGTAAACGCACTGACCAGGCCGAGCAGTGTACCTTGGGTGCCCTCGAAAAACTGGGCCAAAACGACACGGTCCACACCAGGTAGCGGCACATGGCAACCGACCCGGTAAACTGCAAGCATGCCAAGGGTAAAGAGGATGCGTCGACGCAGTTCAGGAATACTGAAGATATTCTGGATGCTGGCTAACAATTTAAATAACCTCGGCAGTCCCGCCGGCGGCTTCGATCTTGGCCTGGGCGGATTTGCTGAACTTTTGTGCTTTAACAGTTAAAGCTTTGGTCAATTCTCCATCTCCGAGAATCTTGACGCCATCTTTGAGCTGGCCAGTCAGACCGGCCTTGCCGAGAGCCTCGAGATCCACCACGGCCCCTGCATCAAACAGCTCCAGATCGCGCAGATTGACCAAGCAGTAAACTTTCCGAGTGAGCGGAGTAAAACCACGCTTGGGAAGACGTCTCTGCAGAGGCATCTGGCCGCCCTCGAAGCCGGGCTTGACGCCGCCGCCGGAGCGGGCGTTCTGACCCTTGTGGCCCTTGCCGGCTGTTTTACCGGTTCCGGAGCCATGGCCGCGGCCAATGCGCTTCTTGCTATGAGTCGAACCGTATGACGGTTGCAGATTACTTAAATCCATAACGTTATCCTTCTTATTCTTCAACGGTGACCATGTGGCTGACCTTGTTGATCATGCCGCGAATTTCCGGAGTGTCCTGGCGAACAACTGTCTGATTCAGCCGACGCAGGCCAAGGCCATTGAGCACCTTAGTGAAGTATTGAGGGCGGTTGATGCCGCTACGCTTGAGAGTTATCTTGATTTCAGCCATTGCTCGCTCCCGTCTCAGGCTTGTTCTTCTGAGTTATTTGTCCCGAGTCCACGCCGGGCCAGGATTTCTTCAGGACTGCGCAATTGCTGCAGCGCCCGAAGGGTTGCCTTGACCACGTTGTGCGGGTTGTTCGAACCGAGACACTTGGAAAGGATATCGCTGATGCCGGCAACTTCGAGAATTGCCCGTGCAGCACCACCGGCGATGACTCCGGTACCTTCGGAAGCAGGCTTCAGCAGGACTTTACCAGCCCCAAACTTGCCGATCACATCGTAGGGGATCGTTGTCCCCTGAATCGGCACGCTGATCATGCTTTTCTTGGCCTTTTCAACGCCCTTGCGAATTGCCTCGGGAACCTCTTTGGCCTTGCCGAGTCCATATCCTACATTGCCACTGCCATCACCAACCACAACCAGGGCAGAGAAGCTGAATCGACGACCACCTTTGACAACCTTGGCCGTACGATTGATGTGGATAACGCGGTCTATTAAATTTGTTTCTTTGTTGTCAACGCGTTGCAACGCTCTTCTCCTTTGCCGCTCAGAAAGTCAGACCGGCTTCGCGAGCCGCATCGGCCAAAGCCTTGACACGGCCGTGATACAAAAAGCCGTTGCGGTCGAAAACCACCTGTTTGATGTCTTGTGCCAGAGCCTTTTCGGCAATCTGTTTGCCAACCAGTTTGGCAGCTTCCACGTTTCCGCTGTTCTTGAGGTTGTCAGCAGTACCCTTGGCAACAGTCGAAGCCGCCAGCAGGGTTTTACCGGAGACATCTTCGATAATCTGGGCATAAATATGCTTGGCACTGCGGAAGACACACAAACGCGGACGCTCAACACTTCCGGTTATCTTCGTGCGTACTCTCACCTGACGTTTTTTGCGGGCAACCCGCCGTTCTTTCGAGATATTCACGGTTCTCACCTCATCCTATTCTGCTTACTTACCAGTCTTGCCAGCTTTGCGCATGATCCGCTCGTCGGCATACTTGATGCCCTTGCCCTTGTAAGGCTCCGGCTGGCGGAAGGAACGAATCTTGGCTGCAGTTGCGCCAACCAGTTCCTTGTCGATACCGGATACGGTAATCGTATTCGCCTTGGTATCAACCTCGGCGCTAACGCCCTGAGGCAGCGGGTACTCAACCGGATGGGAGTAACCGAGCGACAGGTTCAGTGTAGAACCTTTCAATTCGGCACGATAACCAACACCGTTGATCTCCAGCACCCTGGAGAACCCGGTTGTTACACCATCCACCATGTTGGAGACCAGAGAGCGAGTCAACCCCTGGAGGGCGCCTGACTTTTCCGTACGAGGAGCAACCACTAACTGGTCTGCTTCAACTTTAATCTCCATCTGATCATGAATAACCCGCTCGAGGCGACCTTTGGGCCCTTCGACCTTGATATTCTGGCCATCGAGGGTGACCTTGACGCCCGATAAGATATTGATAGGTTTTTTGCCGATGCGCGACATCTTTAATCGACTCCTTAAAAAATCAACAGTTACTTAAGAATTTACCAGATAGTACAAAGGACTTCGCCACCGATCTTGGCTTCACGAGCGGAGACATCATCCATCACGCCCTTTGAAGTCGAGAGAATCGCGGCACCCAAACCGTTTTTCACACGGGGGATATCATCGCATCCCACGTACATCCGGCGGCCAGGTTTCGAAACCCGTTTAATTTCATGAATGACAGCTATGTTGTTGTCATCGTACTTCAGGTAAACACGCAGGATTCCCTGCAGGTCATCGCTGATTACCTTGTAATTCTTGATATAGCCAAGGTTCTTCAATACTTCGGCAACGGCCACCTTAACATTCGAAGAAGGAATATCCAGTTTCGGATGTTGCGCCATACCTGCATTGCGGATGCGGGTCAGCATATCCGCGATAGGATCTGTCATAGCCATGAATACTGCTCCTTATTCCACGATTACCAGCTGGACTTGGTTACGCCCGGAAGCTTGCCTTCGGACGCCAGCTTGCGCAGACAGATTCTGCACATATCAAACTTACGGTAGTACGCACGAGGCCGACCACAGATCGGACAGCGGTTATACTTTCTCACCTTAAACTTCTGAGGCCCTGCGGCCTTATTGCGCATCGATTTCTTTGCCACGAGTTTCCTCCGCTATGCAGCTACATTCTGTTTCCGGAAGGGCATCCCCATTCCGGCAAGCAGGGCACGTCCCTCTTCATCAGTGCGCGCCGAGGTGACAATCGTCACGTTCATACCCTTGATCTTGTCAATCTGCTCGATATCAATCTCAGGAAAGATCAACTGCTCACGAATACCCAGGGTGTAATTTCCGCGACCGTCGAAAGCCTTGGGAGAAACACCTTTGAAGTCCCTGACGCGAGGAAGCGCGACATTGATCAGTCGATCAAGGAATTCGTAGGCTCGATCGCGGCGCAAAGTCACCATGGCACCGATCGGCATCTCTTCACGCAGTTTGAACTGGGCGATCGACTTCTTGGCACGCGTGATCACGGCTTTCTGGCCGGTAATGCGTGACATCTCCTCTACGGCCGACTCCAGAATCTTCACATTCTGGATGGCTTCGCCGAGGCCCATGTTGACGACCACTTTTTCAACGCGCGGCACTTCCATCACGTTCTTGAGCTGCAGTTCCTGCTTCAACTTATCAACCAGCTCGTTCCGATATATTTCTTTGAGCCTAGCCATGGAAAACTCCGTTAATTGTTCACGATCTCGTTGCACTTCTTGCAGAAGCGGACCTTGCTGCCATCATCAAGCGCCTTGATTCCCGTACGTGCCGGCTTGCTACAACCAGGACACAGGAGCTGGACATTTGAGATAGCGATCGGCGCTTCCTTTTCAATGATCCCACCCTCTTTGTTGAGTTGAGAGGGTCGAGTGTGACGCTTGATCACATTGAGGTTCTCAACGAGAACCCGGCCTTTTTCAGGCAACACGCGCAAAACCTTGCCGCTCTTGCCCTTATCTTTCCCGGCGACAACCATCACCAGGTCATTTTTTTTCACATGGAGTTTCGTGACTGCCATGACGTATATACTCCCAGTTTTCTAAAGGACCTCAGGGGCCAGTGAAACGATTTTCATAAACCGCTTGGCACGTAATTCACGGGCGACAGGCCCGAAGATGCGTGTCCCAACCGGCTCTCCGTTAGCGCTAACGACCACCGCGGAATTATTGTCAAATCGGATATAGGTGCCATCGGGACGGTTCACCTCTTTTGCGGTCCGCACAATAACAGCCTTGACGACATCACCCTTCTTCACCTTCGAGTTGGGCATCGCTTCCTTGACGGAACAAACGATAATGTCACCGATACCTGCATATTTGCGCTTGGACCCGCCAAGAACCTTAATGCAGCAGAGCTTCCTAGCCCCGGAATTGTCTGCAACAGAAAGTGTACTCTGCATCTGAATCATGACAGTATCTCCTAAACGCTGACGTTTTTCTCGAGAATTTCACGAACCCGCCACCGCTTGTCTTTTGACAACGGGCGAGTTTCTACAATCAAGACCTTGTCGCCAGCGGCACATGTATTCTGCTCATCATGTGCCTTGTAAGTGACGCGACGCTTGATGTATTTCTTGTACACCGCGTGCTTGACCATATTGTCAACCTTGACAACTACGGTCTTGTCCATTTTGTCACTTATGACAATCCCGATTCTTTCCTTGCTTTTTCCGCGTTCTTTTATCATTGCCGTCCTCGTATAATCGGATTAGCTGCGCTTCTCAGCAATCACAGTTTTGATCCTGGCAATCTCCCTGCGCACCTGCGAGATGCGTGAAGTATTTTCCAGATGTCCGGTGTGCAGCTGGAACTTCAGGTTAAACATCTCCTGGTTCAAATCTGCAACTTCCGTATTAAGTTCTTCAACTGACTTGCTGCGCAGTTCTTCAGCCTCCATGTCCGGCCTCCTTACGCACCACGATTTTGGTTCTCATTGGCAGTTTATGGGCACCAAGGCGAAACGCTTCACGCGCAATTTCCTCGGTAACTCCTTGCATCTCATAAAGCATCATCCCCGGACGGACTACGCAGACCCAGCTGTCCGGTGAGCCCTTGCCTTTACCCATACGGGTTTCGGCAGGCTTGCGGGTCAGAGATTTATCGGGAAAAGCACGGATCCAGATCTGACCGCCACGCTTGATATGGCGGGTCATGGCTCGACGCGCAGATTCTATCTGACGTGAAGAGAGCCAACCGCACTCGATGGCCTGCAGGCCAAAATCCCCGAAGTTCAAGTCCGTACCGCCAGGCGCAGCGCCCGTCATACGACCTTTAAACTGTTTTCTATGCTTAACCTTCTTGGGCATTAACATGGCAAATAAACTCCTGACCTGTTACTTATTGCTCCTGGCCCTTATCACCCAGGATTTCTCCCTTGAATATAAGGACCTTGACACCGATGATGCCGTAGGTAGTCTTGGCTTCCGCAAATCCGTAGTCGATATCGGCGCGCAGGGTGTGCAGGGGCACACGACCTTCACGATACCATTCACGGCGGCTCATCTCAGCACCGCCCAGACGGCCGGAGCAATCGATCTTGATCCCTTCAGCGCCGAACTTCAAGGCCTGGCTGACCGCCTTTTTCATGGCCCGACGAAAAGCGACCCGCCGCTCAAGCTGGAGCGCAACATTCTCGGCAACCAGCTGGGCATTAATCTCAGGCTTGCGAACTTCCTGAATATTAATGAAGATCTCTTTGTCGGTCAGCTTGGCCAGCTCCTTCTTGAGCTGTTCGACCTCAGACCCTTTTTTGCCAATGATGATCCCTGGGCGCGCGGCAAAGATGTTGATCTTGGCCTTGCCGGCAGCACGCTCGATTTCAACCTTCGCAATGCCCGCGTGATGCAGGCGCTCTTTCAAATAATTACGCAGCTTGAGATCTTCATGCAGCAGCTTTGCGTAATCTTTCTCAGCGTACCAGCTGGATTCCCATGTGCGAATCACGCCTAGGCGAAATCCTATCGGATGAACTTTCTGACCCAAAACAAACCTCCTCGAGGGTTACTTCTCGTCCAGGACCACGGTAATGTGGCTGGTCGGCTTACGAATTTTGGTCGCCCGGCCTTGTGCACGAGGCATAAAGCGTTTCAGCACAGGGCCCTGGTCGACGAACACCGCCTTGACAAACAACCGATCAACATCTGAAACACCCTTCTGCTCAGCGTTGGCGACCGCCGAACGCATCACCTTGGCAACGACATCTGCCGGACGCTGAGGTGAAAACTTCAGGATATTAAGGGCTTCCTGTACATTCTTGCCACGAACCATGTCGACAACCAAGCGTGTCTTCTGAGGCGACAGGCGCGTATATCTCAATTTCGCACTAGCTTCCATGTGCTGGTACTCCCTCAGCTACAAAAAAAACTTATTTTCTCTTGTTCGAGCCATGACCGTAGTAGGTCCTGGTCGGAGCAAATTCACCAAGTTTGTGACCGACCATGTTCTCGGTCACGAATACCGGAATAAACTTTTTGCCATTGTGGACGGCAAAGGTCATACCGACAAAATCAGGAAGAATCGTGGAACGCCGTGACCAGGTCTTGATCACTTTATGGGAACCACTCTCAGTATTTTCGACTTTACGCATCAGGCTACCTTCAACGTAAGGGCCTTTTTTAATCGATCTCGCCACGGTCGTCTCCTATTCTCGTTACTTGGTCCGGCGGCGGACGATAAAGCGATCAGTCCGCTTGTTGGAACGTGTCTTGTATCCTTTGGTCGGGACACCCCAAGGTGTAACGGGGTGACGGCCTCCGGAGCTCTTGCCCTCACCACCGCCGTGGGGATGATCAACCGGGTTCATGGCGACGCCGCGCGATTGCGGACGTTTGCCAAGCCAACGGTTACGTCCGGCTTTGCCGAGCTTGATATTTTCATGATCCGTGTTACCGACCTGACCAATCGTCGCACAACAATCCTGCAGCACCAGGCGAACTTCACCAGAAGGGAGACGCAGTTGGGCGTACTTGCCTTCTTTTGCAGCGATCATCGCATAGGTGCCTGCGCTTCGCGCCAATTGGCCACCCTTACCGATTCGCATCTCGACATTGTGCACCCATGTACCAAGCGGAATCGAGCGGATCGGCAGAGCGTTCCCGGGCACGATATCGGCACTCTCGCTGGCAATGATAACGTCACCAACCTTGATACCAACCGGAGCCAAAATGTAACGCTTTTCGCCGTCCAGGTAATTCAGAAGTGCAATACGCGCCGAACGGTTCGGGTCGTATTCAATCGATACAACTTTGGCCGAGACTTCGCGCTTGTCACGCTTGAAGTCAATAATCCTGTACTTGCGCTTGTGGCCTCCACCTGTGTGTCGCTTGGTAATCCGGCCCGTGTTGTTACGACCGCCAGATTTCTTCAGCGGCGCCAACAGTGACTTTTCCGGAGTTGATGCCGTGATTTCCTCGAAATTCGAGGCGGTCATGTGACGTCGACCCGCAGATGTTGGCTTAAACTTTTTGATCCCCATTATTGTTACTCCGTCAGATGGATATCAGACTTATTAAACACCGAAGAAATCGATGGTGCCTTCCGCCAGGGTCACATATGCCTTTTTGACATTGGAACGCTTGCCAAAGTTACGCCCGGTGCGCTTGACCTTGCCGGCAACGATCATGGTGCGAACTTCCTGCACCTTGACGTTGAAAGCACGTTCAACAGCCTGCCTGATTTCAACCTTATTGCTATTCATGGCAACTTCAAATGCCACCACGTTGCCAGTCTCTTTCATCAGGTTGGACTTTTCCGTAATCAGGGGTTTCCTGATAATCTGATGCAAAGGTTTCATTTTGCCAGAACTCCTTCGATCTGGTCGATCGCAGCTTCGGTCATGACCAGGTTAGGATACTTAAGGATGTCATAGACATTGACACCCTCGGCACGCAGCACTTTGACAAAAGGCAGGTTGCGCGCTGACAACTCAAGATTCGTGTTCACGCCATCAACCACGATCAGAGCCTTTTTCAATTCAAATCGATCGAGAACCTCGGCAAAACCCTTGGTGCTGACTTGCTCAAGGTCGAGACCGTTGACAACGGTCATGCATTCTTCCTTGTAACGGGCAGAAAGGGCGCTACGCAGTGCCGACTGCTTGACCTTACGGTTCAACTTGAATTTGTAGTCGCGAGGCGACGGTCCGAAAACCACACCACCACCAACGTGATTCGGCGCTGTCGGCGTTCCCTGACGGGCGTTACCGGTGCCCTTCTGTTTGAACGGCTTCTTGCCACCACCGCGAACTTCGCCGCGACTCTTGACCTTGACAGTACCCTGACGCCTTGCAGCAAGCTGGTAACGAACCATATCGTGCAACAGGTATTCCTTGACATCCGCGTTGAATATTTCTTCAACCAGATCCCGCTCGGACACCTGCTTGCGGTTTATGTCATATACTACAATTTTTGCCATAACTAAACTCCGGCACTCAAACTAGTAATTGTCACTTGGCCTTGAAGGTTTTGCGCAACATAACCAGACCGTGATTCGGCCCGGGGATGGCACCTTTGATCAGAACCAGGTTCTGTTCAGGACGAACTTCAACGATTTCCAGACCCTGCTGGGTGACACGGGCATTGCCCATCTGACCCGGCATCTTCTTGCCCCTGTGGACACGTGCAGGCCAGGCACTCATCCCGATCGAACCAGGTGCCCGGTGGAACCTGGAGCCGTGCGTAGCACGCCCGCCAGAGAACCCCCAACGCTTGATGACGCCCTGGAAGCCTTTGCCTTTGCTGGTTCCGGTCACGTCAATGACGTCGCCTGGCTTGAAAACCGCGTCACAGGTAATCTGATCACCAACTTGGTAGTCATCGACATTCTCAGCACCCAACTCACGCAGGTAAGCA
>CAWGUB010000028.1:0-8080 GCA_963825575.1 uncultured delta proteobacterium
TTGTTGATAATATTGGTCGTTGATTTCCCATCGACAAAATTAATCAGCTCGACCCGCCCGCCATAGCTCTCCACCAACTCCCTACCGACAACGCCCTCGGCAGTATAATCGCCCCCCTTTACCAGGATGTCCGGACGCAAATACGAGATCAATTCAAGGGGCGTATCCTGATCGAAAACAACAACATAGTCAATGCAGTTGAGCGCAGCCAGGATATGGGCGCGCTCATCCTGACCAATCAGCGGTCTGCCGGAACCTTTCAGACGACGAATTGAATCATCCGAATTGAGGCCGAGGACCAGTAGGTCGCCAAGCTGCCTGGCAGCTTGCAGATATTTCACATGTCCTACATGAAGAAGGTCAAAGCAACCATTTGTAAAAACGATACTTTTCCCTCTCTGCTTCTCTCCGGAGAGAATGCTCTTCAACAAGGTCGGCGTCTTGATCTTCGCATCCGAATCACGGTGCAGCGTAACAATCGCAGCCAACAGCTCCTGGGCGCTCACGGTTGAGGTGCCAACCTTACCGACGACAATCCCCGCACCAAGATTGGCAAGCGCTGCGGAACATTCCAGTGGCAGCTTTTGGGCCATACCGAGGCCAAACAGCGACAGGACCGTATCCCCTGCCCCGGAGACATCGTAGACCTCGCGAGCCACGGTCGGCAGACTGATCTCACCTGCATCCGAGAAAACCGTCATCCCTTCCTCGCTTCGGGTCAGGACCACGGCTTCCAGCTCTAGTTCATCAAGCAATTGCCTCCCGGCCTTAATCAGAGAGGCTTCATCGTTGATCACGATCCCGGTGGCCTGCTGGGCCTCCTTGCGATTCGGCGTCAGCAGCGTGGCACCGAGATATTTCTGGTAGTCATCACCCTTGGGATCGACCAGCACCGGCACTTTCGCGGCACGACCGATGGCGATAATCTCAGCCAGGAGACGGTCGGTTAACAAGCCTTTAAGGTAATCGGAGAGGTATATAACATCGAGATCAGTGACGACATTCTTTACATATTCGAGGATCCGCTCTTCACTCTCTAGTGAGATATCGGCGCAGGTTTCCTGGTCGATGCGAACGATCTGCTGGTTACTGGCAAAAACCCGGGTCTTGCGACTGGTCACTCGCCCCGACTGGCTGAAAACACCATGCTTTTCAACTCCTCGTTCCTGCAGCCTCCTGAGCAGGAAACGTCCATCTTCGTCGTCACCGACAACGCTGACAACATCGACCTGGCAGTTAAGCGTCAACAGGTTGTTGATCACGTTGCCGGCGCCACCAAGTCGAAAGTCCTTACGTCTCGCTTCAACGATCTGTACCGGCGCCTCAGGGCTGATGCGGTCAACCGTTCCCCAGATGTATTCATCGAGCATCAGATCGCCGATAACCAGGGCCCGGGTCTGTGCCACACCACTCAAAAAAGTCTCAAGATGTCCTCTGTCGAAACTCATGTTCTCAGGCTCCCTTGTGTAATTTATCAAGGATTGCCGCGGCCAGCAGCGGAATATTGATCTCATGGTGGCCGATGATATTAAAACCGTCACCGCTGCCCGAGGTTGGCCGTTTGACAACATTCAGCATCGGCCGGTAGTGCTGGTTCATATCGAAATTTGCCGTCGTGAAACGATCGACATGATGTCCAAGGTTTTGAGCTATTGACAGTGCTTTCAAAAAGACTTCCGGCATAATTACTGCCGAACCAACGTTCAGCCAAACACCACCACTCAAGTCTGCAACGACGCTTGTCAGTAGCCGGAAATCCCGGGTGGTCATCTCGCCGGTAATCGCACCATCGAATTCCGGGTGCTGATGGATGATGTCAGTCCCGATCGCAACATGCGTGGTCACCGGAATGCCATTCTCAATACAGGTCGCCAGCAGGCTGTATTCCTTGAAGGGATGCTGGTTGTCAACGATACAACGGCCTATCGCTTCACCAAAACCGCATTCAGTATCCATGGCTGCCCTGAGCGCCCGGTTCATGCCGCCGCCGGTTTCTTCTGAGAAACCGAAATCACCGGAGTGCAGCACGTCACCGACCTCTTCCGAGGTTGCGCCGACAAGTGACACCTCAAAATCGTGAATTGCCGCCGAGCCGTTCATAGCCACCGCTGTAATGACATCGGCCTCAATCAGAGACTTCAATATTGGTTGCAAACCGCACTTTATTACATGTCCGCCCATCGCCAGAACGACCGGTCGGTCTGCCTCCCGAGCCTGAACGACCTTCTCGACTACGGTGCGTATTGAGTCGGCACCGAGAAGTCTCGGCATCGCATCAAGCAAGCCGGTATAAGCCATGCCAGCATCGACGGACTTGCCGAAATGCTCCCGGATATTGACCTTGTTGTTGCGGGTCACGATAGAATAAGTTTTTACATCCGACATGTCGATCGGGCTATATTTTTTCATAAACCCCTCTCTCTCAAAACAGTTGCTCCACTAAAGGATTATAACAAGCAGTTGACTCCGCCTCATTACTGCCAGACACTTTACGCACCAAAACATTTTCCATATTAAATATTACAGATCTGAACCATAGAACATGATGAGAGCATTGGCTGGCGCACAGATCTTCGGCTCATGCAGCGATTAAGTGTGAATCTCGCCATTTTCACCACAACCGAAGAATGTGATAGCACACTCGTCTATACCATTTATACCGAGAATGAATATGGACATGAGAGATTAGCTCCATTTGGAAAGGTTGTGCTTGTCTGTTTATATATTACTGTGGCAGGTGTTCATCGAACCATTGCTGCCAATCAGGCTGTTCCTGCCAGTTACTTAAAAAACGTTGTCTATCTACCCGAGAAAGCTTCTTGAAGCGTACTGATGAAACACACTCTTCCATGGCATCAAGGTCGAGCACCCATGGTTCACGACCCTTGAGCAGGAAATTCGTTGCCTTACAGTCCCCGTGACAAATATTGAGCTTGTGAAACAATTCGAACAAATGGACAAAATTTTCTGCCACTTGCTCTTTAATTAGGTCAGACACTGTATAATCTTGGAAAAAATCTTCAGCATGCATGCCTGCAACAAAATCGCAGACGTAATACCCTGTGGAGCGTAAAGGACCAATCCGCTTTTCAATCATGGCAATGGCCCGTGGAGTTGCGATACCGTAAATTTTCAAGAGGTGGGCATTGCCCCAAGAAGTCCAGGCACGAGTAGGCCGAAAGCTGCGGCTCAGGGCATGCCACGGATTCTTGATATTATAGCGCTTGATGACCCAGTCACAGTCGTCAGATTGGACACGGACAACCGTAGTGGTATTGCCAGTTTTAAGGATCGTGCCATTGCGCATGAATGCATCCGGATCATCAAGAAGTCGAGCCAAATGTTCTCCTTGCATATCTCGACGAGAGATTCGCTACTTGTCCGTGACTCTGAGATTGAACAAATTCACTGCAAGTCCGGTAGCATTTTTTTACATATTTACGACTTCGCCAACGACGAACTTTCGGTAAATCCAGTTGCAACTGGTTCAGCAGTTTAGGGCCAGACAAGTTACGTTTCTCAGCATAGTGCTGAACCGTTTTTTCCATTAAATGATCATACTTTGGCAGCAGTTGGGCAAAGAAAAGAGCCAGGTTCCTACTACTGGAGTTAAGGTCAAGAGGCTTTTTACCCCGGGCACTAATAGCGTCACCGTCGATGGCATATATTTGACGATCTGAGACCAGAAAATTCTCCAGGTGCAGGTCCGCTTGCTCCAGGCCCGCGTTATGAAGCCCACCAATTTGCTCAACGAATTGGCAAAGAAAATCGGTCTTCGATTCCAAAGTTGCCAGGTTGTTCCATGTCTCGAGAGAAGTTTGTGCATTATGAAGGAAATCGAAGACCAACACCGGAGTGCCATCATCGAGGTCACCAGAATAAAGGAGTTCCGGCGTTGCAACATGAGCAGTTTTTAAAGCCTCAGCGCCGTACTTCTCTCTCCCCCAATGCCGCTGGGCGCTTTTGGGGTCGAGGAACAGCTTAACTATGACTGGGGTTTGCTGCCACGTGCCTTTGTACACCAGGCGTTTGCCGGGAAGGTCACGCAACAATTGTTCACATAGGATAGTGTTATCCTCTGTTAATGAGCTCAGAATGACTTTAAATGGCAAGGTATGTGAGGAAAGTGTCATTTCAGGTTGGATATTACTACAAAATTATCAACTCGCACATATTTCCTTGATTCTACACAGCATTTCCGGTGAAGACTCGCTTGCATCGAAAACAGCCAAAAGAGTCCGTCTCACTTCAAGTCAGTGAGTACCCTCTGTATTGATTAACTCTTGCATCTTCTTGAGGAATTCATCTTTGTATGTTCGGGGGAGAATCGAAGCTTCAAAATACACGTCCATAAACCTTTCCAAACCAAAATTCTTAATCGAGTCCTGATCAACTCTGTACCGAGCAAGATGTTTAAAATTTCTCAGTCTCACATCACGGGAAAGTGCCTTCGAAGCTATTTTCATATCTGCAAAATCTATCAGACCAAACTTGTCCGAGTCATCCGAAACGATTACGTTGCTTAAATGGATTGATCGAAAAAAAACGCCTTTGTCGTGCAATTCGGCTAAAAAAACGATGAACTTTTTCATAATGTCGTCAGTGTGGGTTTGACTCTTTAGTACATCTCTGAGAGTCCGCCCCGGGACTGGTTGATAAAAAACCAACGTTCTTTTTATTGGTGTGCAATACAACACATCCAGAACCTTAATGGTCTTTATGTCCAGCTTTTCGAGCGCCTTGGCGTTGTTAACGAAACGTGAGGCATAGGGTCTAAGGCGAGCCGAAGAGATTAATCTTTTCTGGCGAAAAAGCTTGACGATCAGACCCTCGGGGGTTGCAAGAACTTTGACACCATGTCTGTCCCGCTCTAAAACCGTTGACCGAGCAACCAATTCGTCATATTTGTCTAACGCAAAAGATTTCAAGAGCAGAGCAATCTCCAACCAAAGAGGCCATCCGACATTTCAGCAATCGACACAATGGTCTTGGTGGAAAAGACCTTTTTCAATCAGGCCACAAAGGATATGTATAATAACCAGATGTAATTCTTGGACCCTGGGCGTTTCAAAACTCGGCACAGTCAGGTTGAGATCTACTATAGGACCAATTTCGCCGCCATCATTGCCAAGCAACCCAACGGTTCTGGTGCCGATATTTTTGCCTGTTTCCAGGGCACGCTTGATGTTAGCGGAGTTCCCGCTGGTAGATATGCCAACCAGAACATCTCCAGAGCTCGCAAGTGCCTCAACCTGCCGCTTAAACACATCCTCAAAGCCGTAATCGTTGGCAATGGCCGTCAGAATCGATGTGTCGGTGGTCAGGGCAATTGCCGCCAGGGCTTTACGTTCCAAGAGAAAACGTCCAACCATCTCTGCGGCAAAATGCTGTGCATCGGCAGCAGAGCCGCCATTTCCCATGATCAGGATCTTATGACCATCCCTCAAAGCATAAATCAACATCTGGGCACATTCAACAATTTGTTCACTAAGCCTTTCACTGACAACTTTAACCACATCGACATGGGATTTCAGTTGACATCGAACATCCTTAACCATCATCTTTTCCTTTCGTATATCTTTGCAACTTTCTACAACCTGCAATTTTCTTATCAGAGTACTATTCTGGGAGGCTGAATCCTGCAAAATCTTGCTTTTCATCTGTGTATATCATCAGCATAAAAATTATCTTATTAAGTTTTTGTACTGCACTGCTGACCTACTCTAACTATTCGGTCCGCCTCGAATGTCAGGTAACGTAACTTTGGACCTACCCCCAACGTGGGGTTATTTCTTTCGATAAACAAAAACCGATTTCTTGCGACCATCAAATCTCTTAACGATTGAATAGTCAGAGTAGTTGGGTGCATCAGACTTTTCAGATATAGTTATCACGACAACATCAGGCTCCACCTCGAGAATAACTTTGCCCACAACTTCAATACCAAAATAATTCGTTTTAACCATTTTGTACTCATCAGCAAAGATACGGCCTGAATATAGCATTATCGTCGGATCATTAGTCACAATTCTCAAGTCATTGAAATCTTCCTGCTGTGCCAGCCAATCACCAGTGTTTTTCTTCAGTTCATCATGTTTGGAGATATTGGCTAGAGTCTTCCCAACGGGAATTCCGATTGCAAAAACCAGTAGGAATACGCAGGAAACCCTGCGCATATTTTTACTTCTATAGTCGATATTAAATAAATGATTTAGACCATATGCAACCCAGGGGAATGCGGCGAGGGTTGAAACCAGAAAAAGCCGTCCAACAATAAAGTTGGCTTCTAAAAGACGAAAGTAAGCCATCAAGAAGAAGACTAAGCCGGTCAAAAAAACAAAATAGTGTTCTCTTCCAAATTTGGGAGATTGATAGAACCCGACGCAAAGAAGAATAAAATAGGCCGGGAACATCGCCTCGACAAAATTTTCGATAGCACCAATCAGATAGATCAAGGGCATATGATGCCTGGTCAACTCAAACAGGTTTTGCGCCCCGAGATAACCATCCCAGTTATTCTCCAGATTTTTCAAGAAATCATACAGAATATGGTAATTATTTAGGAAACCGAGGCTCAAGAAGTTCTTCACGTAATTGAGAACAAAATCGATTCGTCCTAGCGATTCGAAGGACGTAAAAGCTAACGCGCCTAGAAGGGCAACTCCGACCAATGGCAGAGCATAAAAGGCCAAACCTCCCTTAAAGATTTTCTTTCGTTCTTCAGGAATCATGATAAACAGCAGAACCAGGTAAACAAACAATACTACTGGCAGCAGAACCGCTTCAATACGACAGAAAAATGCAACCATCGTTAAAGCACCACACCACAGGTAATCCTTGATCCTGTGACATTGAACTGCCTTGACTCCCATCAGAAGTGCCCAAGTGAAGAACAGCAGAAACAACGGGTCGCGGATCACATTGGAAGCATAGTTTGTGAGCTTCGGAGAGAGAGTAAAGAGGACAACTGTCCAGAGGGCAACCCTGTCATCAAACAGTTTACGGGCCAGAAAATAGAGAGGGATATTCGCAAGTGCAAGAGCGAGAACATTGATGAACTGACCGGAAAAGATCCAGTCATTAAACATATAATTGAACACACAGATCAGGAAAGGATACAACGGCATCGGATAAATTTGGACTGCCCCTATTAAATCACCCTCAGCTATTTTGACTGCAGATTGAATATATAACACACCATCGTTATTCAGGGAGTTTGCGCTGAGGATGTAAAGCAGTTTCAACAGAAGGGAGGAAACAACCAAACCCAATAGCGTTAGCATGTGTTTTTTTTCAACATCAGAAAACATGGTAAACCCCAGTCGCGAATTCAAGTCGCAAGTGCAACCCATAATCCTTGGGCTAAGATATAAGCTACAGTATTCTCATGGCTTTTTTCGCCAACCAAAGTTAAAGGGACACGATGAGTTATTACACGCAGCTGCCCCGAAAAGTCAGTTGGCGGTCTTCATCGTTACCTGCAATGCCAGAGAAAACGGAAAAGTGGTAGTTACCCGTAATACTTCTGGAATTTTCCGTAAAGCTTGACTGCTGTTCTGTCTATTCTGGCCCAGAAACCAACAAGTTCTTTAACGGCCGACCGTAAAGGTTTATTTGTATAATGACAAATAAAACGCAAACGATCTCGCGTTGTCAAACCGACATCCATACTCGAGAAATGGAGACCGGCAACATCCTTGACCATCCAGCGCCGAGGCGTCTTTGACCTTATCTGGACACGGTGAAGATCGATGATGAAAAGATCTATTTGTTCCGGAGACGCATCAGGTTTTGCCGAGGCCTCCTTGATCAGGAAGTGACAGATATGCAGGTCCCGATGGTTAACACCGTTTTCATGCAGCTGCCTGGTCATGCCAGCCACTTTCTCGATAATCGACCTCTTGAGCCTGGGCGACGGTGGAGTATCACGCCAAAAGCGACAGTAATCCTCCAGGCTGGTTGTCTCGGCCAGTTCATCGGTAATCAGGAAGGACTGCCTTCCGGCAGGGTTAAGCCCCCGCTCTCCGAAGCCCGCAATCGACATCGTTGCCACCCCGAGCTCTGCAAACCTTTGAATAGC
>CAWGUB010000029.1:0-24618 GCA_963825575.1 uncultured delta proteobacterium
CCCAAGTATCATCCAATCCGCTTTAGTGGTTGGTTATGTGCTACCGAAACGTTGGCTAGAGCTAGCATCCAAGACATTGCTGACCTCTTCTTTTGATAACACGCCATTTTTTAGCAACCAGCCGATGAGAGATATAAATGGCACATCATCTTCGACAGATCCGGAATCTCTGAGAGCAGGCCAAGAACTTCATTCTTAAGCTGGATAAATTCTTTAGTAGCTAACTCTTTGTTTGCATTGCTTATCAAATTGCCGAGCCGCATTTTGATACGAGAGATTTCGGCAGTATTGTGCCGTCCTGAATCAAAATCAGCGGCATAAACTGCTTCTAGTTCCGATTTGATATCAGATAGATCGTCTTGAAAAGAGTTCATAATTTTATAAGCACAGAACATGGATTTTACGAGTGAGATTGATAACGTCCCGCAGGTAGTCGGTTAAAGTTAATGCTTTAAGTCTTTGACAGCATATGCATTGCAGGTTGAAACAATCCGAACATTAAAGGATAAAATCTGAGTTAAGGATTGTTGGCCAATCAGCCACCCATTAACATGCGGATGGCTTGTATAATCGTCTCATTTATCCCCCTGGGGACCCGGCGGTCCTCTGCTGAGGACCCGTGGCTTTGCGTCATCAAGTTGCCCTGATTTTGCCTTTACAGAGTGTTATTCACTCCACAATCAACGCTCTCTTAACTCTTCTAGCTCGGGAAAAGTTTGGCTTTATCAACGCATAAATTACATTTATTCTCTGACCTAATTATCAGAAAAACATGAAGCTGTATATTGGTATAAATACGTATATTGTGTTTTTTTAGTGACTCGACCCTGGTTTTATAGGCGCCTTTGAACGATACAAAAAAGCCACCCGCAGTCGTACGGATGGCTTGTAGTTAAAGTCTTATTTCTCATTCACCAAGCAACTGACACACTCGACAATATACGCGCATTATTGCAAAACGTCAAAAATGAGGGTGTCTCGGAAGTTGTGTCAGCAACTCATGAGAGCTCAATTCGGCCAATTGTGGATGATTCCTAGAAACCCTTTGACTGACACACTATAAAAGGTGCCTCCTTAACCAGCCCCTTTCAGCTTTTCACATGATCAGCTCAGAACTGCAAGCAGAAAACTATATCAGTTGCTGGTAACGAAAACAGTCAGTCGTATGATCGTTGACCATGCCGACGGCCTGCATGAAGGCATAGCAGATGGTCGGCCCGACAAAGTTGAAGCCGCGTTTTTTCAGCTCTTTGCCCATTTTTTCTGATATGGCCGTCCTGGAGGGGATGTCGGTGAGGGCCTGCCGATTATTGATGATCGGCGTGCCGTCAACGAACGCCCAGAGATAATCCGAGAAGGAATCGTGCTCGTTTCGGATCTGCAGGTAGCCCCGGGCATTTTTGATCGAGGCTTCAATCTTGAGGCGGTTGCGGACAATCCCCTGGTTCTGCATCAGCCGGTCAATATCCCTGTCTCCATATCGGGCAATTCGTTCCGGGTCGAACTGGTGAAATGCCTGCCGATAGTTATCGCGCTTTTTCAGGATGGTCAGCCAGTTCAGGCCGGCCTGGGCACCTTCGAGGATCAACATCTCGAAGAGCTTTCGATCGTCTTGCTCGGGCACGCCCCACTCATTATCGTGATAAGCGACGTAAAGAGGGTCGCTGCTGCACCAGCCGCAACGTCTGATCATGGGTAACACTCCTGAAGAAACCGATAATGTTGTATAATGACACGGTTTAAAGCTTAATACGAATCGCACCGAAGGCAATTAAGAGCAGAGATAAGGCCAGATGAACCAGCGAAGACATTGCAATGGCAATCGAACGACCGCCCTGGAAGTCCTCGCTGAGAGAGCTTATTCCTCAATCGCTTCAGCGTTCCCTGTCTGTGCCTGCAGTGATGAATTCTACTTCTTCCCGCAGGTTGTGCAAGAAGACAAGCCCTGGGATATCTGGGATGATTTCTCCGCGCAGAAAGTTGCTGCTGTAGCAGATGTTTTGCGGGGGTATGAAAGAGACCTGTCGAAACTCGCTGTAGAGGATATGTCCGATGACGATCAGATTGACTTCGAGCTTCTGCTGCAGGTGTTGCGGACTCTGCGTGAGCAGTTGACCGAGGTTGAGCCGCATCGATCGCAACCGACATTTCACCTCACCGTCCTTGCGGCCGGCCTTGCAGAAGCGCTGGCTTCACCAGAGCCGCAGGCCTGGCCTGCACGAGTGGCCGGGGTGCCGGTTTTTCTCCAGCGTGCGGCAGGTTGTCTGAGTGAAGTCCCCGAACTGTTTCACGTCCTCGGTGTCGAGATGCTGCGCGATATGCAGCTATGGATCGAGCGCTTGCAGGTCGACGGTTTTGATACGGGTGAAATGCCGGGGGCCTTGCGAGTTTTCCAGGACGCGATGAAGAGGGTCGATGTCGTCGTCAGCCCTCTTCTGCCTGGAGATGTGCTGGACCGCCTGATTGCCGAGCATCTCGGCTGTGGCATGAGTATCGATGCCATCGCGCCGCTGCTTCAGGATGAATTGATCATGATGGAAGAGGTCCTGGCCCAGGAATCCGCAAAACTCGCTCCTGGTAAAAGTTGGATAGAGGCCGGGCAGATTATTCCTTTCGCGCAAGCGCCGGGCAATGACCTGCTGGCACTCTATCGTCGTGAACTCGAGGTTGCCGAATTCCACTGCCGACGACAGGGCCTGGTCCCCGGCGATGCTTCCGCGGGGGTGCCTCTCGAAATTGCCAAGGTCCCTGATTATCTGGCCGCAATTCGGGCTTCGGATGCCTATGCGGCAACCCCCGGATATCCGCCGCGTGGGGGTATCTTTTTTGTCATGGAGGGTGGACAGCCTCGAAATCACAGGCAGGGGCGCTCTCTCGAGTATCGGATGACTGCCGCTCACGAAGCCTGGCCGGGACACCACCTGCTCGATTCATGTCGCTGGAATCTGGCTCGCCCTCTGCGGCGACCGGTCGAGTCGCCGTTGTTCTATGAAGGCTGGGCTTGTCTTGCCGAGGAGTTGATGGCCCGGACCGGTTATTTCGATGGCCCGTGGGATCGCTTCCTGCTGGCCAAGCGGCGGGCTGAGCGGGCCGCTCGTGGCCTGATCGATCTTGGTCTGCAGAGCGGGCAGATGACGATCGTGCAGGCGCACGAGCTCCTCCAGCGGGTAGGTTACCCTTCTGCCCTTGCCGATTCAGTCGTGCCGAAGTACCTTTTACGGCCAGGGTACCAGATATGCTACACTCTTGGCTTGAAACAGGGACTGGACCAGCTCGAAAGGTTCGGCGACCATGATGTCGGCCTTTTTGCCCGCACCCTTCTCAGCCAGGGCGAAATCGGGTTTTCCCGGCTGGCGAAAATTCTGTCTGCAGCTTTGCAAAGGAGTCAACCATGAAGGAGTTTTGGGGATATCACTCTGAATGGAACCTGGGCAGCCCCGGTGGCTGGGATTACCAGCGCATCACCCAGATTATCGGCAAGGCGGTCTGGAAGCGTGTCAATCGAATACGGCCGACTGGAATCGACCTCGATTTTGACCATCCGCTGCTTTATCCGATCGACGGGTTTGTGCAGATGCTTCTGGCTGGTCATCGCCGTCTTTCGGGGAGCAATCCTGGCCTGATGGCCGTAATTGCCGAGCAGGAAACTCTCGAGGATGTCACCGAGAATGTCAACCTGGCCAAACGCCTTGACGCAATTGACGGTGTCAGCAGTGCATTGATGGCGCCGCATGAGCTGGAATTGAAAGAAGGTCGGGCTTGTTACCGGGGAGTACCGGTTTCGATCGCATTCGTCGATTTCAACACGGACATCCTGCTCAATCTGCATCGCAAGCACAACCTGACGCCGCTTCTGCAACTGGTCAGCGAAGGGCGGGTTGTCAACCCGCGCGGCACTGAACCGATTAACGTAAAAAGCATGTTCGAGGTGCTGACCTCCGCAGGCAACGACCGTTTCAGCCGCGCATCGGTCGAGCGCACGCCATGGACCCGACGGTTTTTGCCAGGCAAGACGATCGGCCCCGACGGTGAGCCGATCCACGATCTGATTGAATGGACGCGTAAGAACTGGAACGAACTGGTGCTCAAGCCGGAGCGTGGCTACTCGGGATTCGGCGTCCGGGTCGGCTGTGTCAACCCGGATGCTGATGAAGCGGTCGGATTGGCGCTTGAGAAGGGCCAGTATATCGTCCAGGAAAAGATTCCCCTGCATCTCTGGGCAGAAGAGTGCGTCAGTTACGATTCGCAAGCAGGCGTTGAGCTGACCCGCTACCAGACGGATTTCCGCTGTCTGTTCGGCCGGGACGGGCTGTTTGGGTTTCTGGTGCGCTACGGTGGTGTGCCAACCAACGTTGGCAGTGGCGGTGGTGTCCAGCCTCTGGCGTTGCTGCGCTCGAACCTGACAACCGCAGAGGCAGCCAAACGGATTAACGATGCCCTGATGAGCGTTGATCCCGATGAGTTACGCGGAGTCCTTGAGATGCAGCAGCAGATGGCACTGGACCACCGATTTACTTATCTGCTCGGCCCGATCCGCATTGCTTTGCGGCCGCGCCTGATTGTCGAGCCCCATCTTGACCAGTTGCGCAAATATACCGAAGCGGTCTGGAGCGATTGCCTGTTGCTCGAGAAAATGTATCTTGAAGGCGCATTGAAGGAGATGATTGACATCGAAGACGAAGAGCTGAGAATCTCCCGATCACAACCCTGGGGGGGGGCAGCGGCAATCTTTGCCTCGGACGGCCTGTTTAGTTTTGGTGCCCATCCGGAGGGCCCATGAAAATCGATGTAAACCCGGACTGGTGGAAGACGTTGTTCGATGACGTTTACCTGATGACCGATGCCCGATCGGTTTGTGACGATGATATAACCCGCCGCGAAGTCGACGCAGTTTGCAAGCTTCTGCCAATGGCAAAAAACGATGCTGTTCTGGACCTTTGTGGCGGTCAGGGCCGTCACAGCCTCGAACTGGCAAGCCGCGGCTATAGTCACTGCACCGTGCTCGATTATTCTCATGTCCTGCTCGAACACGGCCGCTCAAACGCCCTGAAGGCCGGGCTCACGGTTGACTTTATTCAAGGCGATGCCGCCGACACCGGCCTGCCTGACCAGGCTTATGACCACGTCCTGATCCTGGGTAATTCCTTGGGCTACATGCCGGAATCGTTGGGCGACCTGCGCATCATGCAGGAGGTCATGCGGATGCTGAAACCTGGTGGCGGCCTGCTGATCGATGTCACCGATGGTGGCATGGTGCGGGAGAAGTTCAGCCCGAATGCCTGGCATGAAATTGACGACAGAATTGTCGTCTGTCGGCAGAGACAGCTTGGGGAGAATTTTATTCGCGCCCGCGAGGTTGTGATCTGCAAGGAGCAGGGCCTGATGCGTGACCAGACTTACGCGATCCGGCTTTTCCTGCCGGAGGTTCTTGAGGCTCTGGTCGGTAAAGCGGGCTTCGTTGAGATCTCCATGCAGCGTGGTTTCTCTGCACATGAAAAAGAAGGGGACTATGGTTTTATGAACCATCGCCTGCTGGTCACGGCCAGAAGGCCGGAATAATATGAGATTCAAGCTCTAAAGCTTCTCCCTCTTCCACAAGCCGACTCCGGCCTGTTTCGCCCGTTCTTCGGCGGCGAGAAAATCTTGTTTCATTCTGAATGTGAATTTCCGGTAGACGACGGCCAGCCCCTGTTCAAGCAGTATGCGGTTGAGAAGACGGCCGTCCGGCAGGTAAACATAGGCCAGCAGGCGCCCGTAACGGTCGCGCGGCGGGTGGTCGAGGGACAGCGAGATAGTCTGTCCTTTGACTTGACTGATGTTGAACGCCTTGGCGTTTTGAGAGATCTCTCGCTGCCTTGAGGCCGGAATGCCCTGTTTCTCCAGGAACATGTCGCGAGAGGAAGCCTCTCTCTCCGGCGTATCGATGCCGATCAGGCGGACCTTGCCAAGTGTGTCGATTTCAAGGGTGTCGCCGTCGTGGACCCAGGTAACGATTCCCTGCAGGGTGTCCGTCGGTTCCTCGGCGCAGGCGGGCAGGACAAGGACAAGCCCGGCGAGAAGGGCCAGGCAAAAGCGCACAATCACCCGCGGCCCCACAGGATACGGCAGAACACTCCGGTGAAGAATCCCCAGACCAGGTTGTAGAGCAAAACAAACAGAGGTGTGAACTGGCCCAGGTCTAGCCCCAGCAAGTCATGACCGGTCATATACGGATAGACAAACAGGAGCTGGAAGAGCGTAGGCAGGAGGCTTATCCAAAGGCCTTTACGGGCCCAGTGGCGGCGTGATTTGAGTGGCCCGACGGCAAGAAAGTAGGCCAGGCCCCACACCCCGCCCCAAATCAAGCGCGAGTAAAGCCATGGGAGGGTCAACGACGGGGACATGCGGACATCAAGCATTGCGGGCAAGCCCAGTTGACCGGCTTTCCAGGTAACCAGACTGCTGCAGAGAGCGCCAAGCACACCGGCACAGAAGCAAACGGTCATCAGGACTGTGGTGCGGGTCATGGCTCCTCCAGGTTATGTCGCTCAGCTCTTGTCCAGGGCTGTCCCCTCGTTCATGCTGCCGGTCCGGTACCCCTGCAAATCCAGCGCGACATACGTGAACCCGGCATCCTTGAATTCGGCGAGAATCTTTTCTCGCCTCTCATCATCAATGATTCTCGCTAGTTCGTCAAGGCCAACCTCGATGCGGGCCGTATCGCCATGATAGCGGACCCGAAAGGTGTGAAAACCGTTTTCTCGCATGAACGTTTCACAGCGATCGATCTGTTGCAGGCGTTCCGCGGTGATGCGTGTCCCGTACGGAAAGCGTGATGCGAGGCAGGCAAACGGCTGCTTGTCGGCGGTCGACAGACCATGTCTCCGGCTTAAGGTGCGGATGTCGTCCTTGGTCAGCCCGGCCTCGAGCAGAGGCGAGCGGATTTTGAGCTCCGTGGCCGCTTGCCGGCCGGGGCGGTAGTCGTCGAGGTCGTCGAGGTTGGAGCCATCCAGGACGACTGCATAACCGAGCTCTTTGGCCTTGCCCAGGCAGATATCGAACAGTTCTTTCTTGCAGTGGTAGCAGCGCTGCGGCGGATTGTCGGCAAAACCCGGGATTTCCAGTTCGTTGCTGTCAACGACGACCTGCCGGACACCGAGTTCGCGAGCCAGCCGGACGCTCTCATTGAATTCGTGACTGGGGTAGGTCGGTGAAGTGGCTGTCAGGGCAATCACCTTGTCGGCGCCGAGGACTTGCTGAGCCATGTACAGAAGAAAGGTCGAGTCTACACCGCCGGAAAAGGCGACGACGACCGAGCCCAATTCTGTGAGCAGCTCTTCCAGTTTCTGGTTTTTTGCTTCAATAGCCATGGGATAAAGAAGGCCTCCGGCCTTCGGGCCGGAGGCCTTATGATCTTTCAGTTCGCGGTTTACTGCTTAATCAAAGATGTTGGTTGAGAGATAGCGTTCGCCAGTATCACAGAGGATCGTCACCACGTTCTGCCCCGGTTTCAATTGTGCAGCGACCTGCCGGGCAGCGAAAACGTTGGCTCCTGCAGAGATGCCGACGAAGATTCCTTCGTCGCGGGCCAGTTCCCTGGCTGTCTGCATCGCGTCCTCATTGCTGACCGTGATGATCCGTGAATAGATATTCGTGTTGAGGACATCCGGGACAAACCCGGCACCGATTCCCTGGATCTTGTGCGGCCCGGGTTCACCGCCGGAGAGCACCGCTGAATCAGCCGGTTCGACGGCAACAATCAGGGCTTTCGGGTTTTGATCTTTAATTGCCTGGCCGACACCGGTAATCGTGCCGCCGGTACCGACGCCGGCGACCAGCGCATCAACCTGATTCTCGAGGTCACGCAAAATTTCTGGCCCGGTCGTCTCCATGTGCACCTTCGGGTTGGCGGGGTTGCAGAACTGTTGCGGCATGAAGGCTTTGCGCTCAGCAGCAATCTCCTCAGCTTTTTCAATCGCCCCGCGCATCCCCTTCGCCCCGGGGGTAAGAATCAGCTCCGCACCGAAAGCCCCAAGCAAACGACGCCTTTCCACGGACATGGTGTCAGGCATTGTCAGGACCACCTGGTAGCCCTTGATCGTGCCGACCAGGGATATGCCGATGCCGGTGTTGCCACTGGTGGGCTCGACAATCACATCGCCGGGCTTGATTAGACCGTCTTTCTCGGCCTGTTCGATCATGGCTTTGGCAATGCGATCCTTGACACTGCCGCCCGGGTTAGCGCTTTCAAGTTTTCCCCAGACTGCTGCTGAGCCTTCCGGGGTGCTGACTTTCACCAGCGGAGTATTGCCGATACGGTCAAGCTCTGAGGAGAATTTATTAGCCATTGTGAGACCTCTCTGCAGGGGGTTGCGGCTAGATGAAATACATGAAGCGATGGTCCAGCTCTTTTTCCATGCCCATGGCTTTTGCATCATCGCAAAGGTCTTTCAGCGTCACGGAGCCCAGATAATCATTCAGGCGCTTACTTGCCTCCAACCAGACTTTCTGAGTGACACATTCATTGTCGAATTCACAGGTTTTTTTGCAGCCCTTGCCGGACTTGACACAATCGACCAGGGCCATTTCGCCTTCTGCTGCCATAATGATCTGGTTGACGTTGATTTCATCCGGTTTGCGGGAGAGGAAGTACCCCCCCTGCGGTCCTCTCCGGCTTTTAAGGAGCCCACCGCGTTTGAGGTCCTGGAAGATCTGTTCCAGGTAGCGTGGCGAGATGTTTTGACGACGGCTGATATCCTTGATTTGTGCTGGTAGCGTGCCGGCATGATATGCCATGTCAAAGAGAGCCCGCAATCCGTAGCGACTTTTGGTGGATAAGCGCATTAGTAATCTCCTAAAACTTTGTTGGTAAGATACTTATTAAAGTCTATTTTGATTGTCAAGAATTAAGTTGCCGCTAACCTGTCATCATGTCAGAAAATGTTTTATACTTTCCGCCGTAATCTGCATAATAGGGTTTGTTATGGTCGAGACCGATCACAAAATCACGGCTCCCGTCACATGGTTGCCGGCCGGGTTGATCAGTTGGTATGCCCCTGATGATCTCCCTGTTGCCCTGATGACTTCTTGGGTCGCCCTGATCGGTGGTGATGGGCCTCGCATCAAAACGGCATGGTATGGACGACATAATCCTCTGTCGCGATCATGGACGGGTGGAGACTTCATTTTTAATGTCCCGTCTGAATCAGGGTTGAACACTCTCCGTGATCTGATAAGACAGGGTAAGCTCTGTCTGGATGCTGAAGTCGATCTGCGGCAAACGTGTGTGAGGGGAACTTCTGCGGTGGCTCCTCGCCTGATCGATTGCGCTGTGCAACTCGAATGTGTTGCCGGGGCGCTGTCTGATTCGGGTTACGACACCGAGTTGAGCGGCGAGGTGGTCCGCCTGCACAGGGGGGGTGTCACCATAGCTATGGCCGAGGTCAAGGACCTTTGTGCGATTCAACCTTTAAGCCCGTTTTCATCTGAGTGAGCGTGTTCTGCAGGTAAGTTTACACATACGTGGGACAATAACAGGATATTTGACTTTTACGGTTGAAAACATACCTGAATCAACGCACTCATATTCAGCCACCAGTGCTGAAAATGTGTCCTGTAGGTCCTGTAAGGTGATCTAGTCATTCAATTCAACAAGACTTACGCAAAAGCCTCAATCCAGAAAAACCGGATGGTATTTAATTCTGCTGGAAGTGATGACTTCCAGGATACCCCTCTCTTGTTCTGTCAAAGAGCTTACACGTTCCAGTCGTGCGCAACTTGACCTTAGCCTCTAACCCATGTAGTATCACCGGATAACTAGGCGTCACCCTGCCAGGGTGTTCCGTCCTTGTCCCGCAAGGGGATCGTTAAGAACATTGCCCAGTGTGATGCTTCACGGATCTCCCTTTCATTCAGAGTAGCGTTTGGTTCTGGTTTATCCACAGAATCGGATCGCGGGTTGCTCTGCCCCTTCATAACAACAAAATCAATACGATTACCGGGACGCTGCTGGTTGCAAGCGACCATCCTTACCTCTACTTGCTTTTGGCTGTAGCCCATAGCGTGCTTCTGCTTGTCCGTATCCTTATTCCCGGTTTCAACGATTAATCGCTCTCTCTAAAGAGTGTGAAAAACGAGGAAAAAAATGACTGAAGAAGTAAAGGTCTCCGTCAAAAACTTATTTAAAATTTTTGGGCCACATCCAAAAGAAGCGATGGGTTTACTTGATCAGGGATTAGATAAAGACGCAATTTTCGAAAAAACCGAAACAACAATCGGTGTCCAAAAAGCCAGTTTCGACATCTATAAGGGCGAGATTTTCGTCATTATGGGTCTCTCCGGTTCTGGCAAATCGACTATGGTGCGGATGCTCAACCGCCTGATTGAACCAACGTCCGGGCAGGTATTTATCGATGGCGAAGACATCATCAGTATGGACAACGATCAGTTGGTCAAGATGCGACGCAAGAAGATGAGCATGGTTTTTCAATCCTTTGCCTTGATGCCACACATGACTGTCTTACAGAATGCCTCTTTCGGTCTGGAGATGGATGGCTTTGACAAGAAAACCCGCGAAGAGCGGGCATTGCAAGCCCTGGAACAGGTCGGCCTGGAAACGATGGCAGCGAGCATGCCAAATGAATTGTCTGGTGGAATGCAACAGCGAGTCGGGTTAGCCCGAGGCCTTGCGGTTGACCCAGACATCCTGTTAATGGATGAAGCCTTTTCAGCGCTCGATCCGCTGATCCGAACCGAAATGCAAGATGAGTTGCTAAAGTTGCAAGCCAAAGCCAAACGAACAATCGTTTTCATCTCACATGATCTTGATGAAGCGATGCGCATTGGTGATCGGATCGCCATTATGGAGGGTGGACGTGTTGTGCAGGTCGGTACTCCTGATGAAATTCTGCAAAATCCCGCCGACGATTACGTGCGAGCTTTTTTCCGTGGTGTAGATCCAACCAACATTCTCACCGCTGGTGATATATCCGTCGACACCCAGGTCACTATTGTAGTCACTGATGGCAAAAGCCCCCGTGCTGCTCTGCAGCGGTTGATCAAAAATGACCGCGACTTCGGCTATGTAATCGACAGTAATCGTAAATTTCAAGGGGTTGTCTCAACTGATTCACTGCGTGAAATCATCGATCTCCCTGATCAACCTCAGTTGATTACCAACGCCTACCTCGACGGAGTCGTACCAGCCCATACAAGTGATTCCATGCAGGATATTCTGCCCGAAGTAGCAAATCATCCTTGGCCTCTGCCGATTCTTAACGATGCGGATGAATATCTTGGGGTCGTGTCCAAGAACCTGTTTTTAAGAACTCTTCAGCGCAGCGAACCAGAAGAATCAGAAGAACTTGAAGAACTGACTGCCTGATCAACAATATGGAGTAAAGAAAGTCTGATGCGAATTTTTAATTTTGATGAACAACTCATACCACTCGATGAATGGGTGCAGAACGCTGTCGACTGGCTAGTCGTCAACTACCGTGAATTCTTCCAGATCATTAAGGTTCCGGTCGAGATTAGCCTGGAAGGGTTGGAATGGTTGTTCGGCGTCTTGCCCCCGTTTGTCATGATTCTGCTGTTTGCCATCGCTGCCTGGCGCTATGCCGGCAAACGAGTAACGGTGTTCACTGTTCTTTCATTAATGCTGGTTGGCTACCTCGGCCTCTGGGAAGACACTATGACGACCCTGGCGATGGTGATTTGCTCAGTCGTCTTTTGTGCTGTTGTCGGAATCCCACTTGGCATTATGGCGGGTCGCAGCAACCGTATTGAGATGCTCTTGCGCCCCTGCCTCGACGCTATGCAGACGACGCCAGCCTTTGTTTATCTGATCCCCGTGGTGATGTTGTTTAGCATTGGCACTGTCTCAGGTATTCTGGCAACCATTGTCTTTGCCCTGCCGCCAATCATTCGTTTAACCAATCTTGGCATCCGTCAGGTTCACCCGGAGTTGATCGAAGCTGCCGTTGCTTTTGGCGCCACGCCCTGGCAGGTGTTACGTAAAGTACAACTCCCGCTCGCCATGCCATCGGTCATGGCCGGGCTCAACCAGACCATTATGATGGCCCTTTCGATGGTTGTCATTGCGGCATTGATTGGCGCTGGTGGTTTGGGAAATCCAGTTGTACAGGGGTTGAATACCCTGGAGATTGGCCTGGCAACCATCGGTGGCCTGTCGATTGTACTACTGGCGATGGTGCTTGACCGAATAACTCAAGGGATTGCGCAAAAGTAGTCTTTTGTCCACTCATAAACAGAAAGAGGAGAAACGTATGAAAAAGATTTTATTAGCTTTACTGATCTTATCACTGGCAATACCCGCTATTGCTGATCAACAAAAACCAGGAAAGGGAATCAAGGTTCAACCCGCTCGTGCAACCTGGAATACAGGTTACTTCCAGGAAGCTCTGGTAAGTGCCGGCCTGAAAGAGCTTGGCTACGATGTGAAGAAGCCAAAAGAATTGGCAAACCCGCTCTTTTACCAGTCACTTGCCTTAGGTGATCTCGATTATTGGACCAATGGCTGGTTCCCCGTCCATGATGGTCAGCTGCCAAAAAACTTTTACGAGAAGGGTGAAAAAGTCGGTTACGTCGTTAAAGCCGGTGGCCTGCAAGGCTATCTGGTGTCAAAAAGAGATGTGGAAAAATATAATATTCAGTCACTTGAAGACTTCAAGCGTCCCGAAGTCAAGGAAGCCTTCGACGCCAACGGCGACGGCAAAGCCGACCTGACAGCCTGCCCTGCCGGTTGGGGCTGCGAGGGGACGATTGCCCATCATCTGAAAGTCTATGACCTGGAAGATCACATCAACCCGATTAAGGCGTCCTATTCGGCGAGCATGGCTGATGCCCTGGCACGTTACAACTCTGGCAAACCGGCTTTCTTTTACACTTGGGCGCCGAACTGGACCATTTTCAAGTTCAAGCCAGGCAAAGATGTGGTCTGGATGAATGTTCCTGAAATCAAACCCACTGAAGCGCAAAAGTCACAGGTAGAATTCTTGACGGTAAGTGGCGTTGTTGGAGCTGTCAGTGATCCAGTCAAACTTGGTTTTGTGGTCGCTGATATCCAGATTGTTGCCAACAAAGAATTCCTCGCCGCGAATCCAGCAGCAAAAGAATTCTTCAAAGTGTTCACTTTGCCATTGGATGACATCAACGCGCAAAACACGCTGATGCAAGAAGGCGAGAAGTCGCAGAAAGATATTGAGCGACACGTCAAAGAATGGATTAAAAACAATCAGGAGACCTGGAACGGTTGGCTTGAGGCTGCCCGTAAAGCGGCGGTATAGATTTTATTGCAGCAGTGATTCGGCCGGAGAAAATTTCTCCGGCCTTTTTACTTACAGATAATGGTTTTCGTGTTTTATGTAAGGTGGTTCCCAGGGCATTAAAACTTGGGCATTATCGTTTCAGGTGATCAAATAGATTGTGTCCCGTCGTTTCGGCTTTTTGTAAGAGTTTATGGTCCGCTTTAATGCTGCCGGCCTCAAAGAAGCCCAAGCCTTTTACGGAAGCAAAAAAATCAAGCCCAATATCCTTGGAAAAATCAGTCAATAGGGACAGTGTGTTTCCCATCGCTGAGGCTTTCGATTGTTCACAAATAGCCGCAGTAACACAGGCTTTTCCAGTACCCTGATATTTTCCGATCCATTCCTTGCGGTTGACGGGAAACTGGATGAGACTGTAACAACGATCAATGAATCGTTTCATGTCAGAGGTGACAGAATACCAGTAGGTTGGCGAGGCGAGAACTATCCCATCCGCATCATCTGTCTTTTTGACAATCTTAGCGAAATCATCCTTGATTACACATTCCCAAGAGCTGCAGCACCCCTCACACCCGGTACAAGCCCCAATATTATAATCGCCAAGACAAACTATCTCTGTTTGTGCGCCGCCCTTATCGGCGGGCGCTAACAACGATTGAATAAGGTAGTTTGTGTTGCCTTTTTTTCGTCTGCTGCCATTGATCGCTAAAAGCTTCATGTTTAACCCCATTATTTGGAACCTAGATAAATAAGCCGCCGACAATTTGTAACGAGTTGCGGTCAAAGAGAGGAACTCTTATTTATCGTCTCACATTAATTTTGATGGTGTGATCTTGACAGAAATATAAAATCCCTGTTGATAAATAAAAAAGCCCCACTCCTAGGAGGGTGGGAGGAGCAGGGCAAATCTCTCTGTCTTACGACTGGGTCATAAGTCAGAGGGGTATCTACACTTGTAACAGGTTTTTTTGTAATATCTAGCTTTTCCTGAAGCTAAGCTGGGGAGCCCTTTGTGCAGACCAAATACCCTAATAAAAAGGGCCGGCTGACGCCGGCCCTTTGATGTTTTATCGATACTTGTAATTATTCTTCTTCGCTGGGCCAGTGCAGATTATCAACGAAAGAGGAGATGCCAAAGGTGACCAGGAATACCACCATTGACACGGCCATGCTGGCACCAAAGGGGATCAGGAACATTTTGTCTCCCAGGTACTCCCAGCAGAACATGACGCCGGCAATCCAGCCAAGGGTGAAGCTGACACCGACCACATGTTTGATAATCTCGAGGTAGATAACAAAGGTGTAGATCATGTCGCCGGCCGTTTCGGCGCAGCAGCCTTCCAGTTCAAGCCGACGGTTGAGGCTGGTGGCGAACAAGCGGCAGGCGATCCACATGCAGAGGAAAAAGATCCCGGTGTAGATACCGTGGCGAGCGAGAAGGTTGGCCTGTGCATCAATTTTCTGAATGCCGACGGCGAAAAAAAGCGATGTCATGAGTCCGGCAAGGTAAACCGGGCGGGTGTTCTTGATAACTGAAACTCTGATTTTCTGGAACATATCAATCTCCTGAATCGATTGTCTGGTCCCTGATCCTTCTAATGAGTAAGTATATTCTCGCCGTTTCGTTGTTGTCAGTCCAGTTAGAAATATATAATTTAATCTTGTTTAATTTAAGGATTAAAATTAAAATAAGCCAATTTAATTAAATGGTTAGCTCTGTAACTATCTGATTTTAATCCGCATTTATTCGGGCATTAAAAATTATTTTTCACTAATTTTAATCTTTGAGGTTTTTTCTTTCCCCAGGAGGGCGATTTGTCTCAGGAACAGGGCTGCAGACGTCCGAGCAATGCGGGAACTGCTGTCTCGACCCGGAGCGGTCGCGGACCGAGGTGGACCGGCTTCAATCCCGCTTCTTCCAGTTTCTCAACTTCATAGGGTGTAAACCCACCCTCCGGGCCGATTGCCAGGGTGACGGTCCCGTGCAGGTTGGCTGGGCAGGCATGAGCAGCGTTCGGGTGTGCGACAAGAGCACAGCTCCCGTTCGCAATTGATGGGAGAGACGTCTTCAACGAAGGGCTTGAAGCGTCGCTGGATTTCCACTTTGGGGAGAATTGTATCTCGTGCCTGTTCCAGACCGAGGAACAGCTGCTCCTGCAAACTTTCCGCTGTCAGGACCGGACTATGCCAGTAGCTTTTATCGACGTGCCAGCTGTTTAGCAGAACGATCCGCTTTACTCCCATGGCCGTTATGCCTTGTAGAACACGCCTGAAAACTTTGGGCCGCGGCAGTGCAATGATGAGAGTAGCCGGCATCGGGTCCGGAGGCTCCTCTGTCAGGGCCACCGTCAATTCTACCGCGTCCTGGGCAACGACAGAAACGGTCCCGATGCCGACTTTTCCTCCGAGCAGACCGACCTGATACTGTTTCCCCTGCTCGGCAGAGAGAATATCGCGGATATGTGCAAAGCGTCGGTCGTCTAACCTGACGCGGTCGTCACTTATAAAGTCTTCTCTGTGCAGCAGAATGAGATTCATGGTGTCTGTCTGATGCTGGAGGGGTTTGACCAGGTCGCCGTCATGGCGAGGTTGCCGTTTCATCTGGCCAATCTTCGGCGAGACAGGGGCCTCCAGCAGACCTGATGGTTTAATTGGCCGGCTCCCAGTTGATAACCTGGTTCTCGAAATCGATCTGATACGGATGGTTTTTCAGGAAGTCCATGCCGAGCATGCCGTCGAATGGAGGCTGATTGCCTGTTGTGTTGATGACCATGGCAGACGCTTTTTTGATGTGAAACGGGCCGACATTGATGTGTCGGAACGTGATTCTGGTCGAATTGACGATGCCGCCACCGGCGACCCTTGCCTTGTAACGCTTGCCGCTTGGCAGGTCCAGTTCGGTGATTGACGAGCGGTGCAGCACGGTGGTTGATGCTCCGGTATCCAGCAGCAGAGTCAGCTCGGCAACCCGGTTGCCAAGGGCGACTTCAACGGGTATCAGCACCCGGTTGCCTTTTATGACAACAGGAGTTTGATACTTTTCCAGCGACGCGCTTATCGAAGCGCTGTCAGATGTTTCTTGTCCCTGGATTGCCTGGGCTGGGTTATCCTCACCATTGCCGGGAGAATCGAAGGCCCCGAGGGCATCGTAGCTCTCCGAAATCGACTTTGTCCTGTCGCGATATTCTGCCGGTATCCTGTTTTCGTCGTCAACAAAATTGAGGCGTCCATCCTTGTCGCGATATTTGTAAATTTCGGCAGAGACGGTGAATGGGGTTGCCAGAAGGATGAAGACGATCAGCGATGTATAAAACAGACCTGCCATGGGTATCTCGTTGGTACGGAGCCCGGACGGAAAGTTGGAGTGTAAGACTCCTTCCCTCCGCCAGAGCTGTGACGGGCCTCGATAGTGGCCCAGCCTTTTGTCGATACGTTATGCGCCCATGGTAACGGAGCGGCCGTTGCTTGTCACCTGAACCCAGGTGCGACGGCAGCGCTTCTTTACGCAGGAAACTCGTCAGCTGTGAAATTCAGGGTCCGGAAGTAGTCTTCAACGGTTTCGGCACGGCGAATCAATTCAACCGATCCATCAGTGCGCAGGAGGAGTTCCTTGGGGCGAAGTCGGCCATTGTACTGAAATCCCATTGAATGACCATGTGCCCCTGTGTCGTGGATTGCGAGCAGATCGCCTTCATGGATCCGGGGCAGGCTGCGTTGCACAGCAAACTTGTCATTATTCTCACAGAGAGAGCCTGCGACATCGTAGACTTCCGATTTGTCCTGGTCGGTTTTACCAATAACGTCAATGTGGTGATAGGCTTCATACATCCCCGGACGCATCAGGGACGACATGCAGGCGTCAACACCGACGTACTGACGATAAATGTTTTTGTGGTTGATCGCCCTGGTTATGAGCGCACCGTGCGGCCCTGTGATCCAGCGGCCGCTTTCCATGTACATGCGTGGCGCATAGCCATGTTTCGATTTGAAATCGGCGAAGATTTCGACGATCTCCGTGGACATTGTCGCCAGGTCGAGAGGCTTGTCCTCCGGCTTGTAGGGGATTCCCAGACCACCACCGATGTTGAGGAATTCAAAGCGAATGCCTAATTCACCTTCCACTATTTCGGCAAGCTGCAGAAGCATACGTGCGGTTTCGACGATATAGGTGTAATCCCTTTCGTTGGAGGCCACCATGGTGTGGATACCGAACCGTTTTGCCCCTCTTGCCAACGCGAGTTTGTATGCGGCGACAACCTGGTCATGGGTGATGCCGTACTTGGCCTCGACCGGGTTGCCGATAATCACGTTGCCGGTACGGCGTGGCCCGGGATTGTAGCGGAAACAGACCCGCTCGGGAAATTCCGGCACTTTTGCGATCAGGGAGATATCGTCGAGATTCAGGATACAGCCGCCTTCCGCCGCCGCCATCCGGAACTCTGCCTGAGTCGTGTTGTTGGAGGTGAACATGATGTCCTCACCACGACCGCCAACCTGGCGGCTGGAGATCAGTTCCGGAATGGAACTGCAATCAAAGCCAAAACCAAGGTCCTTCATGATCGCCAGGATGCGTGGGTTCGGTAGCGCCTTGACGGCATAGTATTCGCGAAAGCCCTCAATGGCGGAGAAGGCCTGGTTGAGCTGCTTGCCGGTTTCGCGAATTCCGGCCTCATCATAAATGTGAAAGGGAGTGCCGTAATGTTTGGCAAGTTCTTCTGCTATGGGAAACAGGCGATCCTGGAAAGACTGCGACATGGGCATGGCGAAAGCTCCTTCATCGATTATTGTTTCAGAACGGATTTAATACTTTGGGGTGCAGGTCCGCACTGCAAGTCAAGTTGCAAGATATAAACGATCAGGTCAGAAAAGACAAGAGGCGCGAAAGGGTCTGTCGGTCTTGTGCTTTATCCCCGATGGTTGCCGGACCTTCTGCCTTGACCGATCGGAAGAAAATACCAGATCGCACCTGCCAGCTGCAGGACGACAACCAGGCCGAAACTGCTGCTGTAGCCGGCAGCACTGTAACCGCCTGAAGCGGTTTGCGGCCAGAGATCAATGATCAGGCCAATTGCCCATTGTGCAGCGAAGGCAGCGACAAAGACCAGAAGGTTCAACCCGGTATTGACCCGCCCGGAGAGGTGTCGTGGAAAATTTTGCGAAAGAGCGGCGTAGGGGAGAATGCAGGCCGTGCCGAAGAACCCGAACAACAACCAGATGAGCAGAGTCATGTTCACCATCTGCAGGACGATCATGCCTTGTACGACAATGAAGCAGAGCATACCCGATGCTGCGACAGCCATCGGTTGTATGCCACGCCGCGCCAGGCGTTCGGCCAGTGAGCCAAAAGCAAAGTACCCGGCAATCATGGCAACCGAAATCCCCATCAGCGTATTGGCCGCGGTCATCCGGTCATAACCGGCGATGTCGCGCAGCCAGGGGCCTGACCAGAGTCCGGCGATCGAAAGGTAAGCCGCCTGGGCTGCAACGGCCCACGGAGCAATCGACCAGAATATCCTGCTGGTAAAGACCTGTCTGATCCCCCGCAACTGTTCACGCAGGGTCTCTCCCGAACGGGATTCCGGTTTTTCCGGGACCATCAGGAAAATGCAGATGGCCGCGGTCACCGTCAATCCGGCGAGGATGAGAAAGACTCCCCGCCAGTCCGTGAATTTGAGTGACAGTTCGACGGGGGTTGACGCGGCGAGGGCGCCGATGCCGCCGGAGATCATCTGGATCCCGTTTGCCAGTGGCAGTTTCTCGGCCGGGAACCAGAGGGTGAAGGCCTTGAAAGCAGCCATCAGGCAGGCTGAGACACCAAGTCCGATCAGGGCCCGGCCAAGCATCAATCCCGTGAGCGTTTCGGCGCGGGAGAAGGTGAAGGCACCGACGGCAGCAACCAGGAGCAGCGCAGCTTCTACCCGTCGCGGACCGTAGCGGTCGAGCAGAACACCAAGTGGGAGCTGGAACGCGGCAAACGCAAGAAAATAGGCTGAGGTCAGCAGGCCCAGGCTGGCCGGGTCAACACCGATGTCGCGGACCAGGTCAGGCGCTATGACAGCATTGACGGAGCGAAACAGATAAGAAAGAAAGTAGCCGAGGGCGAAAGGTAGGAAAACTCTCAGGAGCATGGCGGGTCGTAAAGTCATCCGCTAGGCCTTATAGGAGTACGGCTGTGGCCGCACCGATGATGCCGGCATCATTGCGCAGGGCGGCAGGCTTGATTTCAGCCTTGACGCTAAGGTAGGAGAAGAACTCCTGGTAATGCTGACTGATTTCTCCGCCGATAATAAACAGATCAGGCCAGAAAAGGCTCTCGAGAAGATTCAGGTAATCGTCAAAGCGTTTTGCCCACTCCTGATAGGAAAGGTTCAGTTCCGTACGTATCGAAGCCGAAGCGATCTGTTCGGCGACCTTGCCATGAAGTTGCAGGTGGCCGAGTTCGGTACCAGGGAACAGGGTCTGGTCATGGAAAAGTGCTGTACCCAGTCCGGTGCCGGCGGTCACAACAATGGCTGTTCCACTGAACTCCCTGCCGGCGCCAAAGCGCATTTCCGCCAGCCCGGCGGCGTCAGCGTCATTCAGAACCTTGAAACTCAGTCCGGTCCTTGCCGAAAACAGTTCCACAACAGCAATGCCGATCCAGCCCGGGTCTATGTTCGCGGCTGTGCAGGCTATGCCGTGGCGAACCACAGATGGCAGGCCGCACCCAACCGGTCCCGTCCAACTGAAATGTTCAACGGCCTGAGCAACGACATCCGCAATTGCTGCCGGTGTTGCAGGTTTTGGTGTCTCGACGCGCAGACGTGATGCAGTGAGTGTGCCACTGGCAGGATTGACGGGAGCAGCTTTAATCGCTGATCCGCCAATGTCGATCCCGAGGATATCCATGCGGTCTAGTGGGCCGAAAGGCCGAACCATTCAGGGAAAATTATCAGGACGCCAAGGACGAATGCCTGCAGGGTAATGAACGGAATGACGCCGTAGTAAATGTCCGTGGTTCGCACCTCGGGCGGGGCGACCCCTTTCAGGTAGAACAGGCTGAAGCCGAATGGCGGGGTAAGGAAAGAAGTCTGCAGGTTCATAGCAACCAGGATCGCATACCAGATCGGGTTGATGCCCAGTTTGGCGGCAATCGGCGCGAGAATCGGTACGATGATGTAGGAAATCTCGACGAAATCGATGAAGAAACCGAGGGCCATGATGATCAGCATGGAGAGAATCAGGAAGCCCCACTTCTCGCCCGGCAGGCCCAACATGAAGTCTTCAACAATCCAGTCACCGCCGGTATAGGTGAAGACCATCGAGAACGCCGTGGCGCCGATCAGGATGGCAAAGACCATGGCGCTGATCTTGACGGTTTCCAGAGAGCTATCCCAGATCATTCTGAATGAAAACTGCCCGTAGAGGGTTGCCAAAACGATTGCGCCGATGCCGCCAACCGATGAGGATTCGGTTGGGGTCGCAACCCCGGCCAGGATCGAACCCAGAACCAGAATAATCAGCACCAGTGGTGGAACGATGGCTTTGAGAGCCTGGAAGACCTGGTGTTTTTTCGATCCTGTCATCTCTTCAAGCCTGATCGGTGGTGCCAGGTCCTTCTTAATTATGGTTATGATGACGATATAGGCGACATAGAAGGCAACCAGGGACAGGCCTGGCCAGAGCGCGGCCTTGAACAGGTCGCCGACCGGCTCCTGAAAAACGTCACCGAGAATGATCAGGACAATCGACGGCGGGATGATCTGTCCCAGGGTGCCGGCGGCACAGATAGCACCTGTCGCGAGGCGCTTGTCATAATTGTACTTGAGCATGACCGGCAGTGAGATGACCCCCATGGCCACCACGCTGGCTCCGACGACGCCGGTGGATGCCGCCAGGAGGGCGCCGACCAGGACCGTCGAGATGGCGATGCCGCCCCGGATTTCACCGAACAGGAAGCCCATTGATTCGAGCAGGCGTTCGGCGAGGTTCGATTTCTGCAGCACGATCCCCATGAAGATAAAGAGCGGGATGGCCATCAGGATGGTGTTGTTCATGATTGACCAGATGCGGTGAGGCATCAGGGCGAAAATCTGGGTTCCCTCTGCGAACAGGCCGAAGAAGACGGCTATGCCGCCGAAGGTGAACGCGACAGGAAAGCCCACCAACAGCATGACGAGGGCGACGCCGAACATGACAAGACCGATCATTCTTTATTGCCTTTATGCAAGCGACCAGGGGTCGTAAGGAGAAAATTTATTACAAAACCAGTCAATCCGGGCATCACAGGATTTCGTCTTCAATACGACGCACAGGGGGCGCTTCGAGGCCCTTGAAAATGCTGATGTTGTGAATAACGAAACCGATTGCCGAAACGATCAGAAACACGAAAGATGTCGGGATCACCGCCTTGATCAGCCAGCGCTGGGTCAGGCCTCCCGGGTCGCCGCTGATCTCGGCCGAAGTGTACGCCTCATGCACATACCAGATCGAGCCCTCGGTGATCAGAACACTCAGGGGGATCAGAAAAAGCAGTGTACCGCCGATGTTGACTATGGCTTTCCAGCGCGGGGAGAAATTGTCGTAGAGGATGTCGACCCTAACATGGCCGTCCTCTTTCAGGGTGAATGCCATGCCGAACAGAAAGACCACCGCGAACAGGTGCCACTCCATCTCCTGAAGGGCGATCGAACCACTATTAAAGAAGTAGCGCATGATGGAGTCGTAGAAAACATTGATCAGCATGATCAGGTTGAGAAAACCTGCGATCCAGCCCATCACGTCGGAGAATCGGTCAAAAAACGCTTCCAGTTTTAACAGCATAGGGGGCCTTACGTTGTAAAAGTTCGTGCTCCCGGCCGAAGCCGGGAGCACGGTGTAAATTATTCGAGGTTGTCCTTCAGATAGGCATAGTCAGAGATTGCTGTCCACTTGCGGGCCATTTTCATGTAGGCCCTCTGTGAATCAAGGATTTCCTTGAAAGTGGCATCTTTGGCTGCAGCTTCAGTCAGCAGCTCATCGTTGGACTTCTTCATTGCGGCTATGATTTTGGGTGAGAAGGTGCGGATTTTCACGTCTGGATATTCCTTCTCGATCGAGGCCCAGTTGACGGCACTCTCATGGTAGGAGCGTGCGTACATGTCGTAGGCGGCATACTGCATGGCGATGGTCAGAATCTCCTGCAGATGTTTCGGCAAGGCATCAAATTTTGCCTTGTTGACCATGAACTGTAGTTCGGTGGCAGGCTCATGCCAGCCAGTATAGTAGTAGGGGGCGATTTTCTGGAAACCCATATTCAGGTCCAGAGACGGGCCAACCCATTCCAGAGCATCAATGGTGCCGCGGTCAAGCGCCGTGTAGAGTTCGCCGGGCGGAATATTGGTGACAACGACGCCGAGCTTGGAGAGGACTTCGCCGGCGAATCCGGGGATGCGCATCTTGAGGCCCTTTAAGTCATCCAGGGTGTTGATCTCTTTGCGGAACCAGCCACCCATCTGGTTGCCGGTGTTGCCGCCCGGGAAAGAATAAACGCCGTGCTTCTCGTAAACCTTCTTCATCAGTTCCATGCCGCCGCCATAGTAGAACCAGGCGTACTGCTCCGGGGCGATCATGCCGAAGGGCATGGTGGTGAAGAACATGGTGTTGGCATCTTTGCCTTTCCAGTAGTAGGAGGCCGAGTGGCCCATCTCGTACTGGCCGGCATTGACCATATCAAGGATGCCGAATGCCGCCTTGTGCTTGTTCGATGAATCGATGCGGATCTCCATCTCGCCGTTGGACATGGCCTTGACCATGTCAGCCATCTTGATGACGGCATCACCGAAAATCGGGAAGCCGGTACCCCAGGTCTGGGCCAGTTTCCAGACAATGACTTCCTTCTCAGCTTTCTTGGCTTCGGTTTGCGGTGCCTGCTGCTGTTCACCGCAGGCCGTCAGCCCCAGGAACGCAACGAGGACCACGAATCCGGTGAGCAATTTCAGGAAAGGCTTCAGCTGTTTCATCTCTTCCTCCTTGATGGGTAATGTTGCCGTCATTTGTCAGCCTGAAGCAGGTTCAGGCTCTGCCAGAGAAAAGCCTTGTTCTCGAACCTTAATATTGCCGTAAAGCGGGCAGATGTCAATCCCCAGATAATAATGTTTTCAGATGGTTGACGCTTTTCATCCGCTTGACGTTTGAGTCGATGGTGATAACTTTGTACGAAAACTTTGGCAGGAGGCCCGTAATGAGCAAGGCAATTCGAATCCATAATACAGGTGGTCCCGAGGTGTTGTGCTGGGAAGAAACAGAAATGACTCCGCCGGGCCCGGGTGAGGTTCTCCTCAAGCAGACGGCCGTCGGCCTGAACTTTATCGATGTCTATCACCGTACCGGGCTCTATCCACTGGGCGACTTGCCGGCAACGCCCGGGATGGAGGGCGCCGGGGTCGTGGTTGCGCTTGGCGAAGGTGTGCAGGGCTTCTCGGTGGGTGACCGGGTTGCCTATGCGGGGTTGCCTCCGGGCGCCTATGCCGAACAGCGTCTGATCCCCGCTCATCGCCTGGTTAAACTGCCCGAGGGTATCAGCGACCGGCAGGCTGCCGGCATGATGCTGCAGGGCATGACCGTACAATACCTGTTGCGCAGCACTTTCCGCGTCAAGCCGGGAGACACGATCCTTTTTCACGCGGCGGCAGGCGGGGTCGGTCTGATTGCCTGCCAATGGGCCAAGCATCTTGGTGCGACCGTCATCGGTACGGTCGGCAGCCAGGAGAAAGCTGAATTGGCCAGGGCCCATGGCTGCGATTACCCGTTACTGTACCGTGATCAGGACTGGGTCGCCCGGGTTCGTGAAATCACCGACGGAGAAGGAGTCCCGGTGGTTTACGATTCAATTGGCAAAGACACTTTCATGAAATCTCTCGATTGCCTGCGGCCCCTCGGGTTAATGGTCAGTTTCGGCCAGGCTTCGGGACCGATCGGAGCTTTTGATACAGGGCTGCTGGCGGCCAAGGGCTCGCTCTTTCTGACCCGTCCGACGTTGATGACCTATACCGCCAATCGGGAAGATCTACTGGCCAGTGCCGGGGAACTGTTCGATGTCGTCATGTCGGGGGCCGTAAAGATTGAGGTCAAACAGACTTATCCTCTGGCGGAAGCTGCCCGGGCGCATCAGGACCTCGAAGCCCGCAGAACGACCGGTTCGACGGTTCTGATACCGTAACTGCAGAGGTACGTAGTGGGAAGTGGGAAGTGGGAAAACAGGGAAGAGGTCTGAAAATCAATTTCGGGGCTCTCAGGCTACTGACAAAAGTCAGCCAGACTTTATGATTTAGAGGGCAACGGGTGGTTCATCTGTTGCCCTTGTTTATTGTGCCTTTGAATTCAAAGACAAAAG
>CAWGUB010000030.1:0-113060 GCA_963825575.1 uncultured delta proteobacterium
GGCAGAATATCCTGCATGGAATCACTTGTATGGGCTGGTACGACTCCGTCGAGGTAGGCGTTGGTAATCAACTGAGGTTGATCAGGGAGATCGATGATTTCACGCAGTGAATCAGTTGAGACAACCCCTTGAAATTTACGATTACTGTCGATTACATAGCCGAAGTCGCGGTCATTTTCGACGACCGCTGCAGAGCAGCACGGGGGCTTTTGCCATCAGTGACTACAATAGTGACCTGGGTGTCGACGGATATATCCCCAGCGGTGAGAATGTTGGTTGGATCTACACCACGGAAAAAAAGCTCGCACGTAATCGTCGGCGGGATTTTGGGACAATTTCATCCGGAGTACCGACCTGCACAACACGTCCACCCTCCATAATGGCGATCCGATCACCAATGCGCATCGCTTCATCAAGATCATGTGAGATGAAAACGATTGTTCGTTTGGCTTTGGCTTGCAACTTTAGCAACTCATCTTGCATTTCGGTTCGGATCAGCGGATCGAGCGCTGAAAAGGCTTCATCCATTAACAGGATGTCTGGGTCAACCGCAAGGCCTCGGGCTAACCCGACTCGCTGTTGCATTCCACCAGACAATTCATTTGGCATGCCTGCTGCCATCGTTTCCAGGCCGACCTGTTCCAGGGCCTGCAATGCCCGCTCTTCGCGGGTTTTCTTGTCAAAGCCATCCATCTCCAGACCGAAGTAGGCATTCTGTAAGACAGTCATGTGTGGCATCAAGGCAAAGGATTGAAAAACCATGCTCATCTTCTTGCGTCGCATCTTGACCAACTGATCGTTGTCCATACTGATGATGTCTTCGCCATCGATAAATACCTGCCCGGACGTTGGTTCAATCAGGCGGTCTACGCACCATAGTTGATTTGCCAGAACCGGAGAGACCCATAATGACGAAAATCTCGCCCTTATAGATGTCGAAACTGGCTTTTTGGACACCGATTGTTGTTTCGGTTTTTTCGAAAATTGCGTCTTTATCTAATCCCTGATCAAGTAAACCCATCGCTTCTTTTGGATGTGGCCCAAAAATTTTAAATAAGTTTTTGACGGAGACCTTTACTTTTTCAGTCATTTTTTCCTCGTTTTTCACACTCTTTAGAGAGAGCGATTAATCGTTGAAACCGGGAATAAGGATACGGACAAGCAGAAGCAGGCTATGGGCTACAGCCAAAAGCAAGTAGAGGTAAGGATGGTCGCTTGCAACCAGCAGCGGCCCGGTAATCGTATTGATTTTGTTGTTATGAAGGGGCAGAGCAACCTGCGATCCGATTCTGTGGATAAACCAGAACCAAACGCTACTCTGAATGAAAGGGAGATCCGTGAAGCATCACACTGGGCAATGTTCTTGACGATTCCCTTGCGGGACAAGGACGGAACACCCTGGCAGGGTGACGCCTAGTTGTCCGGCGATACTACATGGGTTAGAGGCTAAGGTCAAGTTGCGCGCGACTGGAACGTGTAAGCTCTTTGACAGAACAAGAGAGGGGTCTCCTGGAAGTCATCACTTCCAGCAGAATTAAATACCATCCGGTTTTTCTGGATTGAGGCTTTTGCGTAAGTCTTGTTGAATTGAATGACTAGATCACCTTACAGGACCTACAGGACACATTTTCAGCACTGGTGGCTGAATATGAGTGCGTTGATTCAGGTATGTTTTCAACCGTAAAAGTCAAATATCCTGTTATTGTCCCACGTATATGTAAACTTACCTGCAAACCACGCTCACTCAGATGACAACGGGCTTAAAGGTTGAATCGCACAAAGGTCCTTGACCTCGGCCATAGCTATGGTGATCCCCCCTGTGCAGGCGGACCACCTCGCCGCTCAACTCGGTGTCGTAACCCGAATCAGACAGCGCCCCGGCAACACATTCGAGTTGCACAGCGCAATCGATCAGGCGAGGAGCCACCGCAGAAGTTCCCCTCACACACGTTTGCCGCAGATCGACTTCAGCATCCAGACAGAGCTTACCCTGTCTTATCAGATCACGGAGAGTGTTCAACCCTGATTCAGACGGGATATTAAAAATGAAGTCTCCACCCGTCCATGATCGCGACAGAGGATTATGTCGTCCATACCATGCCGTTTTGATGCGGGGGCCATCACCACCGATCAGGGCGACCCAAGAAGTCATCAGGGCAACAGGGAGATCATCAGGGGCATACCAACTGATCAACCCGGCCGGCAACCATGTGACGGGAGCCGTGATTTTGTGATCGGTCTCGACCATAACAAACCCTATTATGCAGATTACGGCGGAAAGTATAAAACATTTTCTGACATGATGACAGGTTAGCGGCAACTTAATTCTTGACAATCAAAATAGACTTTAATAAGTATCTTACCAACAAAGTTTTAGGAGATTACTAATGCGCTTATCCACCAAAAGTCGCTACGGATTGCGGGCTCTCTTTGACATGGCATATCATGCCGGCACGCTACCAGCACAAATCAAGGATATCAGCCGTCGTCAAAACATCTCGCCACGCTACCTGGAACAGATCTTCCAGGACCTCAAACGCGGTGGGCTCCTTAAAAGCCGGAGAGGACCGCAGGGGGGGTACTTCCTCTCCGCAAACCGGATGAAATCAACGTCAACCAGATCATTATGGCAGCAGAAGGCGAAATGGCCCTGGTCGATTGTGTCAAGTCCGGCAAGGGCTGCAAAAAAACCTGTGAATTCGACAATGAATGTGTCACTCAGAAAATCTGGTTGGAGGCAAGCAAGCGCCTGAATGACTACCTGGGCTCCGTGACGCTGAAAGACCTTTGCGATGATGCAAAAGCCATGGGCATGGAAAAGGAACTGGACCATCGTTTCATGTATTTCATCTAGCCGCAACCCCCTGCAGAGAGGTCTCACAATGGCTGATAAATTCTCCTCAGAGCTTGACCGCATCGGCAACACTCCACTGGTAAGAATCAACACCCCGAAAGGCTCAGCGACCCTCTGGGGAAAGCTTGAAAGCGCCAACCCAGGCGGCAGTGTCAAGGATCGCATCGCCAAAGCCATGATCGAACAGGCCGAGAAAGACGGTCTAATCAAGCCCGGCGATGTGATTGTCGAGCCCACCAGTGGCAACACCGGCATCGGCATATCCCTGGTCGGCACGATCAAGGGTTACCAGGTGGTCCTGACAATGCCTGACACCATGTCCGTGGAAAGGCGTCGTTTGCTTGGGGCTTTCGGTGCGGAGCTGATTCTTACCCCCGGGGCGAAGGGGATGCGCGGGGCGATTGAAAAAGCTGAGGAGATTGCTGCTGAGCGCAAAGCCTTCATGCCGCAACAGTTCTGCAATCCCGCCAACCCGAAGGTGCACATGGAGACGACCGGGCCAGAAATTTTGCGTGACCTCGAGAATCAGGTTGATGCGCTGGTCGCCGGCGTCGGTACCGGCGGCACGATTACCGGTGTCGGCCAGGCAATTAAAGATCAAAACCCGAAAGCCCTGATTGTTGCCGTCGAACCGGCTGATTCAGCGGTGCTCTCCGGCGGTGAACCCGGGCCGCACAAGATCCAGGGAATCGGTGCCGGGTTTGTCCCGGATGTCCTCAACACGAATATCTATTCACGGATCATCACGGTCAGCAATGAGGACGCGATGCAGACAGCCAGGGAACTGGCCCGCGACGAAGGAATCTTCGTCGGCATCTCTGCAGGAGCCAACGTTTTCGCTGCCCGGCAGGTCGCTGCACAATTGAAACCGGGGCAGAACGTGGTGACGATCCTCTGTGATACTGGCGAACGCTATCTCTCAACCAACATCTTTGATTAAGCAGTAAACCGCGAACTGAAAGATCATAAGGCCTCCGGCCCGAAGGCCGGAGGCCTTCTTTATCCCATGGCTATTGAAGCAAAAAACCAGAAACTGGAAGAGCTGCTCACAGAATTGGGCTCGGTCGTCGTCGCCTTTTCCGGCGGTGTAGACTCGACCTTTCTTCTGTACATGGCTCAGCAAGTCCTCGGCGCCGACAAGGTGATTGCCCTGACAGCCACTTCACCGACCTACCCCAGTCACGAATTCAATGAGAGCGTCCGGCTGGCTCGCGAACTCGGTGTCCGGCAGGTCGTCGTTGACAGCAACGAACTGGAAATCCCGGGTTTTGCCGACAATCCGCCGCAGCGCTGCTACCACTGCAAGAAAGAACTGTTCGATATCTGCCTGGGCAAGGCCAAAGAGCTCGGTTATGCAGTCGTCCTGGATGGCTCCAACCTCGACGACCTCGACGACTACCGCCCCGGCCGGCAAGCGGCCACGGAGCTCAAAATCCGCTCGCCTCTGCTCGAGGCCGGGCTGACCAAGGACGACATCCGCACCTTAAGCCGGAGACATGGCCTGTCGACCGCCGACAAGCAGCCGTTTGCCTGCCTCGCATCACGCTTTCCGTACGGGACACGCATCACCGCGGAACGCCTGCAACAGATCGATCGCTGTGAAACGTTCATGCGAGAAAACGGTTTTCACACCTTTCGGGTCCGCTATCATGGCGATACGGCCCGCATCGAGGTTGGCCTTGACGAACTAGCGAGAATCATTGATGATGAGAGGCGAGAAAAGATTCTCGCCGAATTCAAGGATGCCGGGTTCACGTATGTCGCGCTGGATTTGCAGGGGTACCGGACCGGCAGCATGAACGAAGGGACAGCCCTGGACAAGAGCTGAGCGACATAACCTGGAGGAGCCATGACCCGCACCACAGTCCTGATGACCGTTTGCTTCTGTGCCGGTGTGCTTGGCGCTCTCTGCAGCAGTCTGGTTACCTGGAAAGCCGGTCAACTGGGCTTGCCCGCAATGCTTGATGTCCGCATGTCCCCGTCGTTGACCCTCTCATGGCTTTACTCGCGCTTGATTTGGGGCGGGGTGTGGGGCCTGGCCTACTTTCTTGCCGTCGGGCCACTCAAATCACGCCGCCACTGGGCCCGTAAAGGCCTTTGGATAAGCCTCCTGCCTACGCTCTTCCAACTCCTGTTTGTCTATCCGTATATGACCGGTCATGACTTGCTGGGGCTAGACTTGGGCCAGTTCACACCTCTGTTTGTTTTGCTCTACAACCTGGTCTGGGGATTCTTCACCGGAGTGTTCTGCCGTATCCTGTGGGGCCGCGGGTGATTGTGCGCTTTTGCCTGGCCCTTCTCGCCGGGCTTGTCCTTGTCCTGCCCGCCTGCGCCGAGGAACCGACGGACACCCTGCAGGGAATCGTTACCTGGGTCCACGACGGCGACACCCTTGAAATCGACACACTTGGCAAGGTCCGCCTGATCGGCATCGATACGCCGGAGAGAGAGGCTTCCTCTCGCGACATGTTCCTGGAGAAACAGGGCATTCCGGCCTCAAGGCAGCGAGAGATCTCTCAAAACGCCAAGGCGTTCAACATCAGTCAAGTCAAAGGACAGACTATCTCGCTGTCCCTCGACCACCCGCCGCGCGACCGTTACGGGCGCCTGCTGGCCTATGTTTACCTGCCGGACGGCCGTCTTCTCAACCGCATACTGCTTGAACAGGGGCTGGCCGTCGTCTACCGGAAATTCACATTCAGAATGAAACAAGATTTTCTCGCCGCCGAAGAACGGGCGAAACAGGCCGGAGTCGGCTTGTGGGAGAGGAAGTAGCGTTAGAGTTTTACTTCTCCGTTAAGCGGGCCTTCTGGCCGTGACCAGCAGGCGATGGTTCATAAAGCCATAATCCCCTTCTTTTTCATGTGCAGAGAACCCTCGCTGCATGGAAACCTCGACAAATCCTGCGTCGCCGACCAGGGTCTCAAGGACCTCCGGCAGGAAAAGCCGGATCGCGTAAGTCTGGTCACGCATCAGGCCCTGCTCCTTGCAGATCACAACCTCGCGGGCGCGAATAAAATTCTCCCCAAGCTGTCTCTGCCGACAGACGACAATTCTATCGTCAATTTCATGCCAGGCATTCGGGCTGAACTTCTCCCGCACCATGCCACCATCGGTGACATCGATCAGCAGGCCGCCACCAGGTTTCAGCATCCGCATGACCTCCTGCATGATGCGCAGGTCGCCCAACGATTCCGGCATGTAGCCCAAGGAATTACCCAGGATCAGGACGTGGTCATAAGCCTGGTCAGGCAGGCCGGTGTCGGCGGCATCGCCTTGAATAAAGTCAACCGTGAGCCCGGCCTTCAGGGCGTTTGAGCGGCCGTGTTCGAGCAGGACATGAGAATAATCGAGCACGGTGCAGTGACTATAGCCGCGGCTTGCCAATTCGAGGCTGTGACGGCCCTGACCGCCACAAAGGTCCAGAACAGCATCGTTTTTTGCCATTGGCAGAAGCTTGCAAACTGCGTCGACTTCGCGGCGGGTTATATCATCGTCACAAACCGATCGGGCATCGGTCATCAGGTAAACGTCATCGAACAACGTCTTCCACCAGTCCGGGTTTACATCGATTTTCATGGGTCCTCCGGATGGGCACCAAAACTAAACAGGCCGTCCGAGGCAAAGATTGCCGCTGCCCCCCCCCAGGGTTGTGATCGGGAGATTCTCAGCTCTTCGTCTTCGATGTCAATCATCTCCTTCAATGCGCCTTCAAGATACATTTTCTCGAGCAACAGGCAATCGCTCCAGACCGCTTCGGTATATTTGCGCAACTGGTCAAGATGGGGCTCGACAATCAGGCGCGGCCGCAAAGCAATGCGGATCGGGCCGAGCAGATAAGTAAATCGGTGGTCCAGTGCCATCTGCTGCTGCATCTCAAGGACTCCGCGTAACTCATCGGGATCAACGCTCATCAGGGCATCGTTAATCCGTTTGGCTGCCTCTGCGGTTGTCAGGTTCGAGCGCAGCAACGCCAGGGGCTGGACACCACCGCCACTGCCAACGTTGGTTGGCACACCACCGTAGCGCACCAGAAACCCAAACAGCCCGTCCCGGCCGAACAGACAGCGGAAATCCGTCTGGTAGCGGGTCAGCTCAACGCCTGCTTGCGAATCGTAACTGACGCACTCTTCTGCCCAGAGATGCAGGGGAATCTTTTCCTGGACGATATACTGGCCCTTCTCAAGCGCCAATCCGACCGCTTCATCAGCATCCGGGTTGACACAGCCGACCCGGACGCCGAATCCCGAGTAGCCACGCTCCGGCTTGAGCACCAGTTCGTTCCAGTTCTTACGCGTCCATTCAATCAGATCGTGGATCGGCTCACCGTCGGGGCCGATCGTCTTGCCTGGCAAAAACCGTCGGGTCCATGGCGTGCGCTCGACCGATGCGCGGCTGAAACGGTCGTTGCCTGCGGAGGTCAGCACCTCGAACATGCTTTTTACGTTAATCGGTTCAGTGCCGCGCGGGTTGACAACCCGCCCTTCGCTGACCAGTTGCAGAAGCGGCGTCAGGTTGTGCTTGCGATGCAGATTGAGCAGGATGTCCGTGTTGAAATCGACGAATGCGATCGAAACCGGTACTCCCCGGTAACAAGCCCGACCTTCTTTCAATTCCAGCTCATGCGGCGCCATCAATGCACTGCTGACACCGTCAATTGCGTCAAGGCGTTTGGCCAAATTGACATTCTCGGTGACATCCTCGAGAGTTTCCTGCTCGGCAATTACGGCCATCAGGCCAGGATTGCTCCCCGAAAGACGGCGATGACCAGCCAGAAGCATCTGCACAAACCCGTCGATCGGATAAAGCAGCGGATGGTCAAAATCGAGGTCGATTCCAGTCGGCCGTATTCGATTGACACGCTTCCAGACCGCCTTGCCGATAATCTGGGTGATGCGCTGGTAATCCCAGCCACCGGGGCTGCCCAGGTTCCATTCAGAGTGATATCCCCAAAACTCCTTCATGGTTGACTCCTTTGCAAAGCTGCAGACAGAATTTTCGCCAGCCGGGAAAACCCGATTTCGCCCTGGCTGAGAAGGGTGCGGGCAAAAAGGCCGACATCATGGTCGCCGAACCTTTCGAGCTGGTCCAGTCCCTGTTTCAAGCCAAGAGTGTAGCATATCTGGTACCCTGGCCGTAAAAGGTACTTCGGCACGACTGAATCGGCAAGGGCAGAAGGGTAACCTACCCGCTGGAGGAGCTCGTGCGCCTGCACGATCGTCATCTGCCCGCTCTGCAGACCAAGATCGATCAGGCCACGAGCGGCCCGCTCAGCCCGCCGCTTGGCCAGCAGGAAGCGATCCCACGGGCCATCGAAATAACCGGTCCGGGCCATCAACTCCTCGGCAAGACAAGCCCAGCCTTCATAGAACAACGGCGACTCGACCGGTCGCCGCAACGGGCGAGCCAGATTCCAGCGACATGAATCGAGCAGGTGGTGTCCCGGCCAGGCTTCGTGAGCGGCAGTCATCCGATACTCGAGAGAGCGCCCCTGCCTGTGATTTCGAGGCTGTCCACCCTCCATGACAAAAAAAATACCCCCACGCGGCGGATATCCGGGGGTTGCCGCATAGGCATCCGAAGCCCGAATTGCGGCCAGATAATCAGGGACCTTGGCAATTTCGAGAGGCACCCCCGCGGAAGCATCGCCGGGGACCAGGCCCTGTCGTCGGCAGTGGGATTCGGCAACCTCGAGTTCACGACGATAGAGTGCCAGCAGGTCATTGCCCGGCGCTTGCGCGAAAGGAATAATCTGCCCGGCTTCTATCCAGCTTTTACCAGGAGCGAGTTTTGCGGATTCCTGGGCCAGGACCTCTTCCATCATGATCAATTCATCCTGAAGCAGCGGCGCGATGGCATCGATACTCATGCCACAGCCGAGATGCTCGGCAATCAGGCGGTCCAGCACATCTCCAGGCAGAAGAGGGCTGACGACGACATCGACCCTCTTCATCGCGTCCTGGAAAACTCGCAAGGCCCCCGGCATTTCACCCGTATCAAAACCGTCGACCTGCAAACGCTCGAACCATAGCTGCATATCGCGCAGCATCTCGACACCGAGGACGTGAAACAGTTCGGGGACTTCACTCAGACAACCTGCCGCACGCTGGAGAAAAACCGGCACCCCGGCCACTCGTGCAGGCCAGGCCTGCGGCTCTGGTGAAGCCAGCGCTTCGGCAAGGCCGGCCGCAAGGACGGTGAGGTGAAATGTCGGCTGCGATCGATGCGGCTCAACCTCGGTCAACTGCTCGCGCAGAGTCCGCAACACCTGCAGCAGAAGGTCGAAGTCAATCTGATCGTCATCGGACATATCCTCTACAGCGAGTTTCGACAGGTCTCTTTCATACCCCCGCAAAACATCTGCTACGGCAGCAACATTCTGCGCGGAGAAATCATCCCAGATATCCCAGGGCTTGTCTTCTTGCACAACCTGCGGGAAGAAGTAGAATTCATCACTGCAGGCACAGACAGGGAACGCTGAAGCGATTGAGGAATAAGCTCTCTCAGCGAGGACTTCCAGGGCGGTCGTTCGATTGCCATTGCAATGTCTTCGCTGGTTCATCTGGCCTTATCTCTGCTCTTAATTGCCTTCGGTGCGATTCGTATTAAGCTTTAAACCGTGTCATTATACAACATTATCGGTTTCTTCAGGAGTGTTACCCATGATCAGACGTTGCGGCTGGTGCGGCAGCGACCCTCTTTACGTCGCTTATCACGATAATGAGTGGGGCGTGCCCGAGCAAGACGATCGAAAACTCTTCGAGATGTTGATCCTCGAAGGTGCCCAGGCCGGCCTGAACTGGCTGACCATCCTGAAAAAGCGCGATAACTATCGGCAGGCATTTCACCAGTTCGACCCGGAACGAATTGCCCGATATGAAGAGAGGGATATTGACCGGCTGATGCAGAACCAGGGGATTGTCCGCAACCGCCTCAAGATTGAAGCCTCGATCAAAAATGCCCGGGGCTACCTGCAGATCCGAAACGAGCACGATTCCTTCTCGGATTATCTCTGGGCGTTCGTTGACGGCACGCCGATCATCAATAATCGGCAGGCCCTCACCGACATCCCCTCCAGGACGGCCATATCAGAAAAAATGAGCAAAGAGCTGAGAAAACGTGGCTTCAACTTTGTCGGGCCGACCATCTGCTATGCCTTCATGCAGGCCGTCGGCATGGTCAACGATCATACGACCGACTGTTTTCGTTACCAGCAACTGATATAGTTTTCTGCTTGCAGTTCTGAGCTGATCATGTGAAAAGCTGAAAGGGGCTGGTTAAGGAGGCACCTTTTATAGTGTGTCAGTTAAAGGGTTTCTCGGAATCATCCACATCAGCCGAATTGAGCTCTCATGAGTTGCTGACACAACTTCCAAGACACCCTCAGAATCGACCAATTGCAATAATTCCGTTACATTGTCGAGTGTGTCAGTTGCTTGGTGAATGAGAAATAAGACTTTAACTACAAGCCATCCGTACGACTGCGGGTGGCTTTTTTGTATCGTTCAAAGGCGCCTATAAAACCAGGGTCGAGTCACTAAAAAAACACAATATACGTATTTATACCAATATACAGCTTCATGTTTTTCTGATATTTAGGTCAGAGAATAAATGTAATTTATGCGTTGATAAAGCCAAACTTTTCCCGAGCTAGAAGAGTTAAGAGAGCGTTGATTGTGGAGTGAATAACACTCTGTAAAGGCAAAATCAGGGCAACTTGATGACGCAAAGCCACGGGTCCTCAGCAGAGGACCGCCGGGTTCCCAGGGGGATAAATGAGACGATTATACAAGCCATCCGCATGTTAATGGGTGGCTTTTGGTTTTTATGGCCAACAATCCTTAACTCAGATTTCATCCTTTAATGTTCGGATTTTTTCAACCTGAAATACATATGCTGTCAAAGACTTAAAGCATAAACTTTAACCGACTACCTGCGGGACGTTATCAATCTCGCTCGTAGAATCCATGTTCTGTGCTTATAAAATTATGAACTCTTTTCAAGACGATCTATCTGATATCAAATCGGAACTAGAAGCAGTTTATGCCGCTGATTTTAATTCAGGACGGGACAATACTGCCGAAATCTCTCGTATCAAAATGCGGCTCGGCAATTTGATAAGCAATGCAAACAAAGAGTTAGCTACTAAAGAATTTATCCAGTTTAAGAATGAAGTTCTTGGCCTGCTCTCAGAGATTCCCGGATCTGTCGAAGATGATGTGCCATTTATATCTCTCATCGGCTGGTTGCTAAAAAATGGCGTGTTATCAAAAGAAGAGGTCAGCAATGTCTTGGATGCTAGCTCTAGCCAACGTTTCGGTAGCACATAACCAACCACTAAAGCGGATTGGATGATACTTGGGCGGCTCGCGCAAAGTTATCCGTTTAATCACGCTTCATAGACACGAAATCAAGTGCGTCCGCGACGAGGTGATTAGGAAGCTAGAGGAGGCGTAATTATTGTCATTTGAAACGGAGCGGGAGAAGAAAAGGCTAAACCATTTTCTTCTTTTGGGGGCAATCAACCATACAATGTTTTTGTCTGTACTTTTGTTTGCCTACATATCATCAGGATTCAAAGCGAGCGGTGATTCGTACGGTGGATTGATGATGGTATATGCCTTCAGCTTATTTATGCCACAACTTATTTTCGGGATATTTACTCTCATAACAGTTGCCAGAAGTTGGTTTAAAGATAGATTGACAGGAGCAAACAAAAAGCATTTAACATCGTATTTTGTGACGCTGTTTCTCGTTGTAGCAGCGCATTTTGCAATTTGATGCGGCTTGGACCACAGTCATGGATTATGAGCCCAGTGTGTCAGGACCAGGGTTTTCGAGAATCGTTCACACTGACCCCGAAGGTTACATAATAATCTGCTGACATAACTTATAGGAATCCTGATTTTTGACGTTTTGCTCTCATGAGCGTATATTGGCGACTGTGTCAGTTGCTTGGTGAATGAGATTTTAGGGGGGATAATGGACGATAACGACAAGCCATCCGTTTACGACTTCGGGTGGCTATTTTGTTGCCCTTCTTATATGAAAAATACATGTGATGACTAGCATTGGTATTTGGTTAATTCTGACTGCACTGGCAGTAGCAACCGTAATATGTTTTGTTCCGGCCTATGCCAAAGCGAAACAGCATAAAGTCAGTACGGCTACAACTTTGCTTCGTAACGCTGAAACTGTTGGCGAAATGAATAAAGTTGGTTCTTACAATGCTTTTTTTCAGGAGGGTGAAAAGTTCAGAGGGTATGCCCACGATGCACCGGCGACGATAGATTACAACAATGACGAAATACGGGTAAGAGTCTTGTCTAAAGGTACTAAAGTGGCAAAAGAGTACCATTACAAGAAGGACAATTCGGAAATACTATGGATAGGGAACTCTGGGCGTTATAAAGATATTACTGAATGGATTTCAGTATCGAACGAGCAAGGGACTTCGTTAATCTCAGCATTTACAGGTACACAATACATTACAACTGACTGGCACACTAAGAACCTATATCTCAAGCTGAAAGAACTTGGTTACACAACGGCAATAGATAGAAAAAAAGGGGGGTTGTCAGACAGGCAACCTTTGCCACACTATCGCTTGCTTTAGGTATATCAGCATACATAAGTGGGCAAGTGGTCGGTTGTATGTTGCTAATAGCTTTTTCGGTTTTCTTGGTAATAATCGAACTACAACCGAAGAAAAGTCCCGAAGGTAAACTTTCTTAGAAAGCACGCCCCTGAAACGGTTTTGAGGGTGTGTCAGGACCGAGGTGTTGAGACAGCATGAGGAAAAGAATGTTGAGAGACAAAAGACAGGAAGAAATATGCAATACGAACTAGGAACCCGTCGTCCCGTACTTCGCGGAGAGGATCATTTTATTGCTCCCAGTGCTGATATTATTGGCAATGTGATTTTGGAAAACCAAGTGAGTGTCTGGTTTAACGTTGTCATCCGGGCGGATTGTGACCTGATTCATATCGGTGAATGCTGCAATATTCAGGATGGTGCAGTGTTGCACACAGATCCAGGGATACAGATGAAGCTAGGGCGGGGGGTCACCGTTGGACATGGAGCCATGCTACATGGATGCGAAGTAGATGATCACGCTCTGGTTGGCATTAACAGTACGATTCTTAATAAGGCCAAAATTGGCAAATACGCAGTCATCGGAGCCAACTCCCTGATTGCTGAAAAGAAGGAGATCCCGGACTACTCACTTGTGATGGGGGTTCCCGGCCAAGTAGTAAAAACGCTGGACCCTGAGGTTGCAGAGAAGCTGCTTCAGAAGTCCACACAGGCCTATGTGGACCACCTCTACGAGTATCAGGATGAGCTTAAGGTTTTGGAGTGATATTTCGTGACCAGGAATACCGGATCGAGTGTGTCAGCCGCAGGTTTCTAGGATTCATGCAAAATTGCGAAATTCGGCTCTCATGAGCGCCTGACACAACTTCTAGGACAACCCCATTTTTGACGTTTTGCTCTGATCGGCGTATATTGCCGAGTGTGTCAGTTGCTTGGTGGATGAGAATTTAGGGGGATTGATGAACTTTGACCATAGGCCATCTGCACGACTGCGGGTGGCCTTTTTTGTAGAATCAAGACTAATTACTAACTAGGGGCAAATCAATCGAGTGTAGGTAGAATGAATATTCACAGCAGATATAAGGTAATGATGTTTATCATTTTACCTTCAATCACATTTACAGGATTCTTAGTGGGTGTTTTTACATCAAGACTGATCTTTGGGGAATTGTTTGATGGGCCAGGCATTCTTATTGTTTTCACGTCCATAATCATCCCAATACATATAATGGGTATATTCATTATTAAGAAGATTTACAGGCAAAAATTGAATGACAATATAACTGGTGGCTAATTATTATAAAGCACGACCTTGACGCAGATTTTAATGCGTGTCAGGACCGAGGTCTTGACACAAATTATGGTTGACGAATGTTTCAACTTGGATGAATCCTTATTTCCTATAACACAAGACAATTGACACCTGACACCTCTCTGGTTACAATTAGACATGATTCAGAGTTTTAGGCATAAAGGCCTACGACAATTTTATCAGGCGGGGAGCAAAGCAGGCATCCAGTCTCAGCATGAAAAACGCTTACGGCTTATACTCGCTCGTTTGGATGCTGCAAGAGAACCGAAAGATATGAGTCTCCCAGGACTCAGGTTGCACCCGATGACAGGACGCCTTGAAGGGTTCTGGGCCGTAGATGTCAGTGGCAACTGGAGAATTGTTTTCAGATTTGACGGTCACGATGTCTATGATGTTGATTACTTAGACTATCACTGAGGAAGAATTACTATGATGTACAACCCTCCACATCCTGGCGAAGTTTTGCGTGAACTCTGTTTGGAGCCTCTTGGAGTGACTGTTACTGCGGCAGCAAAATCCTTGGGAGTCTCGCGTAAGGCTCTTTCCGAATTGCTTAATGGCAAATCTGGCATCAGTCCGGAGATGGCTGTTCGACTTTCGATCGCGTTTGATACGACTCCGGAGAGCTGGTTGACTCAGCAAATGCATTACGATTTGTGGCGTGCTGAGAAAAAGCGTCAATCTTTGCATGTTGAGCGCATAGAGGCGGCTTAATTGGCCTTTTCTCAACTCTGGATCACGATACCGATGTGTCAACCGCAGGGTATGTAGGAATTGCACGATTCAGCAGATTTTTCTTTAATGAGGCTGCTGACACAACTTCTGAGAATCCTGATTTTTGACGATTCTGCCGAATTGCTGTAAATTGCCGAGTGTGTCAGTTGCTTGGTGTGTGAGAATTTAGGGGGGAAGATGAAGAAAAAACATAGGCCATCCATTATGAACGTGGGTGGTTTTGTTCTTCTCTTCGCAGCACTGGCAGTAATGTACTATGCGACATATACCATTGTTGATTTCGACGACATCAGCAGTAACCCTAAATACGTCAACATCATTTCCCAGTCTTACAAAACAAAGATTATGTTAAGAGTCCATGGTGTAAACATGGACCCAGTAATTGGTAAAGACATTCATGAATATCTAGTGACTCCAATACCAGGAATTGGGGGCCGGGAGATTATCACTAAGGACTCCTTGAATATTGGGTCGGTAATAAGGGTTGATAAAGTATTGTTATGCAGCAACTGTCTTTTAGACTTTATCCCAAGAATAAAAGTGCAAATTAGTATTTTATCAGAGGACACATTTAATAAGTATAACGTTTACATGGGTGATTCTTTTGGTGATGTTGAGTTCCTCGTTGATCAGGGTGGGGCAATCACCATGAACCCAGAACATTTTGAGAAAATATAGTCCCATAAACCACGCCGCTGAAGCAGTTTTAAGGGTGTGTCAGGAGCGAGGTGGATAGGACACTAGAAATGGGCCAGCTTTGGCCTGCATAGGTTGGGCCGTTGGCCAAAACTTTGAAAATGAAAAACCTTAAAAGATTTTTCAATAACGCTTATTTTTCTGTAGCCACCGTCTTGGTGCTTCTTGGATTAAATCTATATTGTTTTGATGATACAGCATATCATTCTTTCGTCAGTTACCCGAAAGAAACAGCTCTAGTTTTTTGGTTCATTGCTTTGGCGTTAGTTCTTTTTGGGATTTTTAGCAAAAAAGACAAAGGGCCGACGGGGAACGACATATAGAAGAATGTCTCAACACCACGCCCCTGAACCACGAAAACGAGTGTGTCAGGATCGAGGTCTTGAGACAACATGAAGTCACCTGTCTTGATAGCCATAATCGTTGTTATAGTTTGTGACACATTTGCCAACCAGCCCATTTCATTCTTTTCTTCTTGAACAAACACCTCACCATGTTATACAATGTATTACAATATTAATGGAGGCTCTTATGCTCGCTATTCGTTTGGAAAAAGACCTAGAGAAAGAAATTGATTTGCTCGCAAAAACCAAAGGCAGCAATCGAAGTGCTGTGGTGCGTGAAGCGATTGTACGTTACCTAGAAGACAATGAAGATCTTGAACTAGCAAAGCAGGCTCTCGCAGAAACTAGTAGCAGTAAATCTCTCAAAGATTTAAGGAAAGACCTTGGCCTGGACAGTTGAGGTCAGTAATTATGCTGAGAAACAACTCCGCAAGCTAGACAAGCCTATACAAAAAAGGCTTCTCGATTGGCTTGATGATCGTATCGAGGGTTGCAAAAATCCCAGGCATTTTGGGGAACCTCTACGAGGAGAAATGGCTGGGCTTTGGCGTTACCGCATTGGAGACTACAGAGTTATTTGTGAAATTCAGGATCAGCAGCTTGTTGTTTTGGCGTTAGCAGTGGGGCATCGTAGAGAGATTTATCTTAGGCGCAGTTAAATGACCACTGTGTCAGTCGCAGGGTATGTAGGAATTGCACGTTTAAGCCGATTTTGACTCTCATGAGCGTCTGACAACTTATAGGACAGGTCGATTTTTGACGTTTTGCTCTGATCGGCGTATATTGCCGAGTGTGTCAGTTGCTTGCGACTGACACACACAAATGGGCTAAAGATGCCTGTCAAAATCCATTTTCTGGTGCAATATTCTCACTACGTCAACTGCACCTTCTCTGGTTACCTTAAAGAAAATGACATGAGAGCCTGATCTTGCTTTCCTATATCCTTTTCTCACGTCACCAATATCAACAGATTTTGTGAGCTCAAGAGTCTGTTCTTGCATCACAGACCATAGGTCAAGAATATATTTCTCGGCTTGCTCAACACCCCATTCAGAGTATGTGTAATCCCAAATTTCCGAGAGGTCCGCTTTTGCTTTGGGGGATAAAACAATCCCACTCATAATGACAAGGACTTCTTCTTGTCAGCGATAAAAGCTTCAATATCCAACCCAGTAGAGGGGCCAGAGTTTTCCCCTTCAATGAGCGCTTGTCGTAATTGCTCCAACTTCAGGTGGTCTTTTCTGATCAGGTCTCGCACGTAGTCCGAGGAGTTAGCGTATCTCCCAGAGTGCACGCATTCTTCAACCCAAGCCTTCATTTGCTCTGGCAGGGATATGTTCATTGTGGCCATAGCTGTCTCCTTCCCTTTTAAACTTACACAAACATCCTATGGCAATCTTTGCCATTTGTCAATCTTTGCCATCATGCTTTTGGAGATGATAACTGTCTCGTTCACCTCGGTCCTGACACACCCGATTTAACGTCCCAACAGAGTTTCATTAACCCGAAACCGGCTTATTGTGGGCAAATCCTAGAAACCCTCCGACTGACACACTGGCCTCGTGACTTGGAGTGCCAAGGCTTCTACGACATCTGCACTTTATCACTGTGGGTGGCTTCTGCATGAAGCTTCAAACCCAGAGCAGAAACAACTTTTAGTATCGTGTCGAAGCCAGGGGTGCGTTCGCCAGAAAGAGCTTTGTATAGGCTCTCTCTTGAAAGACCTGAGTCACGTGCGACTTGAGACATGCCCTTGGCGCGAGCTATGTCACCCAGCGCTTTGGCGATAAAAGCTGCATCGCCATTGGCCTCTTCCATGCAAGCTTCAAGGTATGCGGCCATCTCCTCGGGGGTGCGGAGATGTTCGGCGACATCGTAGCGACTTGTTGTGGTTTTTTTCATCATGTGCTCCTAAAGGTTTTGGGCGAGACGCAATGCTTTTCTAATATCTTTGGACTGGGTACTTTTGTCACCACCGGCCAAAAGTATAATTAGCTCCTTCCCCCGCTTTTTAAAATACACTCGGTATCCGGGGCCGTAATCGATCCGCAACTCCGAAACACCTTCGGAAACAGGCTTGACATCCCCAGGGTTCCCGGCAGCCAATCTTTCTATTCTGACCAGAACGCGTGCTCTTGCGCGTATGTCTTTCAGCCCATCTAGCCAATCGACAAAAACATCTGTCTTGCGGATTTCGATCATGCCGGAAGTGTATCCTTCTGGCTACAGTTTGTCAATGGAAGTGTTTTTAATGGGGAGAGTAAGCTGTGTCCTGCTCACCTTGGTGGCCGAGACACCCGATTTCGTGTTCCAGGGGCGTGCCACTGAGACAGCCTTGTTTCATTAACCGGGGTCGCGCAGTCAATGAATAATTTGGACTACTCGTAATGAGTCCACATCCGAATAACTTTGACAGTCTCGATTTCTTCTAGTACCTGATAAACGAGTCGATGCTTGATGTTGATCCGACGCGAATAGGCCCCGACTAGATCTCCTACTAATTTTTCGTATGGAGGTGGGTTCTGAAAAGGATTCTCCGAAAGAATAGCAAGTAGTTTTTGGGCTTTTGGTTTAAGCCCTGCAGCTGACAACTTCTTTGCGTCCTTTTGGGTCTGTTTCGTATAAACGACCCGCCAAGTCACCAGTTAAGATCCTCATCACATTCCTCAACAGGGGACTCCATGCCTTCGCGTATAGAATCAGTCATACCAGGTACGGAGTGGAGGTAAAGAGTCTCTTGAACAGCTCTCCAGTCATCCTCGGAGATCAGAACTGCCTTGTTACGCTTACCAGTGATCTGAATTGGCTCATGCGATTCAGATACTTCGTCAAGCAGCTTATATAAACTTTTTCTTGCTTCTGTCGCTGTAATTGTTGTCATGTCTACCTCCCACGTTATCGTACGTTAAATCGTACGACTTATGGCGGCAATTGTCAACGAAAAACTAGTTACCGACTTTGATTGTTTCACTGTTTAAGACCGTCCTATATACCTCGACGCTGACACACCTCAAATCATGTTCCTGGAGCGTGACGTTTAATAAAAAAGCTAGCATGCCGTTCATATTCTAAATCTACAAGCAACTAACAGAGTAATAACGATATAACAACATAACCTGGGCATCCTTTTACTTACGTAAATTAACTCATTCAGGAGGGAGAATGCAAAAGGAAGCAATTAAAAATGTCACAGGTATCTGTCTTGAAACTCTTTGTCGAACACTTCTCAGTGTTCTGCTGATGGTACTAATAGTGGGAATAGGCTTTGGAGTCGCTCGCTCTGCGGTAGATTTATTCTCAGTTGCAAAGCATTTATTCGCAAGCGATGGTTTACACGAAGCATTAAAAGCCTTGGTAATTAACGTATTGATGGTTCTCGCTGTGCTTGAACTTTTCCGTACGGTTAAGGCCTACTTCACTGAGGGCCGAGTAAAGGTGACATACATTATCGACACAGTTTTAGTTGTCGTGATAACCGAGATAATGGGGTTTTGGTACAGAGATGTGGAAACCGAACGGTTACTGCTTGCTATTTTTTTAGTGATAGCACTGATGGGCGTACGGATCATGGCTATACGGTTTTCACCTAACCGTAGAGAGCTACTTGATGGCCTCTAAAAATCAAAACAATGTCATGGTTTTCTTCTCATAATCCGTGATTTCTAAACTTTCAAGTAGACTTCAATAGCCATTTTCGTGCGTCGTTTTCATTATTGAATACTCCGATATTAAATCCGCGGTTGACAGCTACCGTTTCTGCAAACTTCACTTCTTGGAAAGACGCTTGATCCAGGTTTACAAAAGCAATATCCCACTCTCTTTGAACCCCACATTCGGCTAAACTGGAATTGATCAGCAAGGCGTCCAAGGCAGGATAGTCCCCTGTTGCACTGGATAGTACCAGGACCCTTTTCACCTTCTTTACGCGAGTCACTCTTGCAATCTCGCGCCAGACTTCTTTAGCACTACTGGTAAGCTTGTTTTTTTCTCTTATGCCAGATATCTCGACTATCAGCAGCCCCTTATCATCTTGAAAACTTAGTTCGTATGCCAAGGTCAACTCCATAGTTGAATCGGTTGTAATCAAAGAACCGACGGACTATCATTCGTCCTATTAAATGGACTACTTCAAATCTATAAGTCGTGACAAAGAATAAATGACCACACGGAATTTGTCCAGATGGCAATAAATTTACAGATAACGAGCGGCCTAAATATCTCTGTTAATAAGAAGCCCGTTTTCGTCTCGGTAGTCGTGCGATTCAGATCGTCTCAGAACCTTGGTGCTTAGGACATTTTTCCATTATTGTCTCGCAAGTTATTCCAGCAGCAATTCCTGGAAGTCCTCAGGAGATTCGAGACACCCAGATTAATGTTAAACAAGAATATGCGTTATCAAAAAAGCCCCCAGTCTCTAAAGACTGGGGGCTGGGTGGCAGTGTCAATCCAATTCCTCTCGTTCGGTTAACAGCTTGGCTTTCGTCAGGGGCTCTTTTTTATCAGCTTCAGCTGTACGTCATCGTTAGTCCATCAGGTTCCTCAACACGTAGTTCAGAATTCCGCCGCTCAGGAAATACTGCACCTCGTTGGCGGTATCAATGCGACAGCTGACAACCAGCTCCTGGCTGCTACCGTCAGCACGATTGATCCGCAAGACAATATCCTGCCCCGGTTCAATCGGCACCGTCCTGACCGACCAGGTCGAAGGTTTCGCTGCCGTCGATACCGAGCGATTTGCGATCATCGCCGGGCTTGAACTGCAACGGCAGGATCCCCATCCCGACCAGGTTGGAGCGATGGATCCGCTCGAAGCTCTCGGCGACCACGGCCTTTACCCCAAGCAGCAGAGTGCCTTTCGCCGCCCAGTCACGGCTCGAGCCGGTGCCGTACTCCTTGCCCGCCATGATCACCAGGGGCGTCCCCTCTTCTTCGTACTTTGCAGCAGCATCAAAAATGGTCGTCTGCCCGCCGTTGGGCAGTTCCCTGGTGAAACCGCCTTCGACACCAGCGACCAGCTCATTTTTCAGGCGGATGTTGGCGAAGGTCCCACGCATCATGATCTCGTGGTTGCCGCGCCGGGAGCCGTAGGAGTTGAAGTCCGCCGGGCCGACACCACGTTCCCGCAAATAAACTCCGGCCGGACTGCTGGCCAGGATCGAGCCGGCCGGTGAGATGTGGTCGGTGGTAATCGAATCTCCCAGCAAGGCGAGCAGGCGGGCTCCGGAGAAACCCGTCAAGCAGTTTGCCGCGGCTTCACGCACCTCGAAGAAGGAGGGTTCCTTGACGTAAGTCGAGCTTTCGTCCCAGTCATAGGTCTGGCCTTCGGGGATCGGCAGGCTGCGCCAGCTCTCCTCGCCGGCAAAGACGTCGGCATATTTTGCCCGGAACATGTCAGCCGAGACCAGCTTGACCATTTCGGCCACCTCTTCATCGCTCGGCCAGATGTCTTTGAGATAAACGTCATTGCCCTGCTTATCCTGGCCAAGTGGGTCTGTGGTCAAATCGATACAGGTGTTGCCGGCCAGGGCGTAGGCGACGACCAACGGCGGAGAAGCCAGCCAGTTGGCCTTGGTGTGGGAGTGCACCCGTCCCTCGAAGTTGCGGTTTCCGGAAAGCACGGAACAGACCATCATGTCCTGGTCCGTGATCGCATCGGCGATCGGTCCGATCAGGGGTCCGGAGTTGCCGATACAGGTGGTACAGCCATAGCCGACCACATGGAAACCAAGCTGATCGAGATATGTCTGCAAACCGGCTTTCTCCAGGTAGTCTGTAACGACCTTGGAGCCCGGAGCCAATGAGGTTTTCACCCACGGCTTCTGCACGAGTCCTTTCTCGACCGCTTTCTTCGCCACCAGCCCGGCGCCCATCATGACTGCCGGGTTGGAGGTGTTGGTACAGGAGGTGATCGCCGCGATGACTACGTCACCCTGGTTCAGTTCATAGTCGGTACCGGCCACTGCAGCAGTACGCTCCGCTGCATCGCTAGGAATCACCGCCTTCGTCGCCTCTTGCATCGCTTCGAGATCGACCCGGTCCTGTGGACGCTTCGGCCCGGCCAGACTCGGTTTGACGGTGCCCAGGTCAAGTTCGAGAACAGCCGTGTACTCCGGATCAGTCATGCCTTCGAAACGCCACAGGCCCTGTTCTTTGGCGTAAGACTCGACCAGCGCAACTGTGGCGTCATCTCGCCCGGAGAGACGCAGGTAATCGAGAGTGACATCGTCAATCGGGAACCAGCCGCAGGTTGCACCATACTCCGGTGCCATGTTGGCGATCGTCGCCCGGTCGGCGAGCGGCAGCTTGGCCAGGCCATCACCGAAGAATTCAACGAATTTGCCGACCACCCCGAACTTGCGCAGCATCTGGGTCACAGTCAGCACCAGGTCGGTGGCGGTCACCCCTTCCCGGAGCCTGCCGGTCATGCGGAAGCCGATGACTTCGGGGATAATCATCGAGACCGGCTGTCCGAGCATGGCGGCTTCGGCTTCGATCCCACCGACGCCCCAGCCGAGTACGGCCAGGCCGTTGATCATCGTGGTATGACTGTCGGTCCCGACCAGAGTGTCCGGGTAGGCGACCGGTTTGCCATTCTCAGTGGAGGTCCAGACTGTGCGCGCCAGGTATTCGAGGTTCACCTGGTGACAGATACCGGTCCCCGGAGGCACGACGCGAAAATTATCGAAGGCCAGCTGCCCCCAGCGCAGAAAAGCATAGCGCTCCCGGTTGCGCTCCATCTCCTTGTCGACATTATAGGCGAAAGCTTCCGGCATGGCGTATTTGTCGACCATGACCGAATGGTCGATGACCAGGTCGACAGGAATCTGCGGGTTGATCTTCTGCGGGTCGCCGCCGGCGCGGGCCACAGCGTCGCGCATCGCCGCCAGGTCGACAACGGCAGGCACTCCGGTGAAATCCTGCATCAACACCCGGGCGGGCCGGAAGGCAATTTCATGGTCGGAGGTGCGCTTGTCCAGCCAGTCGACAACCGCGTTGATGTCATCTGCCGTGACTGAATCACCATCCTCATTGCGCAACAGGTTCTCGAGCAGCACTTTGAGTGTGAGCGGCAGCCGATTTACCTGGCTGCGCGTCCTGGCGTATTCGCCCAGGCTGTAATATTCGTAGACGGAACCGGCAACATCGAGACTTTGCCTGGAGTTAAAGCTGTTAAGACTATCCTTGCTCATCGGTATCCTCTCCTTGGATTCAGGTCGTCATAAATCGGAAAATCTATCGTAACCATTCTACCATAAACTTGCAGAATCACTTTGCTCGGGACAAATTTATCGGACTCTTCTCACGGTCTTGCTTTTGCCGTTTTCATCTGCTAGCTTAAAGCCTTGATCTGGCGCACATGTTGCCCTTGGAGGGCCCAATGACGGAGTGGATGAACAACGAGATTCTGGGTATTACCATCGGCCGGTATGTCGCGGCAGTTGGCATTGTCCTGATCGCCTTAATTGCCAAAAAGCTCTTTTCCTTCTTCTTCACCAGGGCAATCATGCCCCTGGCACAGAAGAGCAGGAAAGAGCTTGATGACCGTTTTCTGGCCTGCCTGCATAAGCCTCTAGAATTCTTGGTCTTTCTGATCGGCCTTTTTGTTGCCGCGGAATTTCTGCGACTTCCCGTTGAACCGTACAATCTGGAGAACCTCGTATCGACGCTGCTCAAGGCCCTGCTGATCCTGGATGTCGCCTGGTTCTTCTTCAACATGGTCGACATGGTCGACCATTACCTGACCAAATGGGCGGTTCGCACCGAATCCGTTCTGGATGACCAACTGGTACCACTGGTACGCAAAACCCTGCGGGTTTTCATCGTCATCATGGCTTGCCTTATGGCGATCCAGTCCTTCGGCTACCCGATTACCGGGATCCTGGCGTCGCTCGGTATTGGCGGTCTGGCTTTTGCCCTGGCTGCCAAGGACACCGTCTCCAACATCTTCGGTTCGCTGATGATCATCTTCGATCGCCCTTTCCTCATCGGCGACTGGATCAAAGCCGGCGACATGGAAGGTACGGTCGAGGAAATCGGCTTCCGCTCGACCAAGATTCGCACCTTTGCCAAGACCCTTATTTGCGTACCGAACAACATCATCGCCAACATGGCTCTGGACAATATAAGCCGCAGGCCGAGGCGACGCATCCATCTCACGATCGGCGTCACCTACGACACATCACCGGCCCAGATGCGCGAGGCCGTGCAGAAAATCCGGGAGCTCCTGAAGAATCATCCGGCTATCGACCAGGAATACTTCCTGGTCAATTTCACCGACTTCGGTGCTTCATCACTGGACATCATGGTTTACTGTTTCACCACGACGACTGTCTGGGCCGAATATCTTGAGGCGCGCGAGGATGTCTGTCTCAAGATCATGGACACTCTGGAAGCGCTGGGGCTGGAGATTGCCTTCCCCAGCACAACTGTCTACATCAAGAAAGACGAGCCTGAAATGGCCGCCGCAATTCCCGGCAAGCCTTAACAGTAATGTTTTGACGAGGGGAAATCCCCGAGGAGGATGACAATGCGCAAATGGATCATAATGGCTGTCCTGGCAACGCTTGTCTGTGGCTGTGCACCGTGGATCGGCATCCATAACGTAGAGCTCGGCATGACCAAGGCCGAGGTCCTGCAGCAGATGGGTAAACCGAACAACGTCTCCGGCAGCGGCAACGAGGAGTACCTATGGTACACACCGGTCAACCGTTTCTGGGAACGCTACTATATCCACATCGTCAACGGCAAGGTCGAAGCCTACGGCCAGCTCGGCAAGCAGGCTGAACAACCGCAGTGAGCCACTCACCTTGACACAATTCTGGATACTCGGCGTTCGTTTCGCGCCGTAACAAGAGAGGCCCGACGAGGGCCTTTGCTTGTTAAACCACATTGGCTGGGGCCTGGGATAATTCTTCCAGGCTGAGATCGATGCAGAGGGGAGAGGACCATGGCTGAACAGGTTTTTTTTGCTGACATGCGTGCAGGGATGCGTGAAAACCTGCACACCAAGCTGGAGAGATTGGCCGATCAGGCTGGCCTGTACGGGATCGTCAAGCCAGGCGAACTGGTCGCCATCAAGATGCACTTTGGCGAGAAAGGCGGTCATGCCTACATCCGGCCGACTTTCGTGCGGCGGATTGTCGACCAGGTCAAGAACGCCGGTGGCAAACCCTTTTTGACCGATTCAAGCACTCTCTACCCGGGCGAACGCAAAGAAGCCGTTTCCGCCCTGACCTGCGCCATAGAGAACGGCTTTGCCTATGCCGTGGTCAATGCGCCGCTCATCATGAGCGACGGCTTACGCGGCCACTCGGCGCGCCGCGTTGCCGTTCCCGGAGAACTCCTGAGTGAAGTTGATATCGGCCAGGAAATCCTCGAGGCCGACGCCATGATCGTTCTGAGTCATTTCAAGTGCCATGAGCTGACCGGTTTCGGCGGCGCGATCAAGAATCTCGCCATGGGCTGTTCAAGCCGTGAAGGCAAGCTCGAGCAGCACTCCACAGTGGCCCCCAGCATCTCGCAAAAACATTGCACAGCCTGTGGCGCCTGCCTCAAGGCCTGCGCCCACGACGCGATCGACCTGAACAGCGACGGGGCGGTCATCAACGCAGCACGCTGCACCGGGTGCGGGCGCTGCATCACCATCTGCGAGCCCCAGGCGGTTCGCATCAACTGGAACGAGGAGTCCTCGCTGGTGATGAAGAAAATGGCCGAGTACGCCCTCGGTGCGGTCTCTGGCAAAACCCTGAAAGTGCTGTTCATCAACTTCATTACCCAGGTTTCTCCGGCCTGTGACTGTTACGGACACTCCGACGCACCGATCGTTTCCGACATCGGCATGCTCGCCGCCACTGACCCGGTCGCACTCGACCAGGCCTGTGCCGATCTTGTCAACCAGGCCCACGGCCTGCCCGGCACGGCCATGCAGAACGGTCATGAGCCCGGCTCGGACAAGTTCCGCGGCGTCTATCCGAACATCAACTGGGAAGTGCAGCTGGAGCATGGCGAGAGAATAGGCCTCGGCAGGCGGGAATATGAATTGCTAAAGCTGGAACCGGAACATGAGAAATGGTAAAAGGATTCAGCAAGAGCCAGCCTTACGGAGTTTAGGAAATCGATTACACTTTGCATTCATCGACCAAATATCAAGAACGGCGGCAGATTATCATTACTCGCAACCAACGGCAGCGTTGGGCGGGATAACCTCAAAGCTGGAGGCATGCAACATGATGGAAATCACATTCCCCGGAGGCGTTCGGGTCAATGCTCAGTTCAAGGGCTTTGAGACAGCCACCGATCAACCTGAAAAAAACGGCGGAGAGAACACGGCACCGGCCCCGTTAGACCTCTTCCTGGTTTCACTGGGCACCTGTGCCGGGTTTTACGCCCTGCGCTTTTGCCAACAGCGCGAATTGGCCACCGATGGGATGCGCCTGTCGTTGACCACCGAGCGCAACCCGGAAACGAAGCGGCTGGACCGCATTGAGATCACGTTGAACCTGCCGGAGGGGTTCCCGGAGAAGTATCGCGGGGCGATTGTTCGTGCTACCGACCAGTGCGCGGTGAAAAAAGTCCTGGTCGATCCGCCGGAGATTGAGCTTGTGACCGTCTAAAGCTGGGGGATATTGTCCGGCATCGGGATTTCCCGGAGCCCGGCCTCTTCGCCAAGCGCAATGAGCAGGGCATCGACATCTTCGGTACGGCTCGCGGAGCAGGCAATTTCGACCAGGCCGGCCCGGCTGTCCAGGGTCCGCGCAAAGGCCAGACCATCGTAACTCTCCAGGATAAACCGCAGGTGGCCGATCTCGGCCCGCGGCAGTTGGAAATATCGTTTGCTGAAGATTTCTGCGGTCATCGTCCTCACCCGGTCACGACAGGTTCAGGGTTGTATCGAGAATGTAGCGCGCGATGCTGCGCTTGGGCGGCAATTGCGGCAGGGCATCAACCGAAAACCAGCGCGCGTCAGCCAATTCCCGCGTGTCAACCCGGATCTCACCGCTGACAAAGTCCGCGACGAAACCGACCATCACCTGGCTGGGAAAGGGCCAGCACTGGCTGCCGACGTAGCGAACATTGTCGGCGACCACACCGGTTTCCTCGGCGATCTCCCGTATCGCGGCCTCTTCCAGTGATTCGCCAAACTCCTGGAACCCTGCCACCAGACTGTAACGGTTGGGAGCCCAGGTCGGTTTGCGGGTCAGCAGAACTTCACCGGGACGAGTCACAAGGACGATGGCGCAGGGATGAATGGCCGGGTAAGCGTGGGCCTTGCACGACGAGCACCCTCGCCCCCATTCCTCTGCCAACCAGGCCGTCGACTCACCACAATATCCACAGTAACGACTGCGCTCCTGCCAGTGCAGGATCATGCGGCCCATGCCGCCGAGACTCAACAGGTCGATCGGCAGCAGCGGCTTTTCATCCAGAAGACCGAGCATCTCAAGGGCCTCCGGCATCCTGTCAAGATTGCCAAGGTCAACCAGGCGGCAGGGTTGCTCCTGCCAGGAGCCAAGATAGAGGGATGGCGCATCAAGCCAGTCTCCGTATGGCAACTCGAACTTGTCACGCTCTTTCACCACGAGCATTTTGCTGCCGTGCAACAACACGCCATAACCCGGGCCACCCGGATCCGCTAACGGACTCAGCAGCTTGAATTTTTCATCCAGGCAGGCCCGGTTGAAGGGCAGGTGGAGGGGTGAAGCATAGGCTGCGGGCAGGGCGGTCACGTGCCACTCTCATCGCAAAAGCGTCGGTAGTGCAACAGGGCCAGCTGCGTTTTGCTGTCGAGGATCTCTCCACTTCTGACTTTGTTTAGAGCCTCGTCAGGTAACATGGGGCAGAGATCAATCACCTCGTCCGGTTCGAGCTGCTGTTCAACTTCTGAGAGCTGTCTGCCGAGAAACAGGTAAATCTGCTCATCACAAAAGCCCACAGTGCTCCAGAAGCTACCAAGCGGCAAGATCTCCGCAGCAGCGTAGCCGGCCTCTTCGGCCAATTCGCGCGCGGCACAAATCCCGGGAGATTCTCCCGATTCCAGGCGCCCGGCCGGGATTTCATAGACCATCTCGCCGATCGCCGGCCGGAACTGCCGGATCAGGAGCACCCTGCCGTCAGTGAGAACCGGTAGGATTGCAGCCCCTCCGGGATGGCGAATAATTTCAAACTCCGAGTGCCGGCCATCGGGCATTTCATGGATCTCGACACCAACATCGAGAACCCGGCCGGCAAAGACATTATCACGTGATTTGAGAGTCGACATCAAAAGACCTTTCAGAAAATGAGTCCCCGGGCAACACCACGGTGACGGCCCGCGGAACCGCCTCGATCAGAACCGGCAGGACGCCAAAATCATCGCCATCGACCTGAATGGCGACACCGGCCCCATCCGCTCTGACTTCATCCACGGTCAGAAATTCCGCAAGCGGCGCGCGCAGTGGCCGTTTCAATGCCAGAGACAAAGCGAAACGCAGCAGTGCGACACGCCCGCCCCGGCGCAAAAGACAGACCTCCAGATCGTCCTTGAACATGGAGGCGGCAGGGGTCACCACGTAGCGGCCGCCATAGTAACGGCAGTTGCTGACCACCACGCCGGACCCTTTGAGACAACGGCCATCCTGGAGTTGCAGCTCCAGTGGTGCCGGTGGTCTGAACAGGAGCGTTTCAATGGCGCTGATCGCATAGGCGAGGCGTCCGATCAGGCGCTTCAAGCCCGGCCGCACATTCGCCACCGCCGCGGCGTCCCAGCCGGCGCTGGCCATGAGCAGGAACAGTTCACCATTGATTCTGCCTAGCGTTATCGCACGCGGAGTTCCCCGTATCGCGACCGCACAGGCTTTCTCGACCTGCAACGGGATCCCGGCTTCGAGGGCAAAGACATTTACCGTACCGAGAGGCACAAACGCCACCGGCAAGTCCGGTGAAGCAATCCCGTTGACGACTTCATTGAGAGTGCCATCTCCGCCGGCAGCAACAACCCGGTCAAAGCCTTCCGACACGGCCCGCGATGCGGCAAGCCGGGCGTCGCCCCTTGCTGTGGTCAGGCAGAGTTCGACTTCAGCTCCCAGACCCTGCAAGGTCTCCAGGGCAACCTGGATGCGCGGCCGTGCATCACCACCGCTGACCGGGTTGGCTATCAGCTTGACTCGCATTATCGCCTCATGTCAGAAAAGGACTCTCCGCAAACCGTCACAGTATGCCGTGAACATAGTTTGGAAACAACCTTTTCCAGCCTTCACAGGACGGAAGAACCGGGTAGAATGGAGAGATGCCGCAGATCGAGACAAAACCGTCACAGAGCCGATGGCTTGCCATAGGCGACATTCACGGATGCCTGGCCCAATTGACCAAACTCATGGAGCTGGTCAACCCTGCTGCTGTCGACAGAATCGTGTTTCTTGGCGACTATGTCGATCGCGGTCCGGACAGTGCCGGGGTGATTGATTACCTGATTGAATTCGCCGAGGCCTTTCCGAAAACGGTCTTTTTGCGCGGCAATCATGAACAGATGTTTCTCGATTACCTTGACGGATTGGATCCGGCCATGTTCCTCATGAACGGCGGTCGGCAAACCCTCGACAGCTACCGCGATCGCGGCATGTGGCCAATCCCCTCAAGCCATCGACGCTTCCTTGACTCGCTGCGGTATTATTTCGAATCGGCGCAGCATATTTTTGTTCACGCTGGTCTGCGGCCGGGAATCCCACTGGCAGGACAAACTGACTTCGACATGCTCTGGATTCGCGGCGAGTTTATCGAATCGAACGACGACTGGGGCAAAACTGTGGTCTATGGCCATACTCCGCTCAAAGAACCTCTGCTTGGTGATCGCAGGATAGGCGTGGATACCGGCTGCGTCTACGGCCGCCAACTCACCTGTTGCGATGTGACGTCCCTGCGGATCTGGCAGGTTTGACCAGCGATCATGTGACCGGGTCACGCCAGCGACGCAACAGGTCCCCGGGTCGTGTCCCGTCCGGCAATCTCATTTTGACCATGGCGTTGGGCTGCACGGTTTCGACTTTGCCGCCCTGGGCATCGAAAGCCCCGACAAAAACCAGTTCGGCCTGGCGCATTGCCGGTCCGATGATCTCCAGGCTGTCTCCATGCTGGATGCGGTTGCGCCCCTCAACCAGCGAGACCCCTTCCGGCAAGACTTCCCGGACGATCCCCACGAAATCGCAATCACGACTATAGAGGCTGTCCTCGGCGTGCACGAAGGCGTGGTCGTGCTCAAAGAGGAAGCCTGTCCCGTAAGGCCGGTGACTGACCGCTTCGAGTTCCCTGCGCCACTGTGGGTCAATCTGGCCGTTGTCCGGATTGTCACGCCAGGCATCCAGGGCCGCTCGATAAACCCTGGTCACGGCTGCGACGTAATAAAGGCTTTTCATCCGGCCTTCAATCTTCAGACTGTCAACTCCGGCCCCGATCAGCTCCGGCAGGTGCTCGATCAGACAGAGGTCACGGCTGTTGAAGATATAGGTGCCCCGGTCATCCTCTTCGATCGGCAGGTATTCACCCGGCCGGGTCTCCTCCTGCAGGGAGTATTTCCACCGACAGGGATGACTGCAGGCGCCACGATTGGCGCTGCGCCCGGAGAGCCCCGCCGAGAGCAGGCAGCGCCCCGAATAGGCCATGCACATGGCGCCATGCACGAAGACTTCCAGCTCAACTTCCGAATTTGCCCTGATTTCTTTGATTTCAGTCAGGCTCAGCTCGCGGGCCAGATTCAGCCGTTTGACGCCCTGCGACTGCCAAAAAAAAGCCGCTGCTGCGCTCGTCGTGTTGGCCTGGGTGGAGAGATGGACTTCCCTTTCGGGATCAATCTGCCTGACCAGGGACAACATCCCCGGATCTGCCAGGATGTAGGCATCGACCGGAACCGGCAGAAGCTCCCTTAGCAGTTGGCGGGCAATCTGTTCCTCGTCCGGGCGCAGGTAGGCATTCAATGTCAGGTAAAGGCGCTTACCCAGAGAATGGGCCAATTCACAGCCCCGCAACAGTTCCGGCACGGTGAGATTACCGGCCAGCGCACGCAAGCTGAACCGCTCGATACCGCAGTAAACAGCGTCCGCCCCGTAACGCAGGGCGGTTTCCAGTTTTTCCATGTTTCCGGCAGGGGCCAGGAGCTCGGGGATCATTTGGTAACCTTATGTACTCGAATATCGCCGCTTACTCTATCACAATGAGGCATATTTCATGCAAGGCCAGATTATCATGCGCCCAGCCATGATGCTTGACAAGTCACGAAAAAGCCTATAATTTTTAGGAAATTTCAATTCTGGATACTACTGTAATTTGACGACATGACTATCCCCGACAGACATATAACATACAGACATCTGGCAGCTGTGGGCCTGCTCTGCCTGCTCGGTCTGCTGGCATCGTGCGCTCCGCCGCCGAGAGGCATGCAATCCGGCAACCCGGCTCAGGACATGAGCCGTCTGCAGGAGACGCTCGACAAGCAGGGACAAGAACTCCAGAGTGTCTCACGCCAACTTGCCGAACTGCAGAACCAACAGCAGGCACAGGCCGAGGAAATCAATCAGCTGATGCGGGGTTCATCGACGGCAGGAGGAGCTTACCAGTCGGCGTCACTACCACACACCTCCGACACCACTGCCGCGCAACGGCAAGGTGATGGCTCGCCAACCGAAGTTTACCTGCAGGCATTCGGCGACTATGCCTCTGGTCGCTACCAATCTGCGGGACACGGCTTTGAGGCCTTCCTGCAGCGTTTCCCGAATAACAGCTATGCCAGCAACGCACAGTTCTGGCTTGCGGACTGCTATTTCAATCAACAGCAATACCCCGTGGCAATCCGGGAGTTCGAGCGCGTCATCAACGAGTATTCGGGCGCACCGAAAAGCCCGGAAGCCCTTTACAAGATTGCCATCGCCCAATTACAACTGGGGGCAACTGATGAAGCCCGCCAGGCGATTGACACATTGAATAAACGTTATCCGAACAGTCCAGCAACCCAAAAGGCCCAGGAACTGGTGATACCCTGACCGGTTGCCATCAAGGGGGAGACATGAATCTCAAACGCACTATTCTGACTGCCTGTTTACTGTTTATGATCTGGCCTGGCGCAGCCATCGCCAAGGAAGAACCGATCATCTACACGGTCAAGCAGGGCGACACTCTATGGGACATCTCCCAGCGCTTCATAAAGGACCCGTACTATTGGCCAAACCTGTGGTCCAACAACCCGGTGATCGGCAATCCACACCTGATCTATCCGGGACAGAAGTTACGCATCTACGACGGACGCATTGAGATCATCCCGGTCGGCGAAGGAGACGGTGCAATCGGTGCCGCATACATGACTGAGGATGAAATCCTGCTGATCCCCACTTTCGGCGGAGCCCAGAGCTTCATCAGCGATGAAGAGGTGAAGACCCTGGGAACCCTGGTCGACACCGTCGACAATCGCCTCATGGTCACCACCGGAGATACGATTTTCCTCGAAATGAATGACCTCTCTGCGACCATGCCCGGTGACATCTATGAACTGATTGAAACGGGGCAGCCAATCATTCACCCCCTTGCCGAAGGCAAGTGGGGCCACCAGAGAGAAGAAGCGATCCTCGGTTACCAGACCATCCAGCTCGGCACCGTCGAGGTTACAAAAGTCACTCCGACCGTTGCCGTAGCAACGATTACCACTGCTTTGCGGGAAATCGAACGAGGCTCAAAGCTGCGCCCCTATAAAGCGATCCCCAGCCGGATCCAACGCCTGTTTGCAGACAATGTGCTCGAGGGCTATATCCTCGCCAATGATGTCGGCAACGTTGCCATGGGTCAATGGGAAGTCATCCTCATCGACGTGGGAGAAGAAAGCGGCCTGCTGGTTGGTCACGAACTGGATATCTACCGTAAACGTGAAGCGACCGAGGAGGCTGATAAGGACAAGGTGCTGGTCCTGCCGGAGATCGATCTCGGCGACGCTATTGTTCTTGAGGTACGCAGAGGGTTCGCCGAAGCGCTGATCACCAGTACGACCAACCTGCCGATCTACCGCGGCGACCAGATCAGGACGAAAACCAGGTAGACTCCGGGAGGACTTCCCGAACCTTTGATTTTTTCGGGATGGGCTGTTATCGACCCATCCCTTTTTATGTAATGAACAGATTATTTATGGAGGGACACTATGGAACATCTGTTGCCATGGCTGCGCCTGCAGCTCACACCGGGTCTGGGCCGCGTCGGCCTGATACGCCTGATCGAACATTTCAAAACCCCTGAGAAAGCCATTGACAGCGCCGGACGTGGTTGGCAGCTGGCCGGGCTGCGTAATGGCCTCACACGGGAAATCCCTGCAGCGACAGACCGCAAAATCCAGATAGCCTGCGAGCGACTGGACGAGATGAACGGTCGACTTCTGACTATCTGGGACGCAGACTACCCGCAAAGGCTCAGACAGATAGACGACCCACCAGCGCTTCTCTACTGTTGTGGTGAACTTCTGCCTGAACCGGCCGTCGCCATCGTCGGCACCCGTCATCCGACCGACTTTGGCAGGATGTTCACGAAAAAACTGGCTGAGGAAATCGCGGCGGCCGGCATCGTTATCGTCAGCGGCATGGCCCGCGGCATAGATTCCGCCGCGCACCGTGGTGCCCTCGACGGGGGTGGCAAAACCGTGGCCGTCCTCGGCTGCGGGATCGATTGCATCTACCCACCGGAGAATGCCGGGCTTTACAAACAAATCATCAACAATGGTACGCTGTTATCCGAATACCCCCCCGGCAGTGATCCCCTGCCAGGGCATTTTCCCGGGCGCAACCGGATTATCAGCGCACTCAGCCTGGGCACCCTGGTGGTCGAAGCCTGCCGTGACAGCGGCTCTTTAATTACAGCTGAATTCGCTCTCGAACAGGGGCGTGAAGTCATGGCGGTCCCCGGTAGTGTTGACCGCAAAACCAGCTACGGTCCGAACCTCCTGATCAAGCAGGGCGCTCATCCGGTCACTGAGGCGGAAGAAATCCTCGAGATCCTCGGTCTGACGGCGATCCACAGCAGGAGAGATGCCGACCAGACCATCAGCGACGTTGATCTGCCTGGACCGTCCGGGAGGGTTCTGGCCGCTCTCGACCTAACCCCCCGCCACAGCGATGAACTCACCATGGAAAGTGGGTTGACACCTATGGAGCTTTCCGTTATTTTACTGCACCTAGAACTGCAAGGGTATGCAGAAAAGTTGCCAGGCGGACGGTACATCCGCAGTTGCCGGGCACTTTAACCCTAACCGACCAACGGAGCCTTCTTGAGAGAACGAGTCCTGGCGATTGTCAGTTTCATCGCTCAATACTTCCTCGACGATCAGGATATGATGACAGAAAGTGATCTCGTTGAGGAGTTGCTCGCCGTCGGCTTCGATGCTGAAGAGATTGACGCGGCCTTCAGCTGGATGGAGAGCCAGACCATCTGTTCTCCCGCCGGAGGCAACATCACGCTGGGCAATCCACCTGCCAGCCACAGGATCTTTTCCCCCGAGGAAAGCAGAATCCTCTCTGGCGAAGCACGCGGGTTCCTGACCCGTCTGCGTGGCATGGGCATACTCGATGCCGAGGTCCAGGAAGAAGTCATCTCCAAGGCCCTGCAGGTTGCGGACGACGAAGTCTCCCTAAAAGAGATCAAAACGATTACGGTTCTGGCGATGTTTGCCAACTCTCATAATGAATGGCGCCGCGAATACGACTGCCTGCTCGAAGATGACTGGCCGCGGTTGCTGAACTGACGTGCATCAGGCTGCGGGAAAACCTGCGGCCTTTTTCATTTCTCACAAAAAGACTTGAACTGGACTTATGGCTAATTCCCTGGTTATTGTTGAATCGCCTGCCAAGGCCAAAACCATCGAAAAATTTCTCGGCAAGGGCTACCATGTCCTCGCCTCCTACGGACACGTTCGCGACCTGCCGAGCAAGGATGGCTCGGTCGATGTCGAGAACGATTTCCTACCCAAGTACATCGTCTCGGCAAAAGCGAAAAAGCAGCTGTCTGTTCTGAAGAAAGCCCTGAAAGGCGTCGATGAACTGGTCCTCGCAACTGACCCGGACCGTGAAGGCGAAGCGATCGCCTGGCACCTCCTGGAGGCCCTAGGTGTTGACGAAAAAGGGGATTCTCCCAAGGTCAGCAGGGTCGTGTTCCACGAGATCACCAAGACTGCGATTGCCGAGGCCATGGCCAAGCCACGCAAGATATCAACGGAACTGGTCGATGCCCAGCAGGCAAGACGGATCCTCGACTACCTGGTCGGCTTCAATCTCTCCCCGGTACTCTGGCGCAAGATTCCTGGCAGCCGCTCGGCCGGCCGCGTACAGTCGGTTGCCCTGCGACTGATCTGTGAACGCGAGGCAGAGATCGAAGCGTTCAAGGCCCAGGAGTACTGGACCATCGAAGCCACCATGGCGAATGCGGAGAAAACCACTTTCGCGGCAAGACTGCATGCGATCGACGGCCAGAAGGTTGCTGCCAGCGCCAAGCATCTGGAAGCTGTGACCTATCAGGTTATTGCCGATCAGAAGGCGGCCGAGCAGCTGGTCGAGGAGATCAGGCCTCTGCCGCTGCAGGTGTCTGCGGTCAATCGCACAGAGAAGAAACGTCGCCCGGCAGCCCCTTTTACCACCAGCACCCTGCAGCAGGAGGCCAACCGCAAGCTCGGCTTCTCGGCGCGCAAGACCATGTCGTTGGCCCAGAGGCTTTACGAAGGCGTCGACACAGGCGAGGGCCCCGTCGGTCTGATCACTTACATGCGAACCGACTCGGTCACCCTCTCCAATGTGGCTATCGATGAGGCCCGGCAGGTGATCGATGAACGCTACGGCAAGCAATACGTTCCCGCCAAGCCCCGCGTCTACAAGAGCAAGGCCAAAAACGCCCAGGAGGCCCATGAGGCGATCCGCCCCACCGGTCTGGCACGCCACCCGGAAAGACTCAACACGGTCCTCGATCGTGATGAGCTGCGGCTTTACAAGCTGATCTGGGAAAGGACAATCGCCTCCCAGATGGCCGATGCTCTGCTCGACGCGACCACGATTGACATCCTCGCCGGAGAGAAGTTCCAGTTCCGCTCTTCGGGCCAGGTGGTCCGGTTCCCCGGCTTCATGAAGGTCTATATCGAAGGCAAGGACACCGAGAGTGAAGAGGTCGCAGGGCTCCTGCCCAAGCTGAACGAGAAAGAAGCCTTAAGCTTTGATGAACTCATCGGCGAGGAGCACACGACGCAACCACCCCCGCGCTACACGGAAGCTTCGCTGGTCAAGATTCTGGAAGAATATGGTATCGGTCGGCCATCGACTTACGCCGCCACCATGAACACCCTGGTAGAACGCAACTACGTGCAGCTGATCAAGCGGGTCTTTTACCCGCAAGATCTCGGCCGTGAAGTAATTCGCTTCCTGATGCAGTGCTTCGACAAGTATGTCGACTACCAGTTCACCGCCAACATGGAAGATGATCTCGATGCCATCTCCCTCGGCAAAGGTGAATGGAAGTCTTTCCTGAGAGAGTTCTGGGTTCCGTTCAAGCAAGAGGTCGAGGGTGTCAAAGAGGTCCGGTTCGTCGGTGAACCTCTTGACGAAAAGTGCCCGGAATGTCAGGAACAGCTTTCCAAGAAATTTGGTCGCAACGGTTACTTCATCGCCTGCAACGGCTACCCGGAGTGTAAATACACCCGCCCGATCAACGGCGAGCGCAATGACGAGCCGGTCCTGTCTGATGAGAAGTGCGAGAAGTGCGGTGCGCTGATGCAGTTCAAGGAGGGGCGCTACGGCAAGTACCTTGCCTGTTCTGCCTATCCCGAGTGCAAAAACAACCAACCCCTGGTCAAACCGAAATCACTCGGCATCACCTGCCCGTCCTGCAAAGAAGGTGAAATCATGGAGAAGAAGAGCCGTTATGGCAAAATCTTCTACTCCTGTAATCGTTATCCGAAATGCAAATACGCCCTCTGGGACGAACCGCAAGAGGAGCCCTGTCCGAAATGCGCCTTCCCGCTGACCGTCGTGAAGACCACCAAGCGTTACGGAACCGTCCAGAAATGCCCCCAGGAGGGATGCGACTACCAGGTCACTCTGGTTGAGCCGGAGCAGAAAGCACCGGCCAAGAAAGCACCGCCCAAGAAGCCTGCGGCAAAGAAAACTGTCAAGAAGAAGGTCTGAATCAGGCTCGACATATACGGATGGAACGGCCGGGCAATTTGCCCGGCCGTTTCAGATTGTTGACCAACCCCGCACGTGATGCGGGGTTGGTTTTTTTAAATGGCAGGGGGAGTTTCTATGAAGCTTAGAGCAACAGATGATTAGTCTGTTGCTCTTTTTTGATGATCTTCTAAGTTGAAAAACAAAAACAAAACCGGCGGGTCGCGTCCCGCCAGACGCCATACTTTTGTCCGGCAACAAAAGTATGCAAAAATGCCTTCTCCTTGCGGAGGGCATCTCCTTTGCCGGATGTCTGAGTCATCAATAGACGACACTGCTCAAGAAGCCGGCCCGTTACAGGGGGCCTTCCCTCTAGTTTGACTTACAAGGGAAAAGCTTAATAGCAGCACGACCGGTACAATCCTCCACAAAAGTAGAGGCTCACAAGAGCCTCGTCACCTGCGAGGGAAGCGTAGGCTTTTGCTCGACAAAAGCCATTCGGATTGAGGTTGCCGCCTTAACGAACCAGACATGCCCAGCGCAGCGCAGGCCGTTTTCTGCTTACTCTTTTAGGCCAGTAAAAGAGTAAGGCGCAGTCGGGGGGTGCGACCCCCGGACTTTGATTTTGTCTTTAAATTTCAGGATACAATAAAAAAAGCCAAAAGATTAACTACCTGTCGCCCTCTCTATCGTGAAGTCTGGCCGAACTTTGTTGGCAACCAGAAACGGCCGGGCAAATTGCCCGACCGTTTCTGTACTGTTCCTGTATACTTAAGAAAAAGAACGGATAATAATTCAACATGACAACAAAGGTTCAAATAATTGGCGCCGGCCTGGCGGGGACTGAAGCGGCCTGGCAGATTGCTCAAAGGGGCATTCCGGTCGATCTCTTCGAGATGCGCCCGCAACGCATGACGCCGGCCCACCACGGTGGACAGCTAGGGGAACTGGTCTGTTCCAACAGCTTGCGCGGCACCGGCATGCACAACGCGGTCGGATTGCTGAAAGAAGAGCTGCGTCGCTGCAACAGCCTCTTCATCGATGCCGCTGACAGACACGCGGTCCCGGCCGGAGGAGCACTGGCCGTCGATCGGGATGATTTTGCCGAGCACCTGACCCGGGCGATAGAGGAACATCCCATGATCACCCTGCACCGTCAGGAGATCACCGCAATCCCCGACGACCGGCTGGTCATCATTGCCAGCGGCCCTCTGACATCAGAGGGCCTCGCTGAAAAAATCGCCGCACTAACCGGCCAGGAACATCTCTACTTCTACGATGCGATCGCCCCGATTATCGAAGCGGACTCGATCGATCACAACCTGGTCTATGCTGCCTCCCGATACGGTCGCGGCGGCGCTGACTATCTCAATTGTCCGTTCGACAAGGAGCAATACCTGGCCTTTGTCGAAGCTCTCTGCAAGGCCGAAAAAGTCGAGCCCCACAAGTTTGAGAAAGTGCTCCATTTCGAGGGCTGCATGCCGATCGAGGTTCTGGCTGAACGGGGCGAGATGACCCTGGCCTTCGGGCCGATGAAGCCGGTCGGGTTGCCGGACCCGCGTACCGGACGCGACCCTTACGCCGTGGTGCAGCTACGCCAGGATGACCGCCATGCCAGCCTTTACAACCTGGTCGGCTTTCAAACCAAACTGACCTACCCGGAACAGCGAAGGATCTTCCGCACCGTTCCCGGCCTGGGCAATGCCAGTTTTGCCCGTCTGGGCAGTATGCACCGCAACACCTTCATCAATGCCCCGGCCTGCCTGAACCAGCTTATGCAGCTCAGGGGCAGGCCAAACCTGATCTTTGCCGGACAGATTACCGGCGTCGAAGGTTATGTCGAATCTGCCGCCAGCGGCTTTCTGGCCGGGCTGGTTGTTGTATCACTCTGGAACGGAGCCGCTTTCCAGTCACCCCCTCCGACCACGGCCCTTGGCGCCCTGCTCAGCTACCCCACGACAGCCGCTGCGGAGAACTACCAGCCGATGAACATTACCTACGGGCTATTCCCGCCTCTCGAGCAACGGATACGCAAACGCCGCGACCGGCGCCAGGCTTTGGCAGACCGTGCGCTACAGGACATTCAAACCTGGTTCAGTGACACCGGCAATACCATCAACATGATTGCCAGAAAGCCAAATAACTGGTAGGGTTTAGAACTGATATGTGCACCATCCGCTTTGGTTAGAGATTAGCCTGCCACAGAGGGGAAAAGAGTTGGTCACAACAGGCTTATCCGACAAACTGATCGACCCGCGCGATCTTCTCGAAATGTTGCAGCAGCAGCCGCTGATGGCACCGTTCAACCTTGCCTTCTACTCTGAACAACATGGTCGCAAGGGTTTGATCGATGCGATTCGTGAGATTTGCGTACCGCTTGACGGTGACACCACCTGCACACCAGACTGCTACCACGGATGGGAAGAGAAGCTTTCCCGGGTGTTCCTGTTAAAGCAACTATCGGTCAGATCCTGTGCGCATGGTTTTCTATGTTTTGTTATCCCTCTTCCTGAGAACAAAAACCTCCCGGGTTACCTGATTGGCTGTGTCGCTTTCGAACACCAGGGGCGGATCACTCATGTCGCACGTGCTCAGACTCTTGAGGGGACAGAAACGACGATCGCCAAAACCAAAAACCACCCCCGGCCTGTAAGTGCTCTCGAAGCGGAATTGGCGATTAGAGAGATATCCCGTATCCTGCCGCAAGTTCTCGACAGGCAGATACATGCGCTCAGTCTGAGCCGCACGACGAAGAGACTTGAGGCTGTCCAGAAATTGAACCGCGACCTGGCGGACTGTACCGATGTTGAACAGGCCATGGACATCGTCAGCGAGGCGCTGGTTGTCCTGTTCAATCTCCCCCGAATCCTGATCGTCCTGCAGAAGCCAGGACAAGCCATGACGGTCCATTCGACCCTTGGACTTGACCCGGACTCCTTTCAACTGGACCAGAGTCGTCTCGCCGACTACCTGAACGGTTCTCCCTGCCAGCCCAAGATACTGCCCGGCGAAGAGTTGACCGCGCTTTTCCATGGCTTGGAGACGCGTTCTGCACATCTCTTCCCGATCGGCGGCAAGGGGTTTCAACTTGGCATCATAGCCATACTCGACCTTGATTTACACAGCCGGGACCAGGCCATGATTGAACTTCTGGTCAACGGTCTTGCGACCCGGCTGGAAAACCTCGAAACAGCAGCGAGTCACAAGCAGGAGCGTGAATTCTCGGCGCGCCTGATCTCAATGATCAGCGCCCTCTCACTGGTCAGGAGCAGCAAAGAGCTCTATCAGCAGATTCTCGAGATGTCTGCAGAACTGCTTTCAGCATCCAGTGGTTCGCTGATGTTGCTCAACGAAGCAGACGGGACTCTGAAAATCGAAACGGCGAAGGGCATGAACCCGGCACTGGCCAAAGCCATGTCGGTCACATTCGGTGAGGGGATTGCCGGACACGTCGCCAAAAGTGGTTTTCCGATGCTGGTGAACGACATCGAACGGGACAAGCGTGTTGCCTACAGGAATCGACCACGCTTCAAAACCAAATCGTTCATCAGCCTGCCCCTTGAAACAGAGGAGCGGCTGATCGGAGTCCTCAACCTCGCAGACAAGAGTAATGGCAGCAGTTTCACTGAGAAAGACCTGAACAGCATAAAAACCTTCACCGGCTATGCCGTGCCGATGATCGACCGCGCCGCAATATTGGAAAAAGCAGGAAAATTCGAACAACTCTCTATCACCGATCCCTTGACCGGACTTTACAATCGGCGCTTCCTCGAAGACCGCCTGCTGGAGGAATTCAGCCGCAGCGGACGTCATAAACAGAATTTCTGTATTATTCTTGCCGATCTCGACCACTTCAAGATGTACAACGACATCTGCGGCCATCTCGCTGGCGACAAGGTTCTTTGCAAGGTGGCCAGCCTGTTGCGGCGCACCGCACGAGATATGGATGTTGTCGCCCGCTATGGCGGGGAGGAGTTCTGTATCGTCCTGCCAGGTACCGGCAAGAAAGAATCCCTGTTTGTCGCTGAACGCATGCGCAGGGCCATTGAAACAGAAAGCTTTCCCGGCGAGAGCCACCTGCCGCTCGGCCGGCTGACCATCAGCCTCGGTATTGCTTCTTTCCCTGCTGACGGCGTCACTGCGAACGAATTGATTCATGCCTCCGACCTGGCGCTTTACCAGGCCAAGGCCATGGGTCGCAATCGACTGGTTCTCTTCGAACCAAACCTGGAAGACAAAGCACTGCCAGCTTTGCGAGGCTGACAAGCCGATCCGCCACCGGAATATTTCATGCAAAAAGAACCTCAGAGCATAGTGCTTGCTTCGGCATCGCCGCGTCGAAGCGAACTTCTGGAGCAGATCGGAATCCGCTTCCAGGCCATACCAAGCGCCGCCAACGAAGCACTCCTTGCCGACGAAACCGCAGAAGACCACGCAGTCCGGCTCAGTCGCGACAAGGCTCTCGAGGTTGCCGGCAGGCAGTCTGTTGCCGGCCGCTGGTTCATCGGCAGCGATACAGTGGTCGTACGTGACGATGCGATCCTCGGCAAACCCTTCGACACGGCAGAAGCCAGGGCGATGCTCACCAGCCTCTCCGGTCGCAGCCACCGGGTGATTTCCGGTTACGCTGTCTACGACCGCGACAGCGGCCGGACGATCAGTGCCGCTGTCGTCACCAGGGTCTTTTTCAAGGAATTGACAAGCCGTGAAATCGAAGGATACATTGCTACCGGTGAACCTTTTGACAAGGCCGGTGCCTACGCCATACAGGGGATCGGCTCGTTCATGGTCCCCAGGATCGAGGGCAGCTATACCAACGTGGTCGGCCTGCCGCTTTGCGAAGTAATCACCGCACTGGAAGAGCTGGGCGCGATTGAACTTTTCGACAAATGAATGCCATGGATATTGCCGCCAACATCGCTCAAATTCGTCAGCAGATTGCTTCAGCATGCGCAAACGGCGGCCGCACCCCGGAGGACATCCGCCTGGTTGCGGTATCGAAGAAAAAACCGGCGGCAGATATTGAGGCTGCAATTGCCGCCGGGCAGAAGCTGTTCGGTGAAAGCTATGTCCAGGAGTGTGTCGCCAAAATCGATGACGTCGAACCTGCCGCCGAATGGCATTTCATCGGCGGCCTGCAAAGCAACAAGGTCAAATACCTGGCCGGCAAGGTAGCGATGATCCATTCGGTCGATCGTCTTTCCCTGGCCGAGGAAATCGACCGCCAATGGGGCAAGCTCAATTCTGCAGTAGACATTCTCATCCAGGTCAATCTCGGCGAGGAAGAAACCAAGTCAGGAACGACTGCGGACGAGCTACTCAAACTGGTGAGTCAGGTCGCGCAGCTCAAACACCTTCGGATCAGGGGGCTGATGGCCCTGCCGCCATGGGAAGAGGACCCGGAGGCTGCCCGCCCTTATTTCCGACAGCTGAGAGACCTTGCAGAACAGGTTGAGGCGCTGGGGTTGCCGAACGTCAAGATGCAAGAACTCTCCATGGGCATGAGCCACGATTTTCAAGCCGCCGTCGAAGAAGGCGCCACCTTGGTCCGCATCGGCACCGCCATCTTCGGCGCCAGGTAAACAAACAGTTGCCACAAAGACGCAATGGTACAAAGCTGCTTTGTTGTCCAACCCCAAGCCTTTTAAACCTTTTGCTGTGCCTTGGTGGCTGATCTGTCAAACTTTATCTGTGGCCTTGCGCCACACAACTCCGGTTCTCCTATGTCTATAAATGCTTTTCTTTTCGACCTGGACGGTACGCTGGTAGATTCGATTCCCGACCTGACCAGGGCGGTCAACCTGCTGCGCAACGAACTCGGCCTTGCCGACGTTTCCAGCGACCAGGTTCGCACCTATGTCGGTGACGGGGTCGGCCTGCTGCTGCAACGGGCGTTGCCGAAGGAGCTGTTCAGCGTAAACCAGCGTAATCGCTTCATGGAAATCTACACCGAGCACTTAACCGATGAAACGATCGTCTATCCCGGCATTTTCGAATTCCTCGAAATGCATCGCGACAAGCCCATGGCTGTGGTCACCAACAAACCACAGCACCTGGCCGACATGATCGTCGACCGACTCGGGCTGGCGCCTTTCTTCTCCGAAGTGATCGGAGCCGAACTCGCGCTGCAGAGAAAACCGCACCCGGACATGGTTCACTATGCCCTGCAACGCCTGGATTGCGTGCCGAATCAGACCGTCCTGCTCGGTGATCACCATGTCGACCTGCGCGCCGCTCACGCAGCTGGGGTTAAATCATGCTTTTGCGCCTGGGGGCTCGGACATGAGGATGGCTTGCAGGCTGATTTCGAAGCGACGACCACTGCAGACCTGCCGATAATTTTCCCTGAAGGCAGCTGACCTTGAGCAATGCCCGCCTGACCCAGAAAGACGTTGCCCTTTTCTTTTTTCCCCTGTTGCTCAATGTCCAGTTGATGAGCGTTTCCCACTCGGTGATCAACGCTGGTCTCGCCCGACTGGAGGATGCTGTCGTCATTCTGGCCGGCTTCTCCGTGGCCATGGTCCTGCACCTGTTCGTTGCATCGCCATCTTACCAGAACCATACAATTACAATTGCCATGGTCCGTGGGCGTAAATCACTGCTCAACACAACGATTTTTATCTTCCTGGTCGCGATCTGGGTGTCCATTCTGCTCGCCCTGTTGGCCTTCAGTCCGGTTGGGACATTTGTTTTAGACCGCTTCCTCGGCGTTTCCCCCGAAGTGGCACAAGGCGCCCGAGATGCTCTGGGACTGCTGGTCTTTCTCCCCTTCATCACCGGTCTGCGCGGCCTTTTCCAGGGGCTGGTGATCCGTGCCCGACGCACCGGCCTGGTCTCGTTTGCCACGGCGGTGCGGATTGTCATGCTGTTTGCCTACCTCTGGCTGGGGCAGCTGTGGTTTTCCGGGACCCGCGTCGCGGCCTTCGCGTTGCTCGGCTGTGTCGGTACCGAGACTCTGGTTATCGCCTACTTCGCCTGGCGGGTCAGACTTCCTGCGGTGGATGATGATACAAAGAGTTTTGTCGAAATTCTCCGCTACGGGCTGCCGCTGGCCTATTCATCAGGGTTGCAGCAGACCGTGCCACTGCTGATCAACGCCATAATCAGCCGCCTGCCCGATGGGACCCTGGCACTGGCAGCCTTTGGCGTGATTCGCGGCTTCCTTTTCCTGCTTGCCGGGCCGATGCGTAACCTGCAGCAGGCTTACCTGACGTTGGTGCAGGAGCCTGATGACAACCAGGTTTTGATCCGCTTCCTCATCAGGGTCAGTATCGGCATGGCACTGGTCATGCTGTTAATCGCCTGGCCACTCAATCAACCGGTGCTCGGCACCGTCATGGGCCTCGATGACGACATGCGCCATTACATCACCTGGCCGTTGACCGCCTGCGCATTCTTCCCGCTCCTTTACGGTGCCGCCAATCTTCTGCGCGGCTGGTTTGCCGGGGCACACCTGACCGGACGCCTGGGCCTGTCGACACTCTACAAAGCCCTCCTGATGCTGATTCTCTGGCCATTGATCACCATGACTACGCTGCCGCTACCGGGCATAGCCATCGCCATCTTTCTGTTGCTCGCCGCTGAATTCTGCGAGGCGGGCTACCTGTACCGACAGCGCAGCCGCCTGCTTGAAGAACGCGGGCTTGTCCCGCTTGACAATGACAGCGTACACTGTAGGCATGAAAACCTCTGACAAGAAACATCCCTGCCCGGACTGCCGCCAGTGCCAATGGTGTTCAGAGGAACGCTGTCGTCTCTGTCTGCGCAGCTCCAGCGCCTGTCGGAAAAAATTATCCATGGCCGAGCAGATTACCCTGTTTGAACAACTCAACCGCACCAGTGCACAAAATAACGCCGATCCTGTGCAAAAAACCCATTTTGACAAGCAAAAGGATTGACTTCCTGTAACCAGAGCCTGACGGCACGACTTACAGTCAGGCCGTCCCGCTAACTTAGTATGGTAAACTATTACCATCTTCAGGTTTGAAGTCTCGGCTGACAATGCTGACCGGACCTCTGCGAAAGGCCGACGCCATGAAATCACGCTACGCCAGGATCTTTCTGGTTGCGACAATCATCATCCTGATCGTCGCCTTTTTTGCGTTTGACCTGCATCGTTTCCTGACCCTTGAATACCTCAAGGACCGGCAACAGGCGTTTGCCGACTTTTACTCTGCCAATCGCGCCCTGACCATCACCATTTACTTCATCCTCTACGTGGTGGTCACTGCGCTGTCGTTACCCGGCGCTGCCGTCATGACCCTGGCCGGAGGTGCGCTGCTCGGCTTCTGGGTCGCCCTGGTAACGGTTTCTTTTGCCAGCAGCCTCGGCGCCACCCTGGCATTCCTGGCTTCACGCTTCCTGTTGCGTGACTGGGTCCAGGCCAAATTCGGCGACAAGCTTAAGTCCATCAACGAGGGCGTTGAGAAAGAAGGGCCTTTTTACCTCTTCACCCTGCGGCTGGTGCCGCTTTTCCCCTTTTTCGTGATTAACCTGGTGATGGGACTGACGCCAATGCGCACCCTGGCTTACTACTGGGTCAGCCAGGTTGGCATGCTCCCCGGCACTGCCGTCTACGTCAATGCCGGGACCCAGTTGGGCCAGATAGAAAGCGCCTCGGGGATACTCTCTCCCGGGATTATCATCTCTTTCGTCCTCCTCGGGATTTTCCCACTGATCGCCAAGCGGGTTATCGACATGGTCAATCGCCGCAAGGCTTTTTCCGGTTGGGTCATGCCGGACCGTTTCGATTACAACCTCATCGCAATCGGCGCGGGCTCCGGCGGCCTGGTCACGGCCTACATTGCCGCCGCCGTCAAAGCGAAAGTGGCACTGATCGAAAAGGACAAGATGGGCGGCGACTGCCTCAACACCGGCTGCGTACCGAGCAAGGCGCTGATCCGTTCGGCCAAGATGGTCTCCTACGCGCAGCGAGCCCAGGATTTCGGCTTTAAATCCGGGCAGGTTGAATTCGACTTTGCCGAGGTCATGGAGCGGGTGCAAAGAGTTATTGAGAAGGTGGAACCACATGATTCGATTGAGCGGTACACTGAGCTCGGTGTCGAATGCTTTACCGGTGCCGCGAAAATCGTCTCCCCATGGACCGTAGAGGTTAATGGTGAAACCCTGACGGCCAGAAACATCATCATCGCCACCGGAGCGAGGCCGCTGGTGCCGCCGATCAAGGGGATCAAGGATATTGACTACCTGACCTCGGATAACCTCTGGCAGTTGCGGGAGAACCCGGGACGCCTGGTCGTGCTTGGCGGCGGCCCGATCGGCTCGGAGATGACCCAGGCCATGGCCAGGCTTGGTGCCACGGTTACTCAGGTCGAAATGGCGCCGCGGATCATGGGCCGTGAGGACCCGGAAGTCTCCGCGTACATCCAGGCCCGGTTTGAGGCGGAGGGCATCAGGGTCCTGACCGGCCACACAGCGACGGAAGTCATGCTGGAAGGGGGTGAAAAGGTTCTCCTCTGCGACGCCCAGGGAGAAACGGTCAAGCTGCCCTTCGACCAGATTCTCATAGCGGTCGGTCGACGACCCAATGTCAGCGGCTTCGGTCTTGAGGAACTCGGTATAAAAATTAGTGACCGCGGCACCGTCGCCGTCGACCCGCTGCTACGCACCAACTTTCCCAACATCTTCGCCGTCGGTGACGTGGCCGGGCCCTTCCAGTTCACCCACACTGCTTCGCACATGGCCTGGTATGCCGCAGTGAATGCCCTGTTCGGCAGCCTGAAGTCATTCAAGGTCGACTACAGCGTGATCCCCTGGGCAACTTTCATCGATCCTGAGGTTGCCAGGGTTGGCCTTTCCGAAGATGAAGCCAAGGCCGCGGGCACTGCCTATGAAGTCACCCGATACGACATCGATGACCTCGATCGTGCGATTGCCGACTCCGAGGATCACGGCTGGGTCAAGGTGCTCACCAAGCCCGGCAGCGACAAGCTGCTCGGCGTCACCATTGTCGGCAGCCATGCCGGCGACCTGCTTGCAGAATACGTCCTGGCCATGAAACACGGCCTCGGCCTGAACAAGATCCTTGGCACCATCCACACCTACCCGACCATGTCAGAGGCGAACAAGGCCGCTGCGGGCGAATGGAAAAAGGCCCATGCCCCCGAGAAACTGCTCGAGTGGGTGGAAAAATTCCACAGCTGGCGCCGGGGATGAGCCAGGCGTCAAGTCAGGGGATATTGCCTGTATGGCTACTGATTTAAGGAAGACCGGTGTTTGAAGAACATCTGCAAAAGACTATAGCGCTGCTGCAGAACAATCAGGCGATCGGTTACGGGATTGCCGTTGTCATGGTTGCCCTGTTTTACTTCAGGCCGAAAGCCATGTTCAAATTGCTGGGGTTCTGTCTCCTGCTGGTGGTGGCTTTTTATTTAATGACCCAGCTGGTCGGGGTAATCGGCGACGGATCAAAGTTCAAAAGCCGGATGACGCATAAAACCGGTGAGGCTCTAGGCGAATAGTTCATCTCAGGTTTCAGGGCAGGGTCTGCCAGGCAAAAAAAGGGCTGCCCTTATTGTGTGGAGCAGCCCCTGGTACAACCTGTGGAGAATGGATCGCTACCGGTCATCATTCAAACGCCAGTCGTACTCCAGAAAGCTGATTTTCAAGGGTCCGTTTCTCAGCCTCACTGCAGCCTCCGCGTCACCAGTCATCCATTCCGCATGGGTGCGGAAGAAGTCCTCCAACGAATCGTACCCACGCCATCCCTGCGCAAAGTCTTCAGCATACCAGTCAAAGATACTCGATATCTCCAGGGTGCCTGTCCCGGCATCGAAACGGTTGCGACTGCGGTCACTGAGGAACTTGTGTGTGCTGCCCAGCAATTGCCGATCCAGGTCCTCGGCAACATAGGCCTCATCCAGTAATGCGGGACAGCCAATCGAAGCGCAGTTGACCGCGAAGTGGATCAGCGGTTCGTCGTAACGCCCGGAACCGCGGATCAGATCATGCTCAATGCCGTCAAGATTTTGTGATTCGCCAAGCAGGTCAAAAAAGTTTTTCTTCCAGGGCGACGAGAAAAACGATCCGAGATCCTTGATTGACGCAAGATCAGGGTATGCGGAGAGAATCAGGTCCACGGTAAAGGCATTGTAGGCGTTGATCAGGAAAGCCAGTTGCTGATCCCTGCTGAATTGCTCGAACTCCTGGCGGGTGACGGCAGACAACAATTGCAAATAGCGCGTCAGGACATCCCGATTCTGTTTGAATGCTGCGTAATTGACCCGGGAAGCTGTGCGACTGCTGTCCCAGCGGACATGATTTTTGACCAACAGGTTCCATGCGCCGTGTTCGTGGTCAAACGTTTCAGCTGCAGGACTGTATGATGGCAGAAACATGGCGACCAGAAACAGTACGGCAAGAGAGACCCGGATCATATCGGCGACCTCGCTTCACAGGGGATCTTTACCTGACAAAGTCCGCAGGGCGTGGCCCCGGTACCGTAGTTGTCACGGACGTAGGGGGTCGTAACATTGCGGATATAATCGCAGCAGGCCGGCTTGTCGTGGCCTGCTGCGGTAATCGCATCAATCGGGCAGCGCTGCATGCACACCCCGCAGGTGCCTCTGGCGTACCAGAGGCACCAGTCCTGGTGACCTGCATAGGAACGGGGCGTTGCCTCCAGGTCCACCCTGGCGACGACGGAGCCAAAACGCACCGCCTTGCCCACCCTGGTGATCAAACCGTCAGATAGCCCAAAGGTACCTAGGCCGGCAATCCAGGCGGTGTGACGCTCCGACCAGTTGGAGGCGATGCCGAAGCGCTCGCTGTTGCGGTAGGCAAAATCTGCCAGACGCTCAGGAGCCACGGCCGGGAAACCGGCATTCGTCAACTGCTCGGCCAGGTGCAGGCGCAGGGCGCAGTTGAACTCTTCGCCATGGAAACGGGAACGGGCCCATCTTTCCGCAGGGACTTCCGTCGCCTCACGCTGATCCAGGCGGGTCGCTTCGGTCTGCGGCAGGATGTAGACAATCACGGCAAGTTCGGCGGCAGTGACGCCCAGGTCGGGCCATGCGAGCTGCAACGCTTCCAGGGGAGTCCAGTAGAAGGGACCGATATCATTCTTGAGCTGTTCAAAAAGCGGGTCGTCGCCCTTGGCATAGGCGATCTGCGGCTCTGCCCAGGCCGGTTCAGCGGTCGGCATCTGCAAAGAATTCTGTGCCGAGGCGCAGAAATCACGAATCACCGATTCGACCCAGCTTCTGGTTTCTTCACGCGAATTCGACATGACAACAACCCTTTACCTGGTAAATCCCTGGTCAAAGTTTCTCAGCGACGAGATCTCCGCCACCCACGGCAGCATGCTTTCACAATACAGGTTGAGAGTCGGTGCGACACCGGTCGGATCATCGAGTGTCCCCACATGGACGATCAGCTTGCCCGGTGCCAGCCTGTGCTGGTTGAAAACCGGCGTTCCACAAGTGCCACAAAAATATTTTTTCACCTTCCGCGAGATTTTGTATTCAACCAGTGAATCTTCACCTGCCAACAGGGTAAAACTCTCTTGGGTGATCACGGCAAAGGCTTCGAAAGCACTGCCGGTGATCTTCTTGCAGGTATTGCAGTGGCAGTTCCCAACCATCTCGAAGTCGGAGCTGGTCGCATATTTCACTGCACCACACAAACAGGAGCCTGTCATACTCATAACCTTTGCCTTTCATTCAGGGATAAGCAATCACAGTTTAGCAATGAACACGTAATTTTCGAAACAAGTTTATGCGAAAGGGAGAGATTCGCTTGTCACTCACACCTGTTAAGCTTATCGTGACAACATGAAGATCAACATTGAAATCGAGAGGGAATATCGCAGCCTGCTCGGCAATGTCGACGCCTGGTTCAACCGCTGCCTGGAAACCGGCGGCACGGCGTTCTCATGTCGCGGCGGCTGCAGCGCCTGCTGCCGGGGCTTGTTCGACATCACCCTGCTCGATGCCTTCCTGCTGAAGAGCGCATTCAGCTCTTTAAAGCCCGCCATTCGCAAAGAGGTCCTGCAAAAATCTCAGCTGCGCCTGGAAGAGCTGCAGCAGCGTTGGCCCGGACTGCAGCCGCCCTACCTGCTGAACGGCTTACCGGACCACGAGTGGACCGAGATGCCGGAAGACGACGAGACACCCTGCCCGCTCCTCGATGCCGAAGGATTTTGCCTGATTTACAACTCCCGCCCCCTGACCTGCAGACTGCATGGCCTGCCGAATATCGACTGTTCCGGCGAGGATTTCGAAGGAACGACCTGCACTCTGCACAAGGGCGATCCTCTGAACCTGCCTGAAGATATTCTCAGGTGGCGGTTTCGTGATGTATTCCAGGAGGAGATCGACATCTTTCGCAAATTCACCGAACAGTTGACCGGCACGGCATTCTCAGAAATCGATACGTTTATTCCGTTGGCACTGCTGGCGGATTACGACAAGGCCGACTGGGCCGGATGGGGATAGGAGGCCAAAAACCAGAACGGACAGATCTCAAGAAAAAGGGATGAGAACCTCACCGAAGTTTTCATCCCGAAAAGTATGGATGCAGCTGACCAGATTTAAGTACGGTCTCTATCCTGATCTTTCAGCTGGTCCTGATCGCGATCTTTGTCACGGTCTTGATCCCGCAGCTGGTCTTTGTCCTGATCTTTCAGCTGATCCCGGTCACGGTCCCGGTCACGCAGCTGGTCTTTGTCATGGGTCTCCAACTGGTCCCGGCTGCGGTCCTGTTCCATTGTCCGGGTACGCTCCATTTCTACGGAACCCTTGCCGAAGCCGCCGGTTTCTGCAGGACTACCCTGCTCACCCGGCCCACCCGCATCAGCGTTGCCACCACCGCTACCGGAGCCACCCCCGCCAGCCTTGGCTAAATAAATCGTTGATGGCCCTTCATTATTCCCGTTGACGGCCTCTACAGGGATGGCCCAAACAACCAGAATCAAGCTGGCAAGGCCAACCATGAGCACTTTGATGATTTTGCGTATTCTCTTCATGACAATTCTCCTTATACGCCGCCTGCCCTTCTCGGCTTGAAAATTGCGCCACTGCAGCCGGAGCGACTCAGCCATCCCCAACCCAGCAGCAATCTTGAACATCGACAAACCTCTGTCCGCTTTCATTGTCACAGACTTCTCAGGCGACACAATTGGACAAAAGGCTACAGATGCACGCAGAAAGTACGATACTAAATCATCAATGGTCTTGTCGGTTCGCATTGTTATTTTGTATCAATTGCCACATATCAGCCTTGACCTGTACTCATTAAGTGGTAGAAGTTAAAAATACCTCATATTTAAATATCCACCTTCGACTACTTTACGGTGACTAGCGTGACTATTAACATTCAGCTGGCCCTAAGTAATCATCTCTTTTGCGAAGGCGTCAAAAAACTCGCCAGTGAAACCGGTGCCGGTTTCATTTTCAACGATGTTCATGAAAACACTACGGCCTTTACAGCAGATATCGTCCTCTTCGATGCCAAGAGAGACATTAGTGACTTGATCAATACACATCCGAAGGGGCTAGGGGCTAGGGGCTAGGGGCTAGGGGCTAGGGGCTGGAAAAAGCGTAGCTCGATACTGCAATAGCACAAAGGCCGACAGGTTTCCTGTCGGCCTTTCAAGTTTCATTTTGCCATTACCAGCCCCGAGCCTCCAGGCCCCGGCTACTGCCTCGTAAGGTTGCGATAACGAATCCGGTGCGGCTGGTCTGCATCCTTGCCGAGGCGCCGTTTGCGGTCTTCTTCGTATTCCGAGTAATTACCCTCATACCAGACCACCTGGGAATTTCCTTCGAAGGCGAGGATGTGGGTCGCGATGCGATCAAGGAACCAGCGGTCATGGCTGATCACCACGGCACACCCAGCGAAATTCTCAAGGGCTTCTTCAAGGGCTCGCAGGGTATTGACATCGAGGTCGTTAGTCGGTTCGTCAAGCAGCAGGACGTTCGATTCCTCGCGCATGATCTTGGCCAGGTGCACGCGGTTACGCTCACCGCCGGAGAGCACACCGACCTTCTTCTGCTGGTCGCCGCCTGAGAAGTTGAAGCGGGCCACGTACCCGCGCGAATTGACCAGCTGCTTGCCGAGCATCATCTGCTCCTGGCCGCCGGTGATTTCCTCGAAAATGGTCTTGCTGCCATCGAGGGGGCGATCCTGGTCGACATAAGCAAGCTTGACCGTCTCGCCAATCTTGAAAGTCCCCGAATCGGCTTGCTCCTGGCCGGTAATCATGCGGAACAGGGTGGTCTTGCCGGCACCGTTGGGGCCAATCACACCGACAATCCCGCCTGGCGGAAGCATGAAGCTCATCTTTTCGTAAAGCAGCTTGTCATCATAGGCTTTGGTGACGTCACTGGCTTCGACAACAGTGTTGCCGAGACGGGGCCCGGGTGGGATGTAAATTTCCATGTTGCGCTCGCGCTCTGCGGCATCCTGGTTGAGCAGTTTCTCGTAAGAGTTGATGCGGGCCTGGCCCTTGGCATGGCGCGCCTTGGGGCTCATGCGTATCCACTCGAGCTCGCGCTGCAGGGTCTTCTGACGATTGCTCTCAGTCTTGTCTTCCTTGCGCAGGCGTTCCTGCTTCTGCTCCAACCAACTCGAGTAGTTACCCTTCCAGGGGATGCCATGACCGCGGTCAAGCTCGAGGATCCAGCCGGCAACATTGTCGAGGAAGTAACGATCATGGGTCACGGCAATGATCGTCCCTTCGTAGCGCTGCAGGTGCTGCTCCAGCCAGCCAACGGTCTCAGCGTCGAGGTGGTTGGTCGGTTCGTCAAGCAGCAGGATATCGGGCTTCTGCAGCAGCAGTCGGCAGAGCGCAACGCGGCGCTTTTCCCCCCCGGAGAGGATCTTTATTTGAGTGTCCGCCGGCGGGCAGCGCAAGGCGTCCATGGCCAGGTCCAGCCGCGAATCCAGCTCCCAGGCGTCCAGTGCATCGAGCTTGTCCTGGACCACGGCCTGACGCTCGCAGAGCTTTTCCATGTCGCAATCGGGGTCGGCAAAAGCTTCGTTGATCTCCTCGAACTCCTTGAGCAGGTCAACGGTCTCCTGAACACCCTCTTCAACCACTTCGCGCACCGTCTTGTCACAATCGACCAGAGGCTCCTGTTCGAGATAGCCTACGGTATAACCGTCAGAGAGCATCGTCTCGCCGTTGAACTCTTTGTCAACTCCGGCCATGATCCGCAGGAGGGTCGACTTGCCGGAACCGTTGAGACCGAGCACGCCGATTTTGGCACCGTAAAAGTAGGAAAGGGAAATATCCTTGATGATCGGCTTGCCGCTGTAGTTCTTGTTGACGCCGACCATCGAGTAGATGATTTTCTTGGTATCTTCGCTCATTATTGTGTCCTGTCTGAAAGGTTATTTCACAGAACATGGCTTATACACCATCTGGGGACAAGGAGCAAGAGTGGTCAAGGGGTTTCCCAGTTTCCAATCCCCAGCCTCCAGCCTCCAGTCCCCGCATTCAAAGTCCCCGATTTAAAGTTGACTCTTTGATCATGAAGTTGTTCAATCATCCGATCAAATCACCGAGAGGCAGGAAGATATGAGTTTTCTGAAAAAGATGTTCAGCAAGAAAGACCCGATTGACGAGATGCGCCAATGCCATGCCCGGCAGGACTGGGTAGGCGTTCTGAATATAGCGGGACAGGTTGACCGGAACGAGTTCGATGCTGCAACTGCGGCCGAGATCACCAATTGGGAGAACCTGGCCGGCGACACCCTGGCCGCCATGAACATGGAAGAAGGGTCCTGGGCACAGAAATCAGGCAACCTGTTGCGCGCCCGCGAAGATTACCAATTGGCCATCGAGCAGGCCCGTTCCGTTCAACTGCGTGAGCGTGCACAGCAGGCCCTGGCAGCCCTGGACCGTGGTGAACTCCCCCCTGAAGAGATGGTAGCCGATGAAAGTCCGGCCCTGCATACCGGTTGCAACAGCTGCGCACCAGCAGCGGAGCCGAGTGCTGGTGGCGTGGACGCAGACCTCGACCAGGAGACCCGCATGGAACTGCTGTTGGCCACCCTTCCGCCGGACCTGGCAGAACGCTACCTGGCTGCCGGGACACAATTCCGAAAGGCATGGCTGACTGCCCAGGAAGGGGATGAAAAGCTGGCTTTGGAGCTTTTGGAAAAAGTTCCCGCCGCAGAGCGAAATGCCTTGTTCCTCTTCGAACGGGGGGCTTTGATGATACGCAGCGGCCAGAGCAAGAAAGCCCGACAGGATCTGCAGGCTGCGTTGACCGCTGAACCCGACCTGTTCCCGGCCTACGAGGCACTGACCGAAATCCTGATTACCGATGGGCACAGCGACGAACTGCAGAAATCTCTCAAGCAGAATATCGCCGAAGAACGTTTTGTCGGTTATTGCTGGGCCAGGTTGGCAGAGCTGCATGCCCAGCGCGGCGAACTGGAACCGGCCCTGGCCGCCGGACTCGAAGCCATTGATCAAGGGGTCAACGATCCCGGCCTGATCATGCTCTGCTCGCAACTGCTGGAACGTGCAGAACGCTTCGCTGAAGCAGAAGCGCTGCTGATGCGGATGCCCGGTGGCGGCTGCGGAGGTGGAGTTCATCCGATGCTGGCGGAATACTGGCTAAGACGCGGGCAGAACCTGAACCAGGCGCTTGAATCATTCAAGGGAGCCATGCGCCAGGAGACTGACAACCCTCGCTGGCTGCTGCGCATCGCCCAGGTTTACCTGGCCAAAGGGTGGAAGAAGGAAGCCTCTGAGCAGATTGAGCGCTTGATGAAGCAAGGGGGGCTGCCAGATCAGATTAGTGCTGAGGTCCAATCTATGGCCGATCAATTGCAGAAAGGTTGAACAGGAGCAAATAAAAAAGAGCCCGCCTAAAGCAACCTGAAGTTCAGTTTGAATGGTTTGTGCGGCCAGACGTTAACAGGTTCGCAGCTCCGATGCGCAGGATCTCCAGCCACTTGAAATTCATCATGTGGCGACGCCAGAACAGCTCCTGCTTGTCACAGACCGTCGAAACGCTGTACGCATGGATGTCACCGCGCAATCGATCCAGTGTTTCTGAATCCATACTCCCTTCTGACTGTGCGATCCTGTCCTTCAATGCCCTGGCCTGCCTGATCCTCTGTGCGACTCCGTCTCCGCGCGCCTGGTCAATGCGCCCGTACCGGAGCTTCATGGCGTTCAGCGCTTCAGCTGCATCGTAGGTCACCTCGACCATCTCGTCACGACTCATCCACTCCGTTTCATAATTCAGAATCTGTCCCCACGTCGGCTGAAGAAGCAACTGGCGATGTTCTTCCAGGGTTTTTGCAAACAACCGGTAGCCGTGCTTCTCCGGCTGCTCGAAAGCATGGCTGCCGGGATCAAGAAAAGGGCCCATCGGCGAAATAAAACAGGATAGTCGCCGGTCATAACTACGAAAGAGCCTTTCACAGTAGCCGATTGTTTTCATCACAGATTCACAGGTCTGTCCGGACAAGCCGATCATGAAGAACACATCGAGGCGATGACAACCCAATCTCAGGGCCTCCGTGATCACGGCCTCCATCTCGTCATTGCTGTAAAAAACCTGAGAGTCCTGGTGACGTCGAACCTCTTCCTCATGACTCTCCGGTGACAGCTCGAGGCTCCAATTTTTGACCGACCTGTCAATCGCCCGCAAATACTCCGGGGCAGGCATACCGAAGACTTCGAAAACGATCTCGTTGGCGAGCCGCGCCTGTGCCAGGCGCACCAGCGTCTCGCGGACATAATCATCCCCGGCCTGGAGCAGATCGCCCACCAGGAAGATCGGCCCGCGCGAAATCCTGCAGACATCCGAAATGTTCTTGACCAGGTTGAGCGGACTCCTGAATGCCGGCTTATTCCGCAGGCTCAACAGCCCGCTGGCATGACCAGAACCACCACAGGTGACGCATTCGTGCACACAGCCACGGACGGTGAAAACCGCAGTAATCGGATTCTGCCACCAGCCGTTGAACGGCAGGACGCTCTGCAGGTCGCGGTGACGCATGACCATGCGAACCATGCGCTCCGGGGCCAGGTCGACATAGTCCATATCCGGGAAGGTGCAAGTGAAATTGTTGACTTGGACCTTCCCCTGCTTTTTCCACACCAGGTTGGGCACATCCTCCAGGAGGCCATCGCCTCGCAGGCAGAGCAGCAAGGCATACAATAGCGGTTCTACAGAATCCCCGCGCAGAACAAAATCCACGTGGGGATAACGAATCAGCTCATCGTGATAATAGCTTGCTGACAACCCGCCAAAAATAACCGGGATTTCCGGGTGACACTCCTTGGCCAGTCGCGCAATCTCGAGTGCGCCATGCGCATGCGGCAACCAATGCAGGTCGATGCCGAATGCCTTCGGCTTGAGTTTTGACAGGAACCTGGGGACATCGAATCCGGGATCGTTCATCATCCGCAAGGCCAGATTGACGATGCGCACCGTCAGGCCTCTGGACTCGAGGTAGTTGGTCATGGTCAGGAAGCCAAGCGGATACATCTCGAAGACCGGAGAGGACGGGATCAGGTCACTGACCGGGCCATACATGATGGCTTCCTTACGGAAGTCATAAACACTTGGCGGATGCAGCAGAACCAGGTCGATCCGGGACATGGTGGGCCTCCATCAACTAACGTCAATGATTCCCCGGCAGATTGTGTTGGTTTTGCTTAATTATATCAGGTATTCTTATGGGGGCTGGCTCCTGACCTGTTTGTATGGCACGATGCCACTTGAAGGACTGGGGCTTCTATGCTAAGTTGCGGCACCTTCGTCTGATCCAAAATAAGCGTGGAAGACCATGATATTACAGGGAACGCTGGTTAACATTGCAGCCGTTATCGCTGGCTGCCTGATCGGCAGATGGGCGGGCCGTTATCTGTCTGCAAAAATGCGTGAGACCCTGATGATCGGGCTGGGGCTCGCGGTTCTGCTGATCGGCCTGCAACTCGCGCTACAGAGTCGGCAGATCATGATTGTCATTGGCAGCCTGATCTTTGGCGGCTTGATCGGCGAAGGGCTCGGCCTGGAGAACCGGCTGGAGCAATTCGGTCTGCGCTTGCAGAAGCGATTCTCCGGCATGGGCAAGATTGCCGAAGGCTTTGTAACCTCGAGCCTGCTCTATTGTGTCGGGGCGATGGCGATCATGGGTGCCCTACAGGATGGGCTGGGAGGCCCGCCGTCGATCCTCTATGCCAAGGCGGCTCTCGATGGCGTGGCATCTATCGCACTGACCTCGACGCTTGGCATCGGCGTGATCTTTTCCGTCATTCCTCTGCTTCTCTACCAGGGCGGAATCACCCTGGCAGCAGAACTTGCCGAAACCGTTCTCACTGAACCGGTCATTATTGAGATGAATGCTGTCGGCGGGTTGCTGATTGTCGCCATTGCCATCGATCTGTTAGGGATCAAGCGTCTGCCGGTGGGGAACCTGCTCCCGGCCGTGTTTGTCGCCATTGGGCTGCTCTGGGCTTTCGGCATGGCCTGAGGCACGGCGGGCCGCAGGGATCAAACGGTTGGAACGTGTTCCGCACGACCAGCCGCAGCCGGTCCCGGCTGAACCACCGGCAGTGTGACGATGAATCGGGCCCCCTTTTCCACATTGATTACTTCAATTTCACCGTGGTGATGAGCAATTATCCGGTGGGAGATTGAAAGGCCCAGACCCGTTCCCTTGGCGAAGGTCGAGAAAAACGGGTTGAACATGTTGCGCATGACTTCCGGACTGATTCCTCCACCGGTGTCTTCTATCTCGACCGACACCGCCTTCTCGCCTCGGAGAGAGCCGACTTTGGCCCTGATCGTTACAACTCCACGACCTTTTATGACCTGACGTGCATTGATCATCAGGTTGAGAAAGACCTGTCGCAGTTGTCGATGATCACCGACAATCATCGGCAAGCCCGCCTGCATTTCTGTGATTATATCGATCGACTGTTTCCGGCATTGGTCATATTCAAGGTCGAGGACCTCCTGCAGTACATCCGCGATGCTGCAGCTGTCGAGACACACCAGCTGCCTCTTGCTGAAAGAGAGGATATTGTCAAGCATTTCCTCCATACGCCTGACTTCGCGGGCAATTATACCGGCGTATTCATTGGCCTTCGGGTCCATGAGGTCCTGGCGGTTCAGGCGCTGGGCAAACCCGCCGATTGAAACCAGTGGGTTTCGCAGCTCATGGGCAACCTGGGCGGCCATTTCACCAAGCACAGCCATCTTTTCACCATGGATCAGCTGTTCCTGCACATCCCGCAGGTTATCATGAGCCATTTCCAGCCGCTTGACCAGGCTGGCATTGTCGAAAGCCGAGCCGGCCTGATTGGCAAAAAGCTCCAGAAAATGCCTGCGCTGAGGGGTTATCTCGCCCTGCGTCAGATGGTTGTCAACCAACAGGATTCCCATGATCTGTTCCCGGCCAACCAGTGGGGCACAGGCATAAGGCCCGAGTTCGAGAGTATCGGATAGTTGCCGGCCTCCGGCCGGTTCATTATCAGGATGCTGCACCAGCACCACCCGGTTTTGCAGAAAAGCCCTTGCCAAGGCGTTATCCTGCCCATCGAGGGGCAACCTCTGTTTGACAACCTTCTGGTTGTAAACCGTTTTCCGTTGAGCTTCGCGGGCCTCTTCATCAAGCTCTAAATTCTCCCTTGTCAGCTGTTCACCGGCATCCGAAAGGGCCAGAGACGCCATCTCCTGGGTCACCCCCAACATCCCCTGCAGCATCCCGGTACGACGATTGACGGTAAACAGTGTTGCTCTCTCGAAGCAACCCGCTCCTACACTGGTTGCCGCAGACAGAGTCAGGTGCGAGAGCTCATCCAGATTGAGCGTACTGTGCATCATGCGTGACATCCGGTACAGGATCGTGGTCTCACGGTTGACCATTTCCTGCTGTTTTTCAGCTTCCAGCCTCCTGCTCAACTCTTTGTTCAACTCGGTGTAGGATTGGCTCATCTCCCGGAAAAGAGTCGTAAAAGGTGATCGGAGAGAGCCTTCGACAAGAGCCATATAAGCCAAAACGACACTGCCCAGTTTGAAGTAGTGGCCGAGGAAGTTAAAAAATCCATAGACATCTGCGTAGAGGGAAAATATCAGTTCTGAGACAACACTCATGCCGATCGAGACCATCAGCAGAGAGGTAAGCTGTTGATTGAGGTGCTTGCCCCGCACATACAGGAAGATCGCAGCGAGCAGGAGCAGGCCGATGATCGCATATTCGGAGTAGATCTTGAAAGGTGTCAGCCCCACGCCCTCTATGTAGCAGGAAGGGAACAGGCCCAACGGCCAGACCAGCGCCACGAGTGAACCGGCCCCGATCAGGAATGACAGTAGCCAGATTTTTGCCGAACAGATTTCTTTCCGCCCCAGGCTGAAAATTGCACAGAAAAAAGCACTCGCCCCGACCGTTCTCGCAATCAGCCAAAATTGTGCCGCCGTATCCGCTCCGGCCCCCGGGAGGACCTGCATCCCCCTGTACGAGAAGGTGTGCAGCAGATCGACCATACCGGTCAAAAGGAAACCGACCGCGAGGATTACGAAAAACTGGCTGTGCACCAGGCGTCTGGTATTCCAGCCGATCAGGAAGACGGATGTCAAAAGAATGACGCTGAAAACCCCTATCAGGGTGTGGGTCAGCAGGTAGTTATACCGCCCGAGGAAAAACAGCAAAAGGCCGGCGAGCAGAAAAACTGCCAGACCGGCCCTGAGAGATAAGCGCGTAAATTTTACCGACAGATCAGTGTCGGATTGGTGCGGCAATGTTGTCTGGTTCTGGCTGTGAAGATCAGATTGTTCGTCCGGCATGACCATCTCCCGCCTGCCGGCAAAGACCGAAACAAATCAGCCGATCTTTTCCTGACGCTCCTGTTCAGTCTTGCACTCGATGCACAAGGTAGTGACCGGGCGGGCTTTGAGCCGCGCCTCGCCGATCTGGTCACCGCAATCTTCACATTCGCCGAACTCACCGGAATCGATACGGTCGAGCGCTTCGCGGATCTTGACAATCAGTTTGCGTTCGCGATCACGGATGCGCAATTCAAAATTGCGGTCAGATTCCAGCGAGGCCCGATCGGTGGGGTCGGGAAAATTGGTCTTTTCATCCGTCATCTCGGAGACCGTCTTGTCTGCCTCACGGAGCAACTGGTCCATCTGCCCCTGAAGCAATTGACGAAACTCCTCCAACTTCTCTTTTTTCATAAGAAAACTCCTCAAACGACAACGGGCACAAATTAAATGAAATTGACCGTCAAGTCAACCTAAATACCCGTCTCCTCCGCTTACGTTCTGAACTGGGCCAGCAGGATATAGGCCAGAGCAATAACGGCGAACCATGCCGTGAAGACGTCCGCCTGCCTGAGCGGTGGCTGTTTCGCAAGTTGTTCGGTCTCATCCGTGACCGTTCCACCCGGTACCGACTCGATCAGACAGCTGAGCAAAGCCGGGAAATCCCCGTATGAATTGGATATAATCAGAAAATCATCGTCACCGGCGACCAGGGTCATGAAAACCCGGTTGCGCACCCGGACCGTCTCCAGGCTCGTGACATCGGCAAAACGCATCCGGCGCTGCCGGAAGAGGCGATAAGCCGTGATTTCTTCTGCGTTGATGACCAGTCGCCGACGCGCACTTTCGACAAAGAGTACAGCCAGCGGCATGATCAGGCCGGCCAGGATAATTGCCTTGGCGATCGGCTGGCCCTGCAGAAGACAGACAACCAGCAGGGCAACGGTGAGGGCAATCAGCAGACCCATCGGCAAGACAAAAGCGCGCCGGATAACGAATGTCCGTTGCTGGGCCACTAAGCCGGCTCCTCCGGGTTGATGAAATGACCACTGCGGCCGCCCTGTTTCTCCGTCAGGCGAATATGGCCGATCATCATGGTTTTATCCACGGCCTTGCACATATCGTAAATTGTCAATGCGGCAACCGACACCGCCGTCAGCGCCTCCATTTCGACTCCGGTCTGGCCGTTTACCCTGACCGTTGCCTTGATCTTCACCAGTGACTTTTGCGTATCGTGAGTGAAATCAACCTCGACGCTGTTGATCATCAGAGGATGACAGAGGGGGATCAGATCAGGGGTCTTCTTGGCCGCCATGATGCCGGCCAACCGGGCGACATCAAGCACGTCACCTTTTTCAATCCGCTGGTCGAGGATACGGGTGAGCGTTTCCGGCTGCATCAGTACTTCGCCACACGCCACGGCAACCCTGCGGGTGCTCTCCTTGTCACCGACATCAACCATGATCGCCTTGCCCTCTTGATTGAAATGACTCAACTTTTCCGCCACGTTAACTCCGTTCAAAGATCGGGTCAGGGGCGAGGGGAAAGGGGAAAGAAACTCACTTACCCCTATCCACTTACCTCTTTCTTTTTACCTGAATAAATCTTCCAATGCCTCCGCAGCACTACGTACGCCGACCAACTCGATACCCTTCGGTTTATCGAGGGTTTTCAGATTGCCGGCGGGCAACAAGCAGCGGTTGAAACCGAGTCGGGCAGCCTCCTTAACGCGCAGTTCCGGGTGTGAGACAGCCCGCACTTCACCTGCCAGGCCGATCTCGCCGAACAGCACCGTGCGCTCATCGATCGGACGGTTGAGGTGACTCGAGGCCAGTGCCACAACCACGCCAAGATCAACCGCAGGTTCCGCAATGCGGACTCCACCGGCAACATTGACAAATATGTCCTGGGCCAGCATGGCATAGCCGACTTTCTTCTCCAGTACGGCAACCAGCAGGGAGATCCGGTTGGAGTCGATCCCCATCGCCTTGCGCTGGGGATTGCCGTAGGCGGCCCCTGAAACCAACGCCTGAATTTCCACCAGGATCGGCCGGGTTCCTTCAATAGCCGGCACGACGACGCTACCCGCAGCATCCTCAGGACGTTCCGCCAGGAAAAGTTCCGAAGGATTTGGCACTTCGTTCAGACCGACATCCTTCATCTCGAACACACCGATTTCATTGGTCGAACCGAAACGGTTTTTAACCGCCCGGAGGATCCGGTAGGGGTGTCCGGCGTCACCTTCAAAGTAGAGGACCGTGTCCACCATGTGCTCAAGCACGCGCGGCCCGGCAATCGATCCGTCTTTGGTTACATGGCCGACGATAAAGGTCGGCAGCCCCTCGCCCTTGGCCAGGTGCATGAGCCGCCCGGCGCATTCACGCACCTGGCTGACGCTCCCGGGTGCCGACTCGAGCGCCGCGGTAAAGACCGTCTGGATCGAATCGACGACCAGAAAAGCCGGCTTCAGCTCCCGGACCCGTTCGAGAACCGCTTCCAGGGAAGTCTCAGCAAGGAGATAGAGGTCCTCAGCCACGACATCGAGGCGGCCGGCACGCAGCTTGACCTGACGGGTCGACTCTTCGGCAGTCACATAGAGGACTGGCCCGCAACGGGTCCAACTTCCGGCAGCCTGCAACAACAGGGTCGACTTGCCGATCCCCGGATCACCACCGATCAGGGTGAAGGACCCTGGCACCACGCCGCCACCGAGGACCCGGTCGAATTCGGCGATGCCACAGTGCAGACGATCCTCGTCGGAGGCCGAAACTTCTGCCAGCCGAACCGGCGTGCTCTCGGAACGCAGAGGAACCGTCCGGCCGCCCTTCTTGGCGACGGTCACGGTCTCTTCCACCAGGGTATTCCACTGGTTGCAGTCTGGGCATTTGCCGAGCCACTTGGGACTCTGCATACCGCACTGCTGACAACTGTAGATGGTTTTCTGTTTCAAATAAGCCTCTGCAGATAATTTGGTAGGTCATTCTAGGCTGACCGGTTCGGACTGTCAACGATCAGCACCATTAACTTGCAACGCAACGTCGGAACAACCTACAATGAAGAGCTAACAGCTGGAGGCACCAATTGAGCCATCTCTCACTTAAATACGGTTCATCAGTCATATCGGCAGACCTGGTGGCACGAACCCTATCGACAAAAACCTTGCCGGACCTCCCTGACAGGGTCGGGGAGGTCCACAGAGCACTGGCTAAGCCGCTCGGGACACCGCCGCTGACTGAGGTCGTCGCTCCCGGTGAGCAGGTGGTCATCGTCACCTCCGACATTACCCGCTACACCGGCAGCGAAATCTACCTGCCGATCCTGGTCGAAGAACTGAACCGTTGCGGTATCGACGACGACCATATTGATATTGTTATCGCACTCGGCATCCATCGCAAGCAGACGCAGAGAGAACACCGAAAAATCCTTGGCTCACTTTATGGCCGGATCGCGGTGTCCGATCATGAATGTGACAACCCGGCACAGTTGGTCGATCTTGGCCAGACGTCATCCGGCCTGCCGGTCCAGATCAACCGGCGCGTCGTCGAGGCCGACCGGGTGATCGTCACCGGCACCATCGGCCTGCATTATTTTGCCGGCTTCGGCGGTGGGCGTAAAAGCCTGGTCCCAGGCGTCGCCAGCCGAGAGACCTGCATGGCCACCCACTTTGCCATATTCAACCCGCCGGAGCTGGGCGGCCGCAATCCACAAGCCTGCACGGCAAACCTCGACGGCAACCCGGTGCACCAGGCGATTCTTGAAGCGGCACAGATGGTCAAGCCGGATTTTATTCTGAACACTGTGCTCACGGCGGAGAAACAGATTGCCAGAGTCTTTTGCGGGGGGCTGGAAGAGGCGCATCTGGCCGGCTGTGAGCTGGCGAAGGACCTCTACACTGCGCCCCTGGCGCAGGCGGCAGACCTGGCGATCGTCTCATGCGGCGGGCATCCCAAGGACATCAACTTCATCCAGGCTCACAAGGCGCTCGACTATGGAGTGCATGCTGTCAAACCCGGCGGGACGGTGATTCTCCTCGCCGCCTGCCCGGACGGGTTCGGCAACGCCAGCTTCTTCGACTGGTTCAATTACGAGGATCTGGATATCTTCGAGAAGGCCCTGCGCAGCCGATACGAGATCAACGGCCAGACCGCCTGGTCGACCCTGAGCAAGGCTCGAACCTGGCGGGTCATCCTGATCAGCGAGTTCACCCGCGAACAGACCGAAAAAATGGGCATGGAAAAAGCCGTAACCCTTGACGAAGCGTTGCAGATGGCTTACAACCAGCTGCCGGAGAATCCGGAGATCGTGGCGATCCCGGATGGCGGGACAATTTTACCTGTTATATTGTGAACAGTTAGATAAGAACAGGCCGCCAAGGCACTAAGACACGAAGAAGCAACCACTTTTGCAAAGACTCATCTTGGTGACTTTGCGTCTTAGTGGCTAACAAGATACAGCGTGACTGCAAAGGCGAGAAACATGCTTTCTGAACAAATCATAAACAAACTGAAGTCGATCGTCGGCAAGGACAACGTCTTCACCAGCAAGGCCGACCGGATCTGCTACTCCTATGACGCCACCCAGCAGAGTTTTCTCCCAGACGCGGTTGTTCATCCCAGTTCGACCGACGAGATCAGCCGCATCATGAAGCTGGCCAACCACGAAAAGGTCCCGGTTTTCCCGCGTGGCGCCGGCAGCGGCTTCACCGGCGGCAGCCTGCCGACCCTGGGCGGCATCGTCCTCTGCACCGAACGGATGGACCGCATCCTGGAGATCGACGAAGAGAACCTGATCGCCACCGTCGAACCGGGTGTGATCACCGAGCAGTTCCAAAAGGCGGTGGAAAAGGTCGGCCTTTTCTACCCTCCCGATCCAGCCTCGCTGAAGTTTTCGACGCTGGGCGGCAACGTCGCCGAGTGTGCCGGAGGGCCACGATGCGTCAAATACGGAGTGACCAAGGATTTCATCATCGGTCTTGAAATTGTCACCCCCACGGGGGACGTCATGACCACCGGCGGTCCGACCATGAAGGGTGTGGTCGGTTACGACCTGACCAAGCTGCTCTGCGGTTCAGAAGGGACCCTCGGCATCATCACCCGCATCGTCATCAAGCTGTTGCCGCTGCCGGAAGCGAAAAAGACCATGATGGTGCTGTTCGATTCGATTGACGGGGCTGCTCGCGCAGTGTCGACAATCATTCGCGACAAGATCATCCCGACGACCCTCGAGTTCATGGACGGCCGGACCCTTGACTGCGTGCGCCAGGCCACCGATCTCGAGGTCCCCGAAGGCGCCCGGGCGGTGTTGATCATCGAAGTCGACGGCGACCGTGAATTCCTTGACAAACAGGCCGCGCGGATCGCAGAGATCATCAAACCGCTTGGCGTGGTTGAGACTCGCATCGCTACGACCCCGGAAGAGAGCGAAGCGCTCTGGCAGATCCGCCGCTCGGTATCCGCCAGTTTGCGCAAGGTCAACCCTGACAAGTACAACGAGGACATCTGCGTGCCACGCAGCAAGGTACCGGAGATGATCCGCAAGGTCGACGCCATCTCCGAGAAATATGCCATTCCGATCGTCAACTTCGGCCATGCCGGCGACGGCAACATCCATGTCAACATCATGGTCAACAAGAAGCTTGCCGGGGACACCCTTAAGGCCGAAGGCGCCATCCGCGACGTCTTCAAGGCCGCCCTCGAACTGGGTGGGACCATGAGCGGTGAACATGGTGTTGGCATCGCCAAGGCGCCTTACATCCCACTCGAGATCACCCCGATCGCCGCCGACTACATGAAAGCAATCAAGCGGGCACTTGACCCTAACAACATACTCAATCCAGGGAAAATTTTCCTCGACGAGGAAGATCCCGTAGAGGGTGGCGAGTAACGCGTAGCGAGAAGGGCTGCTTCTCAAGCTTTCCGCGTCTCGCGCCACGGAACATATGGCAAAGCTGAAAACACTCGAAGATTACCGCGAAGAGATTGACAACTGCGTGAAGTGCGGCGCTTGCCGTGCCCATTGTCCGGTGTTTGTCGCCGACAAACGTGAAGGTCGGGTCGCCCGGGGGAAAATTGCCCTGGCCAACGCGGTTCTGGAAGGGGAAGTCGCTTTTGAACAGAAGGTACTGGAAGATATGAGCCAGTGCCTGCTCTGCGGCAGCTGCTGCGCGGGCTGCCCCAACAAGGTCCACACGGAAGAGATCGTAGCCGCCACGCGACGCCGGATTGCCGAGCAGCGGGGCCTTTCGACCTTCGGCAAGGGTGTGGCCGCCGTGTTGGGTCGGCCGAAACTGATGAACCTGCTGGCCAAGTCCGGCGGCACCCTGTCAAACCTGATCTTCAGGAAACTGCCAGAAGACAGCGGTTTGCGTCTGCGCTTCCCGGCTCCCTACCTCGAAGCGGACCGCACCCTGCCGCCGATCACCGCCAAACCGTTTCGCGAAAGGGTTCCTGAGATCATCCCCGGCGAAGCTGGACAGCCGACCGTCCTGTTCTTCACCGGCTGCGGCATCAACTACATGTACCCTGCGGTCGGCGAAGCCTTTCTCAAGGCCCTGAAGTTTCTCGGTGTGACAGTCATCATTCCCAAGGACCAGGCCTGCTGCGGCCTGCCGGCAGTCAGCGCCGGAGCGACCAAGACGATCGAAAAACTTGCCGAGCAGAACCTCGCTGCGATCAGTCGTTACAAGGTTGATCACATTGTCACCGCCTGTGCTTCTTGCAATGCCGGCCTCGGCGACATCTACGCAGGGATGGGCGATGAGTTCAACGACCTGTCGGCCAAAACGATCGACATCTTTGTTTTCCTCGCCAATCATGGCTTGCCGGAGAAACTCGCAGCACTACCGAAAACCGACAAACCGATCAAGGTGACTTACCACGATCCCTGTCACCTGCGTAACCGGGGGATCACCCAGGAACCGCGCCAGATTCTCAAGGCTCTGCCGCAGGTGGAGTACGTCGAGATGCCCGATGCCGCGACCTGTTGTGGCCTTGGCGGGACCTATTCGGTCTACCATTATGACACCAGCAAGAAGATCGGCGCCCGCAAGGCGGCTAACATCGCAGCAACCGGGGCGGACCTGGTTGCGACCGACTGCCCAGGCTGCATCATGCAGTTGCAGGACAACATCAATCACGCAAAGGGCAAACAACATCCGGTACATATTCTCGAACTGCTGGCTGAGGCCTTACCGGATTAACTCAAGAAGCATTTTTCGTTACAGGTTTGCATGCGTTCATCAACCTGTTAGAATAGCCACGCTTACTAAAATAAACTGCCGGACCATTCCCGCAAGGAGGAAACTATTATGCAAAAACTGGCCGTACTGATTGTTGCACTTCTGTTTGTAAGTTCCAGTGTTGTCCTGGCCGTTCCGGCAAAGAAAACCATCACGTTCAGCGACAGCTCCATGGGCGTCGTGACTTTCGACGGCACAATACACAAGGAAGCTGGCGCTAAATGCAAGGAATGCCACAACAGTGAGATGTTTCCGAAGATGAAACAGGGCACTGTCAGGATCACCATGGACGACATCTACGCCGGCAAGCTTTGCGGCGTCTGTCATAACGGCAAGCGCGCTTTCGATGCCAAGAGCAACTGCGCCAGGTGTCACGTCAAGCCATAATCCCAGGCGCCCTGCGGAAAAGTAAAAAACGCCCGCCGATTGATCCGGCGGGCGTTTTTATGCATCAGGGCACTCAAAACACCACCCCGACTCAAGCAATTTGACCCGCTGCCACTGCTGGAACAATCACTGAGACACTTCGCTCTAAGTAAATTTGCACCCGCTTGGGAACATTGAGCCTTTCCTCCTGCTCAGGGGTTTGATATATTGGCTATCCGCAAAGGCAAAATCAGGGGAACTTGATGACGCAAAGCTACGGGTCCTTCATGCAGGATAGCCGGGTTGCAAGGAGACAGATTAAGCGTTGATAACAAGCCATCCGAATCGCATTGGGTGGCTTGTTCTGTCCGTTTTAGAATAGAGAGAAACCGGGAGATTTATTAGGCCAATGTTGACTTCAGGACAATCAGGAAACGTGCGCAGGAAAAGCTCCATGGAGCGGATTGTATTTGAAACGACTGTCCAATATGAACCCTCGCGTGAAGGTAAACTTTCTGATCTTTCTCGAGATGTGAGTGAAGGCGGCCTCTACCTTAAGACCAAATATCCATTAGATACCGATGAAACCCTGACACTCTCATTTTCTATCCCAAAGCGAGAGCAAGAGATTTCAATCTCGTGCAAGGCAAGGGTCGCATGGACAAATTTTGATATAAATCGTCTTAAACCCGATTATCCTTCGGGTGTAGGTTTGCAGTTCCTGGATCTTCCATGTGAAGGCTCGACGGCACTGTCAACGTTTATTGATGCATATAATGAGAGCAAAAAGATGAATGTGGTTTGTGCTTGGTGTGGCAAATATTTAGGTCTGCGCAAAGGACCGTTTGGCACGACAAGTCATGGTATCTGCAGTCAGTGTCGTGAAAAGCTTGATTAAGTTTTTGCATCTTATCGCTGCTGCTTACAGACCCCCTGTCTTCAAGACCCGACAAAGTTCAATAAAGCATCAAAAGGGCATACCGCAAACGGCTTCAATTGTGTGAGATATCTATGACCGGGCCAGTCTATACAGAAGAACAGGCTTTTAAGCCACATGTCTGGGCTATTGGCGGAGGCAAAGGCGGAGTCGGCAAGTCTGCCCTCACGACCGGTATTGCCATGACTTTGGCGAGCCAGGGCCGGCGCTGCATTATGATCGATGCCGATCTTGGCGGAGCCAATCTGCATACCTTTCTAGGCATGTCGCCCCCCAAACACACGATCAGCGACCTGTTCCGTGACCCTGATAAAAACCTGCAGGATATTCTTCTGGCCACCCCCCTTTCCAATCTCAGTTTAATCAGCGGCGCTCGGGCTATGCTCAACGTGGCCAACCTGAAACACCTGCAGAAGATGAAGTTGATCAGGCAGCTTTTTTCTCTGGAGGCCGATTATATCTTTATTGATCTTGGCGCGGGGAGTTCCTTTAATGTGCTCGATTTTTTCATTGCCGCGCACAATGGTTTGATGGTCGTCACACCGACCCCGACCGCAATCGAAAATACATACCACTTCCTGAGAGCAGCTTATTTTCGCAAATTGCGTCAAGTTATTCGAGACCTCAATGTAGAAGGCCTGTTGGATGCTTCTTTAGATGAAAAAGGGAAGAGTGGCATTCGCTCGCCGCGAGATCTTATGGCTTTACTCCGGCGCCGTGATCCAAGGGCCGGAGAACAGATTGACCAGGCGATGATATCTTTCAATCCGAGCTTGATTGTCAACCAGGTGCAGCGGCATGAAGATCGCAATCTCGGTAAAGAGATTGCGATTGCCTGCAAGGGTTTTTTAGGTATCAATGTAACAGTGGCTGGTGCTGTCCGCGCCGATGAGCAAGTATTGATGTCTCTCAATTCACGCCGGCCTGTTTTGTCTATGTTTCCGCAAAGCTCCTTTGCCGAAGACGTCCGGCGGATCGTACGACAAATGGGGCTGGTAACGGAGATGTGAGATGGTGGAAGAAAGTCTGCAGGCGAGTTATGATCTTTTTGGCCTGAGCGACGGGGCCAACATGGTCGAGGTGGAAAAAGCGTTTTGCGAGTTACGCAATCTGTACAGTGAAGAGTCTCTGGCAACCTACTCTTTGTTGGATGATGCCGAACGGCAGGAGAAGCTCGAATCGTTGCAAGAAGCCTATGACCGGATTCTGCAATCGCACTACCCTCCGCCAAAAACCGTGGTGGATCCAGAAAAAGGAGCAGAACCGGTTGCAGCTGAGTCACAAAAAATACGCATTGACGCAGATTTACAACAGATGCCCGGATTGTATCTTCAACAGTCTCGCAAGGCACTGGGCTTAAGCTTGCGAGATGTCGCGGAACGGACCAAAATCAGATCATCTTTTCTGCAGAGTATCGAAGAACAGCGGTTTGATTTTCTTCCGGCACCTGTTTACCTGCGGGGATTTTTAAGGGAATTCGCGCGAATGGTTAATGTGCCCGATGCCGATGCTCTGATTGAGGCTTTTATGGCACAGCACGAGAGCAACAAATAGATTCACCTGGAAGGCCTTCCCACGTTGCTGGGTTGCAAACCTCCCCATTTTAGTACCAACTATTATGAGAAAAATCCATTGGTCTGCCCCCTACCCATAATTCAGACAGGCCAGTTTTAGAGATTCTGGGCTTTCCGAATGCTGTTCCATGAACTGCTCCGGTGTCAAATTCCCCAGTGACTTTTTGTTCTCAGATCCGTTTCCGGGACACAGTAGTATCTCAGAATTATTGAGCCCTCCACAAAATCACGGCCACAGACAAGGCTCCTGTTCTTTTGACTCCTTGATATGAACTGAGGTAGATTTATGCTCCCTGTGAGAGATCAGTAACTGAGACAACGGATGATAAGCAAAACCTGCAAGTACCATGAGAGCAACCCGTACAAACGGAGAGGCTTTTTATTGCCAACGATGGTAGCCAAAGGCATTGCCATCGCCATGGGAACCTTTGTTGTCTTTATGATGGCAGCGACCCCTGCATGGGCGGTTCAAACACATGGTGGGCTAGAGGGTCTGGTTTCCCATCAAATCGGCCATCTCCTGTTTACCTTTGGGATGATATATCTGCTCTTCCGTCTTTACTCTGTGCGCCCGAAAGGAGTCGACTGGAGAGAGTTTAAAATCTTTCTTTGGTTGCTTATTGCATGGAATGTAGCAACCTTTTCAGGCCACTGGATGGATGAGTTCGTAGCCAAAGAAAAGTTCATCAAGGCTCATGGCCGCACCCTGGCTTTTACGATCGAAAATCTCCAGGACGCACTTTATTATCTCACCAGACTTGACCATTTAATTCTGATCCCATCTTTTGTTTTCTTACTGCTTGCTTTAAGAAAGTGGAGGATGGCGCAATGAATGTTCCATGGAGCCCTGTCATATTCCTAGATATTTCAGGTTCAGTCCTGATGCTGTTTATTTCCTGTTGGTGTGCAGCTCTCTCCTGGCAGTTGACCAAAAAAAGACCTGACGATGTTTTCCTTAACTACCTCTTCCTTTTCACTCTGGCCATCGTGTTTTTTGCAGTGTCCCGTTCCTTTGGGCACTTGATAAAACAAATATTGCTGCTGAACGACATGGAGGTCATATGGAAGGAGATTTCTCCCTTTAGCGGAGCAGTTAATTCCATAGCCTTTGTTGTTATCTTTGCTTTTGGCATCTCTTTCCATCGCTTTCAGAAAGTTCATACGGAAATTGAATATTACAAGAACAATCTGGAAGAGATGATAACGAAGCGCACAGAAGAGCTCGAAAAATCCAAGAACACCCTAGAAAACATATTGAACAACTCCAATCCTATTAATATTACAGGGGTAAATTTTGATCTCTTGCAAGCCAACGAAGCTTATTATTCATTCTGGCCTAGAATTGAAGGCCGCACAGCGACACTCAAATGCTATGAGTCACGGCCTGGAGCTTATTGCGATACTGATGATTGTCCTCTTAAACTGATCATTGAGGGGCATGAAGAAGTCACCCAGGAGGTTTCAAAGAATGTCAATGGATTGATCAAAGACTTTATTGTTACGGCAAGACCTTTTCGGGATGTTGATGGCCAATTAATCGGCATGGTTGAAAGCTTTCAGGACATAACCCTCCACAAACAGGCCGAAAAAGCAATGCGTGAGAGTGAGGATCGCTTCCGTAAAATCTTTGAGTCAAATCCAGATCCTGTCATCCTTGCTAAATTGGCAGACGGTCGAATTATTGATACCAACAAAGCATTCGAAGATGCGACCGGAATTTCGCGACGCGAAGCACTCGATCGTAATTCCAAAGAGCTCAACCTCTGGACCGATCAGGAGCAGAGGGAGCCATTCAGGAAGATGCTGCAGGACCATGGTGAGATCAACAATTATGAGGCCACTTTTCGCGTGAGGGGCGGCCGGATCAAAACTGGTCTGGTTTCAGCCAGCGTCCTTAACGTCAACGATGAGCCGTGCATCCTGCTAGTCATTCGTGACATTACTTCTGAAAAAGCCGCAGAACAAGCCTTGATCGAGATGGACCGAATAAAGAGCGAGTTCATCTCGACCGCAGCCCACGAGCTGAGCACGCCGTTGAGCACGATGATGGGATACACCGAGTTCCTGCGTAGTCCTGAGGAGTTCGGTCACTTCACAGATGAGCAGAAACATGATTTCATCAGCGAGATCTATGACAAGGGAGAAGCCCTAAGTCGCATCGTTAAAGACCTTCTGGATATCAGTCGCATAGAAAGAGGAGATCCAATCCCGCTGGTTTTGCAAGAGATTGATTTCATGGAAGTTCTCAGAAGAAAAGTTAAATCTTTCATGACCCACAATTCGAGTCACATTTTCCGCCTCGACCTACCCAGCAACGCCATAAAGCCTGTGCTTATGATAGACCGCCATCGAATTAACCAGGCTCTCGAAAACCTTTTGAGTAATGCGGTGAAGTATTCGCCTGAGGGTAAGGAGATCGTTATCATTGGCAGAGAGCAAAAAGCTGGATGGGAGGTCCGGATCGAAGATCAGGGGGTCGGAATGAATGCAGAACAGCGCAGTCGGATTTTTGATAAGTTCTACCGGGTGGATGCATCGAACACAGCGATCAGCGGACTGGGTCTGGGGATGAGCATCGTCAAGCAGGTCATCGAGGCCCATGGCGGAAGCATTCGGATAGAGAGTGTCGAAGGGCAAGGAACGACAGTTATATTCAATCTGCCGTACGCTGCAGATTAAGTAGTTCTCTATCACTGGCGAAGTGCATAAATTTTCGTGCGGCACTGGCTCGTGAGCAAGGGACGCTGGGTCGAAGCAGTCAGCCCACCCCTTCTTTACAGAAGAGCTAGCTTAGAGGTGAGCGTAGTGAGAGTGTCTTATTAATCATCCTGGATTGTTTTGACGGGCTCAGATTGGCAGGTTTGCGAAATTCTTACTACCCCTGACCTATAAAATAATGGCCGCCCAGAGTCGATCCAGGTAGTCATTGTTTTTGTTGATTAAAGAGCGTCCTGAATTGCTCTATCAATAACAAGCCCGTTTTCGTCTCATAAGTCGTGGTGTTGACACATATGGCTTCATGATCCAAGGGCTTGCTTGTAAGAACATAAATCTCAACGCCCTCTAGTCATCCCCGTCAAACAAATCCAACTGATCAAAACGAAGCTTCTCCACCTTGAAAGGCAACGGGAAATAACGCGGGCACTCGAGCAAAAGATTGTTCGCCGGCTGTTTACAGTGGCGTAGGCATTTAATACAGAGAGAGTTGATCGTTTTATCTTCCGGTGATGGCTTCATGGTAGCGTCCATTCAGACTTTCCGCATGGAAACACTCTATCAGCAGGAGGCCAGAACAGTAAAGGTTTACTGCGCTGCAACACGATTATCCAATACGCTGGAGACAGCCGACTGAATACGCTCCAGGGCAGTCTCTTCTGGCTCGAGGTCGACTTCAATCCGCCGCTCCGGCAGGGTATGTTGATAGAGGGGGTCATAATAATTCTCCATCAGGTCGCTGACCAGTTCAGTCCACTTGCCCGCATCAAGCAATTCCAGGTAGCGTTTGACTGTCTTTTTGCCAAGCCTCTCCTTGAGAGATTTGATCGGTTCGGCAAAATTGGTCTTGAGGCTGTCGATCGCCGGGTAGTCAGCCAAAATATTTTTGACCCGGGTCGACAGATCCGTGTTCAGCCAGATCGACGTTTCAGCCTGCAAAGAATCATACAATCGCATCGGCAAAGCGACCCGACCGATATGACGGCTCTCCCCTTCTGCCAAGGCAAAAGCTTCTTTCGGGATCCTGCGCAACTCGTTCCAGACCAGCGCTTCAAACATTTTCTGGGTTGGCTGCGGCGGCAAACCGAGATTGCCAAAGGCACTGCCACGATGATTCGCCAACCCTTCAAGATCAATAACCGGAGCGCCGATTTCGGCCAGAAGATGCAGGTAATGAGTCTTGCCGACTCCGGTCAGCCCACGGAAAACTATCATGCGGCCCCACTGACCTTGCTCAAAGAAATCCAGGACATGCCTGCGAAAGCCTTTATGGCCACCCAACAACTGCCAGGCGGGAATACCGGCAAGGTCCAGGAACTGGGTCAGAGCGAGACTGCGCATACCACCACGCCAGCAGAAGACAACCACGGGCAGGGAAGTGCCGGATTGGAGATCGGCTGCTTGCTCCACCATGGCCGGGATCTTGGGGGCAACCAGCACCACTCCGCGTCGTCTGGCCTCGGTTTTCCCGACCTGCTTGTAAAGCGTGCCGACTTCGTCGCGCTCTGCATCATCAAGAATCGGTATGTTGATCGCACCCGGGATGGTCGCCTCGGCAAACTCTGCCGGGCTGCGCGCGTCAATCAGCACCGCGCCCCTATCACGCAGGACCAATGTTTTTTCAAGGTTTACCGTCGTTGACATCACCAATAACTCTCAGTGACAGTGGTTATACTCCATTAAGGAGTCCAACGGCAAGCGGCAGCACCTGTATCTCGGGAAAAGGTTGACAAGGTCACTTGCTTCCGGTAGTTTGGCGTCTTCGTTGCGGGGTGGAGCAGTCAGGTAGCTCGTCGGGCTCATAACCCGAAGGTCGGAGGTTCAAATCCTCCCCCCGCTACCAATAAAATCTAGGGGAGGGGCATACTTGCCTGTGCCCCTTTTTGTTTTATGCCTTTCAACATCCAATATTGCAAAAATGGCTTCTACTGGATCAAATACAGTGGGAGTGTTGACCTTGCCCTGAGATTCAAGGCATTGCTGGCCGTCGAAGAGGCCTCAAAACAGATTCCCATCAAGGGCAACATCATAGATTTCAGAGACGCGGACCTGGCCTGTTCATTTTCCCAGCAATACCAATTTGCAGCCAAGGCAACGAACCAGTCCGGACACCGTGGCAAGAAAGCGGCATACCTTTTAGATAACATCAAATCAGCGCCGGTAGAGATCCTGCAACTTGCCATGAACAACCGGGGAATCGATACACGGCTGTTCACTGACGAGCAGGAGGCGATCACCTGGCTGACAAATTGTTGCTGCCAGTCGTGTTCCGCATACAGAAAAGACTCGTGCCTGGTCGCGGGCAGCAAACCTTTGTATCTGGCCACCACCTGCTGATCGATCTGATTCCATCTGTTTATGAACGAATAAAGGGCCTTGCCGTCGGCAAGGCCCTTTATATTAATCATTTGTTCAAAGAAAATCAGATCGGCCCAATTGAAGCTTCTACCACGTCGCCAGCCTCGCCAAAAAGACGGCTGACATGACCTGGCTCCTTTCGATCGAGAATCCTGCCGATATCGGTCTGGGTCAGAATTCCGGCAACACCGCCCAGATCATCAACTACAAGGACGCGCCTGACCGTCTTCTTTTGCATCATGCTGACTGTTGCTTGAGGAGCCGCCGTCATCGGCGCCGTCACAATCGACGTGCACATCACGTCGCCGACAGAGGATGTTGTCAGGTCAACCCCTTCGGCAATGCAGCGCACCACGTCACGTTCTGTGAACATGCCAACGGGAATGGGGCCATCGACAACCACAACACAGCTGACCGACCGACGCGCCATCAGAGAGAGAGCATAACGGGCACGGACGTCCGGCGTCACGGTTAGCACCTTCGAGGACATCAGCTCAATGATATCACTGATCCCCTCAAACACCTCGTCTTGCAGGGAACGTACGAGGTCTGTCTGGGTAAAGATTCCTGCCATATCAAGTCGGCTATCGCGCACAACGAGATGACGGATATTATGCCGGTTGAATACACGGTAGGCCTGTGCGACAGTCATGTCCTCCGATGCCGTCATCACCGGCTTGTTCATGACTTCATTAATCAGGAGATCGGGCTGTCCCAACAACCAGTTTGCGGCGAAGACGATGTCTCTCTCCGTCAGGATCCCGATCGGCTCGCCATGCGCAAGAGCAACGACACAGCTGATACGTTTCTCACTCATGAGTTTTAATGCGTCAAGCACCGTCGAGGTCGACTCAACAGCCACAACAGGACGAGATGCATATTGACCAATTGCTTGATTCATCTTCCCCCCCAAACCTATTCTCATCAAAATTCCGTCATTCCCCTACCCCGATCAGGTTATTTCCCTGAAATTAAGGTAAAAAAGGCTTTATTCAAAACATCCTGAATAAACATGCAAATATAATTCCATTAACAAGGACATAACCTTAGGAAATTGACTTGGTATTTCTTTTTGCAAATAAAACTAAAAACTTGGTCGTATATCGGTACAGTCACAGCAAAACCGGCAGGCTAAAAACCCCGTCTAAAGGATCAACTCCTGATAGGCCCTCAGATAAACAGCCTGGTCCTCTTCGGAAAAGCAGGCAATCATCACCCGAGGCGGATTTTCTTCCGAAACGACAAAATCATGGATCACCCGCAATGCAATTCGGCTGGCCCTTTCTATCGGAAACCGGTAAACCCCGGTGCTGATCGACGGGAATGCGATACTACGCAATTTGTGTTGAACCGCCAGGTCCAGACTGTTGCGGTAGCAGCTTGCCAAGAGGTTGTCCTCATTACGGTCACCGCCACGCCAGACCGGACCTACCGTGTGAATTACATAGTGGGCGGTCAGGTTGTAACCGGAGGTGATTCTGGCTTCTCCCGTCGGGCACCCGCCCAGCTTTCTACATTCTTCCAGCAATTCCTGGCCTGCAGCCCGATGGATGGCGCCATCCACGCCACCACCACCCAGAAGGCTCTGGTTGGCGGCATTGACAATCGCATCGACCTCCAGCAGGGTAATGTCACCTTGGACTATTTCGATCTTGTCTTCCACAATCATTGGCTCCAAGCTGCTTTTCGTGAACGGGGATTTCGACCTAAATAGTATCGACTATTGCGCTGGAGGCAAGCCGACAGCTCAAAAGCGTCTGCCAACCTGACAAGTTTTCAGCAGAATGAATTGTCTCAGGAATAGCAACGGCCCATATCTGGTCAAAACATATCTCATGCATCGGCAGCTTGATTTCCCCGGCCAGTCTTGCACGAACAGAGGCAGGGAGGAACTGATAGAGCAGGCTGACATGCGGTTCAAATTCATGGATCGAAGCTTGCGGCAGTTCGTTTTGCAGGGCCTCACGCAGCCACCTGAGCGTTTTTGCCGAATTGAGCTTGACGAAAAGAGCCTGGGTTAACCTGTCACTGAACGCCAGGCCATCGGTTCTCAGGGTTACCAGAGGGCAGCGTCCGGCAAGGCCGGCCATGATCGCCAGTTCCTCCTGCAATACCGAACGGCGGCAGGAATAAATTGTGACATGCGGGATAAACTCCGGTGCGGAAAACCGGCCAGCCAGGTCCGCAATCAGGTCCTGTAGTATTTTCCGTTCCGGTTGTCCGGGGACCAACCAGAAGGCGACCCGGGGTAAAAGACAGCCTTGGTTATCCAATTCTTACTCCCCATCGGAAAACTGCTGACCTTGACCAGACAGAGTTTGCACAGCGATGAAAACAGTTTAGAATGAAAGGACAAATATTCAAGCGTTGCAACGATCGACAAAACAGGAGACGGTGAGGCCCACCGCGAATCTTGTCGATGACAGCGCCAGCCACTGGTTGGGCAATGTCTGCGCAACAGAAAAGATCTGCGACATCCTGGTGTCCTGCAACCACTGGAGGATCGACCAGATGATCAGCAGTGTGGGCCTGAACCCCGAGCAGCTGGCCGAATTTGTTGCCCAATTCAGCGCCAAATCGAACCAACCAGAGGGGAGTCTTTCTTCCATAAACATTAACGGTCAACCTGCACAGCTGACCATATCTTTCTATCTCTGAGCCCAGATCGCTCAGAAACTGCAATTACGGGTTTTCTCATGATCAACACCTGGAAGTGCGACCTCTGTGGCTACGTCCACAACGGCGCGGAAGCACCATCATCCTGCCCGGTCTGCGGCGCAGACAACCACCATTTTTCGCCCCTGAAGATCAAAAGGGCGCCTGTCACAAAACAGACGGCCGGTGCATGGCAATGCAGCATCTGCGACCATATCGCAGAGGGGAATGCCGCACCGAATTTCTGCCCGGTATGTGGTGCAGCGGCGGCGCTCTTCCATCCCTACGAGATGGCAGAAGCGCAAGCCATACAGGCAGATATCCGCAGTCTGGTTATCCTGGGTGCCGGGATCGCCGGGCTGACAGCCGCAGAAGAGGCTCGTCGACAATCAGCCGACGTCGAAATCACCCTTGTCTCCCGGGAGAAGTCCCTCCCCTATTTCCGTTTGAACCTGACCCGCTTTCTGGCTGGCGAAGTCGCAGAAAACAATCTGCTGATTCAGCATCAGGACTGGTTCGATGCCCAAAAGATTAAATATCTTACCGGCGACGCCCAGGCAATCGACCGTAATCAACAGCAAGTAACTTTACGCGACGGCCGGCAGTTGGTCTACGATAGACTGATTCTGAGCAATGGCGCGCACCCCTTCATCCCTCCGATTCCCGGTGCCAACCGTGATGGGGTGACCGTGCTGCGGACCCTTGAAAATGCCCGCAAACTGATCGGCTCCCTGCGACCGGGATGCCGTGCGGTCTGCGTCGGCGGCGGTCTGCTCGGGCTGGAAACGGCACTGGGCTCTGCAGAAACGCGGAGCATCCGTCACGGTTCTCGAAGGTTTCAATTGGCTGCTGCCACGCCAACTCCCACCCAAGGCAGCGGCATTGCTCAAGACCCATCTGTACAATCAGCAGATGACGATTGAATGCGGCATTCAGGTCAAGGAGTTCACCGGTGACGAAGCCGTGCATGGCGTCCTGCTTGAAGATGGCCGTGAGTTCCCGGCCGACATTGTCATTCTGGCCACCGGCGTACGGCCAAACAGCTACCTGGCGAGAGAGTGTGGCCTCAAGGTGCAAAGCGGGGTCATTGTGAATGATCGATTGTTCACATCCGATGAGCATATCCTTGCCGCGGGTGACGTCACTGAGCACCAGGGGCGGGTTTACGGAATCTGGCCAGCCAGCTACGCCCAGGGACTGGTTGCAGGGACCAACGCGATCGGTGGCTCCGCGGAGTTTCCCGGCATACCGATGACCAACCGCATCAAGGTGCTCGATGTTGATCTCTTCAGTATTGGTCAGATTCAGCCCACCGACGCCAGTTCGCGACTCTTCGAAGTCCAGGAGAACGATAGTTATCGCGGGCTGGTCTGCCATGACGGCCAGATCGTTGGCGCGATCCTCTATGGCGACATGCAATTGACCGCCGCCATGCAGAAGGCGGTTGAGCAAGGCAAACGAATCCAGGAAACAGACGAGTTGACCGCTAATTTTCCCGGTCTGCAGCAGGCGATCGGCTGACCATCGGTACCATGGGAAATCTCGCTCAACAGATTGATCACGGCAGAGCCCTCCTGGGCAGGGCAAACAAGATCGTCGCCTTTTGCGGAGCAGGCATCTCAACCGAGTCCGGCCTGGCAGATTTCCGCTCCAAAGGCGGTCTCTGGGATCGCTATCGCATCGTCACCTTCCAGGAATTTCTCGCCAGCCACGAGCATCGAGTCGAGTACTGGTCGATGCGCCGGGAACTGATTCCCGGTCTGCTCAGCGCGCGGCCGAATCCGGCACATCTTGCCCTGGCAAAGCTTGAAGGAGACGGCCGGTTGCACTATGTCATTACGCAGAACATAGACGGTCTGCACCAGGCAGCAGGCAACAGACGCGTCATTGAACTGCACGGCACCAACATGACCGCGTCATGCCTGAGTTGCAGCCGACAGTGGCCAATCACAGAAATCCAGCAGCGCCTGGAAGCGGGAGACCTGGACCCGCACTGCGGGGAATGCAATGGCCTGATCAAACCCGACACGGTGTCCTTCGGTCAGCAAATGCCGGCCGAGGCCATGGACAAGGCCTACCAGGCCGCTGCCGGTTGCGACCTGCTTCTGATGATCGGTTCTTCATTGGAAGTCCAGCCCGCCAACCAATTTCCTCTGATCGCCCATCAAGCGGGCGCCAGCCTGATCTTCATTAACCGCACGGCGACACCGTATGACCACCTGGCCTCAATCAGCTTTAACGAAAGCGCGGGGCAAGTTATGCATTCGCTGGTCGAATAAACTCTGTTCTGCGAAACAACAAAGGGCCCACCATCACTTGGCGGGCCCTTCTTATTTATCCTGCATGGCAGCCTGCTCAACAGGCGCCTGGTCTCGTTCGCTTACTGTTCCTGCTTGACAAAAACAGTCTGGTCATTGCATTCCGGACACTTCTTTGGTTTGCAACGCCCTTCTTTTTCATAACCACACTTTTCGCAACTCCAGATTGCCATACAAAGCTCCTTTGATTTGATGATGATTATGGTCTCATATAAACCGGACCCTGCAGAACTGTCAAGCTCTCTTCACAAGAGGGCTGGAATTACAAAGGTCTTCTGCTCGATTCGCCGTAATATTACAGTTATGGCAGATATACCCGGGGGCACTCGTTCGGGCAGCAACCTCTTCCGTCAAACCCTCTTTCTTCAACTGGCAGATATGCAGGTGATGGGATTTATGATCGGCACATGTTTTATCAACAGGTTCAGACATACGGGCTCCAGTGCAAAGTTGAGATGATTTCTGTCAGTATATCATCACCTTGCCGAATTACCGCAACCTGACAAAACCAATCGGTCAATCTTCTGTCAGAAGGACCGCCTCGGCAACTTCCCGCAGCGATTTGCGTTTGTCCATGGCAAGCTTCTGCAAGCGCCGGAAAGCCTGGGGCTCATCCATGCCGCGTTTCATGAGGACACCCTTGGCCCGATCGATAACTTTTCTTGACTCGAGCGTTTCCTGCAGCTTGCCGACCTCATCACGCAGGGAGGAAAGTTCGACGAACTGGTGGATGGCCAGGTCGACAGCGACAAACAGCTGTTCGGCGCGAACCGGTTTGACCACGTAATTCATGACCCCCGCCAGCCGGGCTCGCTCGATTGTGTCGGATTCTGTATTGGCCGTCACCAGAACAATCGGCAAAGGCTTTATCTTGCCTATTTTTTCAGCAGCAGTGACGCCGTCCATAACAGGCATACCGACATCCATGACGACCAGCAAAATCTCCTGATGAGTCGCTATTTCAACCGCCTGGACACCATTTTCAGCCTCAAGAATCTCGTCAAACCCGTATCCGGCAACGATTTCGGCGACTTGACGTCGCAAAAGAGGTTCATCATCAACAACCAATGCACGCTTCATGGCATAGTGCTCCTAGTCTTCAGTGTATGAATCGACCTACAAGGAGAATGCATCAGCAGTGCCGAAACTGTTTTGCCCGTCAATAAATCAAGGCGACCGGTTGCCACATACTCAAACAAAAAACCGCACTCGGGGCAGATGCGGTTTGATGATCTTATGAAATACCAGTGGTTTAATTGCCAAGTTCCGCCCAAATCTGTTTAGCTATATCCTGAGCCGTTTCTATTTGTTTAGGGGACATCTGTTGCTGGGCACTGTCCTTGTATTTCTGGGCGTCCTCGTGACCTTTTATGGCGGCCACCGACCACCAGGCGTAGGCCTCTTCGGTACTTTGCGCGACCCCCAGGCCCTTGAGATACAATAGACCTAGTTTGTATTGGGCATTCACATATCCCTGCATGGCTGCCAGACGATAGTTTTTAGCCGCCTCTTTGTAATCCTGAGGGATACCACGGCCTTCTTCAAAGGCCGTACCCAAATAGTATTGAGCCCGGGGCTCTGCTTGCTCGGCAGCCATCCGATACCACTTGACCGCCTCCTTGTCGCTCTGGCGGACACCTAGGCCGTCCTCATACAGAAGCCCTATATTTGCCTGGGCAATGGCGCTGCCATTTTTGGCCTCGATCAGCCAGAGTTGATAGGCTTTCTCATAATTACCAAAGCTGGCGGCATCCAAAGCATCGTCCAGATTATCGGCCAAGGCTGCAGACGTCAGCACGACAAGAGCAAGGACAACCATACTGACATATAACTTACTCATGATCCCCCCTCTGGAAATTCTCTCAGAAAAATCGCCACTGAGCCATCATACTACACTAAGTCCGGCGACAAAACCTCTGGTAGTCAAAGCCTCTGTAATCTAACAGATCCTATAATTATTCGGCAAGGCTCTTGCCTGACAAATTGTTTCATTCTGATCCTTCGCCACGCTGTTCCCTTGCTTTTTGCGCCGGCCTTTCATTATATTGATCGGTAGGTTTTGGCTTTCCCGGGTTGCATGATTTTTGGACATGACTCTTTGCACGAACTCAGTCTCACGCAAAATATCGTCGAACTGGCAATCGAACACGCTGCACGTGAAGACGCCAAAAAGATTCTCAGCATCACCTTGGAGATAGGCGCGCTGTCCGGGGTTGTTGCTGAGGCTGTCGAGTTCGCCTTTGATGTCTGCAGCAAAGGCACTTTGGCCGAGGGGGCTGACCTGGAAATTCGTCACATCACCGGAATGGGGCAATGTCTGGACTGTCGTAAAGAAGCAGAAATCGAAATCTTGACTCATGTCTGCCCGCACTGCGGCAGCCTGGCCCTGGAAACGGTGCAGGGGCGTGAGATGAAATTCATCGAAATGGAGATTGACTGATCATGTGCACTGACTGTGGCTGCAGCTCAACTGACCACACACACGAACATAAGCACGAGTCTCGCACAATCCGGGTCGAGGAAGATCTGCTGGCGAAGAACAACCGGCTGGCGGCTGGCAACCGGCAGCTCTTCGCATCAAACCAGCTGCTGGTACTGAATCTTGTAAGCTCGCCGGGCTCAGGCAAAACTTCGATTCTGGAACGGACGCTCACCGATCTCAAGGGGCGACTCGACTTTTGCGTTCTCGAAGGCGACCAGCAGACCGCCAACGACGCCGATCGTATTGCTGCGACAGGTGTACCGGTAAAGCAGATCAACACCGGCACAGGCTGTCACCTCGACGCTCACATGATCGGCCATGGCGTCGACAATTTTGATCTGGCAACAACCGACATCCTGATGATCGAGAATGTTGGTAATTTGGTCTGCCCGGCATCATTCGACCTAGGTGAAGACCACAAGGTAGTGGTCCTCTCCGTAACCGAAGGGGAGGACAAACCCCTCAAGTATTCACAGATGTTTAAGGCCGCAGACATTATGCTGATCAACAAGATCGACTTGCTCCCTTACCTGAAATTCGATCTTGAACAGTGCAAAACCTACGCTCGACAGGTCAACCCGCAGATCGAGATCATGGAGCTGTCCTGCCATAGCGGCGCAGGCATGCAGCAATGGTATGACTGGTTGCTTCAGGAGACCGATCGCAAGCACGAGACGCAAGGCGTGTAGCCGGTTTTTTTCGCACCTCGCGTCTCGCACTTCGCGTTTCACGAGCTTGTAACGAAGGAGCAAGCGAATGTGTTTAGGTGTCCCGATGCAGGTCAAGACCATAGAAAACGAGATGGCGGTCTGTGAAATAGATGGCGTACAACGCGAAGCCAGCCTGATGATGATTGATGATGTCGCAGTTGGTGACTACGTCCTGATCCACGCCGGTTTTGCTATCGAGAAAATCGATGAAGAAGAGGCCCGGCTGACATTGCAGGCCCTGCGTGACGCACTTGATATGGGTCTGGTTCCGGAATGAAACATCAGAACGAGTACCGCGACCCGGAACTGGCCCGCTTGCAATTGCGGGCGATTGCTGAAACTGTTGCCGGGTTCGACCGCTCCATGACTTTGATGGAGATCTGCGGCACCCATACCATGGCAATCTACCAGCATGGAATCCGGTCCCTGCTGCCAGAACAGATCAAGCTGATCTCGGGTCCCGGCTGCCCGGTCTGCGTCACCCCGGTCGGCTATGTCGACCAGGCCGTCGCACTGGCAAGGCGGGCCAATACGATCATCGCCACATTCGGTGATATGGTTCGCGTTCCCGGCTCCTCTACCAGCCTGCTCCACGAACAGGCCCGGGGAGCAACTGTCAAAATCGTTTATTCACCCCTTGACGCCGTGACTCTCGCCGCGAACAACCCTGCCAGCGACGTGGTCTTCCTCGGCGTCGGCTTTGAAACCACGACGCCGACAATCGCCGGGGCCATCCTGACCGCAGAAAAGAAAAACTGTAAAAATTTTTATGTCCTCTGCTCACACAAGACCATGCCCGCGCCGATGGCGGTGCTTGCCGGTGACCCGGAGCTCCAGGTTGACGGCTATCTTTGCCCGGCGCATGTCTCTGCAATAATTGGCGCCAACGCCTACCAGCCCCTGGTCGATGCGTTCCGGGTTCCCTGCGTGATTACCGGTTTCGAACCTCTGGACGTCCTGCAGGGCGTTCTGATGCTGACCAAGCAGGTTGTCGCCGGGGAGGCACGAGTCGAAACCCAGTATCGTCGCGTGGTCAAACCTGACGGCAATCAGAAAGCTCGGGAGCTCCTTTACCGGGTGTTCGAACCATGCGACGCACGCTGGCGGGGAATTGGCGACATCCCTGCCAGCGGCCTGCGGCTGCGTGAAGCATATGCTCGTTTTGATGCGGACCGTGCCCTGCCGGTTGAAGTCGAACCTGCTGTTGAACAGATGGGGTGTCTGTGCGGCGAAATTCTCAAGGGAAAAGTCCGACCGGTCGACTGTCCGCTGTTTCGCACTACCTGTACTCCAGAGGATCCGGTAGGCGCCTGCATGGTTTCGAGTGAAGGAACCTGCGCAGCTGAGTACAAATACGGGGACTGGGGGCTGGGGACGGGTAAAAGCTCATTGCCAGCCTCCAGCCCTCAGCCCCCAGTCCCCGGTCCTCAGCCCCCGGAGTTACCATGAAATCCGATATCATTCTGCTCGGACACGGCAGTGGTGGCAAGCTCAGCCATGAACTGCTTGATGACCTGATCGTGCCGATTCTCTCCGGAATCGGTCAGCGCGACCAGAACGATGCCGCCGTACTGGCCGAGCAGCAAGGCCGACTTGCTTTTACGACCGACTCTTATGTGGTCGATCCAATCTTTTTCCCTGGCGGCAGCATTGGCGGCCTTGCCATCCATGGCACGGTTAACGATCTGGCCATGGCCGGCGCGACACCGGTCGCCATCAGTGTCGGTTTGATTCTTGAAGAAGGTCTTGCGCTGAGCACCCTGCGGAACATCCTTGAGGATATGAGTGCTGCAGCACAAAAGGCCGGAGTCAAAATCATGACCGGCGATACCAAGGTCGTGCCACGTGGCAAGGCAGATAAAATCTTTATCAACACATCCGGTATCGGGGTCATGGAACATGATCTGGAGATCTCCGGCCGCAACGCTCAGGTCGGCGACAAGATCCTGATCAATGGCACGATCGGCGATCACGGCATGGCGGTCATGGCCAGCCGTGAGGGTCTGGAACTGGAGAGCGACATCACCTCGGACAGCGCGCCGCTCAACAGCCTGGTCGCAGATCTGATTCGCGGAGTGGGTCGTCAACTGCACACCCTGCGCGACCCGACCCGCGGCGGCGTTGCCACTACGCTGAAGGAAATTGCCATTCAAGCAGAAGTGGGGATCACCCTGCTGGAAGACTCCCTGCCGGTTGGTTCGACAGTGGCTGGCGCCTGCGCCGTACTCGGTCTCGACCCACTATTCGTTGCCAATGAAGGCAAGCTGCTCGCTTTCGTTGCACCTGAGGCCCAGGAACAGGCTCTACAGATCATGCGTAGCCACAAATATGGTAAGGGAGCTGCCGTCATTGGCGAAGTGACCTCGGCCAACAGCGGCAAGGTACGCCTGCAGACGGCGATCGGCGGACTGCGTGCCATTGAAATGCTTGCCGGTGAACAACTCCCCAGAATCTGCTGAACAACTCGGTGTTTTCACCAAACTGCGGACAAAAAGCTGCTCTTTTCCACGTATTACCCTACATAACATCGTCTCGACCATTAAAACAGCCTGATAAGTCAAATTATTTCAGACACATCCACGCCCAAACCTTATATGTAAAAAAATGGCACGCCTGATGCATTGTCAACTGTAATCGCATTCGCAGTCCGTTCCCGAATCCGTCGAAAAAGGAGATCAACATGTTCAAGCTCTCGGCCCTTATTGGTAGTGTGGCATTTTTCTGCAGCAGCTGGCTCTCAGGATTTACTCTTCCGCGCATGATGTACAATGCGGGGGACTATCTCCTGATGCCGTTACTCGGCTATATCATGATCATCGTGGCAGCACAGGTTGCTGCCAGAGTACTTCCGGAACAATCTTAGAACATCGAGCAGGGAACGGACCGGCTCAATCATTTAATATTTTCTGTGGAGTCACGCAAGGGGGAATGGATCATGTCCATTCCCCCTCGATTTGGTGTCCCTGGTCGCATATGAAACTTTTCTGGTTTGCCCTCAAAGTGACGAAGACAGCGTCTCAAAATCCAGAAAAGGTATTTTTTTACATTTTATTCACATAAATCACGTTCGAATTTCTTTATATAAATCGCCATCTTGTAAGATTTTTCCTTTTAAAAACAGTATTTTAAGAAATTTTGTCTATTGACGGCACTATCCAATTGGTCTTACCATTTAGTTAAATTCACCCTAGCAAAGAAAAGGAAAGACCATGTTCGCCCTAACAGCAGTACTCAACAGGACAGCAAAGCACCTTCACCACTGGGTCCGTGAGATCGCCTATGATGACATGGCGCGCCAGGCATCGGACTGGATTCCCGAGGTATTGCGAGTAGAGAGCAAGCCCGTTGGCAAAAAACCGATAGAGCTTGACTTCGCTGTGCCGAAGAAGCATCGCCTCGACTGGATCCGCCGGACCATGCATCACCTGCCGCACTAATTCTGCGTCAACTGACAATATTTTCGAATGCGGAGCCCTCCAGGCTCCGCATTTTTTGTCCCCGTCAACCAGGCCAGAGCTTGAAGCTACGAACCAGTTAAAACCAGGACACGCTGGAAAAACGCCCTTTCTGTACTTCCTATTGACAGTTGGGAAAATCAGCGTATAAGTGCATCTCACGGGCATATGTGCACCACAAGGTGTGGCCGCAGCGTTTGTGCCCGCAAGGCATGGCCATGTTTCGTATCCGCCGCATTCACGACAACCTGCTCCCGGTCAACCAGGCCGCCATTACCCAGGTTGAAAAGATTCTCGAGGACCAGTTCCCGCTGCTCGCCAAGAGCGACGTCGAAAAAATCCCCGAACTTCTGCGCAACCCGGTTAAGCAGGGGTTCCGCTCGATTCTCTACGTTGCCGAAGATGCCCACCAGCGGGTTCAGGGGTTTGCCCTGATCTCACATGCACCGGATCTGCGGTTCTGCTACCTGGACTACATCTCAGCCGCCAGGAAAACTACCGGCGGCGGCATTGGCGGAGCCCTCTACGAACACATCCGCGAAGAAGCCACGACCATGGGTGTCATCGGTATTTTTTTCGAGTGCCTGCCCGACGACCCGGCTCTCTGCAAGGACCCCGAGACACTCAAGCAGAACCAGGCGCGACTGAGGTTCTACGAGAAGTACGGCGCCTTTCCGATCATCGGCACTGCCTACGAGACGCCGCTGAAGCCCGACGACGACAACCCTCCCTACCTGGTATTCGATGCTCTCGGCCAAGCTGATGCTCTGGCATGTCCACAGGCGCGACTGATTGTGCGGGCCATCCTCGAGCTCCGCTATGGCGATCTCTGCTCCCCGGAATACATTGCCAAGGTGGTCGATTCCATTACAGACGACCCGGTCCAGCTGCGGGCACCGCGCTACCACAAGAAGGTTTCCGGCGAAACCCGTCCCAGTATTAACCGCTCGCAGCGCATTGCACTGGTTGTCAATGAAAGCCACGAAATCCACCATGTCCGGGAGCGTGGCTATGTCGAATCTCCGGTCCGGGTTCGCAGCATCCTCAAGGAGATCGACAAGACCGAACTTTTTCAGCGCCACCCTCCCCGGACTTATTCGGAGCGCTTTCTTCTCAGCACTCACGATCGCGACTATGTCGAATACTTCCGCAAGGTCTGCCGCAACCTGCCGGCCGGTCAATCGCTCTACCCCTATGTCTTCCCGATCCGCAACAGCGCCCGGCCGCCCAAGGAGCTGGCTGTGCGCGCCGGATACTTCTGCATAGACACCTTCACACCGCTGAACATCAACGCCTGGAAAGCCGCCAAGGGCGCTGTCGACTGTACCCTGACCGCAGCCACCACGATCCTCGAGGGGTACCGCCTGGCTTACGCTCTGGTGCGCCCGCCGGGACACCATGCCGAGCGCCGCGCCTTTGGCGGGTTCTGCTATTTTAACAATGCAGCCATAGCGGCTCAGATGCTCTCGGATTTCGGCCGTGTGGCGATACTCGACATCGATTATCACCACGGCAATGGCCAGCAGGTCATCTTTTACCAGCGCAGCGACATTCTGACTGTTTCGATCCATGGCCATCCCCGCTTTGCCTATCCGTATTTCAGTGGCTTCGAGGATGAAATTGGCGAGGCTGACGGTGCCGGCTTCAATATGAACCTGCCGTTACCCGAGCAGCTCACCACTGAGCAATACCTTGCCGCATTAAGCAAGGCCATCAAACGCGTCGCTCGCTTCCAGCCAGACCACCTGGTGGTCTGCGTCGGTTTCGACACCGCCAAGGGTGATCCGACCGGCACCTGGGGACTTACCGGAGCAGACTTCAACCAGGTCGGACAGGCCATTGGCCAGATGAAACTGCCGACTTTACTGGTCCAGGAAGGGGGCTATCGCACCCGCAATATCGGCAGTAATGCCAGAAACTTTTTTACCGGGCTGTGGGCGGGCGCTTTCAGTGTCTGAAGAGCCCCTTCAAGACGTCTATAAGCTATTGGAATAAATAGGGTATTTATTTGCCTATATTTTTTTATTGACAAGCAAAAACAGTGGGCGTATATGACCAATAACTGACTGGCGTTCAGGGGCCGGGACCCACAGACGTGCCCGCTGAAAAAGTTGACCCCTTGAACCAGCCGCAAGCCGCAAGGCTAACCGGCCCTGAAGACGCCATCGACCCTTCCCGGTGGAAGGTAACCATTTCGCAGCTGGCTATTTTGTTAGGGGTTAACACATGCATATCGCGCTTTCCTTCAATCTGAAGGGAGATGCGGCCGGACCTATGGAAGATCCGGCCGAACCTCCTTCGGAACCTCCCGGTTCTACATCCGACGATCTTTACGCCGAATGGGACGACATCCAGACCATCAAGGCAATGGAGGCGGCCCTGGCATTGCGCCACCAGGTCACACTGGTTGAGGCCAACCTCGATGCGTTCGAAACCTACCGGCGAATCCGGCCCGACCTGGTTTTCAACATCGCCGAAGGTCTGCATGGCGCCAGCCGTGAAGCACAGATTCCGGCCATGCTCGACATGCTCGGCATCCCCTACACGGGCAGCGACCCGCTGACGCTCGGCCTCTGCCTTGACAAGCGCCGCACCAAGGAAATCCTCGCCCACAACGGCATCGCTACGCCGGAATTCACTGTCATCAATTCATTAACAGAAATTCCGACCGACCTCAACTACCCGCTGATGGTCAAACCGACTCTTGAAGGATCAAGCAAAGGTGTGACTGACAAAGCCCTGGTCCGCAACCGGCATGAGCTGGTCTGCCAACTGGAATGGGTGCTTGACACCTACCGGCAACCTGCCCTGGTCGAGGAGTTCCTCCCCGGCCGCGAATTCACCGTTGCCCTGATCGGCAACGGCAGTGACTTGGTTGTCCTGCCGATTGTCGAAATCAACTTCGACACCCTGCCTGCGGGTGTGCAGCCGATCTATTCCTATGAAGCCAAATGGCTCTGGGACCGCGAAGAGGACCCGCTACAGATATTCACCTGCCCGGCCGAACTCGACCCACTGCTGCGCATCAAGATCGAGAACCTGTGCAAATCAGCTTTCCATGCTCTGGGATGCCGTGACTGGTGCCGCATCGACGTTCGTCTCGATGGCCAGGGCCAGCCGCACATCATCGAACTCAACCCTCTCCCAGGCATCCTGCCCCGCCCGGAACAGAACAGTTGTTTCCCCAAGGCGGGTCGGGCTGCCGGCCTCTCTTACGAAGAGACGATCCTGGCTGTCGTCGACGCCGCCTGTGCGCGGCTTGAATTGCCAGTCGAGGAGAGCCGTGAACGTCGCCGTATGTTATAACCTCGTTCCTCCCGGCACCGGCCGAGGTGAGGCGATTGACCGCATCGCCGAACAGGGCGCTGAGCACGAAGCACACTCGGTTGCTGCCGCCCTGACCAAGCTCGGCCACAAGCCTGAGCTGGTTGCTTTAGGCGAAGATGTTGCCGCTTTCGCTGCCGAGCTGCGTCGTCTGCAACCCGACATCGCATTCAATCTCTGTGAAGCTTTCTGGGGCGACAGCCGCAAGGAGATGCACGTCGCTGCACTCTTTGACCTGCTCGGCGTCACCTATACAGGGGCGCCGCCCCTTTCCCTCGGATTGACCCAGGACAAGGCCCGCACCAAAGATCTGCTCTCGAAGCATCAACTGCCGACCCCCAAATACTGCCTGGTCAAGCTCGGCGAGCATTATTCGCGCGCTAAGGAAATGGTCTATCCCCTGATCGTCAAACCACGCTGGGAAGATGCCTCGCAGGGGATCTCCAATGAAAGCGTGGTCAGCAATGAGAAAAAGCTGCTCGAACGCATCGACTATGTGCATAAAACCTACCGCCAGGGAGCCCTGGTCGAAGAGTTTATCGAAGGACGCGAGATCAACGCGGCCATTATCGGCAACGGGCCCCATGACGTGCTGCCGCTCTCTGAAATCAAATTTCACCCTGACCTGGCCCAGCCGATTGTCAGCTACGAGGGGAAATGGCTCGAACAGTCCCAGCAGTACAAGCTGACCGAGCCGGTCTGCCCAACATCGCTCAAGATGCGTACAGAGATGTTGCTGCGTGACGTCGCCCTGCGAGCCTACAAGCTCCTCGAATGCCGCGACTACGCGCGGGTCGATTTTCGCTTGCGCGACGGCATCCCCTACATCCTGGAAGTCAACGCCAACCCGGACATCAGCCCCGAGGCAGGACTAGCCCGCAGCGCCCGCGAGGCCGACCTAAGCTATCCGCAACTAATTGCTCGCATCCTGGCAATTGCCAGCAAACGGAAAAAATGAGGTTACTGACATGCGCAAACTGAGACACGATGACATCCCTATGCTGGAGGAGATCCTGATTGCTACCGGTGCCTTCACGGATGCCGAGGTGACTGTTGCCGTTGAGCTCCTGGAAACAGTCGCAAGCGACCCTCTCCAGCAGGACTACGAAGTGGCCGTAGCGGATATCGGCGACCGCGTCGCCGGCTACGTGCTGTTCGGCCCGGTACCACTGACCGAAGGGAATTACGACCTTTACTGGATCGCCGTCGACCCGGACACTCAGGGGAGCGGCGTCGGTCGGCGGCTGATGAAACATGTCGAAGACCAGGTGATCAAGCGCGGCGGTCGGCTGCTCTGCCTGGAAACCTCTTCGCAGGGAGGCTACCTGCGAACCAGGTCGTTTTATGAACAGGCGGGCTACATCGAAGAATCGTGCATCCGCGACTTCTACAAGCCCGGCGACGACCGCCTGACCTATGTCAAACGCTTCTGATCGCAGACAAAGGAGAATACCGGCGATGGAAACATGGCAGAAACTTCTGCAAGCAAGTATCACCAAGCCCGGCGATTTGACTCGCAAGTACGGCATCGACCCGCAGCCTCTCGAAGAGGTTGCCGAGCAGTACCCGATGCGGGTCAATCCATATTACCTGGGACTGATCAAGGAAGTTGACGACCCGATCTGGCGGCAGGCGGTTCCTTCTGAAAAAGAAGTCCATGATTCGGTTTGCTATGCCGACCCGCTCGAAGAGGAAAACCAGAGCCCGGTGCCCAACCTGGTGCACCGTTACCCGGACCGGGCGCTGTTCCTGGTCTGCTCCGAATGTGCCATGTACTGTCGCTTCTGCACCCGCAAGCGCAAAGTCGGTGGCGAGAGCATGCTGGTCAACCGCGATACTATCGAGCGCGGTCTCGGCTATCTGCGTGAGCACCCGGAGATCCGCGACGTGATCGTCTCCGGCGGCGATCCGCTGTTGCTCGCCGACGAAAAACTTGACTGGATATTGACTGAACTGCGCGCCATCCCGCACATAGAGATCATCCGCATCGGCAGCCGCATTCCCGTGGTCCTGCCGCAGCGCATCACCATGGGACTGATCCGCGTGTTGCGCAAGCACCAGCCGATCTATCTCAATACCCACTTCAACCACCCGGACGAGATTACCGAGACCTCGGCCAAGGCCTGCGCCCGTCTGGCCGATGCCGGCATCCCGCTCGGCAACCAGACGGTCCTGCTGCGTGGCGTCAATGACGACCCGGTAGTGATGAAGCGACTGATGCAGAGGCTGCTCGCCATCCGTGTCCGTCCTTACTACATCTACCAGGCCGACATGGTCCAGGGGACCGACCACTTCCGGACCAGCGTCGAGGAAGGGATCGAGATCATCCGTGCCCTGCGCGGCCATACCTCGGGTCTAGGCGTGCCTGCATACGTCATCGATGCCCCCGGCGGCGGCGGGAAAATTCCGATCCTGCCGGATTACCTGCAGAGTCTCGGCAGCGAAGTTGTTTTGAAAAATTACCTGGGGGAGACCTACACCTACGTCAACGCCCAGCAGCAACAGCCCGTAGAAGCACCATTACAGGTGGCCAATGCCTGCAGCAAAGGAAGCTGAAGTGGATGAACCCTGCCATGTAAGGGACAAAATCAGTGCAGTCTTTGGCGGTTCATTACTCTTTTGAGTGCCTGGAGAAGGAAAGCCTGTGGACTTGAGTCTCATTCAGAAATTTGATCTGGCAATAGGACCTTTGCACTGGAGCGGCCTGATCACAACCTTTCTTTGCGGCGGCATCGTTGGCCTCGAACGCCAGCTCTGCGGCAAGCCTGCCGGAATTCGCACCAGTACCCTGATCTGCATGGGAACCTATGTTTTTGTTGCGGTCGGTGGTTCTGTGGCAGGCAACTTCGGCGACCCGTCGCGGGTCATCGGCCAGGTGGTCACCGGCATCGGTTTTCTGGGTGCAGGGGTTATTCTGACCCGTGAAGGTTCTGTGCTGGGCGTCACCTCGGCAGCCACCATCTGGGTCCTGGCGGCGATCGGCGTGCTGGCGGGGGAGGATCGCAACATTGCGGCTATCACCGTCGCGATATTGACGGTCGGCATTCTGGTCGGCGTCAACATCCTTGAATCAGCATTCACCAGCCTGCAACACGGTGTTCACACACGCATAAAAAGGCTGCGTCGCAAGAATGACCGAGAGGGTCCCTGAATGGAGATAAACGAGTCGACACTGATCATTTTATTAGCGATTTTCTGCGCTCGAGTCATCGATGTTTCCATAGGCACGATGCGGATTATCTTCCTCACTCGGGGCTTGAAAACGCTGTCTGCGTTGATTGGTTTTTTCGAATCGCTGATCTGGATCATCGCAATCAGCCAGGTCATGAACAATGTCAACAGCTGGGCAGCTTACCTTGCTTTTGCCGGGGGCTTTGCCAGCGGCAACGTCGTCGGAATCTGGCTGGAAGAGAAAATCGCCCTTGGCACGCTTGTCATCCGGATCATAACCCAGCGCAACGCAAGCACTCTGGTCGAAGCTATGCGCGTTGCTGCTTATAACGTCACCAGGATCGATGCCGAAGGAGGGCACGGCCAGGTGATGGTCCTGTTCACCATCGTCCGCCGCAAGCAGTTACCGGAGGTCATCGCGCTGATCCGCCGACACAACCCCCAAGCCATTTACACCGTTGAGAATGTCCGCTTTGCCAGTTCCTTCGGCACTGAGATGGCCATAACAAGGCGGCCCCTTGCTCTTCAGCGTTCCTACAGCCTGCGCACCTGACTGGTGGTGCAGATAAGGCATGTCATGTTATTCAGAAGCGGGCCATAACCCTTCTTACTTTTTACACAAATCAAAAGCAGAACCCTCTCGGCCCTGTTCTCTCATGTTTCGCAGACAATCGTCGCGTTGCAAACCTCAGCGACACATATAACCGACAATCTCATCGATAAACTCAGCACCAAACTTGCGCAGCTTGTGTTTGCCAACACCGTTGATCGCCATCATACCTTCCTCATCAGTCGGCATTTTTGCCGCCATCTCGGCCAGGGTGGCATCACCGAAGATCACATAGGGCGGGACCCCTTCGGCATCCGCCAACCGCTTGCGACGCAAGCGCAAGGCATCGAACAGCTCATCATCGTAATCGAAATCGCCAACCTGTAAACGGCCTTTCTTCTGCAGCGTCTTGATGCGGATCCGCGGTTTGGCCAGAACCAGCCGCTCTTCGCCGCGCAGAAGCGGACGAGCCGCTTCGGTGAGTTTCAACACCGAGTAAGCGGCAACGTCCTGCACCAGGTAGCCGCGATGGATCAACTGGCGGATCAGGCTGCTCCAGGCCTCGGCGACTTTTTCCGCACCGATACCGTAAGTTGATAACCTGTCGTGGCCAAGATCGAGTACGCGCTGCGTCTGCGCACCGCGCAGGACATCGACCACATGCCCGACACCGAAGCGCTGTCCGACCCGGAAGACGCAGGATAACGCTTTCTGAGCATCGACCGTGGCATCATAGGTCTCGGGCGGGTTGAGGCAGACATCACAGTTGCCGCAATCCTTCAAAAGCCGCTCACCGAAATAGCCGAGCAGGACCCGACGGCGGCAGGTCTGTGCCTCACCGAAACCGACCATCGCCTGCAACTTGTGCAGTTCGATGCGTTTCTGTTCCGGGTTATTGCCCTTTTCGATCAGGCCGCGGCTGATGGCGATATCGCCGTAACCGAACAACAGCAGTGCCTCCGCCGGCAAACCATCCCGACCTGACCGGCCGGTTTCCTGGTAATAGCTCTCGATATTTTTTGGCAGGTCATAGTGCACCACGAACCGGACGTTCGGCTTGTCGATACCCATACCGAAGGCCACGGTTGCGACGACGATATCGATGTCGTCACGCAGAAACATCTCCTGAACATTTTTGCGTTCCTTGTCTCCCAGCCCTGCATGGTAGGCCCTCGCCCTGACTCCGGATGCTGCCAGTCGATCAGCCACCTCCTCGACCCGTTTGCGCGACAGGGCATAAACGATCCCCGCTTCGCCGTGATGATCTGCAAGAAAAGTCTGCAGCTGATCGAAGGGTTTCCGCTTCTCAACTACCGTGTAACGGATATTCGGCCGATCGAAACCGGTGACAAAACATTCGGCTTGCAGCAGGCCGAGCCTGTGCAGTACATCCTGTCGGGTCTGTGGGTCAGCCGTAGCGGTCAGGCCGATCATCGGCACTTCGGGGAAATGCCTGCGCAGCTGCCCCAGCTGCACATACTCGGGCCGGAAGTCGTGCCCCCACTGGGACACACAGTGCGCCTCGTCAATCGCAAAAAGAGCGATCTCCAGACCACGCAGCCGCTCGAGGAAGTCGTTGCTCAGCAGCCGCTCCGGAGCAACGTAGAGCAGGTCCAGTTGCCTGGCATGCAATTGCGCGAGAATTTTGCGGGCTTCTTCAGCCTTGAGAGAGGAGTTATAGAATGCCGCCCGGACACCGTTGACGACCAGCGCATCGACCTGGTCTTTCATCAGTGAGATCAGGGGCGAGACGATAATTGCCACCCCGTCGCGATGCAGGGCAGGGATCTGGTAACAGAGCGACTTGCCGCCACCGGTCGGCATCAGGACAAACAGATCCCGACCTTCGATCAGGCTTTTGATGATCGGTTCCTGGTGTGGTCGGAATTCGGCATAGCCAAACACCTCTTGCAGGGTCTGGCGGGGATCAATTGATTTTGACATGGAAGTAACATCCCTCAAGGTGGGGCGCAGATGCGCCAATTGCATTACAATACAAATAGAACTAAGGCGGTTCTCACGCTCGGTCCGCTTCGCTCACTCAAGCCGCAAAGGAGCAAAGAAAAGGTTTGAGTCGCCCCAAAAATTGGTGTTGATTCTCTCTGCGTCTTAGCGTGAAACAAAGGTTTTGATTTGAAAAACTAGTCGCGCCCCGCGTTACGCGCTTCTGGTTTTCTGCCGCAACGCCAGGTCGAGCAGTACCAGCGCCGCCATCGATTCGACGATCGGCACGGCGCGCGGCAAGACACAGGGATCGTGACGACCCTTGGCTTCCAGAGTCACCGGTTTGCCCGCGAAATCAACAGTCGTTTGTGACTGACCGATCGTTGCCACCGGCTTGAACGCCACCCGGAACAGCACCGGTTCGCCACTGGAGATGCCGCCAAGGGTGCCGCCGGCATAGTTGGTCACCGTACCCAGGCGGTCGCCTTTCTGAACGAAAGGATCATTGTGCTGAGAACCGCGCAAACGGGTTCCGGCAAAACCGGAGCCGATCTCAAAGCCTTTGGTGGCCGGCAGAGACAGCATCGCCTGAGCGAGCATGGCATCGAGCTTGTCGAACACCGGCTCACCCCAGCCAGCCGGGAGATTCCTGCAGACACAGCTGACCACGCCACCGATCGAATCCTTGGCCTCTAAAACTTCGCGCACCAGGGCTTCCATCCGGGCCGCCGAAGAGCTGTCCGGGCAGCGCGACAGGTTGGCATCGACCTGGTCGCGGGTGACCTTGTCGGCATCTACATCCGTGGCCTCTTCGGCACCGACAGAGCTGACCCAGGCAACGATCTCCACCCCCCACTTCTGACGCAGGATTTTTTCCGCGATCGCCCCGGCCGCCACCCGGCCGATCGTTTCGCGGGCACTGGACCGACCGCCGCCACTGCTGGCTCGAATGCCATACTTGGCCTGGTAAGTAAAATCGGCATGCGACGGGCGCGGTACCTGGTCCATTTCGCCATAATCACCGGGACGCTGGTCCTTGTTGTGTACCAGCAGGCCGATCGGGGTTCCGAGGGTCAGCCCGTTTTCAGTACCGGAAAGGATGGTCACGCGGTCGGCTTCTTCGCGCGGCGTGGTGAGATCACTCTGCCCCGGCCGACGTCGATCGAGCTGCGGCTGAATGTCAGCCTCGGACAGCTGCAAACCGGCCGGGCAACCGTCGACAATGGCACCGACTCCGACACCATGGGATTCACCAAAAGTACTGACACGAAACAGGGTACCAAGAAAACTGGACATCTTTGCGCTCCCAAAATATTTATAGCTGAATGTAATTAGTCACAGATCCAGATTCAGGCATTATAAACGATTCGCCGTCTCAGGGAAGCCTTGAAGGGAAAAAAGCCAAACAGGCCCGTATTTCACCTCGCACAGATTGCACAACTCCTGAGACTAAAAGAACTGTTTTATTGATTGCTATTGCTCGGAAGCGCTGTAATGCGTTTTTGCACAGTTCGGTTTCGTGTGGTATCGATGCAAAGTTTACGAAACACCACGTATATTTTTCTTGAAGAACCCGTTATCTTAACAACCATCGAAGACTTGCTGTGGCAGGCGGGTCAGAGATAATCTTCTTCAAAACCTCCTAAACATAGAAAAGCTTGCCCCACAGACTCAACCTCCAGAGCTGTGGGGCTTTTTTCTTACAAGTCCCGATAAACAGTAAAGGCCCAGGCTCCTCTGACAGGGTTCCAATAAATCCTCGCAACGGTTATCTGATTATCCCGGCCTCCTTGAGACATCCCTCAGCTCTGTGCAAGCATCCTGAAACAAAAACGCCGCTGGACCATCTGTCCAGCGGCGTTCTGCGTGTATCCCTACCCAGTTGACTCAGCTTTTCGCAATCAGCTTCTTCAGCTCATCGCTGTCCGGCTTGACCAGTTCTTTGACCCGGTCGGCGTTGACCTGGGCGACGATGATCTCGCCGATCTCGGTACGAATTTCCTCGTACAGCCCGAGGCCCCGCATCCCCTCGGCCTGAAACTGGTTGTCCTCGGTCGGGGTGACATAGTGGACAGATACCGCCTTGTAGCGATGAATGAGGAACAGCGTAACCAGGGTCATCAGGCGCTTTTTGCGGAAGTCCTCGTTAAAAGTGTTCTGGTCGCGGATCGAGAGCATGTTGCGCTCGCGGCGATCCTGCAGGACAGCAAAGATGATGTTGGCCATCTTGTGCTCTTTGCTGTCGAGTAAGGGTCAGCTCCAGCAGTTCAGAACCTGCCGTGTGCGGCCTAAGCGTGACCCGCAGGTCGGAGTCCAGGTTATAGTGTCCTGACCAATGCTTGAGCCATTCTTCCAGTCGCTTCGGCGGGACTTCGGTTTCGATCAGGTGCTGGTACTGGGTCGAGCCCTTGCCCATTGCCTTGGTCGTTGCCGTGCCACCGGAAACAGCCATCAGCCCGGCATCGGAGCGCGGTCCGCCAACATAGGTCTGCGGCGTCTTGTAGGGTGAGTCGACCAGCCTCAGCTTGCGCTGCAAACGGGCCAGGGCGAGCATACCGTCTTCCTTGAGAGCGCGGGCAAATTCTTCACCCGCCATGCCGTCGACCTGGTGACCGCCATAGGTGATGAAGTTGAAGACGAAGCCCATCTTGCCGAGTTCCGCTGGGAAGGCGCTCATTTCCTCTTCGCTCATGCCAGTAGAGTCCCAGTTGAAAGATGGCGAGAGGTTGTAGGCCAGCATCTTGTTCGGGTAGACGGCGTGAATGGCGTCAGCGAAAATTTTGGCATCGTGGAGGTCGGCGGTCTTGGTCTCCATCCACAGGATATCTGCAAAGGGCGCTACGGCCAGAGACTTGGCAATGGCGTAGGGAATGCCGCCCTTGACCTGGTAGTAGCCCTCCGGGGTACGGGCGATGTCGCAGTTCCAGATGATATTGAAGCCCATGGAGCGGGCTTTCTGGCGCGCCTCGACAAAAGAAGCCTCTTCGACGAAAGCGTTCCATTCTTCGACACTCATCGGTAGCTCGGCACCCTCATCGTGGTGGAAGGCCATGACGTCGGCAACGGCTTCACCGTAAGTCTTCATGCTGGCTTCCATCTGCCAGAGGTCGAGCAGGCGGGTTGCCGCATCATCGAGAGCGGCGTTGATCACGACGGTGCTGTGATTCGGCAGAGCCTTGATCGCGGCGCCGATTTCTGCGGAGAGGCCATTCTTGTTCAACCATTCATCGGCTGCGGCGTAGGCCTCGTCGGAGATGCGGTACATCAGGTGGCCGTTGATCTCCGGAACCCCCTTGGCGTGGAACTGGCGCATGATGGCGAGGAAGGCTGTCTTGTAGTTGGGAATATTGGTGTTGGTGGCGCCCAGGATGAAGCGATGATCGCGTTCATCGCCACGGCCGTCAAGGAAGGTTGCCGCCTCGGCGTCGGTCCGGGCAACAATGATCCCCGGCACCCGCATCACGTCGAGCTGAAAGCGTGCCGCATTGAGGCGCTTGATCTGTTCATCTACCGGCACCAGCACCTTACCGGCCTGGTGGCCACATTTTTTCACACCCGGTTTCTGGTCTTCAATGTGGTAGCCCGGCACCCCGACTTCAACGAAGCGTCGGACCAGGTTGCGCACATGGGCGTCACCGCCGTGGCCGGTGTCGGCATCAGCAATAATGAAGGGACGGTAGTCAATTTCCGGAACCCGGGTGCGTTCCTGTTCACTCATGCGCAGGCGCAGGAAGTACTGGTTGCGGTCTGCAGCCAGAAGAGCCCTGACCAGCGGCGCGGCCTCATCGGGGACCTGACTCAAGGGATAGCTGGCCAGGTCGGGGCCGGGGTCTTCATTGACCGAACCCTTGGCCGAGGTCGCCCAACCGCCGAGGTAGATCCCTTCGATCCCCATACGCTTGATGGAAACGGCCTGGCCTGGCGAGTAGGGGCCAAAAGTGGTGATGGATTTGCCTTCGTTGAACAATTCCAGCAAACGATCGTAGAAGGCCGCCGCGGCGTCCCGTGCAATGGTGTAGTCAACCGGGATGGTGCCGCGCTGCTCAACCACCTGGTCAGGTGTATAGAGGCGCAGGATGTTCTCGAAGCGCGGCTTGGCGAACCAGTCTCGGGTTGCCTTGGCGTCATCAGCGAATCTGTTCATTTGTTTCTCCCGTTTATACTAGCGGTCTTAGGCCGGTAAAGTGTCAAGGTTTTCAGTGATACGGAGACCCTCCTTCTTGAAAGCCTCCATATACCGGGTGATGCGTTGTTTGGCTACATCAAGGTCGTGGTTGTTCAGATTGATATTCAACAGGTCGATGTACCAGGGGGCCTTGGTATCATCCAGGACATAGGCCTCGACGATGGCACGGGCAATCGGCAGGGTGGTGTGCTTGGAGTTGTCGTGAACATCACGATTGCTCGCTGCCTGTAGTTTGGCGTATTCCTCCTCGAGCAGACGGTTGAAAATTCCCACGCTGAAAACATCTCCGGCCTGCAGCCCGGTTTCAGGGTCGTCCTCGGTGAGGGCTGCACCCTTGTGGATCCACTCCCAGAGGATGCTCAGGCGAATCTCGCCGGTCGCCATATCCTCCATCAGGTAAAGGATATCGTCGTTGCCGAAAAAGTCGGCCGGCTTGAGGGCTGCGGCCTGCAGCCCCTGGCCGAAGGCGTTGCCGTACTGCAGCGCAACGCTGAGCAGGTTGCGTGCCCCGCGCACGGTCCGGGGTGCCGGTTCGAGCAAGGTCAGACCTGCTGCGTCCTCATCAGTATAAGTCAGGGGCGGGAACTTGCGACCGCTCTGGTTGTCTTCACCGACTTCTTCCCAGACCGGTCGGATGATGTGGGCCATCTTCCAGTGCGCGATCCACTTACCGCAGGCACCTTCCTGTTGCTCGCGCACGGCACCGGCCTTGGCCTTCTTCATGCTGCTGGCAACCCCTTGTTTCGAACCAACCGGGATGTTCGGCTCCATGCCGCCCTGCCAGAGGGCGAAGTTGCCGTTGACGTCCGGGGTGTTGACGGCCCGGCGCACGCGGTCCTCGTAGTTACGCATGTAGCCGTAGGTCATAACAATCGATTCGATGTTGGGATTGATGAAGTCCGGGTCCCAGCAGTTGGCATCGGAGACGCTGTTGATATAATCCCAGCGCCCGGTGTTGAAACCGACGAAATGCAAACCGAGCGCGGCCCTGATTTCCATCAGCTGGAAAGTCTGTTCCAGCTGTTCCACCAGCACGTATACCTTGATCGTGCCCTCGCCTATCCCCAGGTAGCTTTCAAGTGCAGTAAGCAGCCGGTTCCAGAACCCGGCTTCCTCGGCGGTCTGGATTTTCGGCAGGTAGAGGACAATTGAAGAACCGGCAGCCTGCAAGGTTTTGTAGTTATTGACGACATACAGGGTCATGTCGGTTATTGACGCGGAGAATGATTCACCATTCAGACGAATATGGCGGTCATCGAGATGCAGTCCGCGAGCGCGGAAGATCTTGGTGGTGAAATCAAGCTGCTTGCGCCAGTCGGAGATAATCTCGCGACCGAAAAAGTCACGCGCCCAGGTATTCATCTCTTCGCAGACCGCCTCAGCGACTTCGAGGAATTGCTGGTCGCGGGCAATTGCCAACTTGAGGCTGCGCTGGTTGTCGAGAGACATGGTGGTGATCTGACCAAGCGCATCTTCACCATCGAACATCCAGCCGTCGGCTCCTGAGAGCAGGGCGTAGGCGACGTTGCGAAGGTTGGCTTTGACCGGGGAATTCGGCTTGGCCGCGGGTCCTGTGCCCTGCAGCCACTGGCGCTGGAGATCGTGCGGGATCAGCGCGCCGACGAAATTGCCGTCGCGGGCGTCCTGGACGCTAATCCCGGTTCCTTTGATTTCACTGTCTGCCGGCAGAAAGCCGATCGGTCGGTGATCACGCATCCGGGCCAGGCGGCGCTTGGTGCGCTCGTCCATCAGGCGCTTCTGTTCAACGTTGAACTGTGCCATGTGAGAAAGCGCGGCAAGGACTTCAGGGGTGTAAATATCGGCATATTCCTCGGCGAGATGATCCCTGATCGTCAGTTTGGTGTTCAGGTCATGTGTTGCAGTTCTACTCATCTGGTGTCTCCCCCTATATGTACAGTGATTGGTTGCTATATATGACTATTTTTGTCAGTTAATAATTTTTTACCTTGAAGGTCAATCATTTTTTTTCTGCAAGTGATTTTTTTTGGACAACGACCGGCCCGGAGAAGCGTTTTTACAAACATCTCTCTTGATTCTATTGTGCTACAGAATACCGTAGTTTGCTGCAGAGGAAAGGGTTGATTCAGGATTTTCTCCCTGAATTTGTACAGGTGCCAGAACGGAAAGGTTTTCCGCGTGACAAAGGTTATGGGGTGTTGTAGAAGGTCACAGACAAAAGATGCAACCAGAAGCCAGAGACGAGAAGTTGACGGACTACGCAACCGGTTCATTTTTCGAATTCCCTGGCAATTCGTCTTTTACCAGCGAGGTCGAGACCGCCATCACCGGGTACGTCTGTTCCTTCAAGTAAAGCAATCCATGAAAAAAGGTTCTCCCGGGGAAAAGCCAACTGGCTGCTCCCCGGTTCTTTGAGGTCATAATGGTACATCTGATCAACATCACGCGACAGCACGGCACCCGCATCCTCTTCCAGAACGCCAGCGTCCAGATCACTCCTGGAAGCCGCAGCGGCCTGGTCGGCCCGAACGGTGCCGGCAAGTCGACAATTTTTCGTCTGATCACTGGCGAGGAGCAACTCGATGGCGGCGAGATCAGCTGCAGCAAAAAAACCGTCATCGGTTATTTTTCCCAAACCGTTGGTGATATGGCCGGCCGTTCGGCCCTGGTCGAGGTTATGGCGGCATCTGCCCGCACCATGCAGCTCGGTGCAGAGATCAAAGCCATGGAAGCCGCCATGTGTGAACCGATGGCCGATGACGCCTTGACGACACTGCTGGAAAAGTATGGCGATACTCAGGAGGAGTTTGAGCATCGTGGCGGCTATGATCTGGAGAATCGCGCCCAGGCGGTCTTGACCGGGCTCGGGGTCGGTCCGGAAGATTACCATCGGCCGGTCGAGAGCTTCAGCGGCGGCTGGAAAATGCGGATTGCCCTGGCCAGGATACTGACACTCAACCCGGATGTGCTGCTGCTGGATGAGCCGACCAACCACCTTGATGTCGAGTCGATTGTCTGGCTCGAGAATTGGCTGGCAACCGAATTCAAAGGCGCGGTACTGATGACAAGCCATGACCGTGAATTCATGAATCGACTGGTGACGCGGATCATCGAGGTCGGCGCTGGCACCATCACGACCTATGGTGGCAATTACGATTTTTATCTGCGCGAGCGGGAGCTCCGTCGTGAGCAGTTGCTCGCCAGCCACCGGCGCCAACAGGAGATGCTCGCCAAGGAAGAGGACTTCATCAGCCGGTTCGCGGCTCGTGCTTCCCATGCCGCGCAGGTTCAGTCGCGGGTCAAAAAGCTGGAGAAGATCGAGCGTATTGAAATCCCGGCGGAACAGAAAGTGGTTAAATTCCAATTTGCCGAGCCGCCACGCGCTGGCGATGACGTTGCCAGGCTGGATGGCTTGGGCAAAATCTGGCCGCTGCCTGAGGGGAGGGAGAAGTCCGTCTTCGGCGAGGTCTCCGGTCTGATCCGGCGCGGCGAGAAGATTGCCGTAGTCGGGATCAACGGCGCCGGCAAGTCAACCTTTCTGAAATGCCTGGCGGGGCAGACCGAACCGACGGCCGGAAGTGTGACGATTGGCGCCAACGTCCATCTCGGTTACTTCAGTCAGCATTCGATGGATCTGCTCGATTCGAGAAAGACCGTTTTTGCAACGATCCAGGAGACAATGCCGATGGCTTCGATCGGCGTCATCCGCAACCTTTGCGCTGCGTTTTTGTTCCAGGGCGATGATGTTGAAAAACGCATAGCCAATCTGTCCGGCGGTGAGAAGAGCCGGGTGGTGCTGGCGATGCTGCTGGCTCGCCCGCTCAACTTCCTGGTCCTTGACGAACCGACCAACCATCTGGACATTCAGTCCCGCGAGGTGTTGCTGGAAGCTTTGCAGGATTTCGCCGGCACCGTGATCCTGGTCAGCCACGACCGCCATTTCCTGCGTTCACTGGTATCGCGGGTTTTTGCAATCAATCATGGAGAGATGCTCTCCTACGAAGGCGATTACGATTACTACCTGCAGAAAAGCGGGCTCGAGAATTACTGAGGCGAGAGCCCGGGAGGGCTACCGGCGGGTTGATAGGAAAGAAAAGGCCGCAGGTGACCGCCTGGCACGGACAATCAGGTCCCTGCCAGGCCGCTTGCAGTATTGCTTTCAGGATTGGGCGAGGGCCTTCTGCATGGCCGGCAGGGCAACTCCCGTGTTGATCGTGGCACCCATATCACCCAGAATAGACTCAAGCGCGCCAACACAAAGCAGGATATTTTCAGCACGGCTGGCGTGACCCATGAGACCGATCCGCCAGACTTTGCCCGCCAGGGCACCGAGGCCGGCGCCGATCTCGAGATTGTATTCGTTGAGCAGTCGGCTGCGGACCGTCGCATCGTCAACTCCGGCGGGGATGGTGACGGCGTTCAATTGCGGCAGACGGTCGGCCTCTTTGACGATGAACGACAGCCCCATTGCTTCAAGCCCCGCCCTGAGCGCCAGATGGTTCTTCCGGTGCCGCTCCCAGGACTTTTCCAAGCCTTCCTCTTGGAGCATCAGCAACGCTTCGTGGAGGGCGTAAAGTGCATTGATCGGGGCGGTGTGATGATAAGCCCGCTTGGCTCCCTCGCCCCAGTAGCCCATAACCAGGTTGAGGTCCATAAACCAGCTCTGTACTTTGGTCTGCCGATTGCGGACCTTCTCCAGGGCACGTTCGTTGAAACTGACCGGGGCAATGCCGGGCGTGCAGGAAAGGCATTTCTGTGACCCGGAGTAGATGGCATCGATCCCCCATTCATCAACCCTGACCGGGGTTCCGCCGAGGGAGGTGACGGTGTCGACGATCGTCAGGCAGTCGTGCTCGTGGGCAAGTTTGACCAGCACCGCCACATCAGACTGGGCTCCCGTGGAGGTCTCGGCATGGACCATCGCGACGAGCCTGGCGTCGTTGTGGGCCTTGAGGGCGGCTTCTAGCTTGTTGATGTCGATGGCTTCTCCCCAGTTGTCTTCAACCATCACGGCAATACCACCGCAGCGCTCGACGTTTTCCTTCATGCGCCCGCCGAAGACGCCGTTCTGGCAGACGATCACCTTGTCCCCAGGCTCCACCAGGTTGACGAAACAGGTTTCCATCCCGGCCGAACCGGGGGCGGAGACCGGCATGGTCATGGCGTTGTTGGTCTGGAAAGCGTATTGGAGGAGCTCCTTGATTTCATCCATCATCCTGATAAAAGCCGGATCCAGGTGGCCGATGGTCGGGCGCGACAGGGCTTCGAGAACTCTCGGGTGAACATCGGATGGCCCGGGGCCCATCAAGGTACGAACGGGGGGATTGAATGTTTGCATGGGCATTCCTTCTGGGTGAAAGTTCTTGGTCTGAATCATGATGGCCGCGGGCGGTCCCGCATCCTTAATATTAAGAGTAAGAATACCGTTTTATACCGAAGGGTCAAGAGGCACTTTGCGGCGACCGGCGAAGATTGATGCTCATCTTTGCGTTGACTTGCCTTTGTGCCATTCAGAGGTCATAATGCATCGGTAACCAGAGAACGTTTGCAGAGATTTGCAGACGGCGCACCGTTCCCCAGAGAATAAAATGGAAAAATCCCCCTGGATATGTCATGTCTGCGATTACAAATCGGCGGATACCGAGAGCCAGGCCTGCGACCTCTGCTTTCGAGTAACCTGTGAATTGCACCTGCGGCCTGCCTCTGTCTACAACAAGGACAATGGCCTCTATGAAACGGCCCGGGTCTGCATAGTGTGTGGCAGTTCGAAGTTGCAGTGAGCCGTTGAAATTGATCAACCTGCCGGGGCGGGCCATCGGGTTCGCCCTGTTGCTTAGAATGTGGTCGAAAGTAGTCAAAGCGAACGAACAATTTATAAGGATATAATCGCGCTATGAGTTTTGGTGATGAAACAGTCCTCCTGTTCGATGGTGCCTGCGGCACCAACCTGCAGGAGATGGTGATACCTGATGAAGCATGGCAGGGGTGTGAAGGGTGCAACGAACTTCTCAACCTGACGGCCCCGGATACGATCGTTGCCCTGCACGAATCGTTTCTCGACGCCGGGGCGATGGTGGTTGAAACCAACACCTTCGGTGCCAGCTCGATAGTCCTCGCCGAATACGATCTTGGCGACAAGGTTGTCGAAATCAACCGTGCCGCCGTTGCCAACGCCCGCGCCGCGATCGGCAATCGAACCGGTCGTTACGTTGCCGGCTCAGTCGGACCGACTACCAAGCTGCCGTCACTGGGGCATATCTCGGTGGAGGAGCTGTCCCGGTCTCTGGCGGAGCAGATGCGTGCCCTGGTCGAAGCCGGGGTTGATGCCCTTGTGATCGAAACCTGCCAGGACCTGCTGCAGGTGAAGACAGCTCTGGTGGCCTGCTTCGAAGTCCTCGAAGCAACCGGCAAAGATCTTCCGGTGCTGGTCTCGGTGACCATGGAGCGCCAGGGGACCATGCTGGTCGGCAGCGACATCGCTGCGATCTGCGCCACACTGGAGCCCTTCCCGATCTTCTCCCTCGGTCTCAACTGTGCGACCGGGCCTGCCGATATGGTCTCACATATCCGCTACCTCGGCCAGAATTGGCCGGGCCGGATTTCCTGTATGCCGAACCAGGGCCTGCCCAGCGTCGTCGACGGTAAAACCTTTTACCCGATGACCCCGGAGGAATTCGTGCACAATATGAGCAAGTTCGTCGAGAGCGACGGCGTCACTATTGTCGGTGGCTGCTGCGGCACCACTCCGGAGCACATCCGCCAGTTGGGCGAGGCCTGCATGGCTCTCTCCCCGGCCGAACGGGAGGTGACGGTATGAAACCCTCGGTTGCCAGCCTCTACCAGGCGGTGGAAATCGCCCAGGATATCCCCCCGCTGCTGATCGGTGAACGTTCCAATACCAATGGCTCGAAAAAGTTCCGCGACTGCCTGCTGGCCGAAGATTTTGACGGCTGCCTTCGCATAGGCCTGGATCAGGAGGCGCAGGGCGCCCAGATTCTCGACCTCTGCTCCGCCTACGCCGGCCGCGACGAGACCGCCGACCTGACCCGCCTGGTCAAGCTTTACGCGGAGTCGGTCAAAATCCCGATCATGATCGACTCGACCACGCCGGACTGCATTGAAGCGTGCCTGAAGCTCTATCCCGGCCGTTGCATCATCAACTCGATCAATCTGGAAGATGGCGGTATGACCCTCGACAAGGTCTGCCGACTGGCGAAAAAATACGGCGCAGCGGTGGTCGCCCTGACCATCAACGTCAAGGGCATGGCCATGACCGCCGATGAAAAAGTGGAGACAGCCCGACAGATCTATGAACAGGCAGTCGGCAAACACGGCCTGCGGCCCCAGGACATCCTCTTTGATCCGCTCACCTTCACCATCGGCGCCGGCGATACAAGCCTGCTCGATGCGGCGATCCAGACCCTGGAGGGCATCCGGCGCATCAAGCAGGAGCTGCCGGGAGTGTTCACGGTGCTTGGCCTGAGCAACATCTCATTTGGCCTGCCGCAGGCGTCGCGCAAGATCCTCAATTCGGTGTTTCTGCACGAAGCGGTTGAGCAGGGGCTTGATGCGGCGATTATCGACCCCGGCAAAATCCTGCCGCTGGCGCAGATCAGCGAGGAAGATCGGGCCTTCTGCTTCGATTTGATCTACAACCGTGGCCAGGGCGAGGAAAAGTCGCCTTTGATGCGTTTCATCGACCATTTCGCCGAGCGGGTCGAAACCGCAGAGGCCGAAGAATCCCAAGAAAAGCGTCCCGAAGAGGAATTGCATCAGAAGATTGTCCGCGGTGACAAAGACGGCATAGAAGATGTGCTGGCGGTGCTGCTCGACCGCTACCCGCCGCTCGAGATCGTCAACCAGATCCTGGTGCCGGCGATGCGCCATGTCGGTGAGCTGTTCGGCAAAGGTGAGCTGCTGCTGCCGTTTGTGCTGCAGTCGGCCGAGGCGATGAAGAAGAGTGTCGCCTGGCTGGAACCGCACATGCAGAAGGTCGACCATGAGGAGGGGATCAAGATCCTGTTGGCCACTGTGCAGGGCGATGTCCACGACATCGGCAAGAACCTGGTTGATATCCTGCTTTCCAACAACGGCTACAAGGTGTTCAACATCGGCATCAAGGTGCCGGCCGAGACGATTATCGCCAAGGCCCGCGAACTGGATGTGGATATGATCGGCCTGAGCGGCCTGCTGGTGAAGTCGGCGATTGTCATGCAGGAGAGTCTGCCGCAATACCGTGAAGCGGGGCTCAAAGTACCGATCCTGCTCGGTGGCGCCGCTCTCACCAGTGATTTCGTCGCCACCTCCTGCGTGCCGAATTATGATGCGCCGGTGGTCTATTGTGCCGATGCTTTCGCCGGACTCAAGGCCTTGAAAGATTTCGAGGCCGGGACCCTGAAGGCCACTGTCGCAGCACCGAAGAACGGGCAGCCACGCATGAAGCCGGGAGTGAAAGACGTTAATATCGATCGCAGCCATCCTGCCCCCGAACCGCCTTTCTACGGCCTTCGTCATGTCATCGACATCGATCCGGCAGAGCTCTTCCCCTACGTCAACGAGCAAGCACTGTTTCGCGGCCGCTGGGGATATCGTCGCACATCCAGCACCAGCGCCGAAGAGTATACAGAGCTAATGCGCAAAACGGTCGTACCGCTCTATGAAGGGCTCAAACAGCGTGCGCTTGCGGAGAATCTGCTGCAGCCGAAGGCGGCTTACGGGTATTTCCGCTGCTATAGCGAAGGGGATACGGTTTTCGTCGAAAATGGCGATGAAACCATGGCTTTCGAGTTCCCGCGGCAGCAGTCGCCGCCGCATCTTTGCATTGCCGATTATTACCGCAGCCGCGATGAGGGCGGCGACGTCGCAGCCTTCTTCGTGGTGACCATTGGCGAACAGATAGCGGTCGAGTCCAAGAAACTTTTCGAGGCAGACGCCTACCACGACTATCTGATGTTGCACGGCTTCAGTGTTGAAGTGACCGATGCGCTGGCCGAATACTGGCATGAGGTGATGCGTCGCGAGCTCGGCATCGCCGCGGAAAAGCCCGCCGATATGACCGGCTACGTGACTCAGGGCTACCAGGGGTCACGTTACGGTTTCGGTTATCCGGCCTGCCCCGACCTTGATGCCCACGAAATGCTCTTTAAATTACTCCGACCGGAAGTGATCGGGGTGACCCTGACTGAGACGATGGAGATGGTACCAGAGGTAAGCACCTCGGCGATTATTGCCCACCATCCGCAGGCAAAGTATTTTGCCGTTTAATATCGGGATGCTGGGCGAAGAAGTCAAAAGACAAATAGGAGGGTAGGATGCGGTATATCTGCGCCAACTGTGGTTACATTTATGACCCCGCCCAGGGGGATCCGATGAACGACATCCCGCCGGGTACGGCCTTTGATGATCTGCCCGACAACTGGGTCTGTCCTCTCTGCTACGCAGACAAGGATACTTTTGACCCGCTGGATTGATCATCCAGGATTCAAAGAATCCCTTGCAGATACCCAACCAGGTCAATGCGAATCGGCATGAAGTAGATGTTTGAACCGGTTTGCCCGGCGAAAGCCAGGGCGTCCTTTGCCAGTCGCCGGTTCCATTCCAGGGTCGGCTCAAAATCCGGCGGGAAGATAGCGTTGTTGAGGTTGTCCCAATAATCCTTGCTCCGCTCACTCATGACCGGACTGATCCCCCAAAAGACATCCAGTCCTGCCAACAGGTCGTAGTAGATCTCCATCAGACGCAGGTCAAAGAAAGGCTGGGTAAAAAATCCGTCGGCCCCGGCATCGACCTTGCGCTTGACATAGTCGAGTTCGGTCTTGATACCGGTCCGGTAGGGGTCGATGCCGGCGTAAACCTTGAGCGCGGGCATCGCCTTCTTGAGGGCGCGAATCAACTCGATTGACGAGGTGCGGTAGACCCTGCGCGACATGTCCTGCGGTTGGTCGCCAGCGATCACCAGCACCGTATCAATGCCATTCCGGGTAAAATCGTCGACCAGGGGGAACGGCTTGCTCAGGTCGAAATCGATGGCGCGCAGGTGAGGGATGGCATGAGGGAAGAATGCCTTGGCCTGGCTGCAGGCATCCCAGCTCCGCAGTGGAAATTTGAGCAGATCAGGAATATTGACCGTATTGATGGTCGGGAAATGCTCCCGGATCAACTGCATTTCCTGCTGCAGGGAATCCTGGTCGCGCGGGACGAGTTCGATGGAAAGAGTGCTCAAAAGGTGCTCCTGTCAATCCTGATCTGTCATTAAGGTCTGACGCTATATTAATCTGCCCGTCCAACGATGGCAACCTTGCTTCTGCAGGTGCGACAAATTGACACATACGGCAAAACCATCACATTTGGCCCCTTTCGACGGAATAGTCACGTTTACGCGGAAATCGTTCCGCCTGTTTGGCAAAAACGCAAAAGCATCACCGTCCCTGCCCTACAAGCAAATGGCCACCGGGTAACGGGTGGCCATGCGTACATTATCGTAAATCAATCAGGAGTCCTAGACAACCTCTCTGCGTTCAGCGCCATCATAAGTTCTATCATTCTTCGGGTCTCTCAACTGGTCTTTGCCAATCACAACCCAGCCGTCAGACCGCTTGAACCGAGCGACCCCGTCATGTGCAAGGAAAACCTTCAGCGCTGGCTTGGCCATCCGACAGGTCGTCCCCTCTTTGAGTTCAACCAGAATTAGTTCTCTTTTCGTCATTATCTTAATCCAGAGATGAAATGATCAAGCCGCTTCGTAACAGGAGCTGTATGATATGAAAAACTTGCGCCTGCTGTAAACATTAAAGGGTATCGCCCGTCAACAACGTCTGGTCACAGGTGTTTCCTGTTTATCCTTTTACATAGTGTAATCGTCAAGAAGGATCGTCACCTCAGTAGTCTAGCGAAAACACGTCATGTTGTCGACGCTCTTTCCCACGGTATGGTTTTATCTGCCCGCGCATTTTGTCTCGACCAGGAACAGCCCAACCGTCAGCACGCTTGAAAGATATAACTTGATTGGTAAACATCAGAAACTGTAACTCGTCTTTGCTCACCAAGTCTTCATGCCCACCAGTAAGGATCACTGGAATATACATAGAAAGGCCCCCGCATCTCAGTAAAACGTTGGCAAACGGTAACATTTGAGAGGGCTCTGTCAAGGCGATAGCTTATTAAATTTTAGATTTTTTTAACCGGAGAGGGCAGACACAAAAGCCTCCTGTCGTGACGGCAGGAGGCTTTTGCACATGATTGCTGAAAAATCGGGTCAGAGCAGCTCGACCCAACCGTGAGGGTCAGGCAAACGCCCGTATTGAATCCCGGTCAGGGTGTCGTAGAGCTCTTGCGTGACCGCTCCGGTGGTCTTGCCATCTCCCAGCACGACCGTGCGTTCTTTATAGGTGAACTGGCCAACCGGCGAGATGACTACTGCCGTACCGGTACCAAAGGCCTCCACAATGCGACCCTCCTCCACTCCAGCAAAAATATCATCGACCGACAAAGCGCGCTCCTCGATTTCCAGCCCGTTGTAGCGCGCCAGTTCCAGGACCGAACGGCGTGTGATGCCATCCAGGATAGTGCCATGCAGGGGCGAGGTCACCAGCTTGTTCTTTTCGACGAAGCAGATGTTCATACTGCCGACCTCTTCGACATATTTTTTCTCCCTGGCGTCAAGCCAGAGGACCTGGTCATAACCTTTTGCCGCCGCTTCGCGAGCAGCATAAAGGCTGGCCGCGTAATTACCCCCGGTCTTGACTTCCCCCGTACCGCCATGAGCAGCACGGACGTAATGATCGGAGATCCAGATCTTGACCGGTGCCAGACCACCCTTGTAATAGGCCCCCACCGGGCAGAGGATGATGAAACAGAGGTACTCATCAGCCGGCCGCACACCGAGCATCGGCTCGGAGGCGATCAGGGCCGGCCGGATATACAGGCTGGTTCCTTCGCTGCGCGGCACCCAGTCAGCTTCAAGCCGGATCAGCTCTTTCAGGGACTTCAGCATGAAAGCTTCATCGACTTCGGGCATGCACATCCGCCGCGCACCATGGTTGAAGCGGCGGAAGTTATCCTTCGGACGGAACAGTGCAATCTGGCCATCGGGACGCCGGAACGCTTTGAGCCCCTCGAATATCTCCTGGGCGTAATGCAGTACCATGGCGGCAGGGTCGAGTGAAAACGCCTGGTAAGGTTGAATCCTGGCGTCATGCCACCCCAGACCGGTCTTGTACTTCATAACAAACATCCGGTCGGTAAACTGTTTGCCGAAATTCAATTGTGATTCGTCTTTGATCAGCGGCTTTTTGTTTTCCAGCGGCAAAACTTGGAGTTCCATGGTCATACACCTTCGAAACAAGCAAAATTATTAGTTACCCAAATCTGAATTTTTTATCATATGGCGCTTGCTCCGCGCAAGGGAATAGCTTCTGAACGTCTGCCAGACCACGGGCAAGATCACGGAGAAATCGAGATGGCTTAACTCCTGATAGTGGCTTTCCTTGTGCTCAGCATGTTAATTTAACATTGCTTTCCAATCTCCACGAAGGCATGACGGCGACTCGACAAGGGAACACTCTATGACTTACCAGGAACTTGAGGCCGCTCTTGAGACCTTTGACATCACTGAGCGCGCGACCCTCGAGCAGATCAAGCAGCGGCATCGGGAGCTGGTTAAAAGGCACCACCCCGACCAAAGCGACACTGCAGACCCTGTATTGATCCGCAAAATCAATGACGCCTACGAAATCCTTATGACGTACTGTGCGGGCTATCGGTATTGTTTCAGCGAAGAGGAGTTTTTAGAGCAGAACCCTGAAGAACGACTGCGCCGACAGTTTGGCTGGGACCCACTCTGGAGCGGCAAACCGGAAGGGGAGTAATATCGACGTGTAACCGGGTCAGGGGCCTTCCGACGGGGTGGTAATCAGCTCGAAGGTTTCGGTGCGATCATTGAAGTTAAAAATTTCGCCGGTTTCTATCATGTAATACCAGCCGAGAATCTCGATTTCGCCCTTATCATATCGTTCGCGGATATAAGGATAACTCAGCAGGTTGCGCATCTGCACCAGGATGTTGATCTGCTCAGTCAGCCACTCCTTCTCTTCCGGAGTCCCTTCGACGACCTGTCTTCCAACCCGTTCTCTCACCTCATGGGAGGCATGAAGCCAACGCGCCACATTCGGGATATGCTGCAGTTCTTCCGGGCTCTTGTGCAGTGCTGCGCAGCCGCCGCAGTTTGAATGGCCACAGATCACGATCGCCTCGACATTCAAAACCAGCACAGCATATTCAATCGCCGAGGTCGTCCCGGCAAAATCTTCGGTCTTACGATACGGCGGCACAATATTGGCAATATTGCGGATCATGAAAAGCTCACCGGGCCGTGTACGTGTGATCAACTCGGGAACAACGCGGGAGTCTGAACAACCGATAAACAGGGTATGCGGTTGCTGTTGGCGACCCAACTCCTTGAACAGCTTCCGGTGAGATTCAAAATCCTCGCGCCGGAACCTGGCAATCCCCCTGAACAGCTTCTCCATAAAACCCCCTGTACATTCAAAGCCTCAACCGCGACTGAAGCCAGCGACGCAGATGGTAAAAGGACATCGTTACCCTGCAGCACTCACCATTTTCGGCCGCCAGAAGGGCGAAACCACCTCGAAGACAGTCTCCAGCAATG
>CAWGUB010000031.1:0-25000 GCA_963825575.1 uncultured delta proteobacterium
TCTGCACCTGTTCTGTCTGGTCCTGCCGGATTTCAGTGGTGCTGTAAGTATTGTTGAGCTGCTTAAAGCAGGCAACCCGCTCGCCGCTGCCGGCCTGGAATTGAAGGCTTTTGGCAACCAGATTCAGGAACTGGTCGGTGGCCGGGTCATCCACCCGGTCAACCCGGTTGTCGGCGGGGTGATCTACCGACCGCAGAGCCAGCTGCTGCAGGGCCTGAATGCGAATCTCGAAGCCTGGCAGCGGAAATGGCCAGCATATGCCGGGGATTTTATTTCATCCGCCAGTTTCCCTGCTGCAAAAGCCGTCTGTGGGACCCCCCTGGCGACAGGCCAGACCGACAGCTTCTCCCTCTGTGGAGACAGTCTCTGGACAGACAAGGGTCAGGCGTTTCCGGCATCAATTTATCGGCAGATCCTTGAGGAACAGCCGAATGATGAGTCTTATGCCAAGTCCTCCTGCGGTGATTCTGGTCCCTTCATCGTCGGGGCCCTGGCGAGGACCCGCTTGGCCACTGCAAGAGGGTGCACGCAAGTCTCTTTACCGACGACAAACGATATCTATGCCAATAATATCGCCCAGGTCAATGAAGTCGGCTGGGCCCTTGAGCAGGCCCGAATATTGACAGAAACAATCTTGAGTGCCGAGGATGACGCCTCCTTGCGTGTGCAGTCAATTCTACCACGAGGAGGGGTCGGTACAGCCGTAAAGGAAGCGCCGCGTGGCTTGCTGGTACATCATTATGTTGTCGATGAGTGGGGGTATGTTGCTGCCGCTGATGTTGTCACGCCTACCGCGATCAACCAGCTCACGATGAAACAGCAGATCCTGGATGACCTCGCGGGGGTAGGGGATGTAGAACAGATGCGCATGGTTACGGAACAGATCGTGAGGGCTTTCGATCCTTGCATCTCATGTGCGGTACATCTGCTGGAGGTTTGATTTCTGCAGAATCTCTAAGATTATCTTCCTGACCGGCTACAAACCCCCAGGGCATGTCATGAAATCGAGATCATCGGCTTGGCAGAGACATGAACCGGTCAGCAATCTGTTCGCCAATACTCAGGGAGGCGGTCGCCGCCGGGGAAGGGGCATTAAGGACATGGACCATGCGCCCTTCGCTGATGATGTGAAAATCATCGAGCAATTGTCCCTGGTCATCAACCGCCTGCGCGCGAACGCCGCTCCCTCCCGGGATCAGGTCATCACAGCGAATTTCCGGGATCAAGCGCTGCAGGCTCTTGACGAACAGGGCTTTTGAAAAAGACCGCCCGTATTCCTCTATCCCCAGCCGCCAGAAACGTGCAGACAGCTTCCAGAATCCACTGAAGGCCATAGTCCTTATCAGGTCGGAGGGGGAAATGTCTCTGCGCCGGTATCCTTCGCGCTGCATGGCCAGTACGGCGTTCGGTCCGGCTTCGACCGTATCGTCGATCATGCGCGTGAAATGTACGCCGAGAAAGGGCATCTGTGGATTGGGCACCGGGTAGATGAGGTGTTTTACAAGCCGGCTGCTTTCCTTTTTGAGCCGGTAATACTCGCCGCGGAACGGGACGATCTGTACTGGCGGGCGTAGCCCGGCCAACCGGGCGATCCGGTCGGCGTGAAGCCCGGCACAGTTTATCAGGGCGCCGGCGCTGAAGGAATTATGTTTGGACTGAAGCAGGTAACCGCCGCTCTCTTTGCGAATCCTGCTGATCGGCATGTCGAGTTTAACTTCCCCGCCGCGTGCGCAAAAGATCTCGGCCATTTTCCTGGTGACCTGCACATAGTCTACAATCCCGGTCTGCGGAACAAACAGGCCATCAATCCCATTGACGTGTGGCTCGCGTTCGTTCAGCTCCACCGGAGACAGGCGCTGTAACCCCTCCAGGCCGTTGGCTCGGCCACGACGCTCTAGTTCTTCGAGCGCGGGCACTTCGGATTCGTCCACGGCAACGACGACCTTGCCGCAACGCTGGTGAGGAATGCCGTGCTCGATACAGAAACGATACAGGGCTTCTCGCCCGGCGCAGCAGGTAGTTGCTTTGAGTGATCCGGGTCGGTAGTAAAGGCCGGCGTGAATCACACCGCTGTTGTGCCCGGTCTGATGTCCGGCCAGGTGTGATTCTTTTTCAAACAGGGTGATTTTTAGCCCGGGGTTGCGCGTAACGATCGACAGGGCTGTGGCGCAACCAACTATGCCGCCACCGATGATGGCCAGGTCGGAAAATTTCTCCATGATATAGCCCTTCGGGGGAAAAGATAAAGCCAGGGCGGGACCTCGCAACGTCGCCGTCGATATGCAGGGTCTCGCGATACACTCATATTGTACACATTTTTTTCAGGATGGCAGGATGGTTGACTGTCAAACGTTGATGCTGCCTCTTGTCTAATTGTGCAAGTGTCTGGTCTATGGAAAATGACAGAAAGCACCCCAGAAAGGGGAGGCTTCAAGCTGCTGACAAAGTTCAGCATTGATGTTTAGAAGGGCAACAGATGGTTCATCTGTTGCCCTTTGCTGTTGTTCTCTGGAAAACAAAGACAAAAACAGAACCCGGGGGTCGCGCCCCCCGACTGCGCCTTACTCTTTTGCTGGCCCAAAAGAGTAAGCAGAAAAGGGCCTGCGCTGCGCTGGGCATGTCTGGTTCGTCAAGGCGGCAACCTCAATCCGGATAGTTCTATCGATCAAGTGGCCCAGCTTTCCCCCGCAGGTGACGAGGCTCTTGAGAGCCTCTCCTTTCGTGGAGGGTTGCATCGGTAGTCAGGTTTTCTGGTTTTTCCCTGCAGGTCACACGGAAAGGTCAGGCCCTTTGACACAGGGCCGGATCCCCATCACAGCAGGTTCTTGAAGTCACAGAAATCCGGCAAAGGAGATGCCCTCCGCAAGGAGAAGGCACTTTTGCATACTTTTGTTGCCGGACAAAAGTATGGCGTCTGGCGGGACGCGACCCGCCGGTTTTGCTTTTAAGCTTTTAAGAAAAGGACAGAGGGCAACAGATGAACCATCTGTTGCCCTAAGCTTCAAAGAAACTCCACCTGCTAGGGACAAAAGATAAACCCCGCATTACGTGCGGGGTCTGTCAACAATCTGAAGCACTTTTGTCAGGGGCTCGTTTAATTCGTAAAGTTACTTTCCGGCGAGTTTGTCAACTTTTCGCCTGCGGCAGGATCAGGTTCAGAAGCACGCCGATGATGCCGGCCAGGCCGATTCCGCCCAGTTTGACAACCGTCAGGTCGAAGCTCATGCCGCCGATACCGAAGACCAGGATGACTGCGACGATCGTCAGGTTGCGCGGCTGCATCAGGTCGGTGCCCGCCCTGACCAGGGTGTTGATGCCGATCACCGCTATGGCACCGAACAGCAGCACCATGATGCCGCCCATAACCGGTACCGGGATGGTGTTGAGGAGGCCGCCGAGTTTGCCGACGAAGGCCAGCAGGATCGCAGCGATGGCAGCCCAGGTCATGGTAAACGGGTTGAAAGAGCGGGTCAGGGCCACGGCGCCGGAGACTTCTGAGTAGGTGGTGTTGGGTGGCCCGCCGAGAAACGCTGCCAGACTGGTGGCGAGACCGTCGCCGAGCATGGTCTTGTCAATCCCGGGGTCGTCGACGTAATCTTTGCCGGTGATGCTGCCGATTGCCAGAATGTCGCCGAAGTGTTCTATCGCCGGAGCAATCGCAACCGGTACGATAAAGAGGATCGCTTCAAGGTTCCAGACCGGCAGGGTAAAGTCCGGAACGGCCAGCCATGGCGCATCAAAAACCTTCTGCATCGAAACCAGCGTCGGTCCGGTCCAGTTCTGCAGGGTTCCCGGGTCGAAGGTTGCCTGGATGGAACTCGAAATTCCGGTCAGATCGAGGCCCAGGGAAGTCAGGTAGCCGGCGACGATGCCGCAGAGGATCGGGATCAGCCTGAACAGACCTTTGCCAAGCAGCGAGACGAGTACGGTAACGACCAGCGCCGCCCCGGCAATCATGTAGGCGCTCGGCTGCGGGACCAGCCAGGCGGCGCCGTCACCGGTGCGGCCGGAAGCCATGTGCACGGCAACCGGGGCCAGGACCAGGCCGATGACCATGATCACCGGGCCGGTTACAATCGGCGGCAGGACGCGATGCAGGACGTCGGAGCCGAAGATCCTTACGCCAAGGCTGATAACAACGTATAGCAGCCCGGCTGCAGCCAGGCCGCACATTGTACCTGGGATACCCCACTGCTGCACCCCGTATATGATCGGTGCGATAAAGGCGAAACTCGAGGCCAGGAACACCGGGACCTTGCCGCGCGTGACCAGCTGGAACACCAATGTCCCGGCACCGGCCGTGAAGAGCGCAACGTTCGCGTTCAACCCGGTTAAAAGCGGGACCAGAACCAGGGCGCCGAAGGCGACAAAGAGCATCTGGGCGCCAATCACGATCTGCTTGGGGTGGAGGCTAAATCGGTTCTCCTGCGGGTTCTCAGACATTGAAGATTCTCCTGGGCTGAATTTTATGCGTGTCTGGCCGGAACCGCCGGGTGGCCATCGCGTCGTTTTATGGGGGCGCTACTTGGTGCCGAAGATCTTGTCTCCAGCGTCGCCGAGGCCGGGCAGGATGTAACCGACTTCGTTCAGCTTTTCGTCAATTGCAGCGACATAGATATCTACGTCCGGATGTTTCTTTTGCAGGGCGGCAATGCCTTCCGGGGCCGCAACCAGGAACAGGCCCTTGATTCTTTTGCAGCCCGACTCCTTGAGCATGTCGATTGCGGCAATCACGCTGCCGCCGGTCGCCAGCATCGGATCGAGAATCATGGCAATGCGATCTTCAATCTGGCTGGTGAATTTTTTGTAGTAGGCGACGGGTTCCAGTGTCTCTTCGTTACGGTAAAGGCCGATGACGCTGACCCTGGCGCTCGGGATCAGGTCGAGGACGCCATCCATCATGCCGAGCCCGGCACGCAGAATCGGCACGACAGTAATCTTTTTGCCTTTGATCGTGTCGACCGAGACCTGTCCGGCCCAGCCATTGATGGTCTCCTTCACCGTCTCCATGTCACTGGTCGCCTCATAGGTCAGCAGGCGTGCAACTTCCGAGGCAAGTTCGCGAAAGTCCTTGGTGCTAATGTCATTGCGACGCATCAGGCCGAGTTTGTGTCGAACCAGGGGGTGTTTGATCTCATAAACGGGCACGATTGTCTCCTTTGTCGGGCGGAGGGTGAGAAAAAAATCAAGACAAATTATCATGATCGATGACTTGCAGCAAGCAAATGCAAAGATGAAATGCATTATGATTGCAGCATCATTGATGGCTTTGCCGGCGATGACCTGTTATCGTAATCAGTATGGAAATCGAGCATAAGACAGAGCAGGCCGGAATGCCATTGTTGGTGACGGCTGCCGTGATCTTTGATGGCGAGAAAGTCCTGATAACCAGGCGTCCGGATGAAGCACGTTATCCCGGTTTCTGGGAATTTCCGGGCGGCAAGGTTGACCCCGGCGAAAGCCCCGAAGAAGCCTTGCGCCGGGAGATCCGTGAAGAGCTCGGTGCCGATGTCCAGGTCGTTGGTATCTATGACGTTGTCTTCCATCGCTACGACTGGGGCCCGGTCCTGATTCTGGCTTACGAATGTCAGCTCCTGACAGATACGCTTCGCGATCTGGGGGTGGCTGAGCACCGCTGGATTCATCCGCGTGAAATGGTAAACTTCACGATTCTCCCTGCAGACCAGCCAATCATAACTCGACTCAACACCTGATCCGTCCCTCCGATCGACAGCTCTGAAGTGCCCATTGATATTTTAGAACGGTATTTTTCTAATTCTTTAGATTCGTCGCAAGGGTTTGTTAAATATCTGATTTATTACTTTATATCCCGTTTCTAAAGGAATGTAATACCCAATAAGTGGGATTTTTTACACCCTGCCTCTTTGCCTTTTGGGAAACTTTTTTAAGCAAATCATTGACAATAATAAAACAGCGTATTATTTTGTTCCACGTAACCTTGTTTTGTTATTTTTCTGCGATTCCATAAGGAGTTACCCGTGCCCTCCAGAGATAAGGAATCTTATTCTATACAAGCAGTTGAAAATGCTCTCGATGTTCTGGAAGCTCTCAGTGAGATTGATGACGATGTTCGTATCAGTCAGCTGAGTGAAAAGCTCGCGATGAACAAGACCAGCGTTTTTCGTCTTCTGGCGACATTCGAAAATCGTGGGTATGTCGAACGCGAGGAGCAGTCCGGGAAGTACCGTCTCGGGCTGTCTGCCTATGAAATCGGTCAGAAGTTCCTGTCACGCATGGGCTTGTTGAGGCATGCCCGTCCGGTTGTGGAACGTTTGGCCAGAGGCTGCAATGAGGCCGTCTATATCGCGGTTCGACGTCGCAAGGAAGTCCTTTTCCTGGACATGATTGACACCACCCAGAAAGTCAAGATCGTTTCCCTGGTCGGCAAACGATTCCCCCTCGACACAACAGCCTCCGGTCAAGTCCTGCTGGCCTTTAGCAAGGGGCAGGAAAAATCCGGCTCTGAACCGGGCAATCCTGCTGCAAGTGAGTTTGCCGCAATCCGCAGTCATGGTTACAGCCAGGACAATGGCGCGTTGGGAGAAGGCATAGCCAGCATAGCTGCCCCGCTGTTCGGCAGCGGCGGCAAACTGCACGGGGCAATATGCGTTGTCGGCCCGGAATTCCGGCTCAACAGCGAAGTTATTCAAAAACAGATCCTGAGTCCACTGCTCGATACCTGTGGCATTGTCTCCTCCAAACTGGGATGGCATTCTCCCTACATCCCACGGAATTTGACCTGACCCCTTGAGTGGCTGGTGCAGACAGCTTCCATTGGTTCGCCTGCAAGTCGATCAGTACCATCCTCGTTGATAAATCGTCGAAAAGTCTCCTGCGGGAGGCTAAAGCGTTTGCCCGTCTGTGCGATTAATGATAAATTATCCCCGAATTTGACACCACTCTCTTGCTTTAGTTAGCCTGCGCAACGTTAATACCTATGCCGCTGATCAAACATCTACAGGAAACCGAGCCTTTCGACCAGCTTCCCGAATCGGCATTCAAAGAGCTGAGACAAGCCGCGATCCAGAAGAAATTCCCCGCTAACGCCGATATCTTCCAGCAGAATGATCCGCCGACCGGTTACCTTTATGTGATCAAGGAAGGGCTGGTGACGATTACCCTGCTCTCGCCGGGCGGGATTGACATGGTGGTCGATTATCGAAAGGAGGGGCAGCTGTTTGGCGGGTCTCCAGTATTCACCGGGGAACCTTATGCCGGCGGGGCTCGGACCGTGAAGCCGACGGTTTGCTACCTGATCCCTGCGGAGGTTCTGCAGAAACTGCAGAATGAGTATCCGCAGCTGAGTAAATTCTTCACCCGCAGTGTTCTTTCCAGGGTCCGCAAGCTCTATTCGGAAATCGTTTCCGAACATTCCGGGGCCGCCTTGATGCAGATGGAGGCTTACCCTTTCAAAAAGCGGCTTTCAGAGATCATGTCTTCGCCCGTGGTTACCTGTACACCTGAAACAACGGTGAATGCCGTGGCGCGGCGCCTGACGGAGCATGGTATAAGTTTCCTGGTGGTCGTCAATCCTGACAATGAACCGGTCGGCATCATCACGGGCAGCGATCTGGTCGCCAAGGTCCTGGCCCCGGAGAATGTCGACGCCCACTCGATGAGAGCCCGCGACGTCATGCGATCACGGCCGCATAGCATGACGCCCGACACCTACATGTATGAAGCCATGGCGTTTATGACCAGCCACGGGCTCAACCATCTGCCAATCGTTGACCGCAACCAGCTTGTCGGGATCGTTACGCCGCGCGATCTGATGAGGTACCGTTCGCAGAAGGCTCTTTTGCTGCTCGGGAATATCCGTGAAGAGAGCTCTATTGAGGGGCTGGCATCAATTCGCCGGGAAACCGTGGGCGTCGCCCGTGCTCTGTTGTCTGAAACTCGGAGCACTCCGGAGGTCATGGAGATCCTGTCCCATATCCATCACGCGATCATCCGGCGTGTTTACCAGTTGTGTCTTGATGAAATGACCGCGGAAGGGCTGAAGATACCCGATATCCGACATTGCTTCCTGATCATGGGCAGCGCCGGACGCCGCGAAATGCTGTTGCAGCCAGATCAGGACAACGGGTTCATCTTCGAGAATTTTCCTGATCAACGGCAGGGGGAGTTGGATGCATTCTTTGTCCCTTTCAGCGAGAAGCTTAATCTGGCCCTTGACCGGGTGGGCTACCCGCTCTGTGACGGTGACGTCATGGCCCGCAACAGCGAATGGCGCGGCCGCCTGATTGACTGGCAGGAGCGCATCAACAGTTGGCTGCTCGACCCGGAACCGACTCATGTCAGAAACTCATCGATCTTCTTCGATTTCCTGCCCTTGATGGGTGATGTTGAACTGGCCCATGATCTGCGAGACATGGTCGTCAAAGGGATCGAAACACACCAGGGTTTCCTCTATCACATGATGACCCTGGACTTGCGCTACAAGGTTCCGCTCGGCCTGCTGGGACGCTTCTCGGTAGAGAAAGAGGGGGACAATGCCGGGATGCTCTCGGTCAAGTACGGTGGTTGTGTCTACATCGTCGACTGCGTCAGGATGTTCGCTCTGGAACGTGGAATCCAGGAGATCTCAACCATGGAACGTCTTCAGGCCCTGGTGACGCAGAATGTCTTCGCCGTAGAAACCGCCGAGCATATCAGGGCGGCATTCGAGGCTCTGGTTTTCCTGAGGTTGAGGCATGAAATCAGCATGATCGAATCCGATCGTCCGCCTTCGCATTTCCTTGACCCTTTCGCACTCAGCAAGACGGAACAGGATCTCCTCAAGGAGTCGTTCCAGGCGGTGTCAAAACTACAGGATGCGACGAAGAGGCATTTTTCCCGTACACCATTCTGATTTACGTCGAGGTGCCGTTGCCCGTGCTCAGCTTATTGCCGGCCTCGGCAGGGTTGTGACTCTCCGCCTGCTGCTGATCCATACCCCGCTGAAAACCAATCCGCACGCCAGCCACTGTTCAGTGTTGAGCCTGTCACCAAGGACCAGGATGCCGAGCAGCACGCTGAACACCGGGATCAGGTTGACAAACCCCGCCGCCTGGCTTGCCGGAATTCTGCTGACGCCGAAATTGTAACAGGCGTAGGCTCCAAAAGTGATGAACGTGCCAAGGTAGAGGACGGCCAGGAATGGGTTCCTATCCATGTGATTTGGGAAGCCGATATCCGGCATGAGCAGAAAAGGGAAGAAAAAGAGACTGCCGAGAAACGCCTGGAAAGCCGTCAGGAAAAGTGGCGGGTAATGATCGGAAAGATGTTTCAGGGCAACGGTGTAGCCAGCGGCACAGACCATCGCCAGGAATTCGCAGAAATTGCCGAGCAGCGGGTTGGGTGCGTCCGCGGTTGTCTCGCCGGCAAGGCTCAGCCAGCAGGCACCGAGGATCGCCAGGATGAAGCCGGTCAGGGTCAGGTGGGTAATCTTCTCTTTGAGGACGCTCCAGGCCAGGATTGCCACCAGCAGCGGCAGCATTGCGGTAATCATGCCGGCTTGCGAGGCGCTGGTCAGTTCCAGGGCCCTGGCTTCGAAGATGAAGTAGAGACAGGGTTCACAGACGGCCATGATCAGCAGGTACTTCAGATCGCGTCGCCGCCACTTGATTTTACGAAATGCCGGAATAAAGACGACGAAGCAGAGACTGGCAATGAACATTCTGCCGAAGATCACCTGCATCGGATGGTAGCCGCGGAAAGCCAGCTTCAGGGCAACAAAAGAGCTGGCCCACAGCAGCATGGCCAGAATGAGGCTTAAAAATGGCAGCATGTGCCTGGTTTTTTCTGTCACGATTCCACTCTTGACCTGTCTGGGTGTTCAAAGTCTGCGGTAATGACCGGAGATTTGAGCTTCGCTGCCATGCTGCGAATCTACGCTTCTGTGAAAGGATGATGAAATCTACAGCCAGAGGAATACATGATGGATGCACTTATGTAAAGTTTCTCCTGCGTTAATGCTTCCCGAGTCTGTTCATGCGACATTTTTACTGACAGAAACTCGGTCAGCGTGTTACATAACCGGCGGTTCCCACTGACAGGATTTGATGAAAAATGACCAGACTCACTGAAAAAGGTCGCGGCATCCGCGATATGTTCGACCGGATCGCGCCACGCTATGACCTGCTGAACCGGCTTCTGTCGTTAGGTATAGACCAGCGCTGGCGTCGCTTCGCAGTCAGGCAACTGGCTGTGCCGGAAAACGGCAGGGTGCTGGATATCGCGACGGGCACTGGTGACGTCGCCCTAGAGATCGGGCGACAAACAGCTCAGAGTGTCAAAATTGTCGGTTCCGACTTTACCCAGGGGATGCTCGTGCTTGGCCGCAGGAAAATTGCCGAATCCCCCTATCGCGACCGGATCGTGCTGGTCAATGCTCCCTGTGAATCGATGCCGCATCCGGATGGCATTTTCGATGGCATCACGATCGCTTTCGGCATCCGCAACGTGGTTGACCGCCAGAAGGGATTGGGTGAAATGGCCCGTGTTCTGAAACCCGGCGGGCGGGCAGCGATCCTGGAATTCGCAACCCCTCGCAACAGGTTCTTCCGGGCTGTCTACTACTTCTATTTCCTGCGGGTGCTGCCCTGGCTGGGCGGTTTGATTTCGCAGCGTAGCGCTTACCAGTACCTGCCTGACTCCGTGCTGGAATTCCCCGCTCGCGAAACTTTCAAGGAGATGATGGAGCTGGCCGGCTTTGTAGATGTCAAGATCCACGACCTGACCGGAGGCATTGCCGCCGTCCACGTCGGGACTCGCGCCGCCTGATCTTGCCCGGTTTCCATTTATTCCTGTTCCGAGTCTCCACCCCAGAGAATCTGGGGGTCTTCTATCAGCTTGAAAGGCAGGCCAAGAGTCCGCCGGAGCAGTCCGATCGTTGGTTCGGTGAGCGTGTCCAATGGCATGATCATGACCGAGACGTCACTGATCTCGCCGCTGACACGGAAGTGTGCGGTCAATAAAGCCTTGTCTTCACCAGTCAGTAGCCAGCCTGCTACCGGGATCCGTGAAATGATCTTGTCGACCGTGCCGAGCGGATGGATGGCCATGGCCATGTCGATCTCCTTGCTTACCAGATCGACCTGACCGGTATAGGATTGGTTCATCGCTTCGCTCTGGATCGTCAGATCTTCACTTTTGAGTATCCCTTTATCCAATTGAAAATTAGCGGTCAGATTCTTGTACGGCATTCCTTCGAGGTCCATGTCCGGCAGCTGCAGGGCAAAGATCTGGGACACGTTCAGCAGGGAGAAGACCTTGCTCAAAAACGGAAACTGGTGAAGTACGCCATCCCTGATCTGAATGCTGAACCTCCCGTAGGAAGAGGGGAGGAAGTTCCTGCCGATATCGCCGGTCAGGTAAAAGTCGCCCCGCAACGCACCACGCACGATGTTCTTCTGGTTCAACAATTCCCGGTAGACCTCCAGCGCATCTACGTCTTCCGCGTGCCCGGAAATTCGTAAGCGGGAAGGCCCCCCCCTGACAAAGTCCGTCAGAACCTGTGCGTTGCAATACCCTTCGCCAACTGAAAAGTCCAGAGGATGGATGATCAACCTGCCACGGCTTGGAACAATAACACCGGAGGCGTCGTGGAACTTCATGCCGTAAAGATCGCCCTCCTTGACATGGGCGGCGATTCTGATCTCTGATCTAGGCCTGGTCGCGGATGCTGCACTATCTTGTGCACCGGGGATCTGCTTCGCTTTCGACTGGCTGGACCAGAGATTGATCACTTCACTGATCAGGGCGAAGTCTGACGTGATGTCCAGCATGACCGGATAAGGAGGCTTAAAGTCGATCGTGCCGTTCACCGAGGCAAGTGTGCCACCGTCGAGACGCACGTCAACTGGCGCAAAAAGCAGTCCATCTCTGTCGATTTCCAGATGGCCTTCGACGTCGCGCAGCAGGGCTTTATCCGAGTAGAAAACCAGGTCTTTTGCCCGTACGGTCGGCCCCTTGACATCCAGCGACAGGCGAGGGTTGGTGAAGTCAGCAAGTACGGCTTTGACGGTAATTGGCGATTCACCGAGATGGACACGCAGGTTTTCCGTGTCCAGTCCATCCGGCGTCACGTTTATGCGTCCATTGATCAATTTGAGGTCAGCAATGTGCCTGGTCGCCCTGAGGCCGGCATCGCGCAGAGTCAGGGTCATCGTCGGCCGGTTCTCCTCGCGTCTGCCCCGCTGAGAAATGCTCAAGTCGGCCTGCCCGTGCAGCTGCAGCTTGTCCAGCAGCGGCAACGCCTCAGCCAACCTGGTCAAATCGTCGATGGTCAGTAGCGCATCAAGTGCAAGACTGTCCGGAGCACCGGTAAGATAACTTCCGCTAATATGTCCTCTTGCTGCCGACCACTTGATCGATCCGTGGTCCAGTTTGATTTGCCCTGGCGAGAGGGTTGCGTGGATGCTCAACTTGTCTTGCGGGTCAGGGGCCAGCTTTAGCCCGGCCGGATGGTTCAGGTAGAGACGGGACAAATCTGCCTGCAGGTCTAAGGCGAGCTGGTCGTAGGGCCCTTGCAGATGTCCGCTGACAGCAGCTTTCCCTGCGGTTTTCAGGGCTCCCTGGGGTATATACCAATCACTGAGCAGTCGTTCGGGCAAAGCCTCTCCGGTGAAATCGAGCGATGCGACTGTGAAACTGTCTTGACTGTATTCACCATGGCCGCTGGCCGAGATATCCAGTGAGCCCATATGCAAGAGGCTGTCATTGATCTTCCAACGGCCTTTATCCAGATCAAATGGCAGTGATCTGATCTCCAGTTCCGGGGATTCTGCAGTCTGCCATGCGACGGCATTGACTTCACCTTTAAGCCTGTCCAGGTGCCAGATTTTACGGCCATCTTTTCCCTCATTGATTCGGAATACGAGGGTTTCGAGCTGCACCTGTCCGCGATTCTGGAGATTCTCCTTAATCGTGCTCCATGACCCATGTATATCGGGGAACCATTGCTTGATCTGTGGCACGGTCAGGCGGCTGTTGGCCAGAGAAAATTTGGCAGAAAAAGGCAGTTGGGGGGGAGCCCATTCGACTTCTCCCGCCAGGAGAGCTTCATCAATTTTCAGGGACAGATTCTTGATGCCATGCTGTTTTTCATCAGTAAGAAGCTGGCCGCTGGCCATAAGGTTTCTGAAGGAAACCGGCCTGGTATAGCCAGGACCGGGCAGAATCTCGATTTTGTCCGACGACAATGAGGCCTGGAAATCGACAGCCTCTCCAAGGGTGCCTTCCAGACGAAGCTGCAGGTCACAGCGGCCGGCAACGCGAATTTTTTCGGTTTTTCTGGCAAAGATCGCATTGAGCGCTTTGAGATCCAGCTTTTGGATATCCAGGACCAGATCGGTGTCGGCGGTCACGCCTTCGCTCTCATCCAGGTTCAACGAGGCCTCACCGGTTAATTGCCAGGGGCTTGGAATGCTCTGACCGGGAAGTTGTATTTTCCCCTCAAGGACAATTCTGGAGAGCTGATTCAAGTGGATTTCAGTCAATTCGCCCTGGAGTCCGGTAATCAGTATCTGCTCTTGCGCCGTTCCTGAATCCGGTGTTTCGATGTGTACTGTGCCTTCGACAATATCGAGAGCCCCGATACTGGTGTTGTAGAGGATGGTCTGGCCCATTATCAACGGCGCCGGCGGTTTCGTTAAACTGTCGCTTGCTTCGGCAGCGCGCCTGACCCATATCTCCGGTTGGGTCAGACTGATCCGGATGAATCTGAATTCCTGCACGAACAGCCCGCGCCATTGCAGATCGATCATGGTGTCCGTAGCGTTGATTTGCAGCTGCGATTTTTCGTCGCCCAACTGCAGCCCGCTCACGTGCAGAGCAAGATTGGTTTCATGCAGGTTGTAGTGGATGCTGTCGATCCGGGCGGGCAGGGAAAGCAGGTTGGAAAGTTCCACTTCCAGATATTCCCGGTAATCGTTGAGGTCAAAGTTGGCCAAAAAATAAGCAACCCAGGACCCTGCCAGGACGAAAATAACCAGCAGGCCGGTGAGCACCCGGCGGCGTCTGGTGGATGAGACTTTCGGCGAATTGTTCGTCATGAGTAGCCGGATCCGGTCATTTCGATGTCATGGCCTGTTGCCCCCCGGTTTGGGAGGGGTAATATGATCGTGAATGCGCTGCCCTTGCCCAAAGTGCTTGCGACACGGATCTCGCCGTGCAACGGTTTCTGCCCGTCGCCGAGCCTGACGGTAGACTTTTGCCGTTCCCGCTGCGCGGGAGAGTAGCGGCAGGCATTGTCTAGCAATTGTGAGAAAACCTGGATGAGCTCCTTGCTGTTGCCGAACACCATAACGTCTACCTGGCAGTCAATGTGGATGTCGTGCTTTGCATTGCAGTCCCGAGTGCCTTGCCGCGCTTCCTTCAACAGCTCTGCGACAAGAAGATCTCTGTAATTGATCCGTGATCGGTCAGTTTTCAGCCGCCGCGCATCTGTGCAGGGCTGTCCTTTGTTTTTGATCAGTTACTGGCATGGTGGGAGTAATGTGTCATTTGTTTAGGGTTGAATGCCTCTGTCTGGTACGACATTATACCTGTATTTACAGCCATGTGGCAGTGTTTTGCGGAATAAATTCCGAGACGTCATGAATGGGGAAGCCAAGCCTCCTCAGCTCTGCGATAAAATCTTCTGGAAGTGGGCTTTCGATTTCAATCATGCGAGCACTGATCGGGTTTCGACAGGCCAGAAAGTGGCAATGCAACAAGAGGCGCTTTGCCGCCACTATGGATCTGCGATAATAACGGCTGTCACCGATGATCGGCCAGCCGGCCTCGGACAGCTGCTTGCGGATCTGGTGTCGCCGACCGGTGACCAGCTCGAGCTCAAGGAGTGTCGTCCGACCGTTGTTGTCGATTGGCCGGAATCTGGTCAGTGCGGATTTCATGCTGCCCTTTGCGAGGACCGGGGCGGTCAACTCGCCTGCCTCGACGACTACACCCTGTACCAGTGCCAGGTATCGTTTGCTCATTCCTCCAGCCATCAGTTCCTGGCCCAACTGGCTGGTGGCCTTTTTCCCTTTGCCAAACAGTATGGCTCCGGATGTGCCCGCATCAAGTCGGTGGACCGGTGCGACCTGGAACATCTCCCTGCGCAGATGCAGAAACCCCTGTAAACGGGATTTCAGATTGTCATCGTGCCCTTGAGCGTTGTGTACGGCCAGTCCAGCAGGTTTGTTGATGACCAGGCATTCCGTGTCCTCGTAGAGAATCTCGGCGGGATGAACGGGTGATAGTTCCAGCAGCTCCAGCCAGCGACTGGATGATTTTACCAAGAGGTGTTCTCCGCATTGAACAGTCCTGTCCAGATTGCCGATTACATCATCGACCTCAACCCGCCGCTTTCTGCATAGTTGACGGGCGAAGCCAATAGGTACCGACGGTACCCTCAAGGTGATTGCTTCGGGCAGGCAAAGGCCTGCCTCTCTGATGTTGATTTGCCACTCTGTCATGATCGTAACAACAAGATAACGGCTGTAACATTTAAGAGCAACCTCGATGACTGAAAACTGCAGTCCTCGAGGTATTAAATCTGCTTTACAGCGTTGTCATAGCTTGCTAACATCACCGGCTACTTAAGCAGAGAATCAGGGACGTTTTGTCATGGTTTCTGCAACTATCCCTCATGAAAATAAAACGTATTGAAATCACAGGGTTTAAGTCGTTTGTCGAGCGGACGTTCCTCGATTTCGACGACGGTATAACCTCGATTGTCGGCCCCAATGGCTGCGGCAAGAGCAATGTCGTTGACGCTATCCGCTGGGTGATGGGGGAGCAGAGTGCCCGTAACCTGCGCGGCAGGCTGATGGAAGATGTCATCTTCGGCGGGAGCGAAAGCCGTAAACCACTCGGGATGGCCGAGGTCAACCTGATCATGGACAATAACGCCGGGCTGGCCCCCGCAGCGTTCCGCGAGTATGCCGAAATCCAGGTGACCAGGAGGCTCTACCGCAATGGTGAGAGCGAGTACCTGCTGAACAAGACCCCCTGCCGGCTTCTCGACATCACGGAACTCTTCATGGACACTGGTGTCGGTACGCGTGCCTATTCGATTATCGAGCAGGGCAAGATCGGCATGATTATCAATGCCAAACCCGAGGATCGCCGTTCACTGATCGAGGAGGCCGCCGGGGTTACCAAGTTCAAAGCCCGCAAGAAGACCGCTTTGCGCAAGATCGAAGCAACCCGCCAGAACCTGCTGCGCCTCAGTGACATTATCAGCGAAGTACGCCGCCAGATGAACAGCCTCAAGCGCCAGGCCCAGCGCGCCAAACGTTTTCGCGAGTTTCGGGAAGAGCTGCGCGGGCTGGAACTGCAGTTCGGCCTGCGCCAGTACTCGGCGCTTCAGGCCAAGGCAGAACAGGCCGGCAGTTCTGCAGACCAGCAGACCGGGCAGGTCGACGTTGTGACCCGACAGCTTGAGCAGGCCGAGCTGGGGCTCGAGCAGGCCCGGCTGCAGCACGACGAACGGGACAAGGAGGCAACCCGCGGCCAAGAGGGCGTGTTCCAATTGACGGGTGACATCCAGCGCATTGAAAGTCGCCTTGAATTCGGCGATCGTGAGGTCGAGTCTCTCGACCGCCACCAGGAACGAATCAAAGCAGAGCTGGCTGCAATTGACCGTCGCCTGACAACCGCTGATGAAGAAGAGGCCGCGTTGCGCGAGGCCCGCGAAGAGCACACCAGAGCCTTTGCCGAGGAAGAGGCGCGACTCGGGGAAAGTGAAGACGTCCTGCTGGACCTGACTGACCAGGAAGACCGCTTGGGTCTTCAATTGGAGCAGACCCGCCAGAAGCTTTATCAGCTCCTGGCCGACCTGAGCCGGATGAGCAGCCAGCAGGAGGAAGCCGATCGGCGGATGGCAGTCCTTGCCGACCTGTCCGAGCGCAACCGCCATGAAGCGGTCGCGGTGACCGAACAGCTCAAGCGTCTGCACAATAGCAGCAGCAGTCTCAGCTCTACCCTGGAGTCGATAGAGAAGACGCGCGGCGGCCTTATTGCCCACCGTGAAAAGATGCAGGAACTCCAGATCAGTCTGAAGGGGCAGGTTGAGCAGGCTGAAAATCAACTTCTGCAGCGCCGGGAGGAGCTCAGCCGGCAACGTTCACGGCTCGAGTCACTCGAGCAGTTGGAGCGCAATCTCGAGGGCTATACCCGCGGGGTCAAAACTCTACTGTCCGATGACCGTCACAAGATGCGCATGAAAGGGCTGGTCGCTGACATCCTTGATGTCCCGCCGAAGTACGAAGCCGCGATTGAAGCCGTCCTGGGCGAGCGTGTCCAGGCTCTCCTGCCGACACACCTCGACAATGTCGTCGATGCCCTCGAATATCTGCGAGACAATGAAGGCCGTTGTACTTTCATGCTGCCGGAATCTCCGCTCGACGATGCCCCGGAGATTGCTGGAGGGACCCCTCTGGCGGGGCTCCTGCAAGCGCGTTCCGGTTTCCAGGATACGATTTCCCGTTTGCTTGCCGGCGCGTGCCTTGTCCCTGACCTGAAAGGCTATTTTGGACAAAAGCTGCCTTTCGGCATCACCCTGGTCACTGAAGAAGGCAACGTGTTGACTTACCGTGGCGAGGTGACAGGTGGCGGTCGCCAGGCACTCGACCAGGGATTGCTGCACAAAAAACGTGAGATGAAGGACCTGCAGAAACAGGTAAAGGCTCTTGACGCAGAGGTTGCCAAGCTGAATCAGCAGCGTGACAAGCTGCGCGAAGAGACCATCACAACAGATGCCGCCCTGCGCCAGGCGGAACAGGATCTGCATCGGCAGGAAATCCTTGTTCTGGACAATCGCAAGGACCTCGACGGTTTGATGCAGGAGGATACCCGCCTCCAGGAGCGCGTCGAGGTCTTGAGCCTGGAAGAGGCGCAACTCCACGCGGAGCACGAAGCCCTGCAGCGGAGCCTGCAAACTTCATCCTCAGCGCGCGACAGTGGTGAGAGGGAAAAACGCGGGCTTGAAGACCTTGTGGCAGGCATGCAGGACGAGTTGCTGACACTGCGTGAACGGACCAACGAGTCGCGCCAGGGTGTGACCGGTCTGAAAGTAAACCTGGCAAGTCTGCGGGAGCGGGAAGAAGGCAGCCGCTCGGCCCTGGAGCGCCTGGTGAGTCTTCGTCAGGAGTTGCATCAACGCCAGGAAACGCTGAGACAGGATGCTGTAGAGGCTGTTGAAACGCAGGCCAACTTGCGCAATGAGGCTAAGGAACTCAAGGTGCAGATGGAGGTCCTCTATCGCAGGCGAGTCGAACAGGAGCAGGCTCTTGCCGGTTTGCGTGAGCGCTTTGAGGATAGTCGACTGGATATTGAAAAACGTGAAACAGACCTCAAAAAGCTTCGCAGTCAGGCGCAGCAGCTGCGTGACGAACTCTCGTCGCGGCAGATGCAGAGCCGTGAGCTGCAGTTAGAGATAGAGCACATGCTGCAGGCCTTCCAGGAGCGCTACCGGATTGACCTGTCAAGTCCCGAGATCAAAGAGAAGTACGACGAAGGCTTTGACGAAGCCACCGCTGAGGAGCGCTGCGACTACCTGCATAAACGGATCGATGAAATTGGTGAAGTCAACCTGATGGCGATCGACGAATACCAGGAGCTCGAGGAGCGTTACCTGTTCATGACCGAGCAGCAGGAGGACCTGCAGAAATCGCTGGAAGGCTTGCAGTCGGCGATCGCCAAAATCAACCGGACCACCCGAAAGCGTTTTCGGGAGACCTTCGACCAGGTCAACGCCACCTTCCAGGAGCTCTTTCCACGGTTGTTCAACGGCGGTCAGGCAGAACTGCGCCTGACTGACGAGAATGACCTGCTGGAGACCGGGATCGAAGTGGTGGCACAGCCTCCCGGCAAGAAGTTGCAGAACGTCACGCTGCTGTCAGGCGGGGAAAAGGCCCTGACCGCTGTCGCCATGATTTTTTCCATCTTCCTTATCAAGCCTTCACCTTTTTGTTTGCTCGACGAGGTCGATGCACCGCTGGATGACGCGAACATCGGACGATTCAACGAGATCGTCAGGGATATGTCCGAGTCCTCTCAGTTCATTATCATCACCCACAACAAGCGGACCATGGAGATCGCCGACAACCTGTATGGCATCACCATGGAAGAACCCGGCGTGTCGAAGCTTGTCTCGGTCTGCATGAAAGAGGTCGCGTAAGAATGCCATTCAAGACGTTGCTGAATGCGCTGGTTGAACGTGTGCCGGGAGCCCAGGGAGCAATTATCGCCGACTGGGAAGGGGAGTCCGTCGATCAGGTCGGCATCATGGATGCCTATGACCTCAAGGTGATTGGTGCACATAAAGGCGTTATCCTGCACAGTATGCGCGAGGTGGTCGACCGGTTGGGTGATGGTGACCTGCGGGAGATCGTCGTTACCACTCGGCAGACACAAACCCTGATTCTCCCCGTGACCAAGGAATACTATCTGGTGTTGACCCTGGACCGCTCGGATATGCTCGGCCGTGCCCTGCTCGAAGCCCGGCGCTGTATTCAGGCGCTGCACAAGGAGATCGTTTAGGAACGGACTGTGTGGCTGTAAAGCCGCAAGGCTTGGTGGTCTCTCTTAGCTCTATCGCATCGATGCTTTAGGGCTTTATTTGGAAGTTAATATGGAATTAGATGCCTGGTTGAATCAAATAGCCGATTTTCTCGTCAACGCCGGAGTGCCTGCCGAACACGGACCCATGGCAGCTCTGGCGCTGGTTTACCTCTGCCTGACGCTGCTGTCGCTGTTGATTGTCATTGCATTGTTAAGGCGCAACCTGCGCTCGCCTGATGCCGATGTTGAGGCCGGTGACCAGGTCGAGCCTTCTGCTGTAGCAGAAGTTCGGCCCCTCAGTGAGGAGCTTGAAGAAAGTGCTGTCGATGACGGGGCCGCGGTCCCGGAACCTCTTCCTGTTGAAGAGGGGCCGGCCGTTGAAGAGCCGGTAAACCTGTTCCAGCGCATGCGTGCCGGGTTGAACAAGACCCGCAGTTCGCTGGTGGGCAGAGTGGACGCGTTGCTTGGCACACATCCACGGCTGGACGACGAATTTCTCGAGGAGTTGGAAGAGATTCTGATCACGGCCGACTTCGGCATGAAAGCAACCCAGGAGCTGGTGCAGGCCCTGACCGGGCGGTTGAAAGACGTCGCCCAGAATGATCCCGGGCAACTGCGTAAAATCCTTGCTGAAGAGATACGCGCTCGCCTGAAAGATGGCGGGTCGGATTGGCCCGTTCCGGGGAATGGGCCCCTGGTGATCATGGTCGTTGGCGTCAATGGTGTCGGCAAGACAACGACGATCGGCAAATTGGCAAAACAGTTTGCAGACCAGGGCAAGAAAGTCGTGCTTGGGGCAGGGGATACCTTCCGCGCCGCTGCGGCCGAACAACTAGAAATATGGGGGACCCGTTCCGGATCGGAGGTCATCCGTCACAAGGAGGGTTCCGATCCCGGCGCCGTGGCTTTCGATGCGGTCAAGGCTGCCGTTGCGCGCAAGGCCGATGTCATGATCCTTGATACTGCCGGTCGCCTGCATACCAAGGTTAATCTCATGGAAGAGCTGAAAAAGGTTCGCCGGGTGGTTGACCGTGAAGTACCCGGCGCGCCACACGAAACCCTGTTGGTCCTTGATGCGACGACCGGTCAGAATGCGTTGGTCCAAGCAAAAATGTTCCGGGAGGCGGTCGAGGTCTCCGGGGTTGTCCTGACCAAGCTCGACGGCACTGCCAAGGGCGGTATCGTCGTGGCGATAAGCTCGCAACTCGATCTGCCGATACGCCTGATCGGCGTCGGCGAAGGTATTGCGGACCTGCGGCCCTTCAACGCCGATGAATTTGTTGCAGCGCTGTTTGCTAACGAGTGAGATCGCTTGACTTTTTGCGACCTTTGACCTAGTCTGAAAAGTAATTAGAAGGGGGAGCTGAACGTGTCTTTGGAAGCGATTACGCGGCTTGAAGAACTTGTGGACCGATTGCTGACTGAGCGGATCGAGCTGCAGGAGCGTAATCAGGCTCTCACCGGGGAACGTGATCGTCTGGTCCAGGACCGCACCCGGGTCAGCGATGAACTGGATAGACTGCTCGACAAGCTGGAACGCCTGGAAGGGAAGAGCTAATGAAGCAGAGCGTTCAGGTTTCGATTCTGGGCCAGCAGTTCAATCTCAGGAGCGATGCTCCTCCCGAGCAGGTACACCGGGTTGCCAGGTTTGTTGAGGATCAGATCAGCCAGGTAACCAGGAGCGGTCGAACGGTTGATTCACTTCAGGCCGCGATCCTGGCCCTGCTCAACGTGTCGGCGGCTCATCTGGAAGGCTCACCTGCATCGGGCAACTCCGGTGGAGCAGATGAGGGACGGCGTTTGAGCCAGTTGATAGAGAAGATCGAAGCCACTCTGGGACGATAACTGTTCGGTTCAGGCCGAAGCCCGGGTGCTGCAGAATCACAAAGTATCTCCGAACGGGGATTTGAAGATAGATTGGCTGACGGTATTGCCGCCCGCAGAGGGCGTTTAGAAAAGACGACGCAGAATGCGCATCAAAATTATGAAACCAGGAACTCCAGAATATTATCAACAGCTTTGTCTGCGACCTCAGTGGGTTGCGGCAGGACTGTACGGGGAGCGCTCGGCAGGTATAATCTGATGCGGCAGTTTGTGCCGTATACCCTACCTTCTTCTGATCTATCCATCCTACCGTCCGGAGGTCTCGAATAACGGGGTCTCTGCTCATGCCTAAACGAGCAATCAGGGCACAATTTCTGGCTGAACGTAAGTCGCTTTCGCGAAACCGACGCAGCAAGCTTGGCAAACAGATTCAAAAGAGGTTTCTCCAGTCGAGCCTGTTTGCTGACGTGAAATTTCTGGCCTTGTACAGCGCCATTCACAATGAGGTGCAGACAGATCTGGTCGCCAGTTGTGCCCTGGAGGCTGGGAAGAGGGTCGCTTATCCACGCGTAGCCGGGGAGAAACTCGAATTCTTCGAAATCTCCGGCCTTGATGATTTGGCCCCTGGCTCTTTCGGCGTTCCGGAACCGACGGGGGACGATCGGCTGTCGCTGGCTGTATTAGACCTGGTTGTTGTTCCGGGGATCGTGTTTGACCGGACCGGTCACCGGCTTGGTTACGGCCGTGGCTATTATGACCGGGCCCTGGATGAGTGCAGCCCGGATTGCAAAAAGGTCGGTTTCGCTTACGGCTTTCAACTTGTAGATTCTCTGCCGATTGTGGAAGAACATGACCGTACCTTGTCCGTGCTCATGACAGAACAAGAAACGTTGAACTTTATCGCCTGCTGACTTAATTGAAGTCCGGGTGTTACACCAAAAAATAATGCCAATAAGGAGGTATCGGCCTTGAAGATAGAACTGACTTTATTGTTGACCTTTGCCGGCTTGATCGTCGGTGGATTCATCGGCGCGATCATGCGAGCCAAGGCGTCCGGATCAAAGTTTGCGAATGCCGAGCGTGAAGCCGCGCAGATTATTGAAGGTGCCAAAAAAGAAGCGGAGACAATCACCAAGGAAGCGGACATCCAGTCCAAGGATGTCGTTTTCAAGGCGAAAGCTGCCTGGGAAGACGAGGTGCGGGAAGTTCGCAGGGAACTTCAGGCCCAGGAGAGGCGCCTGGTACAGAAAGAGGAAAACCTGGACCGCAAGGTCTCTCTGGCTGACGAGAAAGAGCAGGATCTGTCCCGTCGTGAACAATCCCTGCTGGATCGTGACCGCAACCTGCTGAAGAAGACTGAAGAAGCAGAGGCCCTGGTCGCGGAGCAGCGCATCAAACTGGAGAACCTTTCGGGAATCACCACCGAAGAAGCAAAGCAGCAGTTGATGGCAGCCATGGAGAGTGAGGCGCGTCACGATGCTGCCAAGCGTATCCGACAGATTGAGGACGAGGCCAAGGAAGTCGCCGACAAGAAAGCCAAGAAAATCCTGTCGTTGGCGATCCAGCGGTTTGCAGGTGATTACGTCGCCGAGAAAACCATCAATTCCGTGGCGCTCCCCAGCGACGAGATGAAGGGCCGGATTATCGGTCGTGAAGGACGCAATATCAGGGCCATCGAGGCCGCAACCGGGATTGACCTGATCATTGATGATACGCCGGAAGCGGTTATTATCTCAGGTTTCAACCCGGTGCGCCGGGAGGTTGCCCGCTTGGCGCTTGAGAAACTGATCGCTGATGGCCGCATTCACCCTGCCAGGATCGAGGAAGTGGTCAAAAAAGCCGAGCAGGAAGTCGACAGCGTGATCCGCGAAGCCGGCGAGCAGGCTACCTTTGATGTCGGTGTGCACGGCATCCATCCAGAGATCGTCAAGATAATTGGTCGCCTGCGTTATCGCACATCTTATGGTCAGAATGTTCTGCATCACTCCATAGAGGTTGCTTTCCTCTGCGGGATCATGGCCGCTGAACTTGGGATCGATGTCAAGCAGGCCAAGCGTGCCGGGTTGCTGCACGACATAGGCAAGGCCGTTGACCATGAAGTTGAAGGGTCCCATGCTCTGATCGGTTCCGATCTGGCGAGAAAATACGGCGAGGCCCCTGAAATTGTCCATGCGATTGCCGCCCACCATGAGGAAGAGAAACCGGAAACCGTGCTGGCGATCCTTGTCCAGGCTGCTGACGCACTGTCGGGTGCCCGCCCGGGTGCACGGCGCGAAATGCTTGAAACCTACGTCAAGCGCCTGGAAGACCTCGAACGGATCGGCACATCATTCAATGGTGTGACCTCCTGCTTCGCGATCCAGGCTGGCCGGGAAATCCGGGTCATGGTTTCTAGTGAAATAGTTTCCGATGACCAGTCGCATATCATGGCTAAAGATATTGCCCGCAAGATTGAGACCGAGATGACGTACCCGGGGCAGATCCGGGTCAACGTTATCCGTGAGACGCGAGCGACTGATTACGCGAAATAGCAAACAGTAGGAGAGGGAGATAGTGGGTGGGGAGTTGGTTATGCCATCTCCCCATGTCACCTCGCTCCCTGCCACTTAATCCAGCCTGGAGTCGTTTTGAACCTGCTTTTTATCGGTGATATTATCGGTCGCCCTGGTCGCCAGTTAGTGCGTGACGCGCTGCCACGCCTGGTTGATCAGCATATGATTGACCTGGTGATTGCCAATGCTGAAAATGCGGCTGCCGGTTTCGGCCTGACGCCGGATGTCGTCTCCGAACTGCTCGATGTCGGCATCGATGTCATGACGACCGGCAACCATGTCTGGGACAAACGGGACGGCCTTGTTTGCCTGGACCAGGAACCGGCACTGCTGCGTCCGGCGAATTACCCCCCGGGGGTGCCTGGCCACGGTGTCGGGGTGTTCCGTACGGCGGCGGGACTGTCTGTCGCAGTGATCAACCTGGAAGGTCGCGTGTTCATGGGAGGGCTGGACTGCCCGTTCCGCAAAGCGGATGAACTGCTCGAAAACCTCGATGCCGGACAGAAGATCATCCTGGTCGATTTTCACGCTGAGGCCACCAGTGAAAAAGGCGCCTTGGGCGCCTACCTGGACGGGCGGGTCAGCGCGGTTGTCGGGACTCATACCCATGTTCAGACTGCTGATGAAAGAGTGATGCCGGGAGGGACGGCTTTCATCAGTGACGCCGGCATGACTGGCGCGCGCGACTCGGTAATCGGTATCCGCAAGGAACTTTCGATCCAGCGGTTCATGACACAGATGCCGGTTCGCTACGAGATCGCCAAGAAGGACCCGGTCCTTTGTGGCGTCGTAATTGCCGTTGACGAGGTGAGCGGCAGGGCCACTGGCATAGAGCGCGTTCAAGTTGCAGGCTAGGGAATGGTCCGGCAGATAGAGCTGGTCATGTATTGGGCAATTGAGATGTCTGCCTGTCTGCGGGTGCAGCCAAGGTAAGGATATAACCCAAACACACTGAATAGTTGGTATTGAAAATGAACTTTGTCGAGGAACTGACCTGGCGCGGTATGATCCACGACATTATGCCCGGGACAGAAGAACAGCTGCAAAAAGAAATGACAGCTGCCTACGTT
>CAWGUB010000032.1:0-45358 GCA_963825575.1 uncultured delta proteobacterium
TTTTGATTCTTTGAAAAACTACTTCAGAACAATAGAAAGACCTTTTTTTGCTGTAAATAAATACCCATATAATACATTAATTGGCATAGAAAACTTTATCAATAACTTTGAAATTCTTGCTTTTTTGAATTCAAAGGAGGCTGAAGTTATTGCAAAAAAACACAAAATTTCTTTTTCATGGGAGGCAAGATCAGAGGTGAAATAAAAGGTGAAGATTATCCGGATATGAAGTCGATTATATAATCAAATAGGAAAGGATGAGAACAGGAAAACAATTTCAATATTGAAAGATGATAAGATAATTAATCATTTGCAAGGTTTTAAAGAAAAACCTGTTTTATTATTTATAGGATGAGCGAAGGGCTGGTTAAATACTTTTAAAGAATATGACTGGACAATAGTTGGCAGTGATTACAATGTAAGAAAGAAATATGATAATAAGATCTGATTTCAATAAAATTCTGGAGGAAATAAATCTTCCTGTCCCGCCATACATGATTTGGTCCCAGGAAGATATTGACTACAATAAGATTGTAAATTCATTGGGCGATAAAATAGTCATTCAATTTCCAACCTCTTTAGTGGATCTGGTACTTTTATTATAAATTCCAAAGAAGATTTTTATAGAACAATCTCTTCTGAAAGGTTTATAAAACAGAAAAAGAAAAATGAAGTAGGAAAAATCAGGATAACTAGGTATGTAAACAGAAAATTATCTCCGGTAATGGGGGTTTGTTGTACAAAGGAAGGCATCGTTTATACGGATTTATATCACCAAATCATTGATGCTCCGGAAGTTGTTCAACAAGAGAAAGGGACAGGAGTCTATTGCGGCAACGAATGGACAAGTGCAAATTTCTCCGACAGTGTCAAGAAACAAGCATATGATGCGGCAGAGAAGATCGGAATTTACTTGCAAAATAACGAAGGCTATAAAGGGTATTTTGGTTTAGACTTTGTTTTGGATGATGATACAAAAATACTTTATCCAATAGAAGTGAATATTAGGTTGATTGGTTCTTTCCCTGTTTTTTCCATGCTCCAGGAAGTTCATAAGCAGCCGTTAATCCAGGCAATACAGATATTGCAGTATTTAGATAGGGATGATTATGTTTTAGATGTTGAATCTTTGAACAGAGAGATGAAAGGAAGAATGAATGGATCTTATTTACATCTTTATTCAATAGCAGTAAAGCTGTATATAACAAAGGAGAATTAGAAGCCGGTATTTATCGTGTTGGAAAAGGAGGAGACATCAAGTTTTCCAGGCATTCATATTCTTTCTGGATTTAAAGGGTAAAGATGAGTTTCTTGTTTCTCAAGGAGTTCCTCATAGAAATACCAAGTTTGAGGATTATCAGATCAGTTGTAAATATTATTACAAAAGGTTCTTTTATGGATATGAATGGGGAAAGCACCTGTTTTGCAAAAAAAGTTATCTCTTTTTGTTACGATACTTTGACTTTAATCGAAAAAAATGACAAATTTAAGTTATTTCAGAGGTTTGAGTATTACACAAAACAATGGTCATCGGTTGTTTCTTCGGAGCAATGGATCAAAATAGCCAAGCAAAAGCCATCGCAAAGATCAGAAACCAGCAGTGCTTTAGCGCGCTTGATTCTGATGGCATCTGGAAGATCAGCATCAAGGAGTATGTCCCTCTGGTCTGCGTGGCTCTGCATGACGGTTCTGGTTTCCCGTTTGAACTGGAGCAACATTGTCTTCTGGCATCCGAAGACCGTATCTTCGAGGAGGATCCTCATACTGCCGAATTGGTTGTTTCTCAACCTATCGTGCTTTCGGGGATGGATTCCCGCTATTACTACGACCTTAATAGATCTCCCGAGCATTGTGACCAAACCATTGTTTTCGGTCGACGAGTCTGGAAAAAGGATGTTCACCCTCTCTCCTCTCTTGCGAAACAAAGACACGAGAAATTTTATGCGCTGTTCAAAGTCTTGCTTGAACAAACTTGTCGAGTTGTTTCGGATATTGCTTGATAATCGATGTCCACTCCTACAACTATTCAAGAATCGATCGCGAAACACCATTGTTCAATTTGGGAACCGTTAACTATCAAACGGGAAGACGAACATTTATTTGCCCGTCAATGGAAGCAGGCCCTGGCAGATATCAGGTTTCCCGGAATAAAACTACCGGTGGCCGAAAATGATGTATTTAAGGGAGAGGTTATCTTTTGCAGTGGGTACAGCGAGAATTCCCACAAACCTGCCTGACAATTGCCGTTGACATCAAAAAAATCTATTGCGACGAAGTAACCGGGAACATCTATCCGCTCCAGTTCAGACGATTGACCCGAAATGTTGAATAAAGCCATTCAGTTCAACCACGGCATATCTTCCAGGAGGGGCGCTTGCCCTACTTCTTTCCTCCATCTGAATACTCCAGTGAGACAGCTTAGGGAACCCGGGAGTACATATAATTACAGGGGCTTAAGATCTACCATTACGAAATTGAGCTATACTGTGGAATAATCCGGGTGCTATTTATGAACGACAGTTCTGGTATGGCCCTGAAAATATTGCCGAGACCGGAGGAAGGGTCTGATTGTGCAACTGGATGTCTGGGCTGTCCTGTTTTTTTAACATAACTGACTGCTAAAGGTGAAATGTAATGAAAATTGCTTTTTTGAGGGACCCCATGAAAGAGATCGATCCGAACACCGAAACCACCCTGCTTCTGATGTACGAGTGCTACCGAAGGGGGCATCAGGTGTTTTTTCTCGAATTTCACGATCTCTATATCCGAGATAGCAGGGTCATGGGTCGTATGCACGAAATCGTCTCAGCCCCTGGCCTGGATCTGCTCGCATACTGGCAGAGCGCAATCGAATGTGTTGAAAACGATAAGCTGGTCTTCGAGGATGTTGGTGAACTCGATGTCTTGTTTTTAAGAGCACCCCCACCTTTACACTATGAGGTCATGCAACTACTCTCTTCCGTGGAAGATCAGGTGTTTATGGTCAATAGCCTGCGCGGCCAACTCCTCGGCAGCAGCAAGCTCTACACTCTCAATTTTCAGGACGTTATCCCTAAAAGCCACGTTTCTCGAGACCCGGTCCGCTTGCGCAAAGTCATCGACGATTTTGGCGGGACCATGGTGATGAAACCTCTGCGAAGTTTTGGCGGGCGGGGGGTCATCAAAGTGAGCTCAAAGGATCCGGAGAACCTCAACTCATTGCTCGACTTCTATCTCCGTAGCGACAAACCTTACCCTCGTCGTGAACCGATTATGGTTCAGGAGTATCTCGAAGCGGTCCGTACCGAAGGCGATGTACGCATTATGATGCTCAATGGTAAGTATCTTGGGTCTTATCGCCGCATGCCGCATGGTACCGATTTTCGTGCGAACATCTGTGCCGGTGGTTCTGCCATGGCACACCAGATGAGCCCGATGGAAGAGAATATTTGTTCTTTAATCGGTGATCGTCTTGTCCAGGATGGTTTGTACTTTGTCGGCATTGATGTCATCGGCGGCAAATTGGTCGAAATTAATTGCGTCAGCCCAGGAGGTTTGCCTCGAATCAACATGTTGCATGGCCTTCAGTTAGAAATCCCGGTGATTGATTTCATTGAGGAGCAAGTGTCCGCAAAAAAATATGCGAAGATATCTGAAGTCGATCTGCAATAGTGGAGACCATAAGTTGGCCAGGCCGCTGCTGGTCATACAGGACTGTCAACGGGCGCGACGTCATTTGAGTCTTCGAGAATGTTATGCAGCAGGCTCCCTTGAATCTGGCTCAGCTTTTCGCAGGCCCTGATCGCGATGATCGGATGTTCCATGACGCAGGCGCGGAATTCGTCGGGCGGAATGCGCATCAAGGTGGTGTTTTCCTGGGCCTCGACGGTGAATTCAGAGGCTTCCATGCCGAACAGGGTGGCCAGGCCGAAGTAGCGACCGGGACCCGTGTGATTGAAGAGATCCTTGCCGCGATATAACTTGACGTCCCCTTCCAGAATCAGGTAGAGGCCCTGAGAACCGACGACACTCCCTTTGAGCTGTTCACCTTTTTTTAAAGCAATTTCTTCACCGAGCATAGCTATAGCAGTCAGGGTCTCAGTCTCAAGCTGCCTGAACAGATCGATATGGCTGAGGAAGAAGATCCGATCGACCAGGCTGCATTCTTCCGGCGTTGTGCAGTAAGAACCGGCCAAGGCCCGCTCGTCATCGGCAATGTCGCGTTCGACCGGGATGGGCTTATCTTTCAAGTCCTGCATGGCTTGCCCGAGGGTTTTGCTCAGGCCTTTACAGACCTCTAGCCCCAGTGCCGGGTATTGGTGAGTCAAATTCTGGAAGGTCTGACGATCCAGACGAATCAGCAGAACATCACCGACTGATTTTGCGATCAATGCCGCAGGTGGCTGCATACCGAACATGACGGCCGCGCCAAACCAGTCGCCGGCTCCTATGCGATGCAGTTCAGAGCTGTGACCAGTGCCGTCGGACAAGACCTTGAGAAAGGTAATTTCGCCATCGACGATCATCTGTAACCCATGATTAGGCTGTTCGGCGTTGGCAATAACCTCGTCCGGCTCGAAAGTCAAGACTTCGGACTTCCAGGCTACGGCGGCCAGCTGGCCGATGGTCAGGTCATGAAAAAGATCGACCTTGCGGATATTGTTGATTCTCTCAATCAGGCAGCTGAGGGGTTCTTCATGACCGCCGGAAGAAGAGTGCAGGGCATGACTGGCCGTGTGGGCAAGGGCGCCATGATCCTCACGGGCGATTTTTTCAATGGTGCTGCGGTAGGGGTCCAGGTTGCCCCAGATGGCCAGACATTCGAGAATCATAATCGTGGTGACCCAACTGACGTCATTCAGGCACCCTTCGACAAACTCTTGTTCGGTCAGGTCTCCCAGACCAAAGCGTTTACGCCCTACTGCCAGGCGTTCGTACTCCGGCCGGTTGTCGAGCATTGGCAGCATGAGGTTGGCCAGCGGTTTGTCGAGCAGGGCTTCCAGTGCCTCGATGCTGTCAGAACGCTCTCGTTCTTTGCCTGAATTTAATCCTCGCAGGGCAATCTTGATGCGTCCTTCCGGGTCCTTGGCAGCGACCCCCATGATGGCATTGTTGACCCGATGCTGGCGAATCTCTTCCAGGTGCTCCAGCATCATCCGGGTTGCCGCGTTCTCCTCTTTGCTGCTCAGGAAGTGACTGCGCTGTACTGCTTCGTAGGCGACCTGAAGCTGGTTGCGGCAGAAGTTGAACATGTCGACATCTTTCAGGTCGAGTTTAGCGGCAATTTCAAAGAGGCCGTCACGAACCCAGCGGCTGTGGGTTCCCATCTGGGCAACCAGCAGATGCTGTCTCTCGGCCGGCAACTTTTCCAGGCGTTCGATGACACGGTTGCGAATCGCCTCAGAAGGATCGCCGAGCGCTCGAATCAGGGCAATGACAAGGTCATCATCTGTCAACGGCAGGGATTCAATGGCAGCGAGTTGCACCGTTTCGTCGGCGTGCCGCAGGAAGGGTTTGACCAGCTCGCCAACCCTGTCGTCTGCCTGAAAGCGTCGCAGGCCGTGCAGTGTCAGAGCCAGAACACTGGGCGCGGTATCAGTCGAGAGGACCTGACTCATGGCAGTGATGTGCCGTGCCGAGCCAACTTCGCCGATGGCCAGAATCCCGGCTCGGCGGTTACCAAGCTCCTCTGAGGAGAGCCAGGTTGCGATCTGACGGTCGAACTGTTCCGGGTTTTGCTGGCTCATCCAGTTGAGGAAGCAAGCCTTGACTTCCGGAATCTGTGCCAGTTCGAAAATTTCCTTTTCGCGCTCGGCCGGCATGTCGGCAAAGATTCTCCTGGCCGTTTGTGACAGAGCGACCATCAATTCCGGCTTGCCTGGATCCCTCAGAGTCAGGAAGATATCCAGGGCTTTGCTGCCGGCCTGGTCGGAAAGATAGGGCAGAAGCAGTAAGCGGGTCTGGTCATCTGCAGTTTGCAGCTTGTCGAGGATAGCATTGTCGAGAAATTCAGGTTCCTCGGTATTCTGCAGCATTTCGGCACAGTATTGTGCCTCTTCGCCGACAGCTTTCTGAAAACGTTCCAGCAGTGGCTGCCCCAGGTTTGCTTTTTTGAAAATGACCTTGAACTCCTGGCCCATCTTGTAAAATTCGGGCAGTGATTTCTGCACCAGCGAGATGAGGATGGCGGAATATTCCCGCTTCAGCAAAAAGGTGCTACCAAGCCAGACAGCACAGAAGCCGATGGCGAAGAGAGACAGGTAACGCGGCTGAATGAATTCGTTGGCGACCAAAAGCAGGCCGGAACCGAACAAGATGCCGACCCGCACCACTGTGCCACGCAGGAAGGAGCGTAAAATCGCCCGGTCTTTCGGCAACAACAGCCCGTAAAGGGCCGAGGTCGCCGGTGCATTGATCGTCTTGCGGAGCACATTCACCGAGGTGTCGGCATAGACAGCGGAAAAAATGTTGAATTGGAACATATAAGCGGCAAAAGCAATCAGATAGTTAAACGGATGAAACATCAAAGCCACCGGTATGCCGAACCGCCCGTAGATGCGGCCGACAAAAAGGCTGAGGATCAAAGAGATAATATTCTGCGCGCCACGAAAATAACTGAAGAAACTGATCATCCCTTTCTCGGTAGCGAATGTCTGGTCGACCACGAAATTGAACTGGTAGTTTATGATCGGAATCACGATATTCGGCACCAGGGTCAGAACCAGGAGCACCTGGGCAAGGGTCGAAGATTTGATCATCGGGCCGACCTTGCGCAGCTCATCCAGCATGGTTGACTTCTTCTCCGCCGTTGTCGGCTCTTCCTGCAGCAGGGTGCCGGGAAAAGCCTTGGTCAGTTTCAATGTGCAGGCAGCTCCGAGTATGACAAGTACAGGGATAATCAGCAGCAGGTTATCTGCCGCGGTGAAGCTGATCAGCAACGGCGTGGCAAAGCTGCCCAAAATGGCACCCAGGATGCCGCCGGTCGTAATCAGCGGAAAAAGCCGTTTTGATTGGCGGGTGCTGAACAGGTCATTGGCCAGATTCCAGAACACGAAAGCCATCAGCACCACAAACTGGGTCTTGAGGATATAGAGGACCGGATAGATCAGGCTGATTTCAAAAGGAACGATAAACCTCATTCCCCCGATGAGTAGGGCGCTCACAACCAACGAGCCAGTCACCACCCTGTCGCTGCGAATGCGTGAAAGTTTTCCGCCGAAGCCACTGAGCAGAATAAAGGTGACGATGGCGTTAATCGCTGTCATGACCGGTATATATTCGACTCCGAAACGCTTCAGAAAGGCGGTCTCGGCGTAGTTATTCAGCAAGCTCTGGGCGACGTTTATGAAAAACAGCAGGCAAGCAGACCAGATGAACAGGCGCGCTTCCTCTTCATAGATTTTCAGCCAACGAAACAACAGGGTTTTCATCTGAATGAGGTCTCCCAAGTTCTACTGTAAATCGTCATTTACAGGAAGGCTTTCTACTCCTCTGTCAGGAAACACAGGGCAGGCGGTGATCGGCTCAAGCATGCTGGCCTTTAGCAGTTGTTCTGTATAGGGGTGCGTACATCGGTGATGTCTGAGATCTTCGACGGTAAGACACTCCAGAAGCTTGCCCTCGTTCATCACTGCAATCCGGTTACACATGTGTGCGATCACGGTAAGATCGTGGCTCACCAGCAGGTAGCTCAAGTCGCGTTTCTCACGAAGATCGCAGAGCAGGTTCAGTATCTCGGCCTGAACTGAGACGTCAAGCGCCGAGGTGGGTTCGTCGAGCAAGAGGATCTCGGGCTCGAGCAATAGCGCACGGGCGATGGAGACTCGCTGGCGCTGTCCACCGGAGATTTGATGGGGGTAACGGAAAAGAAGCTCCTTTTCGAGACCCACATCGGCAATCGCCATCGCTATACGGTTTCGCTCGTCTCCTATCTTGTGAATCCTCAACGGCTCCCGCAGGGTGGTATAAATGGTGCGCCTGGGATGGAGCGAGCCGAAGGGGTCCTGGAAGACGACCTGAACCCTGCGACGCTGATCGCTGGAACGCTTCTTTTGTATAAGAGCCCCTTCAAGTTTGATCTCACCAGTCCAGCTGTCGAGCAACCCGCAGATGCAGCGCAGGATTGTGGTCTTGCCGCACCCGGACTCGCCCATCAGACCGAAGACCTCTCCCTTCTCAACCGTAAAAGAGACTTGATCGACGGCAACATGCTCACCGCTAGTGTCGTGAAAAACCATCCGCAGGTTGTTTATCTCGATCGCTGCCACTAGACAGACTCCTTATGTTCCAACCAGCTATCGCAACGCTGGAGTACGGCAAGCCTCTTTTGCGGTTCGTCCAGTTTGGGCAATGAGGCAAAGAGCCCTTGCGTGTAAGGATGTGGCGAATCTGGCAGTTCGCAGCTTCGACAGGCATCCACTATGCGGCCAGCGTACATTATGAGCACACGGTCGCAAAATTTCGCCACCAGATTCAGGTCGTGGCTTATGAAGAGAAGGCCTACGTGGCGGCTTGACACCATCTCATCGAGGACCGAGAGGACCTCCATCCTCACCGTGACGTCGAGCGCCGAGGTGGGTTCATCGGCGATGACCAGTTTGGGCCCGGCTACAAGCATCATCGCGATCATTATCCGCTGCCCCATGCCACCGGAGATCTCGTGGGGGAAGAGCTTGTAAACCCTCTCGGGGTTTCTTATCCTTACCGACTCCATCAATTCCAGGGATTTCTTCTTAGCAAGGGTCTTGTCACTGTGCGAGTGTGCCAGGAATGCTTCGGAGATCTGGTCGCCCACACGCATTACCGGGTTGAGTGAAAACTTAGGGTCTTGCATGATCATCGAGATTCCTCCACCGCGGATCTCTCTCATCCTGCGCTCCGGCAGGGTCAGCAGATTCTCATCGTTGAACAGTATCTGCCCCTCGGTATGGGCCGATTCGGGCAAGACTCCCATTATCGTGCGCCCCAGAGTGGATTTTCCAGACCCCGACTCACCAACTATGCCCACTTTTTCACAGCCTAGCGTGAAGGAAACGTTACGTATCGCATCGATTCGACCGCGCTGTGATTGGTAACTTACGCTCAGGTTGCGTACGTCGAGGATTGCTTTATTCGTAGTTTTTACAGGTGATGCGGTGTTCATTTCTGTTCGCTCCTCGGATCCAGGATGTCTCGCAAGCCATCACCTAAAAGGTTGAAGGCGAGGCTCACAATCAGGATGGTGCAACCCGGCATCGTCACCAGCCACCAATGGTCCAGCATAAAGCGCCTTCCCGTAGAGAGCATAACCCCCCACTCCGGTATCGGCGGCTGGGCTCCCAGACCCAGGAAACCAAGCCCCGCAGCGGTCAGCAATATCGACGACATGCTGAGCGTTATCCGCACGACCACAGAAGGCAGACAGAGCGGCATCAGGTTGAGAAAGATCACACGCGCGTGCGACCCCCCCTGCAAGCGCACCACCGAGATGTAATCATGCGAGCGAAAAACCAGTGTCTCGGCACGCGCCAACCGCGCAAGTCCCGGCCACCCGGTAAGGGCGATGGCGATGATCGCATTATCCAGGCTGGGTCCCAGGGCCGCGACAAAAGCCAGCGCCAGCACCAGCCCGGGGAAGGCCAGAAAGATATCGGTTATTCGCATCAGGAAGGTGTCGATCTTGCCGCCGAAATAGCCCGCGATAACTCCGATCGTCAACCCGATGGGGGCTAAAATGATGGTGACCAGCATGATGATGTAGAGTGAGACGCGGGAGCCGTAGATGATCCGGGAGAGCAAATCGCGCCCGAGTTCGTCGGTGCCTAAAAGGTGGACGCCGCCGGGAGGAAGAAGCCGATTGGCGAGATCCTGTTGGAGCGGGTCGTAGGGTGCCAAAAGCGGGGCGGCCAAAGCGACCGCAAGCAAGAACGCAATCACGATAAAGCCGAACATTGCCAGCGGTTGCCTGGCGAACTCCTTGCAGCCAAAGTAGACCCTTTGCGACCAGGCCTGGATCGGTGAGCTGACAGAATGTGTGGTCAGCCAGGCCCCGAGGCCCATTTTCTCTTTGGTCTCTTCCATCAGCGCGTTCGCGGGTCGAGCACTCGGTAGAGCGCGTCGGCGAAAAGATTCAGGGAGACAAAAATGACGCCCACCAACAGCACGCAGGCCAGCACGGCGTTCATGTCATTGTTCATCAACCCGGCAGTCAGGTACTGGCCGAATCCGGGCCAGGCAAAGACAGTCTCTGTCAGTACCGCCCCATCGAGCAGCCCGCCGTAGGAAAGGATGATTATCGTCAACAGCTGTACCTTTATGTTGCGAAAGGCGTGATGCACCACCTGCATTCTGGAGAGCCCTTTCACCCTCGCGGTGGTGACATACTCCTGGCTGAGTTGCTCGAGCATGAAGCTGCGGGTCATGCGGCTGATAAATGCCATCGAACCGCTGGCGAGGATGAGCGCAGGCATGATCACGTGTCGCAAGGCATCGCCTAGCAGATCCCAATTCCGGGCGATGATTGCGTCGATCAGAATAGAACCTGTCACCGGATCAACCGTGTCTATATAAAAAATTGACACCCTCCCTGAGCCGCCAATCCAGCCAAGCATTGCGTAGAAGACCACCAACGCCATCATGCACAGCCAGAAGTTCGGTGTCGAATGGCCGAGCAGCGAAAAGAAGCGCACGCCGTGATCCCAGGCTGAGTTGCGCCTTACGGCCGCAATAATGCCGAGCGGCACGCCGGCGATCACCCCCAGTATAAGTGAGAGCGTTGCCAGCTCAATCGTGGCGGGTACGACCCGCCGTATGTCGACGATCACAGGGTTGCCGGTAGTCCGCGCGATGCCGAAGTTGCCGGTAGCGATGTCTTTAATGTAGATGCCGAATTGCACTATCAGGGGTCTGTCGAGGCCGAGCTGCTTGTAAACCGTCTGGTAGGTGGACTCATCCGCCTGTTCGCCGATCAGCGCCAAAACCGGGTCGGTGGGCATCACCCTGCCGAGGAAGAAGGTCACCGCCAACAGGACCAGGAGCGTCAGGAGGACTGTCACCGATACGCGTCGCACCTCGATCATCGCGATGACAAGATGCGATCTCCCCGACTTCGGCTTGCCCTGGGGGCTGCTCAGTTCTGAATCTTGAGTGAGTTGCGTCATGGTTTTTTTACCGCCGATGCGAATGAAAGGGTTATCGCATTTGCCTTGATACTCTCCACATTGCGGCTAAGCGCCCTGACGCCCAGGCGCTGGAAGAGGAAAACGATCGGGGCATTCTCCATGTGGTAGCGCTGAAGTTCATGGTAGAGCTGCTCGCGCTTTAAGGGATCGGGCTCCGTCTGTGCTTTCATCACGGTGGCATTGAACCATTCGCCTGGATCCCAGCCGGTACGCCATGCCACGGAGACCGAGTTATCTTCAGAATTTTTCGGGTTGTAGCCGAAGCGAAGCATCACATTGTTGGCATCAGGGTAGTTGAAGGCGTACCCGCCGATGTAAGCATGGAATTTCCTGGCTCTAACCTTTGTGAAGAGATGCCCGCTCGACAGGGTGATGATCTTCGCCTCCACCCCGGCCTTGTGAAGATTCTCCTGGAAATGCTGGGCGATGTCTGAGTATGGTGCCGAGTTGGAAGACAGAAGTTCGAAGCTGTAACCCTCCGTCACGCCTGCTTCTTGCAACAAATCCCTGGCTTTGTCAATATCCAGCGAATAGGGGGTGAAGCTTTCGGGAAGTGCCCCGAACATCCCTCGCGGTACCGGGGATTCGCGTACTATCGCTGCCTTGTTCAGCACCGTGCGGGCAATGGCCTCGTAGTCGATCAGGTAATGCATCGCTTCTATAACGCGCGGGTCTGCAAAGGCCGGCGTGTCTCGGTTGAAAGCCATGTAGATGGTACTGAACGTGGGTGTCCGCTTCAGGTAGGTGTTCGGGTTCTCTTCAATGGCGTTCAGGTCAGAGGGCTCGAGGTTTGAAGCAAGATCGATATCGCCCTTCTCCAACATCAGGCGCTGCGTGCCCGGCTCGGGGATGTGTCGCAGCACCACGCGCCGTATCGGATTTTCCCTGCGTTTCCATTCTTCGTTTCGCTCGAGTATGAGCACATCTTGGGCGCGCCAGGTATGGACCCTGAAAGGGCCGTAGCAGGCGGTGTTACGCGTCAGCCAGCCGTTGCCAAGGTCGCCGTCGAGCTCGTGGGAGAGCACTTCAACTCTGTCCAGCGCATGGGTGGACCTGTAGTCGGCCAGGGCATAAAGAAAAAGCGAAGGAGAATATTTTTTCGGCGGTCTTACCTCCAGGGTAAGGTCATCGATGACGCGAACCATGTCACCGATGTTGTTCTTGTTAAAGCCCCATTCCTTGAGAAGTTTGGAGCTTGTGAGGTTCAACTGGAGGCTGCGGCTCATTGACCAGGCCACGTCATGTGCGGTGACCGGGTTGCCGGAGGGGAACGTAAGGTTCGGCCTTATGTGGAATGTATAGATGGAGAAGTCTTCGTTAACCGACCACCTTTCTGCGATGCCGGGCATCACCTCTCTTGCATCTTCCTCGTTTAGCACCAGCAGGGGTTCGCAGACGTTTCGCATGACGCCGCCAGTGAGGCTCTCTGATATCGCGGCGGGGTCAAGCGTTATCATACTGCTGAGATTCGCCGCAATGCCCAGCACGTCGGCCGGTGAACGATTGATCTCCGAATCGCACCCGGCCACACCAAGCATCAAGAGCACCAAGGACAACCTCGTGAGCTTTTGAAACATTCACCTCTCCCGAACCGCTTCCGCGGAGTTGAAATGCCCTGGATTAAGTCTTTTGACAGGGGGAGACATCGCCCCTATATCGTTAAAATGGCTGTCGAATCCTCGTTAAGTCTCATACATAAACATATCATAAACATGATCATTGTGAGCCAAATGGCATGAATTTGTTTATGAATGGCTGATGGGACGAAGCAGTTGATTGGTTAATAGGCAATTCACGATAAGGGATTGGTGTTCCACAAACCACGACTTCTGAGACGAAAAACAGACTTCTTTTTGATAGAGACGTTTAGGAAGTTCTTTAATGCGCAAAGCTATGGCCACCAGGTTTCAATCCTTGGTGGCCTTTCTTGTAATGCAGGGATTGTAGGAACCAGAATTCAGTCCAACTTGAGCAAAGCAAATCAATGCAGTATGATTAGCAAATCAATTTAGACCAAATTGAATGTTTCAAATCAATGCGAGACAAATAAGCATCTATTTTGGCTGAAATGTACGAGTCAATCACGCGGAGGGTGATTTAGACTCGAACAGTTGAGTTCAACCTTTCTCATAAGGCAGAGAAGATAAAAACAATCATTCTGGAGGTTATATGGTAAATAGTAATAATGAATGGGATACATTAAAAGAAGTAATTGTAGGGAACACTTATCTATCTAATTTGCCGGGTCTTGAGCTATCATTTAAGTTGTTCTTCCATGATAATTTATGTAGTGACGTCTTTGGCAATGATGTTTACAGTAAGAAAGGTGAAAATTGGAAAGGGGAAATAAAGAAGCAATATATTGATGAGCATGAAGAAGACCTTACAGAAATGGTACGAATTCTTGAAGAAGAATCTGTAACAGTTAAAAGACCTAAACAGTTAGATAAAACACATCGCTTTAAAACTCCATATTGGGAAAGTGGTTGTGTCCCTGCATTGAATATCAGAGACCAGGCCATTATTATTCATGATGAAATCATAGAAACTCCACCACAAATTAGAAGCAGGTTTTTTGAGAATGACCTTCTAAAAGACATCTTCATGGGCTATTTCAGAAAAGGTGCTAAATGGACTCAAGTACCTAAACCCATGTTAACGGATAATTCATTTGATATATCGTATCAGCTTAAAAAAGGCGTTCAATATAAAAAGCAGGCTAATCATTTTGATATCGGTTATGAAATCCTATTCGATGGTGCTCAATGTCTAAGATTCAATAATGATATCGTTATCAACTGTTCGAATGAGAATCATTTGTTGGGTGCGCAATGGCTCAAAAGGCATCTAAAAAACTATAATTTACATATTGTTAGGATGGTGGATAACCATATAGACTCAACGATGTTACCCTTAAGGGAAGGTGTTCTGCTTGTCAATCCAAGAAAATTTAAAGAGGAACATCTGCCTTATTTTTTGAAAAAATGGGACAGAATTATTGCACCTGAACCTGAAGACCAACAAACTCTATTGGCAAGTAAGTATATTGATATGAATGTTCTATCTTTAGACCCTAAAAAGGTCATGGTTAGCAATAATTATATCCCATTAATTCGGCTTCTTGAACAAAATGGATTTACACCTATTCCTGTTCAGCTAAGACACAGAAGATTATTTGGTGGTGGTTTCCATTGCATTACGTTAGATACAATCAGGAAGGAATAATCGTGTCCTAAAAGGTGTTCAAGTAGGTTTCGGGTGGACAAAACTGGCTGTCGTGGAGAATTCCAAATATAGAGAACGACACGTTTAAATTGGAATGAAGAGAACTGGCATTATTGAGAATAAGCATAAAAAGTGTTTAAGAGCAGGGTGAGACGGGGCTGAGAAATAGCCGAAAGCAGGACGCCGGGTGACTCTCATCTTGAATGTTTCATTGATCCCAACATGTAAATAACGAGTTGTCCTGTGAATTGCCGAAGTCGATCCTAAAATATCCTGCAAAATTTGCTGTTTTGTGAGGTTTTTGAATAAAACAAAGGGCTTAACCAGAAATGGCTAAGCCCTTGCTTTATATGGCGGAGGGGGGGAGATTCGAACTCCCGGTGGGTTGCCCCACAACAGATTTCGAGTCTGTCACCTTCGGCCGCTCGGACACCCCTCCAGGGGCTGCTACTGGGGGCTGGGGACTAGAGGCTGGCAAAAGCTCAAACCCCACGTTCTTCAGCGGATTCACAGTTATATAGAATTCCGGGATTTTTTTCCAGCCCAAATTATGGCCAATTGCAAACATGGCGTCCAGATCATGGCCCCCAGGCCCCAGCCCCTAGCCTCCAGCTGCCGAAGGCGGCTTCGCCGCCTTCCTGCCTGCCCTTAATTCTTGAAAAAAGCCGCTCAGCATCGTGCTGCATTCCTTGTCGAGTACCCCCTCGGTGACTTCGACCTGGTGATTGAAGCTCTCGTCCCGGGCAAAATCGTAGATCGAACCGGCGGCCCCGGCGCGTGGATCGCGGCAGGCGTAGACCAGGCGGGGGATGCGGGCGAGGATGATGGCACCCATGCACATCACGCACGGCTCCAGTGTCACATACAGGGTGGTCTCGAGCAGACGCCAGTGGCCGATCGCTTCTGCGGCCTGGCGGATCGCCACCATCTCGGCGTGGCTGGTCGGGTCGTTGCTCGTTTCGCGCAGGTTGTGACCGCGGCCGATGATCTGCCCGTCGTGGACAATCACCGTACCGATCGGCACCTCGCCCTTCGCTTTGGCAAGCTGCGCTTCGGCGATCGCTTCCTGCATGTATGTCGGATCGTCGGTCTGGTCCATCCAATTGCCCTCTGAGCGATTTCATACCATGCTGAATTGTGGGGACACAATATTTTTCGAAAAAGCACAAACATGGAAAACAATTATTCACAGGGATGAAGGGGATTAACGCCAGCCCCCAATCCCCAGCCTCCGCCCTTAACGCCCGTTCGCTCTGCTCACTCAAGGCGCAAAGACGCAGAGTTTATAGCTTTGTTTTATAAACTGTTAGATTTCAGCCCCCAGCTCCCAGTCCCCAGCCCCCGCCTCTAACCTTTGCGTTAAACAGATTTATGGGTTTTCGTATCATACGCTTCATGGTTCTTTTCATTTAAATCCATTTGTACAGATTTGATCTGTAACTAGAGTAGGTTTTTGTCGCCCCGGGGTTTGTATCCCCCGGAAAACACGGCATACTTGAAGTACTCAAAGGCGGAGGCTTCGCATGAACCTGCCCAACCTGCTCAGCCTGCTGCGCATTTTCATGGTGGCACCCTTTCTGATCGCGGTGATCTACGACCTCCACGGCCTGGCGCTGGTGATTTTTGTCGTGGCCGGGTTCACCGATTTTCTCGATGGCTACCTGGCGCGCCGCCTTGAACAGAAGTCGGTGCTCGGCACCTTCCTCGACCCGCTCGGCGACAAGTTGCTCGGTACGGTCGCGTTCATCGCCCTGAGCGCCCAGGGGTTGCTGCCCGCCTGGCTGGCGGTGATCGTCGTCGCCAAGGATCTGTACGTCGCCCTCGGTGCCGGTATCCTGCACTACTCCGGCAACCTGACCGTCGCCCTGCCCAGCTTCTGGGGCAAATTCGCCACCCTGATGCAAATCATCACCGTCGCCCTGGTCCTGCTCGGCACCTTTGTCACCCTGGCCCCCGTGCTGCTTAAAATCCTGTTCGTCGTCACCGCGCTGGTGACCACAATCGCCTGCGTGCATTACATCTGGAGCGGGGCAAAGGTGTTCAAGGAATCTTGACAGGCGGGGGGTGGGGACTGGAGGCTGGATATTTGCAATTGAAAAAATCTATACAAACGGATTGTAAAATCTCAAAAGCATATTTACCGGGATGAAGGGGATGAACGCCAGTCCCCAACCCCGAGTCCCCAGCCCCCGCCCTAAGGCTTGTAGTTCCGACGAACAACGATACAATTGAGCGCATATAATTTTCCCGGCCGAAAGAGAATTTATGAGCCCTGCAGACATCTCACAAGCGACCATGCCCTTTAACGAGTTTCTGAACAATTTCAAGATCCGCATGCACAATGTCTTTCAAGAGCGTGAGGACATGAACCGGCTCAGCACCGGACGCGGCCTGCCGCCCTACGTGCTGCGCGAGGTGATGGCGTGCAATCCGCTCTCGGTTTTCATCCCCGCCGAGTACGGCGGCCGCGGCGCGGACCCCCAGGAGGGGATCGCGGTGGTCGAGGCGGCGTCCTACGAGTCACTGGCCCTGGCGCTGATCTTCGGCATCAACTGGGCGCTGTTTCTGCAGCCGGTCGCCAAGTACGGCCAGGAGGAAGCCAAGCAGCCGGTATTCAATGGCTTCCTGCGCGAACGCAAGATGGGCGGGTTGATGATCACCGAACCGGATTTCGGCAGCGACGCCCTGCACATGCAGACCTCCTGGAGCGAGCAAGACGGCCTCTGCCACCTACGCGGCACCAAACACTGGGCCGGGCTGACAGGCTGGGGCGACTACTGGCTGCTGACGGCGCGCAAGAGCGGCGGCCCGCGCGGCCTGGCCCGCGATATCGATTTTTTCGTTTGCGACGCCAACGCGCCGGGCCAGCGGGTGGTGGTCGAGGAACGCTACAACAACCTCGGCCTGTACATGATCCCCTACGGCCGCAACCGCATCGACGTCAAGATCCCGGTCAGCCAGCGCCTGGTGCCGCACAGCACCGGCATCAAGATGATGCTCGATCTCCTGCACCGCAGTCGCATGCAGTTCCCCTCGATGGCGATGGGTTTTTTGACCCGGCTGCTCGACGAGGCCACCGCGCACTGCCGCGATCGCCTGGTCGGCGGTAAGGCGCTGCTCGGCTACGACCAGGTGCAGGCCCGCCTGGCGCGGATCCAGTCGGCGTTCACGGTCTGCTCGGCGATGTGCGTCAACACCACCGAGCGTGCCGGCATCGCCAGAGACCTGGCGCCGCACGGCCTCGAGGCCAACGCCGTCAAGACCTGCATCACCGACCTGATGCAGGATGCCGCCCAGTCGCTGCTGCAACTCTGCGGCGCCATGGGCTACCGGCTCGATCACATCGCCGGCCGCGCCGTGGTCGACAGCCGTCCGTTCCAGATCTTCGAGGGCTCCAACGACATCCTCTACGCCCAGATCACCGAATCGCTGCTCAAGCAGATGAAGGTCGCCAAGCAGAAGAACCTTTACGGCTTCCTCAAGGACTTCGAGCTGACCGGCCACGCCAGCGTCCGGCTCAAGGCGTTGCTTCAATTCGATATCGACGCCTTTATGCCGCAACGCAAGCTGGTCGAGCTCGGCCAGGTGATCAGCCGGATCATCGCCATGGACCTGGTCATCAAGCTCGGCGAGCGCGGTTTCGACCAGCAGCTGATCGACGCCAGCATCGCCACCCTGCAGCAGGAGATCACCGGTCTGCTCAGCAGCTATTCCTGCGATCACCAGGTCGGCCTGATCGATCCGGACAAGGGGCATCCTTCGTGGCGGAACTTCTGTTAGGGGCCGGGACGCGGGACGCGGTACGAGGTACGCGGAGACCCAAAACCTGAAACCTGAAATCAATTATTCACAGGGACAAACGCCAACCCCCAATGCCCCAGTCCCAGTTTCCAAAGTTTATAAACCCCAAAAAAGCGTTTCGTTTGCTCACCAAGGCGCAAAGACGCAGAGCTCATTCTTTGTTACAGTGTAAGATCGATGTTTTCAGTCGCGCAACATTATTGCCCGAAGCCACCAGCCTCCGCCCCTAAACTTTACGTTCGAAGATTTTTAGGCTTTTCGTGACTCATTTCCTCATTTTAGTTAATAAAAGGATTTAAAATTAATTTAAGAAAAGGGCCAGAAAAAGCCGGTATGGAGGGTAATGTTTGACCTTCATCCTGCTGTCAATAAAAACAGTAAGTTAGAGAAAATTAAATAAATATGAAAATATTTTAACTTTTATGCTTGACATGAATATTCTTTAATGTTAAAACTCTAATCAAGATCAATTAAAAATAATTAACAAAAGGAGAACATCATGAAAACTCAAAGCCGCTTTATGGATACCGTAAAAAGTTCTTACCTGGTTCTCGTCATTGCCGCTCTCGGCGTGTTCGCCTTCATCTCTGCAGTTCTGATCGCCTGGCCGGCACTCGCCTACATCGGCTCGAAACTGTTCAACTAGGATTTATTAACTTTCGAGCCTCGCACCTTAAGCGCGAGACACCCATAGGAGAAACATCATGCAAAGCGCAGCCAACATTATCAGTTCCGTCAAAGCCAGTTACACGATTGCTGTCATGGGTGTCCTGGGCCTGTTCGCCTTCGTCTCCGCCGTACTGATCGCCTGGCCGGCCCTGGCCTACCTCGGCGCCAAGATGTTCAACTAAGATTTAAAGACAACAAGGGGACCGAAATCATTCGATCCCCTTTTCATGTCCCAGATTTGCTCTAACCCACCGGTTTATCCCCTTCATCCCTGTGAATATGCTTTTGATGTTCAATCCGCTAGTACAGGTTTGATCAGCGGCAAACAACCAGCCCCCAGTCCCCAACCCCCGCCCTTAACGCCCGTTCGCTTTGCTCACTCAAGGCGCAAAGCTTATAGCTTTGTTTTATAAACTGTTAGATCTCAGCCCTCGCAGCCCCCGCCTTTTTCACGTGCGCCAGAAGTTGAATTCATCGGTCAGCAACGACCCGTTGGTGATTATTTCGGCTTCCAGGCGGTACATGCCGGGTGTCAGTGCTTTGGTGTTGATCACGTAGCCGCCCTTATACGGGTGCGCCCGGCGCATCAGCTGGGAGTCGTGCGGCCCGACGATGGTCGTCACCACCTGGGCATCCTTGACGATTTTGCCATAAGGGTCGGCGATGAAGATGATCAGCGATTCGGCCTGGTCGCGGATATCGGTGCGGTCCAGACTCAAGGCGAAATCCGCATTCAGAAAGGTCAAGGTATAATCGTCGGAGTCGGTAGATCTGGTCTCGCATTCCTCGCTGATCTCTTCGAACTCCTGACCCGTGGTTGCCAGCACCGCCGTTGGCGCGGCCACGGTTATGGCGCAAAAAATCGAAAGCAGGGTCTTGAAGAAATTTTTCATCGGTCTTCTCCTTGATGGTTGCAGGCGCTTGAGGATGAACATCATCCCCTGACACATGCGTAATTCTAAAGGGTCGTCAGTAATTTAATTGTGAAAAATCTGCGAAATTATCGTGAAGAGGATGAAAAAGATGGAAGTGCGAGGCGCGAAAAAGCGCATCCCTGAAAACAATTATTCACAGGGATGAAGGGAATGAACGCCAGCCCCAATCCCCAGCCTCCAGCCCCCGTCTTTAACGCCCGTTCGCTTTGCTCACTCAAGGCGCAAAGACGCAGAGCTTATCGCTTTGTTTTATAAACTGTTAGATCTCAGCCCCCAGCTCCAGCCTTTAAGCCCCCAGCCCCCGCCTCTAACCCTTGACCAAAAGCCCCGAAAGGAGTACTTTCAACTCGTTAAATTGAATTGGGCAGACACGTCTCTGCCATCTTTGCCGGGCTAAAATGGAGGGTATTGCGCATTGACAGCGCGATACTCTTTTCTGTTATCAGGGGCTATGATGCGGCAAGCAAGAGGAAGAGCCTGAAGTTTACCAACCGTCTGGACCGAGCTTATCGGTCGGGCGGTTTTTTGTTTTCTGTGAAAACTAAAAACGGCACGAGTGACGAGTGACGCGGGACGCGAACTGCTACGTTCACGCCCGATCGCTTCACTCCCTTGAGGCGTGGAGTGCACAGGGTTTTAAGGCCGATATTTTCAAGAATTGTTTTTGACTTAACCGCGGGCCTCGTACCGCGTCCAGCGTCCCGGCAGTTATGAACAAGCTCATACAAATATGGGTGCCTTTCCTGGTCATCGCCCTGAGCTTTACGCTGTACTCTGAGTTCAGTTCGGTGGAAAAGGTCAACCTCGACCCGGCCTACGGTGACCAGGCGGAGAGCCCGCCGCTGCGGCAGCTGCAGCAGAAGCGTCAGGCCGCGCCGAAAGCTCCCAGCCGCCTGGCGTTGGGACAGCGTTTCGCTTCGCACGCAGAGCTGGTTGATGATCAACTGGCCGCAGGATTCGTCCGCGTCGGCACCTTCGGCAAACACTGGCCGGCCACGGTCACCGAGATCGCCACCGATAAAGATGAGATCAGGTTTGTCCGCCAGGGCGGGACGCCACATTACTACCCGAAGTTCGACGGCTACGACATGAAGATGGTGCGCTTGATGGACGGCAACCAGGAGACGATCGTGGTGTTTCGGTCGGCGAGTAAAAGGTGATTGAAAGTCGGGACGAGTGACGCGGGACGCGAACTTCTTTTCACACCAGTTGAATTATTGAGCCGATTCAACAGTTCAACAAATCAACGATTCAACCCGTTCCAGCTGTTATAAGATTTCCGCGTCCCGCGTCACTCGTCCCGACTTTTAAGGAGCTTTTATGAGCAAGTTGTTTTCTCCGTTGCAGTTGCGTTCGTTGACGTTGCGCAACCGGATTTTCGTTTCGCCGATGTGCCAGTACTCCTGCCAGGACGGTCTGCCGAACGACTGGCACATGGTCCACCTCGGCAGCCGGGCGGTCGGCGGCGCCGCGATGGTGATCGTCGAAGCGACCGCGGTGACCCCGGAAGGGCGGATCAGCCCGAGCGACTGCGGTCTCTGGAACGTGGCCCAGGCCGAGGCGTTTGAACCGATCGCGCACTTTATCGCCGCGCAGGGTGCGGTTCCGGCAATCCAATTGGGCCATGCCGGCCGCAAGGGTTCGGTTCTGCCGCCCTGGCAGGGTGGCGGCGCTGCAGCGGAAGATGCCGGCGGCTGGCAGCCGGTCGCGCCCAGCGCTCTGCCCTTCGGCCCGGGTTCGCCGCAGCCGCGCGAGTTGGGTACCGCCGACCTGGAACAGATCGCCGCGCAATTCGAAGCTTCGGCACGGCGTGCCCTGCAGGCCGGCTTCCAGGTGGTCGAGGTGCACATGGCGCACGGCTACCTGCTGCACCAGTTCCTCTCGCCCTTGAGCAACCGGCGCGACGATGCGTTCGGCGGCAGCCTGGAAAACCGCATGCGCCTGCCGCTCGAGGTGGTGCGCCGGGTCCGCGCAGCCTGGCCCGAGGACCTGCCGGTGATGGTGCGGCTCTCGGTGACTGACTGGGTTGACGGCGGCTGGGATCTTCAACAGTCGCTGGAGTTGTGCCGGCATTTGCAAGAGCTCGGGGTGGATCTGATCGATTGCTCCAGCGGCGGGCTGGTGCCCGATGCGGTGATCCCGGCCGCGCCCGGTTTTCAGACGCCGTTTGCCGCGGCAATCCGCGAGCAGGTCGGGATCGCCACCGGCGCCGTCGGGTTGATTACAGCCGCGGTCCAGGCCGAGCAGATCATTGCCACCGGCAGCGCCGATGTCGTCCTGCTCGCCCGCGAGCTGCTGCGCGACCCCTACTGGCCGATCCATGCCGCCACCGAACTCAAGGCCGATCACCCCTGGCCGGTGCAGTATTTAAGGGCTAAGCCGTGAGGGGCGGGAGCTTAGAGGCAGGGGCTGGGGACTTAGAGGCAGGGGCTGGGGGCTGGAGGCAAGATTTACACCCTGTTGAAAGGATGAACCTTATGCGTTTCCTGATAATTTTACTGCTGGCCATGATGCTGTCAGTCAGCGTTGCCGGCGCCGCGCCGGTCCCGACCACCGAGGCCGAGCAGGTCCGCGAAGCGGAGCAGCTGGTGCGGCTGAGTCTCACCGATCGGATCATGACCAACGTGCAGGATAATTACACCAACCAGCTCGGCGCCGTGTTGACCGCGCAAAAGGTGCCGGCCGATTACGCCGAAGAGCTGATTGACGAGGAGCTGCAAGCCCTCGCCGACAGCGAGCACCAGCGCCTGCTCGATGCCCTGGTGCCGATCTACCGGCGCTACTATACGGCCGACGAGATTCACCAGCTGTTGTCTTTTTACCAGACCGAGGTCGCCCGCAAGTCGATCCGGGTCAGCGGGATGATTGCCGCCGAAGGCCAGCAGTTTGTGCGCTTGTGGAATGAGAATTTTGAACAGGAGCTGCTCGAACGGATCAAAGCCAGGTTGAAAGAATCGGGGATCACGATTGAATAGAAGAGAGATTTGAAAACACGGGACGCGGTACGCGAAAAGCTTTAAGGAATTATTCACAAGGATGAAGGGGATTCAGGAGATGGGTTAAAAGCTTTAATGCTTTAAAGCCTTAGAGATGTTTCTATTCATCCCCTTTATCCCTGTAAATCATGTTTTGTTTTACGCGTTTCGCGCCTCAAGATTCAAAGATTTCCGCGTCACTCGTTCCGCGTCCCGGTCTTATAAGTTTGATCCACGAACCACGTACCATGAAAGGTTTAAACATGAACAAAGCTATAGGTTTAGCCCTGATCGTCATCGGTGTCGGTCTCGCCTACTGGGGTTATCAGATTTCAGAAACATTGACCTCGCAGTTGACGTCCACAATTTCCGGTTCGCTGCCTGATGAGGTGATGTATCGGTATATTGGTGGGGCGGCTTGTGGGATTGCGGGGTTGTTTTTGGTCGCCAAGGGGTAGCGATTCCCGTTACGCGTCACGGAGGTTGAATCATGAAATGTCACGAAGTTGATTACACCATCATCGGTGACGATATGCAGATGGTCCAGGTCGAGCTCGATCCCGGCGAGACGGTGATCGCCGAGGCCGGGGCGATGAACTACATGGAACCCGATATCGTCTTCGAGGCCCGCATGGGCGACGGCTCCGAAGCCGAGTCCGGATTGATGGGCAAGCTGTTCGGCGCCGGCAAGCGCGCGCTGACCGGCGAGTCGATCTTCATGACCCACTTCAGCAACCAGGGCGGCGTCAAGCGCCATGTCGCCTTCGCCGCGCCCTATCCCGGCAAGATCATCCCGATGGACCTGGGCAAGATGGGTGGCGAGATTCTCTGCCAAAAAGACGCCTTCCTCTGTGCCGCCTCCGGCACCCGGGTCGGCATCGCCTTCCAACGCCGGCTCGGCGCCGGTTTCTTCGGTGGCGAGGGGTTTATCCTGCAGCGCCTGCAGGGCGACGGCATGGTCTTCGTCCACGCCTGCGGCACCATCGTCGAGCGCCAGCTGCAGGGCGAAACCCTGCGGGTCGATACCGGCTGCCTGGTCGCCTTCGAGTCAACTATCGACTACAGCATCGAACGGGCCGGCAACCTGAAGAGTATGTTTTTCGGTGGGGAAGGCTTGTTCCTGGCTACTTTGAGTGGGCATGGGCGGGTCTGGATACAGAGTTTGCCTTTCAGTCGCCTGGCGGATCGGATTCTGGCCCATGCGCCGAAGGCGGGGGGGTCGGATAAAGGGGAGGATTAGGTGTTTGGGGGATCGGGCGAATGGGGATTGATTGAAACCTTGAACATTAAAATGGGTATAATGTCCCCTGTCTTCTGATTAAGAGTCGACTTGAAGTACTGCCATTAGATCCCAGCTTTTGTGCATAACCTAACATTGAGCCGCTTTTAAATAAAGGATAGGTCCTTTAACCGGCGAGTCGACGCTCAGACTCGAATTCCATAACTTCCCCGGAAATCGGGTCGGTGAAGTTGACCCGGCGGGCGATCAGCTGCAGCGGCCTGCTCAGGTCGTCCTCCTGCTTGTCCAACAACACCGGGTAATACCGGTCGTGCATGATGCGGAAACCCAGCCCACTCATATGAACTCTCAGCTGGTGCTTCTTGCCGGTTATCGGGTACAGCAGGAAGCGCGCCCGGTTCTTTTCAAACGCCACCAGCCTGATTCTCGAGCGAGCATTAACAGGCCCTGCCGTGACTTGACTACGAAACCAGACGCCCGCCCTGCATAGCCTGTTCTCCACCGTCCACTCCCGTCTTTCCGGACATTGAGTGAGCTCTGAAAGGGCTTCGTAGCTTTTTTCTATCTGGCCTTTTGCGAAGAGCTCTGCGTAGCGTCCCCGGGTCCCTTTATTCATGGAAAATAAAACCAGGCCAGAAGTCTCTCGGTCGATTCTGTGTAGCGGCACGATATCGCTGTTGCCGGTCTTTAAGAGCAGGCGATTAAGCAGGCATTCGTTGACATAGGGCCCCGATGGCGTGACCGGTAGAAACGGCGGCTTGCAGGCGACGAGGATCTCATCGTTTTGAAAGAGAATTTTTTCCTGCAGTGGAATAGACGGTTCTGCTGTGACTTCCCTGAAATAATGGATCCGTTTCCGTGGCAGATAGGGCGTGGCCATGGTGATCGGCGTACCCGCATCGTCGATCACTTTACGGTCAGCGATTCGCTGCTCCCATAAAGCTTGACTGACCCTGGGAAATCTCTGCACAAGAAAGCTGAGAATAGTCGGGTAGGGCTTGCTGGCGTCGGGCAGGCTGACGCACGAAGGGCGTTTGGCGATTCCCATCTGGGTTGACCCTTTTGTTTGATGTTGCAGAGACTCTAAACGATATCGCATCGGCGGACACAATCCCTCAATCTCTAAAACTCAATCGGTCTCACGCCCCGATTTAACCCGCCCAACCTGACCATTCTCTAACCGCACCTTGATACCATGCGGATGAAACGGACTCCTGGTCAAAAGATCCTTAACCACACCTTCCGTCAGCTTGCCGCTGCGCTGGTCCTTCTTCAGTACAATCGACACCACCATGCCTGGCTTGATCTCGTCGCGATTTTGTTTGTTCATAGATGACTGCTGCTTTTAGGTTTCATGGCTTCCGGCAGCTTCCTGGATTTGCTGATCTTCTGCTTCTTTGCTCTCAATTGCTGACTCTTCCTGGTTGCCTTGCTCTTGCTTGGGCCTTTTTCTGCGATGGCCAGGTTTGGCCAGAATCTCCAAATAAAAAGATTCGAGTTGTTCTGATTCTGCCTGAGAAATGGACTTGTTAATGGCAGAGACATGAATGACTTCACTGCTTGCCTCATCAACGCCGTACCGGCAGTCAAAATCCCAAAAATCTACGTTGGGGGGCAGTTCCTTTCTCCGTTCTCTTTTTAGATATTTTTTAACTTCAAATTTGATGGCTTCGACAAGCCTTGGAACTTTTATCTTTGGATGGGTCAGTTTAAATGTTTTTCTCATAGTGATTCCATAAGGTGTGCTTAGGGTTGTTAAAAGCTTCAATAATTGACATGGTATCATGAAACCCTGTGACACACACCGTATGTGTCACTCGTTTCAGCGTCGGGGACACTCAAAATAGAGCGTCCCTTTTGCGTGTCCCCGAAAAGGAGTTCGTTTTAGACCAGGATTGCTAACGCCGCAAAATAAGGTAGGGTGGAGTAAGTCACAGAATCACAACCTTACTCATCAATTCAAGATTTATAGAAGGAGGATTGTATGGCCGAAGAACAAGATGTGTTGTGTCGAGCTTTTCCTCTCGGAGACCTGCAATTACCCAATCGCATTTTGATGGCACCGTTAACCCGCTCACGCTCGAAACAGCCGGGTGATATCCCCTGGGAACTCAATGCAACTTATTATGCACAACGGGCCAGCGCAGGGTTGATCTTTAGCGAAGCTACGCAAGTCTCGCCTCAAGGCAAAGGCTATGCCTTTACGCCGGGGATACACTCCGAGGCTCAGGTTGAGGGCTGGCGAAAAGTGACCTCGGCAGTCCATGATTCAGGCGGACGGATTTATCTGCAACTTTGGCATGTTGGTCGAATTTCCCGTGCCGAACTGCAACCAGAAGGGCAGCAGCCCGTTGCTCCGTCAGCGATCAAACCGGAAGGCGCACTAACATTCATAGATGCGCAATCAGGCCTGGTTGAAGTGTTGGAGCCCCGAGCCCTCCTGACTGAGGAGATCCCGGGCATCGTCGAACAGTTTCGCCAAGGTGCCATGAATGCCAAGCAAGCTGGTTTCGATGGCGTTGAGATTCACGCTGCCAACGGCTACCTGCTTGACCAGTTCATCCGGAGCAAGTCTAACCAGCGCAAAGACGAATATGGCGGTTCCATTGAAAATCGCCTGCGGTTGCCCCTAATGGTGGTCGATGCGGTGGTTGATGTCTGGGGCGTTGAACGAACCGGGATACGGGTTTCGCCGACAGGAACCTTCAATGACATGCATGATTATGATCCAGTCGCAACATACGGCATGTTTGCAAAAAAACTGAGCAGCAGAGGAATTGCCTTTATTGAAGTGGTCGAGGACTCTTTTCAGGGGAATGCCGTGGACGGCCGCCCAAAAGATGTCATCCGGGCGATCCAGGAGAATTTTAAAGGTGCATATATTGCCAATGGCAATTACTCGGCTGAGGAGGCGCGTAAACGAATCAAGGCCGGGCAGGCTGACCTGATCTCGTTTGGCCGACTATACATCTCTAACCCCGATTTGCCAAAGCGCTTCCAAATCGGTGCTGAACTGAATGATTATGATGAAGATACTTTTTATGGAGGCGATGAGCATGGTTACACGGACTATCCATCTCTTGATTGAATAAAGCCCATCAAGAGCTTAGAAATCAGCGCCAGGGACACTCCGAATAGAGTGTCCCTTTTGCGTGTCCTATAAACGACGAACCGTTGACATTCCCGCCCGATGTTCTAACGTTCCCATATAAGCATCGCAACCATTAACTTGTAACGATCGGCAAAGGAGCTTGCTGTGCCTCTTTCCGATATCCCCCTCTCTGTTCTGGTCATACTGTTCCTGACGGTCTTTGTCCTGATCGGCATTCACCCGGCGATCAAGCGCGTTATGGCGAGAGTCCGCAAACTGCTTGATCAAACAGTCAAGACCGGACAGCCCTTTGCCCCACCGCTTGAAGCTGTGCATACCGAGATCTTTTCGGCCTATCCGAGCAGCAAACCGTTGAACGATTTCGAAATTATTGTGCTGCGGCGGATCGCGCAGGCGGGCGGCAAGGCCCTGTCGCGCAAGCAGGTGAATGAGCCTCTGCTGTTTGGTGACGCAGTGCTGCTCAGAACGCTCAAGTCATTGAATCGGCGGCGGATGATCTCTGTGCGGATCTCCAGGTTGCTTGGCCAACGCTTTGTGCTGAATGAGGCCGGGCGTCGCTTTGCCCTGGAGCAGGGCTACATCGTGCAGGTCCATGAGAGCAAGGGGCTGATCTGAGCCGGAGCCGGGAACACTTTAAAATTAGCGTCCCTTTTGCGTGTCCTCAAATATGGTGATAGCTCAGCTAATGTCTCGAGTTGAGGTCTGAAGCAGCTGTTTCGTTGCATAAAAACAACGATGACGGATAGCGCATGAGGTTTTACCGGTTGGTTTTACCCTTCCGGTTCTTGGAGCGTTTTGTCGACTAGAATTTCTTCCGGTCAAGCAACGATTTTTACTCGTCCGCTCTAGTTTGCCTCAATCGCGTGTCCGTCACCGCTTTGTTTAACCCTATCGCTGTCTGTGGGGAAGTCAAGCGATGGAAATGCTTAGCTGATTCAAATAGTTGCAACTATATGAAAACACAGGGCCCGGTTCGAAAATTATTTTCCTGACACCGTCCAGGGTTTCAATTTTGGGTTCCCACCAGGGGAATCTGGAGACAAAATCCCTGTTCTGATGTAATATGCCTTTGACAAGAGCTTTGGCTTCAGAACCAATCCTTGATGTTTTGACCGAGAATCTATGCCCCCCTACAATGCAATCCTGATTGAGATCGCGATTCCTCTCCTGCTGATGCTGGGTGCGGAGCGCTTCGTCGTGTTCCGGTTTCTGCGAACCCCACAGCAGATCGCATGGGTACGCAACCACTCCCTGCTCCACCCCAACGCCATCAGTCGGGCCCGATATCCCATGGGGTTTCTCTCCGTGATATTTCTGCATATGGGCTACCCGCGGCTGTGTTTTCTCTTCTTTACCTTCTGGATGATTACCGATATCACCGATGGTGATATCGCCCGCAAGTGCGACCTGCACACCGTGGAGGGGGAGTCGATTGATCCCTTCTCCGATAAGATGATGTACTCTCCCATGCTGATTTACATGGCCTGGCGAGGCTGGCTGGACCCTGTGCTGGTGGCTCTGTTTCTGGCTTTCGATGTCACCGGTCAGATCTCCAGGCGGTTTACCAAGGTCAAGGCGGCGAACCTGTTTGGTAAAGCCAAGACGTTTCTCGTGGTCGTGCTTCTGATCGTCGTCGGCCTGGTCTGGATCTATGGGCCGTTGCCGTTGCTTCCCCGCACTATTCTGCCGCTTTTAGCGATTTGCACTGGCCTGGCTTTTTGCTCTACAGCCTTCAAGGTCGTCCCCAATTACTGGTATGCCAACATCCTGAGCATCATGAATTTGCTATGCGGGCTTGCTGGTTGCTGGGTGGTGCTCACCGGCCGTCCCCTGGTCTACGCCCTCGGACTGGTGTTCCTGGGACAGTTCCTTGATCTCTTCGACGGGCGTGCCGCAGAACGATGGGGCTCCACCCCCAAAGGGGAATTGTTCGACGATGTGGCCGACGGCACGAGTTTTGGGCTCACCACGGGGTTGATCGCTGCCGCATCGTTTACCCACCTGTGGGTCGGCATCGTACTGGGGGGAGTGTACGTTGGCGCGACGGTGTATCGCCTGGTTCGCTTTGTCGTCGAGAAGAGAAAGCAGGGAATCCTCGGCGGAGTGACTACCTTCTCAGGAATGCCGTCACCTGCCGCCGCGTTGATGGTGGGAACCACTTGTGTCTTAATTGCCAATGATGCGACCAGTGGGATAATCATTTCAGTAACCGCCTTGCTTATGATCTCCCGGGTGCCTTATGCCCACTTCGGTCGCTCCATACTGCCGAAAATCCCCAAAGTCGTGCGGGTGCTTACCCTTGGTACGTTTCTCTTCCTTTTGGCATTGGGGGCCCATCGAGATCAGTATACAGTGCCCCTCCTGATCGCTTTTGCCACAGCCGTTGGCTACATGGTCTCCCCGCTGTTTTGGTTCATAGCCAAGCATCGTGAGACAGAGGGTTCTGGTTCTGGGGACACTCAATCTTGAGTGTCCTCAAGCATAGGGCAGCAAGAAGTGCTTTTTACATGGTAAAGGTCGATTTTTTCAGCTCTCAACTTCGGGTTTTAGTGCCTTCGTGACTAACCGTAAAGATTGGAGGGACAAGATGCCCCATGTCGTTTTGGACAATATAAATTCAGCAAGTGTGGCTTTTGATAGCGTTGTTCCGTTCGCAACCAGGGTTGACGGCGGTGTGCTCAAAGTGACAGATAAGTACCTCAATGCAGGCCAGAACAAGGCGCTTGTCGAATCTCTGGCCGTTGAAAATGGCAACAATCAAAGCTTCTTTGTCGAGCTGTCGCAGAAACAAACCAGTCTGACGGTCAGACTGCTGCCACTCACGGACCCTGAAAAAACCCCGGGCGTGAAAATGATCATGGCCATGCTGGCCAAGCAGATCAAAGATGCCAATCCATCTGTGAGCTATGGGAAAACCAACTTGCAGGATTTTCTGCTCGAGTAGGGGACTGATATGCAAAGCCTTCGACACTCCTGCCTATTCGTCATCATCCTTTGCTGCTGCCTTGTCTCTGCGTCCTGTGCGGCTGAGAAGTCGGCAAGCCCGGGGCTGTCCGAGGCCGGGCTGAAAGCTTGCCCGGACTCGCCCAACTGCGTCTCCAGTGATGCTCAAGACGAGAAACACCACGTTGCACCACTGAGGTTCTCGATCGCTGCCGCCGAGGCCTGGCAACTGTTGCAAGAGCAGGTTGCCAGGCTGCCGCGCACGGTTGTTATCACTGCCAAGCCCGGCTATCTCCACGCGGAGTGTCGCAGTGCGGTTTTTGGTTTTGTCGATGATTTGGAGTTTAGTCTGCGGGCTGAGCAAGGGCTTATTGCCGTGCGTTCTGCCGCACGAACCGGGTATTATGATTTCGGTGCCAATCGGCAGCGCGTCGAAGAGCTGCGCGCGGCGCTTCTCCAGCGCGGTCTCTCCCCTGGTCCGTGAGACGATATCGACCGAAGCTGTTACCGACTCGATGAGCCAATCACCAAGCCGGAGCCGGGGACACTCAAAATTGAGTGCCCCTTTTGCGTGTCCCCGAAAAGCTACTTACTCTTCTCTACCATATACTCCACAGCCGCCTTCACTTCATCGTCAGTCAGCTTCATATTGCCTCCTTTCGGCGGCATCTTCCCTTTGCCATTGATGGAGTTTTGGCTCAACACATCCACACCCTCGGCGGCCAGGGGCGCCCAGGCTTGCTTGTCGCCGATTTTCGGCGCACCCATTACCCCGGAATCGTGACAGGCGGCGCAACTCTTGGTGTAAATCGTTTGGCCGACATCGTCGCTGGCGCTGACGGTGGCGACGGAGAAGACCAGCAAGGCAAGGCAGAGAACAGCTAAAATCGATTTCATGGGTGACTCCTTTGATGAGGTTGTGGGTTGCTTGAGGCAGCCTTTGATTTATCTGCGCACCATTTTTGATCCGATTCAAGAATTATACTGCGAAAAAATCGCGTTAGGGAACAAGGCTAAAGATTTCATGAAAATTTCACCTGATTATATCAACTCCTTGCAGTAGACGGGGTCAGGTTTGAAAGTTGCAAACCTATCCCTTGGCCACGGCATCAGGGGAGATAATCCCCATATTAATCTTGACTCCGGCGGCACATTACTATTGTATCTCCGAAATTCGTGTAGAATGGAACACGCACGGTGTGTGTCCCCTCAATCTCAAAACGAACTGTAAGGAGGAGCCCCAATGAAAAGATTGACCATTCTTTTTCTCTCGATTGCTTTGAGCATGATTGCCAGCCATGCCATTGCCGACGAAACCTATGTTTGCACTTATGGGCAGGAAGAGCGCATCATCACTGTTGTCTACCAGGACCAGGAGATGAAGATCCCCTGCGAAGTCCGTTATCAAAAAGGCGACACCACGGCAACGCTCTGGACCGCTGAGAATGAAGTCGGTTATTGCGAAGCAAAAGCGCAGGAACTCGTGCAGAAGCAGCGCGAATGGGGCTGGCTCTGTATCGACAAGTAGTTTGCAACCGGGGGCGCTTGAATAAAGTGCCCCCGGTTTACCTTTTTGCTCCCTCCCCGGCAGGTTGTTTAATAAAAACCTCTGTTCTCAGTAGCTTAGCCTCGGCAGGCGAAAAGGCACGTATCTTGATTTAATCCGGCCAGGGTGCATGCCACCAGCGGAGGACAATCATGGCAACTTACAGCGACCAGAAGACACTGCCTTCCTGCACTCTGAACAAATCACTACCGACCGAGATCGAGAAACGGTAGCTGTATGGTCTCCCCAAACTCCTACAGCCGCTGCGGCAAAGTTTTCCCTGCTGTCGGCCTGCGTTGGCTGCTAGATCAGCCTGGTGCTCTTGAGTCTGCCTCGCGCCAACGGGCCGGTCTTCCTCATGCTCGCCGGAGTTATCAGTTGATCTGACCTTTTGCCCGCCGGGGACACTCAAAATAGAGTGGCCCTTTTAACCAGCCAGGTTGAGTATGCCCAAAAGGCCCAAGCTGTTATATTGGCACATGATCGGCCATCCCCTGTTGAGGTAAGCGCATTGTCACGTGCCATCTTGTTTGCCCTGTTAAGTCTTTTTTTTGCCGGTCTGCTGGACGTTGTTTATAAGCGCTACAGCAGGAAAGAACGCTCTCGCGGCACCTACGTCTTCGGCATCGGTGTGGTCTGGTGCGTGTTGCAGGCGGCGACGTTCGCAATCGGTGAGGAAGCGCTGCTGGTTGATGCAACGTCGATTCGGTATGGGCTGTTTGCCGGCCTCTGTCTGACTCTCTCGAACCTCCTCTTGCTGGAAAGCCTGACCCACATCAATATCAGCCTGGGCTCGACCGTTTACCGCCTTAACACCATAGGCGTGGTGGTGATGGCCTTTCTTTTCCTGGGAGAAGCGCTCGGCGGGGTGAAGCTGCTGGGCGTTGGTTTGGGGATCGTTGCGGTCGGACTGCTTTATCGCCCTGATCCCACAGCTATGGACCAGGTGAACCGTGGTCGGTTCCTGCCATTTTTTTTGCTGGCGGTTGCCGCCTCCCTGTTCCGGGCCGGTTATGGCGTGATCACACGAGGCGGTATTTTGCACCAGGCCGACCCGCAGACCATGCTGCTGCTCTGTGCCCTCAGCTGGATCGTTGGCGGTGCGCTCTATGCACGCATACGCGAAGGAAGATTCCGCTTGACGTCGAAGAAAATCGGTTACGCCCTGGTTTCGGGCGTGCTGGTCTTTCTGGTCGTCGACTTTCTCATGCTGGCCGTCAAATACGGTGAAGCGAGTATCGTCATCCCCATTGCCAACATGAGTTTTGTCATGGCGATGATCCTCTCTGTCGTGCTGCGATTTGAACCTTTCAGCTTGAGAAAAGGCGCCGCTATGGTCGTGGCCTGTCTGGCTATAGCGGCGTTGACTGTGGCAGCAGGCTAAGCATTGTGCAGCAACTCCCTGGCTGAGCCGGGGAGAGACAATCGTATGCCCTTTTTACGCTTGTTCGAAAAGGTTCTTTACAGAACGCCAAAAGTAAGCACAATAAGGGCCATGACAACCGAGACCCCGATCTACATGACCCCGGTCTGTGCTGAGCAGATGCGCGCAGAACTTAAAGCGTTGCTCTATGTAAAACGCCCCGACACGGTGCGGCGCGTTGCCGATGCCGCCGCCGAGGGTGATCGCTCGGAAAACGCCGAATACATTTACGGCAAGCGGCACTTAAGAAAGATCGACTCACGGATTCATTTTTTGACCAAAAGGATTGAGAACGCTGAAATCGTTGATCCGGTCGCTCAAGGCAAAACCGCTGCTGGCCGGGTTTTGTTCGGCGCGACCGTCACCGTCGAGGACGAGGACGGGAAGGAAAAGACCTACTCTATTGTCGGTGCCGACGAGTACAACGGCGCCAAAGGTTTGGTGAGCTGGCAGTCGCCGATCGGCAAGGCTCTGATGCGCAAAGAGGTGGGCGATGTTGCGACAGTGAGAACGCCATCCGGGACCAGGGAGCTGGAAATTCTATCTATTGAATATAAACCCATTCAGGGAGTTGAAATTATCAGTCGAATCTAAAGCAGGACGCGGTACGGGGAACGCGGAATCGGGGACATTCAAAATAGAGTATCCCCGTCTGCTGACAAAGTTCAGCCAGACTTCATTATAGAGAGGGCAACAGATGGTTAATTTGTTGCCCTTGGGCTTTTTCTGAAAGATAAAACCGGCGGGTCGCGTCCCGCCGGACGCCATACTTTTGTCCGGCAACAAAAGTATGCAAAAGTGCCTGCTCCTTGCGGAGGGCATCTCCTTTGCCGTATTTCTGCGGCATCAACAGACGACAGAGCTCAAGAAGCCGGCCCGTTACAGGGGGGCCTCCCTTGCAGTGTGATCTACAAGGGAAAAGCTTGATAACACAGAAAACGGTGCAGTCCTCCACAGAAGGAGAGGCTCTCAAGAGCCTCGTCACCTGCGGGGGAAAGCTGGGCCCTTGGTCGACAAGAACAATCCGGATTGAGGTTGCATCCGTTACGAACCAGACATGCCCAGCGCAGCGCCAAGTTTTCTTTTGCTTCGTTTTCTTTGTCGCTACAAAGAAAATGAAGTTGCTGTCGGGCAACCCCGACGGTTTTGCTTTTGTCTTTGAAGTCCAGAGGACAATAAAAAAGGGTAACAGATTAACCTTTTGTTGCCCTAAGCTTTATAGAAACTCCACCAACCAGGTAAAAAAAACAAAACCCGCATCACGTGCGGGTTTTGTCAACAGTCTGGGGGGCACTCAAAATAGAGTGTCCCTTCTTAAGTGAGCCGTTGGAAAACATGGTATAAATTCAACTGCGGGACGATTGTCGCCTCGCTATCTGCTCACCAGGGAGAACTCCATGACAGAGAAACAACGCATCCGCGGGGTGCTGGCCCCGGTTGTTACCCCGTTTACCAAAGAGCTGACCCCCGATCCGCAGCGCTTCCTCGCTCACTGTCGCTGGCTGCTGGCACAGGGCAGCGGACTCGCCGTGTTCGGCACCAACAGCGAAGCCAACTCGCTGTCGCTCGACGAGCGTCTGGCGCTGCTCGAGTTCCTGCTTGATGCCGGGATCGATCCGGCCCGCATGATGCCGGGTACCGGCAGCTGCGCGCTGACCGACGCTGTGCAGCTGACCGAGCGTGCGACCCGGGCCGGTTGTGCCGGCGTATTGATGCTGCCGCCGTTCTACTACAAGAACGTCTCCGAGGAAGGGCTGTTCCGCTTTTTCAGCGAAACAGTGGAACGAGTCGGCGATGCGCGCCTGCGCATCTACCTCTACCACATCCCGCCGGTGGCCATGGTCGGCATCAGCCCCGGGCTGGTTGAGCGGCTGCTGGCCCGCTACCCCGGCGTGATCGCCGGCATGAAGGACAGTTCCGGTGACTGGTCCAACACCAAAACCATGCTCGATAACTTTGCCGATTCCGGCTTCGACGTGTTTGTCGGCAGCGAGTCGTTTCTGCTGGCCAACATGCAGCACGGCGGCGCCGGCTGCATCTCCGCCACCGCCAACGTCAACCCCGCGGCGATCGACCGGCTGTTCCGTTGCTGGCAGGAGGCCGACGCCGGCGATCAGCAGCAACGCCTGATTGCTGTGCGCGGCGTGGTCGAGCGCGCCGCGCCGCTCCCCTCGCTGAAGGCCGTGTTGGCCAGCTACCGCAACGACCCGGCCTGGGCGACCGTGCGCCCGCCACTGGTCGAACTGGCCGCGGCGCAGGTGCAGGCCCTGAGCCAGGGGCTCGACGCCCTCGGCTTTGCCATGCCCGGGCTCACCGCCGGTTAAGATTCGCGGGCACTCTACAGAGTGCCCCTCAGGCTGCTGACAAAGTTCAGCTTTGATGTTTAGAAGGGCAACGGGTGATTCATCTGTTGCCCTTATTTCTTTATGTTTAAAACCAGAACCGGCGGGTCGCGTCCCGCCAGACGCCATACTTTTGTCCAAGCGGCGACAAAAGTAAGCAAAAACGCCTTTTCTCCTTGCGGAGGGCATCTCCTTTGCCGGATTTCTGATAAATCCATTAACGACGGGGCTTAATAAGCCGGCCCGTTACAGGGGGCCTTCCTTGCAGTGTGACTTACAGGGCAAAAGCCCGCACTATCTCGTTCCATGAAATGCTGCATAGCAGCGACCTTTACAACGCGGCATAAAAATCGCCCATGCGCTTGCGCATGACGGCGTCAGGCAGGTGGCCGAAGCCGGCCGCCATGTTGTCCTGCAGGTGATGGACCTTGGTGGTGGCCGGGATCGCACAGGTGACCGCCGGGTGGGAGACGATGAACTTGAGGAAGAACTGCCCCCAGCTGGTGCAATTGATGTCGCTGGCCCACCCCGGCAGGGTCTGCCCTTTGACTTTGCTGAACAGTTCGCCGCGCTGGAAGGGCCGGTTGACGAGGACCGCGATGCCGCGCTCGGCCGCCAGCGGCAGCAGGCTCTGTTCGACGCTGCGGTCTTCGATGTTGTAGCTGAGCTGGACGAAGTCGAACTGCTCGTTGCGTAGAATCGTGTCCAGCTCGCCATGATACCGGCCGTGGGAGGTGGTGATGCCGATATAGCGGATCTTGCCGGCCGCTTTCCAGTCGCGCAGGGTTTTCAGGTGGACCTGCCAGTCGCGCAGGTTGTGGATCTGCATCAGGTCGAAGCGCTCCAGCCCCCACTTGCTGAGCGAATCCTCCATCTGCCGGATGCCGTCCTGCTCGCCGTCGGTCCAGACCTTGGTCGCGGCGAACAGCTTGTCCTGCGGCCCGCTGCGCTGCAGCAGCTCACCGATGACCTGTTCCGCTGCGCCGTACATCGGCGAGGAGTCGATCAATTGCCCGCCGTTGGCGAAAAAGGCCTGCATCACCTTCACGAGACTCTCGAGCGCGGCCTGGTCACTGCCAATGTCAAAGGTTCGCGAGCTGCCGAGTCCGATCGCCGGTAACGCTTCCCCGGTGCCCGGGATGGTTTTGCGGATCAGGGCTCTGTCCGCCGCATGCAGCTTGCCAGGCGCCAGCCAGACCGCGGCCAATGCGGACGCCAGAGTGGCGACGAATGTTCTTCGGGAAATCGGATAGTTGTTGAGATTCATAGCTGTACCTCCAGTTGTTTGGCCAGAGCCTCCTGCTTCCGGCCCAGGCGGAAGCAGATCCAGGCCCACAGCCCGGTCAGCGGAACGGCGAGTAAGGCGATCGCCGCCAACCCCAGACCGAGCGCCTGCAGGCCGGTATAGGCCCAGGCGCTCACCAGGTCACCGCTGCGGTATATGACCGTGTCGATGATGTTTTTCGCCTTGTACTTCTCCTGTCGATCGAGCACCACGAAGAGCATTTCCCGGCCGGGCTTCATGATCGCGTAATTGCCGGCGCGCCGCACCACCTGCAACGTTACCAGTACGGCCAGAACCGGCGCAATGCCAAGGATCAGGAAGCCGGCACCAAGCAGCAGGGGGACCAGTGCCAGGGTCCAGCCCAGGCCGAGGGCCTGGACGATGCGTCCGGTCAGGAAGACCTGAATGACAAGGGTCAGGGCGTTGGTGGCAAAATCCATGGCAGCGAAGACCGTGGTGCGCTGTGCCGGGTCGGCAAAGCTGTCGCGGACGATCTGCGCCTGCTGAAAATAGAGGAAGGTCGACAAGGTCGTGTAGAAGAGGATCAGCAGACAGATCCCCAGCAGGTAAGGCGAGCGAACGATCAGCCGCAGTCCGGCCAGCGCTCCGCCGCCGAGACCGGCGTTTTTGTCGCTGATTGGAGCTGCCGCAGGGCCCTTGCCGCTCAATGACGGTCCTGACTCCGGGCTGTCCCGCCAGGTGCTGAGCCGTTGGATGCAAAGGATTGCCCATCCCAGAGCGGCGGCGGAGATCAGCAGCAGGTTGGTCGGTCCGAGGGGGATGGCCAGGCTCGCGGTCAGGGCGGGGCCGGCCAGCGCCCCGGCGGTGCCACCGGCGGCGATAAATCCGAACAGGCGCTTGGCCTGGGCATCGTCGAACAGGTCGGCCATGAAACTCCAGAACACCGAGACGATAAACAGGTTGAAAACACTGGCCCAGATGAAAAACGCCCGCGCCACCCAGGCCTGGGTCAGGCCGGAGCGAAACAGCACGAAGAAGATCAGCAGGTTGGCGATGAAGAAGCCGTAGACCAGGGGCAGGAACTGCTGGCGGGAGAAGCGCGACGTGACCCAGCCGAACAGGGGGACCGCGGCCAACATGGCCAGGAAGGTCCCGGTAAACAGCCATTGCAGGTGCTCGACCCCCCCGGCGATGCCCATTTCGTCGCGCATCGGCCGGACGATATAATAGGCGCACAGCAGGGCAAAGAAATAACTGAACGCCCAGAGCAGGGCCCTGATTTCCTGTCGCTCCACCTTGACCAGCCGCTGCAGCCAGCCGCAGCCCGGGGTGTTTCCGGATGAGGGGTGAATCGCCATGCCGCCTCCACGGGTTCGGACAACAACAGCCTTTATTATATATCAAAAGAGCAAGCTCGGTATGGCGGAGGGGGTGGGATATCAACCGGAGGTCCGGACATTCAGATCGAGAGTTCCTTTTGATTCGCCTGATGACAAAGCTTGAACAGCATGATCTATGCTAAAATGCTTCTACTGAACTTAAGCGCCAGAAACTCCCGGAAAAGAGACTGCCGATATGCTGCAAGACCAACCAGCAGCCCAGCTGCTTGCCGACCACATGGACCCTGATCCGATCCAGCAGTTTGCGGCCTGGTTTGCAGAAGCGGAACAGGCTGGTCTGCCCCTGCCCAATGCGATGACCCTGGCTACGGCGAATCGTCAGGGCAGGCCCTCGGCGCGCGTGGTCTTGCTCAAAGAGGTCGATGCGCGTGGCTTTGTCTTCTACACCAACTACCAGGGCCGCAAAGCCCATGACTTGCAAGAGAACCCGTTTGCCGCGCTGGTGTTTTACTGGGCGCCCCTGTCACGCCAGATCCGGGTCGAAGGGGCCGTGGAAATGGTGGCGGCCGATGAATCAGAGCGGTATTTTGCCAGTCGCCCCAGGGGGCATCAGCTCGAAGCCCATGCTTCGCCGCAAAGCCAGGTAATCAAGGACCTGGCCTTTCTGCAGCAGCAGTTCGAAGCTGTAGCCGGGCAGTTTGCCGGACAGGAGGTGCCGCGACCTGCGCATTGGGGCGGCTACCGTCTGGTGCCCGAAAGTGTCGAGTTCTGGCAGGAGGGGAAAGATCGGCTGCACGACCGGGTGCGTTATCGGCGCGACAATACGGGCAACTGGCTGCTCGAGCGTTTGGCACCATGACTCATTAAGTCTCTAAGACAGATAGCCTTTCATCTCTCTTAATTTAAAGCGAGCGAACCATGCCTTACCTGCAATTGGACGTGAATGGCCACTACCCGGTTGAGATCAAACAGCGCCTGGCCGAAAAATTATCTGCAACCTACGCCGGCATGATGACCGTGGATGTCCGCCGCATCAGCATCGCCATCCGCGAGCTTGGCGAAGGCGGTGTTTGGCGCATGATCGATGCTCAGCCGACGCCCGTATCGGTGCTGATGTGCGATATCCGGCGCGGCCGGCCGGCCGAACTTCGACTCGAGCTTGCCAAGGCGTTGTGCAGGGACTGCGCTGAGATCCTCGGCCTGAACGAAGAGCTTTTGAACGTCGAGTTCACCCAGCACGCCGGCGATGAAATGTATCACCCGAGCCTGGGCGGCTTCAGCCCGGAATGGTCGGCACAGGAGACCTCCGAGCCTTGCGGGTAGGAAGGCCTGCCATTGATGTCATGTGAACTGATGTTGCGGGGCGGTTTGGTTCGACTCGTTAAGTTGGTTCCAGGCAATCGTTACATTTACGGAGTTCAGCATGAGATCCGAGAGCACGTCCATATCGAGCTTGTTGCGGCAAAGCCTCACCTGTTCAACGCCCGTCGGCATGGGATTGCTGATTGCCGTCCTTGCCTGTGTTTTATGCAGTACCCCGGCGCAATCGTCAGATCGTGATGCCGCACTCTGGAACGCTCTGCGTTCAGGTGGCCATGTCGCCTTATTGCGTCATGCCGTCGCTCCCGGCACGGGCGACCCGCCGGAGTTCAGGCTGGGCGATTGCCAGACGCAAAGAAACCTTTCGGCGCAAGGGCGCGATCAGGCGGCCAGAATCGGCGAGCTGTTTCGTGCCCACGGCATCCAGGCCGCACAGGTCTTTTCAAGCCAGTGGTGCCGGTGTCTGGAGACGGCCCGCTTGCTGGGCCTCGGCCCTGTTGAGGAACGGCCGTTCCTTAACTCGTTCTTCAATGATTATGCGCAGCGGCAACCGCAAACCACAAAGCTTCGTGAGTGGCTCAACAGGCAGTCTCTGCGTGAGCCGATTGTGCTGGTGACTCATCAAGTCAACATGACCGCCCTCAGCGGGGTTTATCCAGGCTCCGGCGAGTTGGTGATCGTGCGTCGCGACGAAACCGGCGAACTTGTCGTTGTCGGTACGATCGAAACAGATTGAAGCGTAGCAGGCTGCCGGCGCAGTGAGACCGGGGTCGCCGTCAAGTGATCGGACAACAGATGGTTCATCTGTTGTCCTTTTCAACTGTACTCTGGAATTCAAAGACCAAAGCAAAACCAGAACCCGGGGGTCGCGCCCCCCGACTGCGCCTTACTCTTTTACTGGCCTAAAAGAGTAAGCAGAAAAGGGCCTGCGCTGCGCTGGGCATGTCTGGTTCGTCAAGGCGGCAACCTCAATCCGGACTGTTCTCATCGATCAAGAGCCTACGCTTCCCCCGCAGGTGACGAGGCTCTTGTGAGCCTCTCCTGCTGTGACGGTTTGTAACGGTTGTCATGTTTTCAAGCTTTTCCCTTGTCAATCACACCGCAAGGAAGGCCCCCTGTAACGGGCCGGCTTATTAATCTCCGTCCTATTGAATGTCTCAGAAATCGGGCAGAGGAGATGCCCTCCGCAAGGAGAAAAGGCGTTTTTGCTTACTTTTGTCGCCGCATGGACAAAAGTAAGGCGTCTGGCAGTACGCGAACTGCCGACTTAAAGGGTTTTTTTTCGCCCTTTGCTCCTGCGTTTACAAGCTTATGGCCTCTGGCGGGACGTGTCCCGCCGGTTTTACTCTTAAGAATACAGAATGAGGGCAACAGATTAACCACCTGTTGCCCCCACTATCATGAAGTCTGGCTGCTTAATGGTGGCGTTTGGTCGGGCACCCGGCCCGGTCCGGGTTTGACATTCCCTGCCGTTACGATAGAAGTGAAGGCTCTTGGAAATTCTGTGCCGAAGCGCCCCGTCAAGCAGGCGATGATTATGAAGCACCGTGCCCGCAGCATGGCCAATTCCGAGATGAGCGAGGTTTGTGATGCGAATGATGACGAAGGCCCTGCTGTTCGGACTGTTGTTGAGTTTACCCGGAGGTTTTGCCTTGGCTTACGAAGAACCCGGCTACGCAGTCGTCAAGACTTACCAGGAGTTCGAATTACGGCAGTACGATGCCTACCTGGTCGCCGAGACAGTTGTCTCGGGCGATTTTGCCGATGTCGGCGGACAGGCGTTTCGTCGGTTGTTCAATTACATCAGCGAAGCTAATCGGCCGCAGGGCAAGATCGCCATGACTACACCGGTCATGCAGCAGCCTATGCCGGCGGTGACCGAACAGTCTGCCGTCAATGACGTTTCGCAAACGGTTGATAACAGCTATCGCTTTGCCTTTGTCATGCCCGCAGGTTACACTCTGGACGATCTGCCTAGACCTGAGAACGCAGAGGTCCGGATCAAGAGCGTTGCCGCCAGGCTGGTGGCGGCCCGGCGCTATTCCGGAACCTGGAGTGAAGAGCGCTATCGCAGCAACGAACAGCAGTTGCTCGCGGCGGTTCAAGCCGCCGGGTTGAAAACCCTGGGGGCGCCGATCTTCGCCCGCTACAACGCACCATTCAGTCTCTGGTTCCTGCGCCGCAACGAGGCTTTGGTCGAAGTCGCGGCACTCCAGGAGGCACAAGCCTCTCCATAGCGCCTTGAGAAAGATCTGGCCTGGCCATGCATGACGTGATTCAGATCGATTCGTTGCTTTCCCGGCGCCGGGCTGCCGCCGCCTTGCGCATGCTGTTTGTCGCCGACGCCCTGGCCATGCCGGTGCACTGGTATTACAATCTGCTGGATATCGAAAAGGATTTCCCGGGGGGGATCAAGGCCATGGCGGATGCGCCTGAGCGCCACCCCTCGTCGATCATGGCGCTGCATTCGGTCAGCCATGGCGGCCGCAACACAGGGGCGGTGAGCGAGCGCCAGCGCCAGGTGGTGGGCGAGGTCATCCTAAAGGGCAAGGCGCAGTTCTGGGGGCAACCGAACCGGCACTACCATCACCGCATGAAGGCCGGCGAGAATACGCTCAATGCGCATTGTGCCCGGTTGCTGATGCGGACACTGAGCGCATCGGCAGGGACTTACCGTAAGGCTCAGTTTCTCGACGCCTACATCGACTTCATGACTGCCGACCGCCCCAGACATCCGGACACCTATGCCGAATCGTACCACAGGGGCTTCTTCGCCAACCTGATCAACGGCAAGCCGAAAGATCGCTGTGGCGCGGTAACCCACGACACCGCCTCGGTTGGCGGCCTGGTCACCATAGCACCGATCGTGATTGCCGCACGCCTGAAGGGCACGCCGCTGGTCGAGGTGCAGGCCATCTGCAAAGAGCATCTGTTTCTGACTCATCCGGACGACAGCCTGGCCAGGGTCTGCCGCGACTACGTCGCACTGCTCGATGCCTTGCTGGTGCGTGACGCCGGGCAGCCGCCTGGCCCGTTGTTGCTCGCGTGTGCACAGGCGTCGCTCGGTTTGAACCTGGACAGTCTTGTGGCCAATGCCCGCAGCGACCACGATGTTGTCGGCAGACGCTTTTCCAGCGCCTGTTACATCAGCGAATCGTGGCCGTCGTTGCTCTACCTGGCCTACAAGTACCTCGACCGGCCGAAGCAGGCTTTAATCGCCAACACCAATCTCGGTGGCGACAACGTGCATCGCGGTGCCGTCATCGGGGTTCTACTGGGACTGGCTTCAGGACAGAGTGTTGTCGAGTTGTTTGACCAGCTTGCCGCCAGGCAGGAGATTGATGTAGAGATTAACTCTCTGTTGTCGGTGTGTGACTGAAATGTAACAGTTTGGGCACAGAGACACTCCAATTCGGGGGGGCACCTTACTTAATTTATGCATCCAACCCCTAAGGATGATTTGAAGGAGACTTGAACCGTAATGGCCGAAGCAAAGATCAAGGTGCAGGTAGAGGGCGATCGGGTCCTGGAGGTGGTGGTTGCCGACAAAACGGTCGAGGCGATCTGGATTGTCCTCGGCGAAGGCGTGCACAACGTCAAATGCAAACTGACGCCGACGCGCAACAACCTCGCCTATGCCGGCAGCATCATGGGGCGGGAGATCATCTATAAGCGCAGTGTTGCCGAGGTGAAAGCGGATATCGCCCGCGAGGAGCATGACAGCTACCAGTTCAGAACCCGGTGAGTAGCGGGGACTGGGTTAGAGGCGGAGGCTGGGTTTGAGACGGGGGCTGGAGGCTGGAGACGGGGGCTGGATGTTGTTATTTATTGCTAGAGAGAGATATGAAAATCAGTAATATGCCCCAGGGCTCCTGTAAACAGCCAGCGCCAGGACATTTTCGGCAACCCCTGTGGCTGGCCATGATCCTGGCGGTGGCTCTGGTCATTCCCGGCACCGTTCTGGCAGAAGAGGAGCAGAGCAACCCCTGGGCTCAATCAATCTTCTTCGAAAACGACTTATTCGACGGGACTGACAGCAACTATACCAATGGCGTCAAGTACTCATTGATTTCTCCCGACCTGTCACCGCACGCCAAGCAGGGGCTCATCCCTCGAAAAGTCCTGGACCTGATCCACAAGCTGCCGTACCTTCGCGATTCAGGCCCTGAATACAGCCATCAGGCCGAATTTTCCTTTGGCCAGAGCATGTACACCCCGTCAGACACCAGCCGCTCGGACCTCATCACTGATGATCGGCCTTATGCTGGATGGAGCTATGTCGGTCTTGCCTATCATCGCAAGACGAAATTTGTCGACCACCTCGACTTTCTCGATAGCGTGGAAATTCAGATGGGGATCGTCGGGCCGCAGGCGTACGCGAAACAAACCCAGGACCTGGTCCATGATCTGCGCGGTATCGACAAAGCCGAGGGCTGGGACCACCAGCTGAAAAACGAGCCGGGCCTGGTCGTCGCCTTTGAGCGCAAGTGGCTCTTTTACCCGAAATCGCCAAACTTGCTCACCGCAGATGCGATCGTCCATGCCGGCGGAGCCGTCGGCAACGTCGCCACTTATCTCAACACCGGCCTGGAAGTCAGGTGCGGGCTAAACCTGCCGCGCAGCTTCGGGGTCTCGCTGATTCGCCCCGCTGGCAGCACGCTCTTTAAGCCGCGGAAAAAACCGAGCCTTTACCTGTTTGGGGCGGTTGATGGCAGATATGTGATGCGCGACATCTTTCTGGATGGCAATACTTTTACCGACAGCCACAGCATTGACAAAAAAGATTGGGTGGCCGATTTGGCCGCAGGCGTGACCATCAGCTATGGCAACCTGATGCTGACCTACAGCCACGTCACCCGGACCAAGGAATTCGCAGGGCAGGACGAATCACACAACTTCGGCTCGATGACCCTGAGTTTCTTTTACCCGCTCTGGTAGAGGAGGTCATCATCGCCTCGAACAGCACTCTCAAGTTTTCTTAAATATCAGAGTCAGTAGGATTTTGGCGTTCGAGTTAACTTTCTTCCCTTACAACAATCCAAAGTTATAAAACGTTTGATTGCTTTCTCAGCCCAGGAAGAGGTCATAGGCGCATTTCACCATCAGCAGCGCCAGAACAAAACGGAAGATCGGTACCACCACACGGTCGGCATTCTTGATGACCAGGCCGCTCCCGAGCCAGTTGCCGGAGATTGATCCTGCTATTGCCACTAGAGCAATCGGCCAGTAGATGTGCCCTTGGACAAGAAAGTAAATGAAGGCTGAAACGTTCGAGGCGTAGTTGACGATGCGGGCGTTGGCACTGGCTTCCCTGAGATTCATTTGCAAAAACATCATGAAGGCGAACAGCAGGAACGTCCCGGTTCCGGGGCCAAAAATCCCGTCATACCCGCCGATGAAAAAACCTGACAGAATCGCCCGCCACACGATCTGACGTTTGCTCAACTCCGTTTTGAGACCCGGGGACTGCATGTGCCGCGACTGCAGGTAGAACAGGACAGGAATCACCAGCAACAGCATGATAAAGATGATATTACGCGACAGATACGTGGACAGAGCTGCGCCTATAGCTGAGCCGATCAAGGCTGCAGCAATGGCATAGATAACTGTTCTCCATAGAATGGTGCGGTTATGGATATATCGGAATACCGCAATAGTCGTTCCCGAAGAGCTGACACATTTGTTGGTGCCGAGAATCAAGTCCGCAGGCAACCCAAGAGCCAGGTAAGTCGGGACTGAAATCAGCCCGCCACCGCCGGCAATGGAATCAATGAAGCCTGAAAAGCCGATTAGCAGAAATACGACAGCATATTGCCAGATGGCAATGTCCATAAAAAGACTCCGTCTCGGTGGGGAATAAAGTAGGGCAAGCGATATTAGGATGGCATGGCTTGCGAGATGAAGCAACAAGGCCACCTATGTCAAAGTGTCTTGACTGCTTGTTTAAACAACTAAATTATCAAGTGCTACACTGCCAGGAAGCTTTCAGCGTTACAGGAATACAGGGGTAGTAAGAATTTCGCATTTAGGCCAATCTGCCCACCCCTCAGAACGATATAGTAGAATTTATATGAAAAAAAGCGGCCTAGGGAGGTCGCTATCA
>CAWGUB010000033.1:0-92497 GCA_963825575.1 uncultured delta proteobacterium
GATCAGGTGGTGCAACGAACGGTCCTTTACTGCTGTTTTGTGGTTTTGCTGGTGGTGTCGGTGATGGGGTTGATGGGTTAATGTCCGGGACGAGGTACGAGGAAAGCGGGACGCGGGACGCGTGACGAGGGACGCGAAAATCTATTGGCTACGAAACGTTAGCGTCGGTAAGTTATTTTATCCCTTCCATCATTTCAACATTCAGCAGTTCAACGTATAAACTGAAGTTCCTTCCTCCGGCCATTTTCTAATGCGTCAAAATCACCGATATGCTATAAAAATCACTTGTTTTTGAAGAGATTTATATAGTTGCAGGAGTTGAAAGGCTGTAAAGCCGTAAACCAGCCCCCAACCCCCGGCCACCAGCGACCGGAAATAAATGCAATACGAAACCAAAAAACGCTCGATTCTGAAAGCCATCTCCTGGCGCACCTGGGCGACGATCACCACGGCAGTACTGGTGTTTATTTTCACCGGCAAGTTCGCGTTGGCGATTACGATCGGCCTTTTGGAAGTGTTCGCCAAGATGGCGCTCTATTTTCTGCATGAAAGGTTCTGGCAGAAAATCCGTTACGGTAAAAAAGAGGTCCCGGCGTTCGTCCTCTGGTTTACCGGCCTGCCTGCCTCTGGCAAGAAGGAACTGGCGAACCGAGTCTACAGCCAGCTTAAGGATTTGCACCTCAAGGTCGAACGTATCGACAGCCTCGATGTCCGCCCGTTGTTCCCTGAAACCGGATTTTCTCTTGCTGAGGTCGACCGCCACGTCAAGCGCTCCGGGCATCTCTGCTCGATGCTGGAGAAGAACGGCGTGATCGTCGTAGCCTCTTTCGTTTCGCCTTACGCCAAAAGCCGGCAGTTTGCCCGCAGTATGGCCAAGAACTTCGTTGAGGTCTACATGAAGACTACTGTCGAAGCGTGCGAGCAGCGGGACACAAAAGGGCATTACGTCAGGGCCCGCAGTGGTGAGTACAAAGACTTCCCCGGCGTGGATGCACCCTACGATGTGCCTGAGAATCCGGATATCACGATCGACGTTGACCACACGACAATGGACGTTGCCGTCGACCAGATCATGAATTATCTAAGGAAAAATATCCTGAATAATTGAAAACTTTGATCGCGCAGAGACGCAGAGCCAACAGAGACAATAAAATCAAAACGATTGGTTTTAAAAACTAGTAATTAAAGACTTTCTCAGCGCCCTCTGCGGCTCAAGTGAGCAAAGCAAACGGGCGTGATAAGCATTTACTTTTAACTTTTCACCTTTTACGGAATAACCATGAAGATCAACATGACCCACCTCCGCCAGCTTGAGGCGGAAAGTATCCATATCATTCGCGAAGTGGCTGCTGAATTCGAGAACCCGGTGATGCTTTATTCAATCGGCAAGGATTCTTCGGTGATGCTGCGCCTGGCGTTGAAGGCATTCTACCCGGCCAAGCCGCCTTTCCCCCTGATGCATATCGATACGACCTGGAAGTTTCGTGAAATGATCGAGTTTCGTGACCGTATGGCGCGCGAACATGGCTTCGACCTGCTGATCTATACCAACCAGGACGGGGTCAATCAGGGGGTTTCGCCTTTCACGCATGGTTCGGCGCTTTACACAGACGTGATGAAGACGGAAGGGCTGAAGCAGGCGCTGAACAAGTACAAGTTCGATGCGGCGTTCGGTGGCGCCCGGCGCGATGAAGAGAAATCACGGGCCAAGGAGCGGATTTACTCGTTCCGTTCCGAGACCCACCGCTGGGACCCGAAGAACCAGCGCCCGGAACTCTGGAACCTTTACAATGCCCGGGTCAAACCCGGTGAAAGTATCCGCGCTTTCCCGCTCTCCAACTGGACCGAACTGGATATCTGGCAGTACATCTACCTTGAAAATATCCCGATCGTGCCGCTCTATTACTCCAAGGTCCGTCCGGTCGTGGAACGTGACGGCATGCTGATCCTGGTTGATGACGATCGTATCAAACTGGCCCCCGGCGAGGAGGTCCAGATGAAGTCGGTTCGTTTCCGTACTCTCGGCTGTTATCCCTTGACCGGTGCTGTGGAGTCCGATGCTGCCACTCTGCCGGAAATCATCCAGGAGATGCTGCTGACTCGCACTTCCGAACGCCAGGGCCGACTGATCGATCATGATCAGGCCGGGTCGATGGAGAAGAAGAAACAGGAAGGTTATTTTTAACACATTGCGTTAAAAGTCGTGGCGCGCGCTTTGAGTACACGTGGCGTGTAGCGCGTGGCGCGTGGCGAGAAAGTCAAAACATTGGCTCATGACCCGCAGATGATTGTTCGTCTTTTTAGCTTTTAAATTAGATTTTTCGCGTCCCTCGTCTACGCGCCACGCGCCACCCGAAAACGGAGTTTTCGCATGGCCCACCAGTCAGATTTGATTGCTGAAGATATAACCGCCTACCTGAAAGCCCAGGAAGAGAAGTCGATGCTGCGCTTCATCACCTGTGGCAGTGTCGATGACGGCAAGAGCACCCTGATCGGACGTCTGCTGTGGGATTCGAAGCTGGTGTTCGAGGATCACCTGGCAGCGCTCGAAGTCGACAGCAAAAAGGTCGGCACCCAGGGCGATGATATTGATTATGCGCTGCTGCTCGATGGCCTGCAGGCAGAGCGTGAGCAGGGGATCACCATAGACGTCGCCTACCGCTTTTTCTCCACTGAAAAGCGCAAGTTTATCGTTGCTGACACCCCGGGGCACGAGCAGTATACCCGCAATATGGTCACCGGCGCCTCGACCGCTGATCTGGCGGTGATCCTGATTGATGCCCGCAAGGGCGTGTTGACCCAGACCCGCCGACACAGCTACCTGGTCTCGCTGGTCGGTATCCGCAAGGTGTTGGTGGCAATCAACAAGATGGATTTGGTAGATTACTCGGCTGACACCTTTGCTGAAATCGAACAAAATTATCGTGCCTTTGCCACCCTGCTTGGTTTTGAAGAGATTACCTGTATCCCGATTTCCGCACTCCGGGGTGATAACATCATCAACCCGAGTGAGAAGACCGACTGGTATCAGGGGCCGACCCTGATGACCTGCCTGGAAACCGTTCAGGTGGACAATGCCGCGCTGAGTCTGCCGTTTCGTATGCCGGTACAGTGGGTGAATCGTCCCGATCTCGATTTCCGTGGCTTCTGCGGCACTATTGCCTCGGGCCGGGTTTCGCCGGGCGACTCGGTAACTGTTGCCGGTTCAGGTCAGCAAAGCCGGGTCGTACGCATTGTCACCATGGACGGAGACCTCGAGGAGGCAGTTGCCGGTCAGGCAGTCACCCTCACCCTCGATAATGAGATTGACATCAGCCGGGGCGACATGCTCTGCGACCCGTTGAACCGCCCGGCCCATGCCGATCAACTGGAAGCCCGCGTAGTCTGGATGCACGATGACGTCCTGCTGCCCGGTCGCAGTTACCTGATGAAGTCCGGTGCGACAACAGTGCCGGTGCAGATCAGCGACCTGAAGTACAAGGTCAACGTCAATACCCTGGAGCACATGGCCGGCAAGACCCTGGGGCTGAACGAAATCGGTGTGTGCAACCTCTCGCTGGGCAAGGCGCTCTCCTTTGATCCGTACCAGGAGAACCGCGGCACCGGCAATTTTATCCTGATCGACCGTATGACTAACGGCACGGTCGGTGCCGGCATGATCGATTTTGCCCTGCGCCGTGCCACAAATATCCACTGGCAGGCCATCGACGTTGACAAGGGCAGCCGCGCCTCGATGAAGAACCAGAAGCCTGCTGTGCTCTGGTTTACCGGCCTCTCCGGGGCTGGCAAGTCGACGATTGCCAACCTGGTGGAGAGAAAACTTCATTCCCTCGGTAAACACACCTACCTGCTTGATGGCGACAACGTGCGTCACGGCCTGAACCGCGATCTTGGCTTTACCGATGCCGATCGCGTCGAGAATATCCGGCGTGTCGCAGAGACGGCCAGGCTCCTTGTCGATGCCGGGGTGATGGTTTTGGTCTTCATTTATCTCGCCGTTTCGTAGCGAACGTGAATATGGCACGGGAGATTCTGGAAGAGGGTGAGTTCTACGAAGTTTATGTGAACACGCCTCTTGAAGTCTGCGAAGCACGAGACCCGAAAGGGCTTTACAAGAAAGCACGTGCCGGGCAGTTGCAGAATTTCACCGGGATTGACTCGGCGTATGAAGCTCCGGAAAGTCCTGAAATTACAGTTAATACCGCGGAATCCCAGCCCGAGGAACTGGCCGAAGAGATCGTCCGGGCAATCCTCGGGGAGAATTTTGTTTACGAGATTCCGGATGGGACGGAACGATAACCCTGAAGTGCGAGGTGCGAAGCGCGAAAAAGCAAAGTCATATCTCGCAGAGGCGCAGAGCCCGCAGAGTTAGATAAAAAATTAATGATTTGCTCTGTGCTCTCTGCGTCTCGAGTGAGTGAAACGAACGGGCGAGAGTTACAAAGTCTTGTGCCCAGATTTTAGATACTAAATGTTACGGAATAATATGGAATACAAAAACATAGACTTTGATGTTGTATGCAAGGTCGCTCGCGATGCGGGTTCTGCGATCATGGAGATTTACGCAGGAGAGTTCAATGTAGAACTCAAGGGAGACAATTCTCCTTTAACCTGTGCTGACCGGGCGTCGCATCGGGTGATCGTCGAGGGCTTGACCGCTGCCACTCCGGATATTCCGATATTGTCTGAGGAGGGCCGGGCCATCCCTTATACGGAACGGATTGCCTGGTCACGTTTCTGGCTGGTTGACCCACTCGACGGGACCAAGGAGTTCATCAAGCGCAACGGCGAGTTTACGGTGAACATTGCACTGGTGGAAGATGGGCAGGTGACAGCCGGCGTCGTATATGTTCCCGCTCAGGACGACATGTACTTCGGCTCTCTGGGGGTTGGCTGCTGGAAGATTTCAAAGGAACGGCAACTCGACGCCGATCAAAGTGCGTGAGGCGGATTAGTCAATGCCGGCTTGACGGTCGTCATGAGCCGTTCGCACCCGTCACCGGAATTGGAAGCGTACCTGCAAAAGATAAAGGTTACCGAAGCAATGCCGGTTGGAAGCTCTTTGAAACTTTGTGTGGTCGCCGAAGGCAAGGCCGACCTCTATCCCCGGCTTGGACCAACCATGGAGTGGGACACTGCAGCTGGGCATGCGGTCGTTGAAGCGGCTGGAGGGACCGTTGCACAGGTGGATGGGACGCCGTTACGCTATAATAAGGAAAATTTGCTGAATCCGTACTTTATCGTTAAAGGAAAGTGACTGGAGCGTGGTGAGTGGCAGTTCAAAAAAAATACAAATTTTGGCCACAAATGAACACGGACCAACACTGATAAAGGCTTAAAACAACATCTTTTGGGTTTAAATATATAAACCCAAGCTTTAATCTTTGATTTTAATCTGTGCCCATCTGTGGTTGTCTGTGGCTAAACATTTTTTAGGAGTTTCAAATGGCAAAAGTTGCACTGATAACCGGCATCACCGGTCAAGACGGAGCCTACCTCGCCGAATTCCTGCTGAAGAAGGGTTACATCGTCCACGGCATCAAGCGCCGGGCCTCTCTGTTTAATACCGATCGTATCGATCATCTTTACCAGGATCCCCATGTTGAACATCGCAATTTTATCCTGCATTACGGGGATCTGACCGATGCGACCAATCTGATCCGGATTATCCAGGAGGTGCAGCCGGACGAGATCTACAACCTGGCGGCGATGTCGCACGTGGCGGTCTCCTTCGACACTCCAGAGTATACGGCAAACGCCGATGGTTTGGGCACGCTTCGCATTCTTGAGGCCATACGCATCCTCGGTATGGAGAAGAAAACCCGTTTCTACCAGGCATCGACATCGGAGCTCTTCGGTAAGGTTCAGGAGACCCCGCAGACAGAGACCACACCATTCTACCCGCGTTCGCCTTATGGCGTCGCCAAACTCTACGGCTACTGGATTGTGGTCAACTACCGCGAATCCTACGGTATGTTCGCCTGCAACGGTATCTTGTTCAACCACGAATCACCGATCCGTGGTGAAACCTTCGTTACCCGCAAGATCACCCGTGCCGTGGCGCGCATGGCACTGGGCCTGCAGGAGTGCCTTTACCTTGGCAACCTCTCGGCACTGCGTGACTGGGGACACGCCAGGGATTATATCGAAGCGCAGTGGCTGATGCTGCAGCAGGAGGAACCTGAAGATTTTGTGATTGCCACTGGCAAGCAGTACTCGGTGCGGCAGATGGTGGAGACGGCTGCCAAGGAGCTCGGCATCTATCTGCGCTGGGAAGGCGAAGGCCAGGAGGAAATCGGCTTCGTAGACAGTGTTGAAGAAGGTCGCGGGACCAAGGATGCTGCGCTGGTCCCAGGGCAGGCGATCGTCCGTATCGATCCCCGCTATTTCCGCCCGGCGGAGGTCGAGACATTGCTCGGTGACTCGACCAAGGCGAAGCAGAAACTTGGTTGGGAGCCCAAGGTGACATTTGAAGAGCTTGTCAGCGAGATGGTCAGGGTCGATCTCGATAAGGCCAAATGTGACGAAATGGTCAAGGGCCATGGCTACCAGATATTTGATTATCATGAATGAATCGTGGCGCGTGGCGAGTGGCGCGTAGCGAGAAAAATCTTTGATTGAATTAATTATGAAAATTACTCGATTGGCATATCATATGATTAACGAGTTTTTTAAACTTTTTAGCCGCGCCACGCGCCACGCGCTACGGTTTTATCAGAATGAAAAAAAACAGCAAAATATTTGTTGCCGGTTCAAATGGCTTGGTGGGCTCGGCCATTATTAGACGCCTTCAGGCTGGTGGTTATGTCAACTTGCTGACGCCTGAGATCGACGAACTGGACCTGACTGACCCCAGGGCTGTAGCGGAGTTTTTTGCTGCTGAAAAACCGGAGTACGTGTTCCTGGCTGCGGCCAAGGTCGGTGGGATCCACGCCAATAATACGTTTCCTGCTGATTTTATCCACATCAACCTGACGATCCAGAATAACGTTATTCACCAAGCCTTTTTGACAGGTGTTAAGCGCTTGCTGTTTTTAGGGTCGTCATGTATTTATCCCAGGCTGGCACCCCAGCCGATACGGGAAGAACATCTGCTTACCGGTTTGCTCGAACCGACCAACGAGCCATATGCGATCGCCAAGATTGCCGGGATCAAGATGTGCGAGTCATACAACCGCCAATACGGTACGCAGTTTGTGGCTGTTATGCCGACCAATCTGTATGGCCCGGGAGACAATTTCCACCCAGAGAATTCCCATGTACTGCCGGCGCTGATTCGTCGTTTCCACGAGGCAAAAATCGAACGGAAGGCCGAGGTGGTTGCCTGGGGAACTGGCACTCCGATGCGGGAGTTGCTCTATGTAGATGACATGGCCGACGGCTGTGTTTTTGTCATGGAACTGGATGATGCAACCCTCGCCGAAAAACTCCTTAACTACCCGGCCCCCTGTTTTGTCAATCTCGGCACCGGTGTCGATGTTACAATTCGTGTGCTGGCGGAGACCGTCAAGGCCGTGGTCGGCTTCGAAGGTGAGCTGGTTTTTGATGCCACGAAACCGGATGGCACCATGCGCAAGCTTCTCGATGTCTCAAGGGCAGAATCCCTGGGGTGGCAGGCGCAGGTGAGCCTGCGTGAGGGGATTGAAAGAACTTATCGGTGGTTTCTCGAGCATCAGGACAGTTTCAGGAAATAGATTCGTCTTGGTCTGTGTTCGTTGTGAAAGTCCGCGGCCAATTGATCCTTTGAAGATCAAATCCTGCAGATTTGATCTGTGACTGAAAAATAGATTAACCAACCGCCATTCGCCCTTTGCGACTTGCGTTTCGAGGTACTCATGATCGTTCCCGTAATACTCTCCGGTGGAGCCGGAACCCGCTTGTGGCCATTGTCCCGTGAACTTTATCCGAAGCAGCTGTTGCCGCTGTTCGGTGACCTTACTATGTTGCAGGATACGGCTTTGCGCCTGAATGGACTGGCTGACCGGAATGCGCCGTTGGTTGTCTGCAACGAGGCTCATCGTTTCATGGCTGCTGAGCAGCTGCGTCAGGTCGGCCAGACAGCTGGAACGGTAATCCTTGAGCCGGTCGGTCGCAACACGGCCCCGGCGGTTGCGGTTGCGGCCTTGTGTGCAACGGAAAACGGTGACGATCCAATACTGCTGGTGTTGCCTGCAGATCATGTGGTACGAGATGCAAAGGCGCTCTGTGAGACAATCAAAAATGGGCTCGAGATTGTGACAGACGGGGCTCTTCTGACATTCGGGATTGTGCCGACGTCACCGGAGACGGGGTACGGTTATATCAAGCGTGGCGCGCAGTGCGAAGGGCAAAGCCAACCTCCAGTCTCCAACCCCCGGTCCCCAGCCCCTGAACTCTATCATGTTCAGCAATTTGTGGAAAAACCGGACCTCGCGACGGCGGAAGGGTATCTGAAATCCGGTGATTATTACTGGAACAGCGGCATGTTCATGTTCAAGGCCTCGGCATACCTGGCGGAACTTGAAAAACATGCTCCCGAGATCCTCTCTGCTTCTCGCAAGGCCTGGCAGGGGCGAGTGGCTGACCTTGATTTCACCCGCCTTGATGGCGATGCGTTTGCTGCCTGTCCGTCTGATTCCATCGATTATGCGGTAATGGAAAAGACTGCCCGGGCTATCGTCATCCCGCTCGATGCTGGATGGAGCGATGTTGGCTCCTGGGCTGCGCTCTGGGAAGTCGGGGAGACGGATGCGCATGGCAATGTACGCTTTGGTGACGTCATTGATGTTGACTGCACAGGTAGTTATTTCCACGGAGGCTCTCGCCTGGTGGCTGGTGTCGGTTTGCAGGATACCGTGGTCGTTGAGACCGCTGATGCCATTCTAGTTGCGTCCAAGGACCGGGTGCAGGATGTCAAACGGATTGTTGAACACCTGAAAATCTCTGAACGCGAGGAGCACTTGCTGCATAGGCGGGTCAACCGGCCGTGGGGGGCTTATGAAGGTCTCGATTCCGGCGACGGTTTTCTGGTTAAACGAATCACTGTGAATCCTGGGGCAAGCCTCTCACTCCAGCGCCATAAACATCGTGCCGAACACTGGGTCGTGGTGCGCGGCATAGCCGATGTCACCTGTGAAAATGTTGTCCAGACCCTCGAAGCAAATCAGTCTTTCTACATTCCGATTGGCAACAAGCATCGCCTGGCCAACCCCGGCGACGCGATACTTGAGATCATCGAGGTGCAGACGGGTGAACTTTTGTCTGAGGACGATATTGAGCGTTTTGATGATGTGTATGGCAGATAAATATAGGAACGCGTGGCGAGTGACGCGAAAAACTCAAATTTAAATTTGCAGGATTCTTAATAAATGACTGATCTTTGTATTGCCACTTTTGAATTTTGCGTTCCGCGTCCCGCGTTCCGCGTCTCCGGGAGATGTCCATCATGAACATCTCCTGTTTTAAAGCATATGATATTCGCGGCCGGATTCCCGACCAGTTGAACGATGACATCGCGTACCGTGTCGGCCGAGCCTATGCACAGTTCCTGCAGCCGGACACCGTCGTGGTCGGGCAGGATGTGCGACCAACCAGCCCGTCGTTGACGCAGGCTTTGATAAAAGGTCTGACAGAGGGTGGGGCTGATGTCCTCGATATCGGCCTGTGTGGCACCGAAGAGGTCTATTTTGCCACCTCGCATGTCGGTGCAGAGGGCGGTATCATGGTCACGGCGAGCCACAATCCGTCAGATTACAATGGTATGAAGCTGGTGCGTAAAGAAAGCAGGCCGATCAGCGGCGATAGCGGTCTTGACACGATCCGTCAGCTAGCGGAAGAGGGGGCCTTCAATGCCACGGACCGGGTCGGTTCGGTCTCTCCATATGAGCACCGCATCGCTTATATCCGCCACTTGCTCAGCTACATCGACACTTCCGTCTTGAGGCCGTTCAAGATCGTCGTCAATGCAGGGAACGGTTGTGCTGGGCCGGTCCTGGATCTGCTTGAAAAACAGTTGCCGCTGGAGATTACCAAGATATGTCACGAGCCGGACGGCACTTTTCCGAACGGCATTCCTAACCCGTTATTGCCAGAAAACAGGGGAATCACAAGGGACGCCGTGCTGGCCAGTGGCGCCGGGCTCGGTATTGCCTGGGACGGTGATTTTGATCGGTGTTTTTTCTTCGACGAGCAGGGCGAGTTCATCGAGGGATATTATATCGTCGGTTTGCTGGCCAATGCGTTTCTGGCTAAAGAGCCGGATGCGAGAATTATCCATGACCCGCGCCTGACCTGGAACACCGTTGATATAGTCGAAAAAGCCGGAGGACAGGCCGTGATGAGCAAGACCGGCCATGCCTTCATCAAGGAGCGCATGCGGGCCGAGGATGCGGTTTACGGCGGCGAAATGAGCGCTCACCACTATTTCCGTAGTTTTGCCTATTGCGACAGCGGTATGATCCCGTGGCTGCTGGTTGTTGAAATGATGTGCCGTGAACGCAAACTACTCTCCGAACTGGTCGGCGAGCGGATGACAAGGTTTCCGGCCAGCGGCGAAATCAACCGGACCTTGACTGATCCGAGCTCTGCGATTGCCGCGGTCGAAGAAAAATACTCTGCCGATGCAGTTAACATCGACCGCACAGACGGCCTATCGATTGAATTTGGCGATTGGCGCTTTAATCTGCGTATGTCGAACACCGAACCGGTGGTGCGATTGAATGTGGAGTCCCGGGGAGACAAGGGGCTCATGGAAGAAAAGACACAGGAGTTATTGAATTTTCTTCAGGAGATTCAATAACGCCGTGACGCGGTACGCGGTACGAGTGACGCGAAAGTCAAAAGCGATGGATCTTGTCACCACAGATGAAAAATATACCTGTGAGGTTTTATGGACTCAACGAATGAAATAAACCAGGTGCCGCGTGCCGCGTGCCGCGTCGCGGATCCTAAAAGAATCCTGGTAACCGGCGCTGCGGGCTTCATCGGTTTCCATCTCTGCCGGCGGCTACTGGAACGCGGTGATCGGGTGATTGGTCTGGATAACCTGAGCGATTACTATGATGTATCACTTAAGGAAAGTCGACTCAAGATACTGGTTAAAAAAGATAATTTCTCATTTGTAAAATGTGACATCGCTGATCGTTCTGGTATGGAAAAGCTCTTTGCCAAACATCAGTTTGATGTCGTGGTCAACCTTGCGGCACAGGCTGGTGTCCGCTATTCCCTGACCAACCCGCATGCCTACGTCGATGCCAACCTAGTCGGCTTTATGAACATTCTGGAAGGCTGTCGGCAACAGCAGGTCGGGCACCTTGTCTATGCCTCTTCTTCATCGGTCTACGGTGCAAACACCAGCATGCCGTTTTCGGTGCACGATAATATCGACCACCCGGTTTCGCTCTATGCTGCGAGTAAAAAGGCCAATGAGTTGATGGCGCACACCTATGCCCATCTTTACGGGCTACCCTGTACCGGCCTGCGTTTCTTTACTGTATACGGTCCGTGGGGTCGCCCTGATATGGCGCTGTTCCTGTTCACCAGGGCGATCCTGGCCGGTGAGCCGATCAATGTTTTCAACCACGGTCGCATGCGCCGTGATTTTACTTATATCGATGACATTGTCGAAGGTGTCGTGCGGGTCACGGACCGTCCGGCGCAAGCCAACCCTGACTGGTCGGGTGACCAGCCGGACCCCGGGACCAGTGCAGCACCATACCGTGTGTATAACATCGGCAATAATAACCCGGTCGAGCTGATGCACCTCATCGAGACCCTCGAACAGGCTCTGGGCAAGGTTGCAGAAAAGAATTTCATGCCGATTCAACCGGGTGACGTTCCTGCGACCTGGGCCAATGTCGATGCCCTCAGCGACGATGTCGGCTTCCGGCCGGAAACACCGATCGAAGTCGGTGTGCAAAAGTTTGTCGACTGGTATCTGGAGTATTATGCGTAAATCGAAGCGCGAAGTTCGAGATGGGAAAAAGCAGAATCTCTTTTTGTTATTCAGAGACGCAGATCAAGCAGTGTTAACTAAATTGTTACTTCTTTATTCTAAAACCCAAGCATCGAGAGTCTCTTTGCGGCCTCTGTGACTTGAGTGAGCAAAGCGAACGGGCGGGAAAAAGTTTTCTCTTGCTCAACGTTTATCCTCAAAATCAGCGCCTTATTAATGTTTTTATTCTCGCGAATTGCAATTCGCGCCTCGCTCCTCAAGGATTATCATGAGTTCAGTCGTTGCCATAGTCGGTCGGCCAAACGTTGGAAAATCGACGTTGTTCAACCGTATTCTGGGCAGGCGTATGGCAATTGTCGAAGATATCCCGGGTGTGACACGCGACCGGAATTATGCCGAGGTCTCCCGTTACGCAAAACGGTTTACCCTGATCGATACCGGGGGGTTCGAACCGGCCAGTAATGATCGTCTTCTGGCTCAGATGCGAGAACAGTCCCAATTGGCGATTGAGGAGGCGGATATCATCCTCTTTCTTATGGATGGCCGGGAAGGGCTGAACCCGGCCGATGAAGAAGTGGCCGGCATGCTTCGCCAGGTGGACAAGCCGGTTCTGTTCGTGGTCAATAAGGTCGACGGCCCTAACCAGGAAGCGACGCTCGGTGAATTTTACGCCCTCGGAGTCAGTGACCTCTATCCGATCTCTGCCGAACACCGCCTTGGTGTCGGTACGCTAATCGATGAGGTTCTGGAGCTTTTGCCGGAGCAGGACGAAGACCAGGAAAGTCTCACTGAGACCCGTCTGTCGATCATCGGCCGACCGAACGTCGGTAAGTCCTCGCTGGTCAATCGCCTGCTCGGTTATGAGCGGGTCGTCGCCAATCCGACGGCAGGGACGACCCGAGACAGTGTCGATACGCCCTTTATCTACAACAAGAAACGCTATGTACTGATTGATACCGCCGGTATCCGCCGCAAAGGCAGGGTGTCGCAAAAATTGGAAAAGTACTCAGTAATCCACGCCCTGAAGGCTTTGGACCGTACTCACGTTGCTATGGTGGTGATTGACGCCGAAGAAGGGATTACCGACCAGGACCTGACGATAGCCGGTTACGCTCATGAACGGGGTCGGGCGGTCATCCTGATCGTCAACAAATGGGATCTGGTCAAAAAAGACAACACTACGATGGGTAATTACGTCCAGGACGTGCGTGACGCATTCAAGTTTCTCCCTGACAGCCCGATCCATTTTGTCTCGGCACTTACCGGTCAGCGAATCAACAAGATTATGGCAGACGTTGAGATGGTCAGCGACGAGTTCAATCGCAAGGTTTCGACCGCGGAACTCAACCGGGTCCTCAAGGATGCCGAAATCAGCCATCCGCCACCGATGTTCCGCGGTAGACGCCTGAAGCTGTTCTATGCCACCCAGACCGCAGTCCGTCCGCCAACCTTTATCATTTTTGTCAATAAATCCGAGGGGATTCATTTTTCATATGAACGCTATCTGATGAATTGTCTGCGCCAGGCGTTCGGCTTTGTCGCCTGCCCGATAAGATTGAAGTTTTCAGACCGGAAATGATCGTGATGCAGAGGCGGGAAGTTGGGAAAAAAACAGCCCCTTTTTCAGCTATTGATCAAGACTGACAAGAGTGATTTTTGCCGTCAGCCGAAGCCTTGAATTGGGCTATGCCTGTTGAAATATTGAATCGGTTCAACTGCTCAACAAGTCAACCATACAGCACGCTCCAGGTCTTTTGCGTCCTTCGCACCTCACGCTGCATGTCTCCCCGTTTCTACGAAAACACCCTTTACTTACCCTCACCTAATAAAGTATAGTTATTTCTGTTTATTTTTCGATTGTTACGCTCCGTTGTGAAGAAAATCTATGGAATTTTTTAGTAGCTTATGAGCCTAGTCGGTAACCTTGAAGATCTCGGCCTGGGGGAAATCCTGCAGATCGTCAGCCTGAGCCGAAAATCCGGTGTGCTGCAGTTGAACAGCCGCGACCGGGACGGCCGTGTTGTTTTTCAAGACGGTCAGGTCATCCGCGCGATGGCTTCGACCTTCCCGGAAAACCTTGGTGATCTCGTCCTGCGTACTGGTCTGGCCGACATGGAGACTCTGAAACAGGCTCTGGTTATCCAGCAGGAAAATGACGACGATCGTCGAATTGGCGACATTTTGGTCAGTGAATTCGGTGTTGACCGTGAAGCGATAGAAACAGCTGTCCGCGAACAGTTGGAAAAAATTGTTTACAGCTTCTTCGGCTGGGATGAAGGAGCTTTTTCTTTTGAACTGGGGGATTGCCGGGAACTGGTAATGACCAATCTGGATCCTCTCCAATTCATGCTCGACCAAGGACTGAATCCTCAGTGGCTGGCCATGGAAGGCAGCCGCATCCTAGATGAAAAACGCCACCGTGGTGAAGATGTGGATGAACGGGGTGAGTCAGTGGTTGATGTTGACGCTTTGATGGCCGAGGTTAAAGGCGAGTCCACATCTCAATGCTCTACGGAATCCGATGCCGCGGCAGAAACACCTGAAAGCGCCGACCCTGGTCAGGACACGGATTCGTCACGCTGTTTCATCGTGGTTGATGATGACCCAAATACTGCTGAACAGATTGCCGCACTTCTCCAGAAACACAAAGCACAGGTTCATGCATATACGAGTTATCTTGCTTTCATGGGTGCGGTCAATGGTGCTGATCCTCGGTCGACGACTCTGGTCATAGACTTGATCATGCCGCGCCGCGATGGCAGCGGCGTGCTCGGTGGGCTTGAACTGCTTGAGGAGATTCGTGCAAAACATCCTGATTTCAAGGTTCTGGTCATGTCAGACCATCCCAACCAGGAAGCGGAGCAGAGCGTCCGCAAGTTCGGCGTACCGACCCTCTTCCCCAAGCCGAAAAAAGACGAAGTTCTGGATGACCGCGGGCAGGCAGGCCTGAAGACCCTGGTTGACGCGATTCTGGCACTTGGTACTGCTGACAATTTGAACACTGTTGGCGACGGTCAGTATAATATCGGCGCTGAATTGCTCAAGGAAATGGGTGAAATGGCTGTCGGAACGGCTCCACTGCCTCCTCAGCAATCTCCTGGCCTGCATCTGCTGCGTGGGATGCTGCAGGAATTGAACAACCCGTCACTTGGCGGGGGCATCATCCTTTTAATTCTGCGTTTTGCCAGCGAGTTAATGAATCGGGCCGTTATCCTCTTGGTAAAAGACGAAGAGATTGTCGGCTTGGGCCAGTTCGGAATCGAGCTTAAAGGCGAATCTGCGGATGTAAGGGTGCGCAATACACGCCTGCCAAAAGCGGAGAAGCACGTTTTTGCCGGGGCCCTGCAAGAATTTTCTCCCTACCACACGGACCCGGCAGAGACGGACTGGAACACCTACCTTTTCGACCAACTGGGCGGTGACCGTCCTGCGGAAGTATTTGTTGGCCCGCTGATCAGTGAAGGGCGGGTCGTTGCGGTTCTGTACGGTGACAATCTTCCTGAACAGAAGCCGATCGGTGATACGGAATCCCTCGAGATCTTCTTGTCTCAAGCGGGGCTGGCGATGGAAAAAGCTCTCCTTGAACGCCGTATGATGAGTAATCGTGATGCTGTTTAACCAACGTTTAATCAGGTTGGGGGCCTACAGTCGTGAGTAAAAAAATTCTGATCGCAGAAGATTCGCTGACCATGCGTTCGCTGATCGTTTCAACGATCGCGGCTATGGGCGACTATGAAACGGTTGAAGCGGCCAATGGTTTCGAAGCCTTGCGAATTCTTCCCCGTGAAAAAGTTGATTTGATCATAACCGATATCAATATGCCTGATATCAATGGTCTTGAACTGGTCAGTTTCATAAGAAATAACGACAATTATCGCGAAACCCCTCTTTTTATCATTAGTACCGAGAGTAGTGAGCGCGATCGTGAGAAAGGGTTGTCTCTTGGTGCCAACGCGTATCTTGTCAAGCCTTTCGCTCCCGATCAGCTGCAGGCCCTGATCCGTGAGTACCTCGATTGATTTGCGGAGGTGACAGTGTCTGACAAGAGCTCCTCTCAAGCCCTCAAGGACTTCGTCAGCGAGACAGAAGAAATCATCGAATCACTCAATCTTGACCTGGTCAGGCTTGCTGACTCGGTGGACTCGGGCGATTGCGACCCGGACGTGCTCAACGGCATTTTTCGAGGGGCCCACTCGATTAAAGGCCTGGCCGGCATGTTCGGCTTCGATGACCTTTCGAAACTCTCCCACTCTATGGAAAGTCTGCTTGATGGGTTGCGCCTCGGTAAAATCCCGTTTAATCAGTTCCTGGTCGACACCCTGTTCAGCTCACTTGATGTACTAATCAATCTGATTGACGGCAAAAGCAATGACGAAGATTTTACCCTCGACCTGACACCTGTCCTGATGCAGATCAGCAAAGCTGCCGAAGGTGGAGAAGAAGGTGACGAGAGCCCGCTTGCCGGTCTGGAAATTGACCCCGCTATACTGAATGTCCTCACTGAATACGAGGAGCATCGCCTGTTGGAAAATGTCCGCAAGGGGCGAAAGGTTCATCTTCTGCGCATGAACTTCGATTTGGCCAGCTTCGATCAGGAGCTCGCAGAAGTCACCCAGCAACTCAAACAGCAGGGCGAAGTGATCAGCACCCTCCCTTCAGCTGGAGATATCGGCGAAAAGATCTCTTTCCAGATTCTGTTCGGCAGTGAACTCGGTCATTCCGACATTGCCATGCTGCTCGGTCACGACACTCTTGATATCCTCACTTATGGCGATAGACCTGAACCGGAAGAGACAGAAGCCGTTGTGATTGAGGAGTCGTCTGAAGATGTCGCCGAAACATTTGTCGCTCGGTTGCCAGAGACCGCAGAGGATCCAGACAGCGCAAGTTCCATGCGCTCGATCAGCCGTACGGTCCGGGTTGACATAGACAAGCTTGATCTGTTGATGAATATCGTCGGTGAACTGGTCTTGTCAAAAAGTGCCATCGCCAACATCAGTGATCGCATGAAAATGACCCAGGAGAAAGATCTTGCGACCGATCTCGGCAAGACCACTCGCATTCTCGAGCGGCGTCTGCACGAATTGCAAAAAGGGGTCATGGATGTGCGCATGGTTCCGGTCGGGCAACTCTTTGAAAAAATGACCAGGATTGTACGTCGGGTTGCCAACGAGCAGGGCAAAAAGGTGGAGCTTGAGATTCGCGGCGCTGATACCGAACTGGACAAGCTGATCATCGAAGATGTCTCCGATCCACTCATGCACATCATCCGCAATGCTATCGATCATGGCCTTGAAACGCCCCAGGAGCGTCTGGCAGCGGGTAAGTCGGAAAAAGGTACGATTCAGCTGTTGGCGTCGCAGAAAGGCAACCACGTTGTCATAACAGTCAATGACGACGGCCGAGGTATTGACAAGGAAAAAGTACGTCGCAAGGCCGTTGAGAGAGGCTTGATCAGCGCCTCACATGAATTGACAGAAGAGGAAATCCACGAGCTTCTTTTTCTGCCCGGCTTCTCAACCCGTGATGAAGTCAGTGACCTGTCCGGTCGTGGTGTCGGCATGGATGTGGTTAAAAACAACATCGCCGCGCTGTCAGGGATGATCGAAGTGCGCAGCCAGTTTGGACAAGGCTCCAGTATGGTCATCACCTTGCCGATTACCCTGGCTATCATCAAAGCATTGATCGTACAGGTCGGCAAGACAACCTACGCGATTCCGATCAATTCAGTTCTGGAAACTTTGATGATCGAAGCGAATGCCATTCAGACGGTCGAGAAGCGCGAAGTGATCGAACTGCGCAAAAGCACCGTGCCACTGCTGCGTCTAGACAAGATATTTACCCTGTCTAACGAAGATGTCGATGAAGGCCGGCGACTCTTTGTCGCAATTGTGGGACTGGCAGAAAAACGCATGGGTTTCGTGGTTGACGATCTACTTGGTCAGCAGGATGTTGTCATCAAGTCGCTGGGCAAAGCCCTCTCGTTCATTAAGGGAATTGCCGGGGCGGCGGAACTGGGGAACCAGAAGACCATCCTGGTGCTGGACGTGGCCGGATTGATGAGCGAAGCGCTGCGAGGCGAGTCTTCACTCAATGTATGAAGTTTATTTTGGGCTGAGAGAGCGGCCCTTCAGTAAAACGCCGGATCCCCGGTTCCTGTTCTTGAGCCGCGGTCATCGCGAAGCGCTGGCTCGCATGCAGTACGCTGTTGAGGAGCGTGACCTGGTGCTGCTGACAGGAGGAATCGGTTGTGGCAAGACGACCCTGTCGCGGGCTCTTATGGATACTCTTGATGAGAGCTTCAAAGTTGTCTGCCTGGTCAACCCGCGCCTGACTCCGCTGGAGTTTCTCAGTAGCCTGGCTCGCCATCTTGGTGTTGAGGAGCCGGCGAGGTTTAAAGTTGACCTGCTTGAACAGATCGGCAAGATTTTGTTCGAATACTATGAGAACCATACAACCCCGGTGGTGGTGATTGATGAGGCGCAACTCGTACCGCACAAGGAGACGTTCGACGAAATCAGGCTGCTGACCAATTTTCAGCTGGATGACCGCAACCTGATCAGCATCGTGTTGATGGGACAGCCAGAGCTGAAAAAACGTCTCAGTCACCGTGCCTACGAACCGTTGAGACAGAGGATCGGCATGCAGTACGATCTGCAGCCGCTCAACCTTGAAGAGACAGCCGAATACCTGGATTTCCGGATCATCAAAGCCGGTGGTCGACCCGGACTTTTTAATGAGGCGGCCATTGAGTCCGTCTATGCCTATTCGGGTGGGATACCACGCATGATCAATCATGCTGCGTCCCTGGCTTTATTGGAATGCTTCGGCAGGGGCGGCGACCAGGTTGATAGGGGTACCATGGATGCTGTTATGCTCGAGCTTGACAACAACTTGTTGAAACGGAACCGTGGATAAATAGATGGATATTGCTAAGATACGCAAAAAAGCCAAAGCACGGGCCAAGCCGGACAAAGCCCAGCCAGAGACGGCTCCTGAGCAGGAGCTGGTGCCCGGGCCTGACCTGGTTGAGGACGCTGCCGTGACGGCGGAAGCGCTTGTTGAATCGGAAGCTGTGGTAGTCTCTGATAGCGTCTCAATTGCAGCGACAGATAGTCTTGACCGTATTTTTTGTGCGACGGACGATCTGGTTCTGGCTACAGATGAATCATATGCTGCAATGCTGCAGGACCAGATTGCTGCTCAGTCTCAGGATGTCAGCCAGTACCTGGCTTTCCACCTCAATGATGAGGAGTATGCGCTGGACATCAAGCAAATTAGCGAGATAATCAAAGTCAGGGAGTTTACGGAAATCCCCCGGTCTCCCGACTTTGTCTTGGGGATTATCTCTCTGCGTGGCGTTGTCGTGCCGGTGTTCGATTTGCCCTGCCGCATGAATCTGGGGTCGGCCGAAATAACAGCAAGCTCGCGTATCGTTGTGTGTCAGTCAGGCGATGTTGCAGTCGGACTTCTGGTTGACAATATTAATCAGGTTGTCAATCTCGTCGACGACGAGATTGAGCCGCCGCCTGGGGTATTATCCGGGCTGGATCGTGAAATGGTCTTCGGTATTGGTCGCTACCAGGGTCGCATGATCATCTTGTTGCAGCTAAAACATGTTTTGGACCTTGAATCGAACTGTGGTTGAAAGGAGATTGTGGTGATTAAAAAGAAGATCCTGGTTGTCGAGGATGAAGAAAGTTTGCTCAAACTGGAAAGTATCCTGCTGACCTCAAAAGGGTACGAAGTACATGGTGCAGCAGATGGCCAGGCTGCACTGGACGCTATAGACAAGGTCATGCCTGACCTTGTTCTGCTGGATATAATGTTGCCGGAGATTGACGGTTTCGAGGTTTGTCGCAGGATTAAATCGAACAGCAAGACCAAACATATCCCAGTGGTTATGCTGACGGCGAAAAAGAGTCGTGAAGATATGGCTCGCGGGGAGCAGGTCGGTGCTGACTGGTACATAACCAAACCGTTCAAGTCAGCCATGGTCATCGAAACCATTCAGAGATTTATTGACTGATCGCCATGTCGTCGCGCAATGGTGAAATATCTTTGACAGCGCCGGACGAGAAAGCCCTTCGTCAGGAGGTTCAACTTGCCTGCTTCAGGATTGGTTCTGAGTTGTATGCCCTTGATATCATGAGAATCAAGGAGATAATTCGTCCTCAGAAGCTGACACCCGTCCCCAAAGCACCTTCCTTTATTGAAGGTGTCATCAATTTGCGTGGAGTCGTGATTCCGGTCGCTGACCTGCGCAAACGTTTTGACCAGCCGATCAGCGAGGCAAACCGTAAAAACCGGATTGTGATCTGTTCCCTCATGGGCAGGATTATCGGTCTCATGGTTGATGAGGTCACCGAGGTAAAACGCTTCGGTCGCAAGGAAATAGCTCCAGCCCCCCAATTTATAGACGGGCCCGAGGCAAGCTATTTTCTTGGTGTTGCGCGCCGGGATGAAGACCTGATCATGTTGATTGACCTGGAAAAAGTCCTTTCGACTGATGAAAAAATCGAATTGCAGAAATTGAGTAACATCCACTAGTACGACTGGCTCGTCCTGGAACATTTTGACCTTGAGACGGTCGTTTTTTTTTGAGGTTTTTCAATGATTGTTAAATGTCCATCCTGCGCTGCCCGATTTCGCCTGGATCGTGAAAAATTAGCCGGAAAACGTGTCACCTTACGCTGTGCCCGCTGTCGGACGCCGTTTACCGCCGAATTGCCGCGTGTTTCTGCCGAACAACTGAAGCCCAAAGTGCGCGTCATGATCGCCCATAGTGATAAGGAGCTGTGTGGCACGATCCATAATATTGTCGAGAGTGCAGGCTTTGAGGGCATTCTCCGACACAACGGTGATGAAGTCCTTGCCGCTATGGATGCCTTGTGCCCAAGGGTGGCTGTTGTCGATGTCGCACTGCAGGGTTTGTACGCCTTTGAGGTTGTTGAAAAGCTCAGGCGTCGGCCAGGCCTTGAAAATGTCAAAATAATCCTGCTGTCTTCGGTTTATAACAAAGCCGCGTACAAGCGCTCGCCGAGTTCGCTCTACGGGGCGGATGATTATATCGAGAAGCACCATATCCCGGATGATCTTGTGTTGAAGATCAACCGCTTGCTGGTTGATGCCGCACCGGCGACGGGTCCAGCATTAAGTGGTGAAACGGAAGAGGATGGCCGTCAGTTGTCGTCTGCTGATGGAATGGGGCAATCCCCTGATTTCATAAACACGATCAATGAAAAGATTCAGTCTGCGGAAAACCAAGAAGTGTCTGCTGATGGCGCAACAGAGCGTCAGCGCGCCGAACGCCTGGCCCGTATTATCGTTTCGGACATATCTCTCTATTATCAGGAGCGGGTCGATGAGGGGATTCTGGAAGGAAACTGGTCGGAACTTTTGGCGAATGAGATCAAGGAAGCCAAGCGTCTGTTCGGCGAGCGGTTCCCGAGTCCTCAGATACAGAACAGCAAGATTCTCGAGGCCGCCTTTCTCGATCTCCTGGAAAAACGAAGTCGTGAACTGGGTATCTGAACAGAAGACAGGGATGAACAGTGAGCACTATTGACCAGATAAGCGATGCACTGAATTCTCCGGATGAGGAGACTCGTTTACGGGGCCTGCGTGAGTTGGCTGTCAGCAAACCCAGCGAGGGGCTTGATCTTGTTTTCAAGGCGTTCGGGGATGAGAGCTGGCGGGTTCGAAAGCAGGCCATTGATCTATTCCTGAGCATGCCGGTCAGCAGAGAATTGGTCGGCGAAGTTATTGAGCTTCTGCATGCAGAAGAGAATGCCGGTTTACGTAATGCCGGAGTTGAAATCCTGACTCGGATGGGGCGGTGTACCGTGCCGATGTTGATTGAGCACGCCAGATGCCCGGACCACGATGTGCGCAAGTTTATCATTGATGTCCTTGGAGATATTGCCGCACCCGAAGCTGTCCCGGTTTTGACTGTTGGCCTTGAGGACTCAGACAGCAATGTCAGGGCTGCTGCCGCCGAGAACCTCGGCAAGCTGAAGACCCGGGAAGCAGTGCCAGCCTTGCTCAAAGCAATGCAATTGCCGGACCTGCTCCTGCAATTTACGATCCTCGACGCCTTGAGCCGGATCGCTGCCCCCGTGCCTCTATCTGAACTTTTGCCCTACAAAGATGAGAAGTTGCTCCGTAAGGCACTGATTGATTGTCTGGGTAAGGCAGGTGATGCATCCGCTGTCCCCGAACTGGTCAGTGCATTGACTGACTCAATGCGAAACGTTCGTGAGTCTGCCATCCTGGCTATTGTGGAAATTTATAATCGATACCCTGCAGAGATCAGAAAGGCACTGGCAGAATGTGAAAAAGGGCCTGTTGCCGAGACGGTTAACGGATATCTTGATGAGGAATACAACGACGCCCTGAAACGGGCATCGATTAAAATCCTCGGTTGGCTGGCTGCAGAAGATGCTGTCGAGCAGCTATTAAGTCTGCTTGATTTTGAGACGCTGCAACAGACCGCACTTGAAGCACTGATCGATATCGGTCGTGCCAACTCGCAGGTATTGCTTGACACATGGGCCTGTCTAAGCGGCACCCGGCGTGCTTATCTTGCCTACATCCTTGGTGAATCAGAATGTGCCGATGCGCTGCCACTGTTAGAGGGTGCGCTGGAGGATGAAGATATGCAGGTCGTGTGCATGGCTGTACATGCACTGGGCAAGATCGGTACCGCCGCATCGCTGCCAGGATTGGTTGCATGTCTGCAGAACAGTGACAGCGAAGTGCGGACTTCTGCATCGCAGGCTTTGACCTCTCTGGGAGAGAAATTCCCGAGTGAAACATTTTCTGCCTTGCAGCCATTGCTAAGCCATACCGATGCCGTGCAGAGGGAGCTGGCTGTTGTCGTGCTCAGAGAGCTCGATAATCCGTCCGTCCTGAATGCATTGGGACTTGCATTGAAAGATTCCGCTGCTGAAGTCAGAAGAGCGGCAATCAGGGTTTTCGAACGTCACGATGTCACCGAGCATATCAGTACACTGTTGCTTGCCCTGACCGATGAAGACGCCGAAATGAGAAGGACAGTCGTGGATATCCTGGCCAACTGCAACAACGATAGCGTCTTCGACGGATTGCAGCTGGCCCTGCAGGATGAGGACATATGGGTCCGCTCGGCTGCCGTACGAGGGTTGGGAAGGATTGCCGATGAGCGCAGTCGTGGTCTGGTGGAGCAGGCCCTCACGGATCCGGTCGGGCTGGTGAGTATTGCTGCCCTGGAAACCCTGGCCCGCCTGTCCGATATTTCAGCTCTACCGCAGATGATTTCAGCTCTGGACCATCATGATGAAGAGGTCGTTACGGCCGCTATGAATCTTCTGACCAGCCACGGTGCCGGAGATTGGTTGCATGCTCACGCTGATAGGCTGATCAATCATTCTTTCTGGGTCGTCCGCGCACAAATCGCGCGCAGTGCTGCAGAAGTCCTTGGTGCAGGGGCAAGATCCCTTCTGGAACGCCGTCTGGAAATTGAAGCAGAAGAAGTCGTCCGCCAGCAATTGGCTGAGATCCTGGCCGGGTTGCCCATCGAGTAAAGTCATAAATGTTATTTACTACCCCTGACATAAAGATGGACCCGGACGAATTTCGCCTGCTGCGTGATTTCGTTTATCAATATTGCGGGTTGAATTTCACCGAGGATTCCAAATACCTGCTCGAAAAGCGTCTGGGTAAGAGACTCCACCAGCACAACCTGAAAAACTTTAAGGATTACTATTACTTTTTGCGTTACAACCAGAATAAAGACCAGGAGATGTCAGAAGTCATCGATCAGCTGACTACCAACGAAACCTATTTCTTCCGGGAAGATTTCCAGCTGCGCACATTCGTAGAAGATATCCTGCCGGAAATACGCAAACGCAAAGAGAAAGAAGGCCTGCAGACACTGCGGGTCTGGAGTGCCGGCTGTTCATCTGGTGAAGAACCGTACACCATCGCCATGTTGTTGCTCGACCAGCCGTGGTTGAGGTCGTGGCGGGTAGAAGTGATTGGCACGGACATCAGTCAGCGGGTTCTGCACATGGCGCGTGAGGGGTTGTATGGTGACGCCTCGTTCAGAAGTACAGAAGACGTGCAGAAGCGCCGTTTTTTTACAGAGCATGAGGGGAAATATCGCGTCAATGATGAAGTCAGAAATCTTGTGTCAATCAGCCATCTTAACCTCTTTGATATCTCCCGGATTGCCCTGTTGGGCAAGATGGATGTGATCTTCTGTCGCAACGTGATCATATATTTCGACCAGGCCGGAAAAAAGAAGGCCATTGAAAGTTTTTTCCAGCGGCTGGACCCGGAAGGGTTCCTGCTGCTCGGACATTCTGAATCGCTCATCAACCTCAGTACCTCCTTCCAACTCAGACATTTCCAGCACGACATGGTCTACCAGAAACCCTCCGCCATCACCTCAATCGGAGGCCTGTGATGACTCCGGGCAAGGTCAGGGTTCTGGTGGTTGACGATTCGGCTTTCAACCGGCGCACAATTGTCAAGATGCTTGAGTCGTTACCCAATGTCGAGGTTGTCGGCTATGCCTGCGACGGCGAAGAGGGGTTGCGCAAGGTGATCGATTTGCGTCCGGATCTGATTACGCTTGATCTGGAAATGCCGCGTATGGATGGCTTCACTCTCCTGCGCATCGTCATGCAAAAGCAGCCGACGCCGATTATAGTCGTGTCTTCCCGCGCGGATGATGAGAATGTCTTCAAGGCTCTCGACCTGGGTGCGGTCGAATTTGTACCAAAACCGTCTTCCAGTGTGTCGCCGGTTTTAATGGATATCCGCGAAGAGCTTCTCAGTAAAGTCCGTGAGGTAACGTCCGCCAATCTGAAAAATGTCATGGCGCGGGCCGAAAATGCGATTAAGGTGCAGAACCTTGTCGTGAAGCCGACTTCCAAGAAAAAGAAAACCTCCAAAACTAGCATTTCTGACTATCAGATGGTGGTGATAGGCTCATCGACCGGAGGTCCTCCGGCGTTGCAGAACATCTTTTCTGCCATCCAGGAAGAACTCCCGGTTGCCTTTGCTGTCGCCCAGCATATGCCTCCGGACTTCACCCGGGCTTTTGCCGAAAGGCTTAACCGTTTTTCCGCCTTGACCATTCGCGAGGCGGAAAATGGTGATCTGGTGAAACCGGGACAGGTTCTGATTGCGCCCGGCGGGAAAAACCTTGAATTCTTTACGAAAGACAACCAGATCATCGCCAAGGTTTCAGCACCGGAGGGCCACCAGCGTTATCTGCCTTCAGTGGATATGCTTTTTTCCAGTTCTGCTGCAGTGTTCGGTGAACGAGTCCTCGGTGTTGTCCTGACCGGAATGGGGAATGACGGAGCCATGGGAACCCGGGCAATCAAGTCTGCCGGCGGCAGCATTTTTGCCGAGGCCGAGGAAAGCTGTGTCGTTTTCGGCATGCCCAAAGAAGCGATTGCCACCGGGCTGGTTGACCGTATTGTTCCATTGCCGTTGGTCTGTAAGGAAATCCTGCAGTATTGCGGGTATTAACGCTGGATATTTTTCCGCAGGATTGTTATTATTTTCAGGTTTTGACGGTGAATATTTCACGAGGAGCAGGGCATGAGCCATAGCGACGAAGAAAAAGATACTGTCTCACGAGCAGACGATTTTCTGCAGATGTTCAAAAAGGGGGCTGAGTTCACCCAGGACCTGCTCAAGGAAAACGAGCGGTTGAGGTTTCGCATCGTCAAGCTTGAGGAGTCGCTGAAAGAACAAGGCCACGGAATTTCCCCAGAATCGGCTGACACCCTTGAATTAAAGAAAAAGATCGAAGCGCTGGAACTGGAAAAGGAAGAGATTCTCGGCCGGATCAAGACGGTTGAAGAGGAAAACCAAAGTTTTGCGAACCGCTACGTTGAGATTGAAGAAGAAAACAACATGCTCGCCAATCTCTATATTGCGTCCTACCAGTTGCATTCAACATTGGATTTCAAAGAGGTTTTGCAGATAATCCTGGAAATAGCAATCAATCTGATCGGTGCAGAAGAGTTTGGCGTGTTGCTGCTTGATGAAAAGACCAATCGACTCGAACCTGTTGCCAGTGAAGGGATTGAAACCTCCGAACTGCCTTCGATCGCAGTCGGCAAAGGGATTATCGGTGACTCGGTCAAGACCGGCGAAAACTATTTCATCGAAACGATGGAGGGTTACCAGCGTGATTTCGAAAAGCCGATCGTTTGCATCCCTTTGAAGATCAAGGAACATGTTATCGGTGTGATCGTGATCTACACGCTTCTGGTGCAGAAGGACCAGTTTACCAACGTTGACTACGAACTTTTCACCCTGTTGGCCGGCCATGCAGCTACGGCGGTCTTCTCGTCGCGGCTCTACTCCGATTCAGAGCGTAAGTTGTCGACCATCCAGGGCTTTATTGACTTGTTGACCAAGTAGAACGGGGAGAGATTTCATGACTGGCTATAAGGTTCTTGTTGTTGAAGACTCACCCACCATGCGACAGCTGATTGTTTTTGCCTTGAAGCGGATTCGTGGCTTCCAGATTGTGGAAGCCAATGATGGTGTGGATGGTTTGAAAAAACTCAGTGCTGACAAGTTTGACCTGATCCTCACTGATATCAATATGCCGATCATGGACGGGTTGAAGCTGGTGAGTATGGTACGCAATGATCCGCACTACAAGGACACACCGATTGTCGTAATCACCACTGAAGGGGCAACCGAGGACCGTGAACGGGCCCTTGCTCTGGGTGCCAATGAATACATCACCAAGCCGATCCAGACCATGCAGATACTGGAAACGGTTAAAAAATTAATGAATCTTTGATTTAATGCCAACGTAAAGCAGGAGGCCAGATTGTCTAAAGAAGAAGCCATTGAAGTTGAAGGAAGCGTGATAGAACCTTTGCCCAACGCGATGTTCAAGGTCGAACTCGACAACGGGCATGTTGTCCTGGCACACATCTCCGGCAAGATGCGCAAGTATTATATCCGGATTTTGCCTGGTGACCGGGTCACAGTTGAACTCTCGCCCTATGATCTGAGCCGCGGCCGTATTACGTATCGCGCCAAGTAAACTGGTTACAGGCGGCCTTTGCAGTCGTGCGATTGCCTGCCGCTATCATGTCCATGAGATAACCGGCTTATGCCGGTTTTCATGTTTCAGGTTGTGATGTCAGTTTGGAGGATGTATGCAGGAACGTTATAACCCTCTGGAAATTGAAAAGGTCTGGCAGGAACGCTGGTCGTCCACCCAGCCCTGGAAGGTATCCGAGGATCATGACAAACCGAAATATTATCTTCTGGAGATGTTCCCTTACCCGTCAGGACGGATCCACATGGGGCATGTCCGGAATTACTCGATAGGCGATGTTGTCGCCCGTTTCAAGCGATTGCAGGGATTCAATGTCCTGCATCCGATGGGCTGGGACGCTTTCGGCATGCCGGCCGAAAATGCGGCGATCCAACATGGCACACACCCCGCGGTCTGGACCCGGGAAAATATTGCGAATATGCGCACCCAGCTCAAGCGCATGGGCCTTTCTTACGACTGGGACAGGGAGTTGGCGACCTGCGATGCCGATTATTATCGCTGGGAGCAGCTGATTTTTCTGAGAATGCTGGAGAAGGGGCTGGCTTACAAGAAAAGTGCTGCTGTCAACTGGTGCCCTGAATGTGAGACGGTCCTGGCAAACGAACAGGTTGAGGATGAATGTTGCTGGCGTTGTGACAACAAGGTCGTGCAGAAAGAACTCGACCAGTGGTTTTTCAAGATCACACAGTACGCTGAAGAACTCCTCGAGTGGACCGAACGGATGCCTGGATGGCCGGAATCAGTTCTGACCATGCAGCGCAACTGGATCGGTAAAAGCATCGGTTGCGAAATTGATTTTTTGGTCCATGGCAGCGAGACAAAGATCCGGGTTTTCACGACTCGTCCTGATACCCTGTTCGGTGCCACTTTCATGAGCCTGGCACCGGAGCACCCAATAGCAAAAACCCTCACTGTCCCCGAGCGCTGCCGTGAAGTCGAAGCGTTCATCAGTAAGGTCCAAGCTGTCGATCATGCCCAACGCACCAGTGACGATTACGAAAAAGAGGGGGTCTTTACCGGCTCTTATTGCATCAACCCCGTCAACGGGGCGAAGATACCGGTCTTCCTGGGCAATTTCGTCCTCATGGGTTACGGCACCGGTGCCGTTATGGCGGTTCCCGCACACGACCAGCGTGATTTTGAGTTTGCCCGCAAATATGACCTGCCTGTCCAGGTGGTAATTCAGCCTGAAGGGGAGGTTCTCGACCCTGCAGAGATGACTGAGGCCTGGACCGGCCCCGGAAGCATGGTCAATTCCGGTGCTTTCGACGGTCTCGATCATGAAACCGGCAAAGTAAAGATTACTGAATTCCTTGAAGACAGGGGCACCGGTGAAAGCTCTGTCAACTTCAGGATCCGGGACTGGCTGGTCTCCAGGCAGCGTTATTGGGGAACCCCGATTCCGGTAATCTATTGTGATGATTGCGGCGCCGTTCCGGTGCCAGAACAGGACCTGCCGGTTGAGCTGCCGACTGATATCGAATTCAGCGGTGAGGGGGGCAGCCCTCTGGCCAGACTGGAGTCTTTTGTCAATACCCGTTGCCCGAAATGTGGCAAAGATGCGAGACGTGAGACGGATACCTTTGACACGTTCGTCGAAAGCTCCTGGTATTTCATGCGTTATGCCAGCCCGAAACATGGCTTGATGCCTGTCGATCGTGGTGCTGTCGAATACTGGATGCCTGTAGATCAGTACATCGGCGGTGTCGAGCATGCTGTCATGCATCTTCTTTACGCCAGATTCTGGACGAAGATCATGCGTGATCTGGGTATGGTCTCTCTCGATGAGCCATTTGAGAACCTGTTGACCCAGGGGATGGTCTGTATGGAGACCAAGTCCTGCCCGGAACACGGCTGGCTTTACCCGGAAGAGATTGATAACGGCCTTTGCACCCGTTGCCAGAGTGCTGTTGTCTCCGGTCGTAACGAGAAGATGAGCAAGTCGAAGAAGAATGTTATAGACCCGGATGGCCTGATTAACCGGTTTGGCGCTGATACGGCGCGCCTCTTTACCCTGTTTGCCTCCCCTCCGGAAAAGGACCTCGAATGGAATGAACAGGGGGTGGAAGGCTGCTTCCGCTTTCTCAACCGGGTCTGGCGGCTGGTGTACGAGAACCTGCCAATTATCAGAGGCGCTGGTGAAGTAAATGCTGGACAACTTCACTCTGAAGCCAGGGACCTCCGTCGCCAGGTTCATCGCACGATCAAAAAGGTCACAGAAGACATTGACGGCAGCTTCCATTTCAACACGGCTATTGCTGCAGTCATGGAACTGGTTAACACTATCTATGTGTTCCCCGACAAGCAGTCTGCACCGGAAGTTCTGCGTGAGGCAGTTGAGTCCGTGGTCCGTCTCCTTTCTCCATTTGTGCCGCATATATGTGAGGAGTTATGGCAGAACCTGGGTTATGATGAGTCTCTGGAAAAAAGTCGCTGGCTGACCTGGGATGAAAATGCTCTCGTCGCAGATACCCTGTTGATTGTTGTTCAGGTTAATGGCAAAGTTCGTGGTAAGGTGACCGTACCGGCAGATGCAGACAAAGGTGCCGTGGAAGCGGCAGCCCTGGCTGATGCGAATGTCGCCCGATTTACCGAGGGGAAAACCGTTCGCAAAGTCATTGTCGTGCCTGGCCGGCTGGTCAATGTGGTCATAGGGTGAGAAAAATGCGTATACTGCTGATTCTGTTGGCCCTGCTTGTTTCAGGATGTGGGTATCATGTGCCCGGCGCATCTGACGCCTGGGTAGGTGGGGATGCGCGGGTCGTATATGTCCAGTTGTTTGAAAATATGACGGCAGAGCCGTACCTGGATAATTACATGACCGATGCTCTGGTTGAAGAGCTCTCCAGATCAAGGCTTTTTGAACTGACCGAGAATGTCGACGCTGCAGAGGTGCTGATTGGCGGGACTGTTGATAGTTTTAGCAGTAGCGCGATATCCTACAGTTCGACGGACACGATTACAGACTACCGTGCAACCATGGGAATTACTGCTCAGTTAGTCAATAACGGTGACGGCCAGGTCGCGTGGCAGAAAAAAATGCGCCGCAGTGAAGATTACAGTGCAGCCGTCAACAAAAACCTGCAACTTGAAGGGGAGCGGCTGACCGCGAGACAGGTCGCCAGGCGACTTGCCGAGGATATCCGAGCGCAACTTCTGAACAACTTCTGAAGCATCTTCCGACAATGTCATTAAAAGAACTGCAAAATATCCTTCAGGCCGGAACTATCCCCGGCCTGATTTTGCTTTATGGGCAGGAAGCCTATTTTGTTGAGAGGGGTATGCTGGCGGTCCGGGATGCCGTTGTCGCCCCAGAGAACAGGGATTTCAACCTCACCCAGTTCTATGGCAAGGATTTTACTGTCAATGACGTGGTGGAACAGGCCAGGACCTTCCCCGTGTTTGCCGAGCGACGTCTCGTGATGATCAGAAACATTCACGAGTCAAGGGCCGATCAGCTGGAAGGCTTGCTGGATTACGTCTTGGACCCTGTTCCGGAAACCGTTCTACTGTTGACCGCGGAAAAGATAGACGCCCGCCGCAAAATTTTCCAATTATTTAAAAAAAACGGCGTATCGATAGAGTTTAAAAAGATTTATGAGAACCAGCTTCCTGCTTTCGTTCGTGATCTGGCCAAGTCCAGCAACCTGACCTTGACTGCAGATGCGCTGAAGCTGTTTTGTAAAAGAGTCGGGACAAACCTGACAGAGGTCCAGGGTGAAATGGAAAAGCTGGCTGGCTACCTTGGCGAACGGGACCTGGCCGAAGAAGCTGATGTTGCAGCAATCGTCTCGGATACCCGTGTGGAGAGCATTTTCGATTTAACCGACGCGATGGGGAGGGGGGACCGTTCAACGGCCCTGACCTTGTTTGATCGCCTGATGGCCGAAGGTCAGGCGCCTTTGATGGTCCTCGCAATGATGACCCGTCATTTCAGACAGATGTGGAAAATCAGTGAGCTGATCTCACAAAAAGTTCCACAGAGTGAATTCCCCCGCAGGGTTGGAGCCAGCCCGTATTTTCTGAAGGGGTTGATGCAGCAGGCCGCCAGGTTCGATAACCAGCAGTACAGGCATGTGTTTAATCGTTTCCTGGAAACGGACCTGGCACTGAAATCGAGTGGCGGAGAACCAAGGATGCAGTTGGAGCAACTGCTTCTCGAAATTTCCGATATGAGTGGTAAATAAAAGGGGGAGACGCTCCTCCAGGAGCGCTCCCCATGATGCGTAAAATTGTCAGAGAAAATCAGTCTGCGGATTCTGTTCCGCTGACCAGTTTTGCCAGACGGCTGATTTTGCGGCTTGCCGTTGCTTTGTGAATGACGCCCTTTGTCGCCGCCTTGTCAATATAAGGGATGGCTTTTTCCAGCAGGGTTTTTGCCGTGTCAAGGTCACCATCGGCAATTGCGATGCGAACTTTTTTCACATAACTGCGCATGGTTGAGCGAATATGAGTATTCCGGGCGTTGCGAATCTTGCTTTGACGATGTCTTTTCTCTGCGGATTTGTGATTTGCCACTTTTATTCCTCCAGCCTATTTTCTTTGCGTGATTTATTTTCTAAAGCGTCAGTTTTATAACATTGGCAGGAACAACAGTCAAGATAAAAAGATTCCAATATACAAAAAAATAGTGTTTAATTTAAGCATGTTATGAATATTAAGGGCGGGATTAATGGAAAATAATGCATTGTTCTGGGTGTTGATGTCGTGTCTGTAGCCAGCGAAGAGAAAAAACATATCTCGAGAGCGACCGGTGTTTTGACCTTGGCGACCACGGCCAGCAGGATTGCCGGCCTGGTTCGTGACATGGTTGTTGCTGCGATATTCGGCGCGGGAATGGTGACAGATGCGTTTTTCGTCGCGTTCACTATCCCTAACCTGTTGCGCAGATTCTTTGCCGAGGGTTCTCTGACGGCTGCATTTGTGCCGACCTTTACCGATGTGCTCCACCATGAAGGCACCGATGAAGCGCGCCGGGTTGTTCGTATCTGTTGGACACTCCTTCTGCTGGTTCTTGCCTGTGTCACGCTGCTTGGGATTATGTCGTCACCCTGGCTGGTCAAGCTGATCGGTTATGGTTTTGCCGGAACGGCCGGGAAACTGGCCCTGACCGATCTTCTTAATCGGTTGATGTTCCCTTATATCTTCTTCGTCAGCCTGGTCGCGCTCTTTGCCGGTGTACTGAATGTATCAGGGCATTTCCTCTTGCCGGCCCTCTCTCCGGTACTGTTGAACCTGTCCATGATCGGCGCTGCACTGGTCCTTGCCCCGCGAATGGATGAACCGATAACGGCTCTCGCTTATGGCGTACTTCTCGGCGGCGTGATTCAGTTTGCCATGCAGATCCCGGTTTTATACCGCCGTGGATACGATCTGAGGCCGGATTTCAACTTCCGCCACAGCGCGGTTATCCGTATCATGAAGTTGATGGTCCCCGGGATCCTCGGGGTGGCTATCTACCAGATCAATGTCGTGGTAACTCGTTTGATGGCTTCTTTTCTTCAGGAGGGCAGTGTCTCCTGGCTCTATTATGGACAGAGGCTTTTCGAGTTTCCCCAAGGTGTTTTTGTGGTTTCTCTGGCCCAGGCGGTGTTGCCAACCATGAGTCGGCAGGCTTCGGCTGAGGATCTGGATGGTTTCCGTGAGTCATTGCGGTTCGCTCTGGCTCTGATCATGCTGGTTACCATCCCTGCAGCTGTGGGGCTGGTCCTCTGCAACGAGGCAGTATACAGCCTGTTCTTTATGCGCGGGAGCTTTTCCGCGTTCGATGTTTCCCAGTCGGCTAAAGCTCTGGCCTGGTATGCTCCTGGTCTCCTGTTCGTCGGAATCAGTCGCGTGGCTGTGCCGTGTTTTTATGCCATGAAAGATACCCGTACCCCCGTGATAATTTCTTTCTGGACATTGTTGGTCAACGTCGTCGCCGGTCTGCTGTTGATGCAGGTTATGGGGCATGCCGGACTGGCATTAGCCCTGACGATAGCATCGGTCTTCAATGCCTTGATCCTCATCGTGCTGCTTGTAAAGAAGCTCGGAAAAGTGGATATTGCCGGGATACTCAACACCATTCTGAAAACTATCCCTGGATTGTGTTTTATGAGTATTGTGGTGGCCATGATCCTCGGGCAGGCAGACTGGTTAGCTGTCGGGCCGTTCTTGCCGCGTTTCGCCCTCCTCAGTACCGCGGTTGTGTCCGGCTGTCTCGTTTATCTGGTCGGTTTACGGATATTCGGGGTCAGAGAGGTTCAGCAGGCCTGGTCAATGATTGGCGGACGTTTGTCGTTTTCGAAGAAAAGTGAGCTATGAGAGCGAAACAGTGGCATACGTTATCGTTTGAATACGGCACAGTGGCTCTTGTGGTCAGCGGCAGCCATTTATCCCGGATCTGTTTCACGCGTTCCTTTGCTGAGTCCGTGCTGGAGGTGCACAGGCATTGTTCTGATGCCAGTCAGAGCTCGCACCCACTGATCAGCGAGGTTTTTGTGCAGTTGCAGGAATATTTTCAGGGGGCCAGGAGAGCTTTTGATGTCAGGCTCGATAATACCGAATTGTCCTGCTTTGCTCGAAAAGTCCACAAGGCGTTGCTCGAGGTACCCTATGGCTCGCTGATTTCGTATCTTGATCTGGCCAGGATGGCAGGTTCGCCAGGCGCGGCACGGGCCGTTGGACGGGTCATGTCAACAAACCCCTTCCCACTGATCGTGCCTTGCCACCGCGTCGTCAATGCTGATGGTCGCCTGGGGCAGTATTCCGGGGGCTTTGGCAGAGAGACCAAGGCCAGGCTGATTGATTTGGAGCGTGGACTCGAATCATAACCGTCGCAGGGCCCGGGTATATAATCGCCATCCACACAATGCTATCAGGTGTTTATGCAGATTTCCGGACGTATGACATTACTCCTTCTGTCGGTGGCCTGCCTGGTTTTCCTTAGCGCATGTGGGGAGAGTGGCTACCTGCTCCAGAGCGTCAAAGGCCATCTGGGCCTGCTGTCGCGCGCGCAGTCGATAGAGGAGATTCTGACCAGCAACGAAGAACCGGAAATTGTCCTCAACCAGTTGGAAACGGTTGTCAGGTTGAGAAAGTTTGCTGTCGATTCACTGCACCTGCCTGACAATGGCAGCTATCATGAATATGCAGACCTGGGACGACCCTACGTTGTCTGGAACCTGACCGCAGCGCCTGAGTTTTCTCTCGAGATGAAACAATGGTGTTTCCCCGTCGTCGGTTGTGTCACATATCGTGGCTACTTTGACGAAAGCACGGCACTGGCCATGGCCAAGGGCCTGTCTGCACAAAGTTTTGACGTCGACGTTTACGGGGTTGAGGCCTACTCGACTCTCAACTGGTTTGATGATCCTGTCCTGAATACCTTCCTGAAAAATGATGAAATCCATCTGGCCGCATTGCTGTTTCATGAGATGGCACATCAGGTTATTTATGTGCCCGATGCCACGACATTTAACGAATCTTTTGCCAAAACAGTCGAAATAGAAGGCTTGCGGCGCTGGTTTCATAGCGCGGAATCCGACGGTCTGTGGCAGGAGTGCCTGCTGCGTGAAAAAAGGTCTGCCGATTTCCAGGATTTTCTGAGTGGCATACGTCTTGAGTTGCAGACCGTTTATACTGCCGACTTGGAGGTCCAGGAGAAAAGGCTGGTAAAGAAACAGATTATTTCAGATAGCTATGAGAGCTATGCTCGATTGAAAGAGGGGTGGGGTGGTTATACAGGTTATGACCGGTGGATGGAGCAAGGGATCAACAATGCGCGACTCTCCTCGGCTGCAGCCTACCATGATCTGGTCTCGGCATTTCAGACTCTTTTGCGGAGAGTCGATTTTGATCTGCCCGCCTTTTATGCCGAAGTGAGAAAGCTCGCGGCGCTGCCTGAAGATGCGCGTCAGGCAAAGCTGAAGTCACTGTCTCCTCGTCTCAACGCTGCTCTGAATTAATCAAATTCATCTGCGCAGAGCAACAGGAAGCAGCAGCCATGACCGTTAGTCCTGCTTGATAAGTGGCTTTGTACAAGTATACTTTTCCGGGCAGTATTTGAACTGTAAATTGAGGGTCGCAAATGCTTGGAGCAATTGCCGGAGATGTAATCGGCTCGCGTTTTGAACATGCCAGGATCAAAAGCAAGGATTTTGATCTGTTCAATCGGCAGAGTACGTTTACCGATGATACGGTTCATACCGTTGCCCTGGCAGACAGCCTTCTGAATAAAGTTTCTTATCAGGTCAAACTCCGGGAATATTTCCACCACTATCCGGCCGCCGGGTACGGCGGTCGTTTCCGGCGTTGGGCAAGGGCGCCAAATCCTGTTCCTTATGGTAGCTATGGTAACGGGTCTGCAATGCGCGTCAGCCCGATTGCCTGGTTCTATGACACCCTTGAGGATGTCCTCTCAGAAGCGTTAAGGAGCGCCGAGGTGACCCATAACCACCCGGAGGGTATCCGTGGCGCCCAGGCCGTTGCTGGCGCTATTTTCATGGCACGTAACGGGGCCAGCAAGGTTGTCATCCGCAATTACGTCGAAGACTCATTCAATTACGAGTTGTCCGCAACAATTGAAGAGATCAGACCGGATTACAGGTTTGATGTCTCATGCCAGGGCTCGGTTCCGCAGGCGATCATAGCGTTCCTGGAAGCAAAGGACTTTGAAGATGCCGTCCGTAATGCGGTGTCTCTGGGAGGGGATAGTGACACCCAGGCCTGTATCGCCGGGAGTATCGCAGAAGCGTATTTCGGGGTGGTCCCGGAACATATAAAGACCCAGGCACTGTCCTGTCTGGATGAAAGACTGTCTTCAGTTTTAAAAGTCTTTTATGAGAAAGTGTCAGGCGTTTTCCGGTATTCCGAAATGTGAGAGCCAGAACTTCAATAATCAATTACGGAGAACAATATGCTGATTATGAATGAACTTGCCGAAGTTGCCGGATTAATGCGCGCCGCCGAGAACCTTTGTGTTGCCGCACGAACAGCTCCCAAAGGCAAGGGGAAAGACCTGCTTGTGACAGCGGTGGTGACAGAGGATGATAAAGAGCGTCTCCAGCAGCAGATGAGGCAAATTGGTGAACGCGATGGCGTGATTTTTTTTCTTCGTGATGCAGATAATATTGGCCATGCCCCGGTTGTTGTCCTGATCGGCACTCGCAAGGAGCCGTTGCAGATCCCTGCGTGTGGTTTCTGCGGTTTTGACGATTGCGATACCATGGCCAGCGCAGGGGGGACTTGCTCGTTCAATACCGGTGATCTAGGTATTGCGGTCGGCTCAGCGGTCGCTCTTGCTGCAGACCTGCGAATCGACAACCGGGTAATGTACACTGCCGGCAAGGCTGCCATTGAGCTTGGTATCCTTGGCGGGGATGTGAAGATCGCCTACGGCATACCTTTGGCTGCTAAAGGCAAAAATCCTTTTTTTGACAGAAACTGAGAAAACGGGAAATGGGGGGCGGGTTCTGGATATTGGCCCCTCCTTGCCCAGCCCTGGACAATCAACGCTCTATTTTAAATGACTGATCCGAACGAGCTTTTTGATATCGTGAATAACGACGACGAGGTCATCGGACAGGCTCCGCGCAACGTCTGCCATGGCAACCCGGCCCTGATCCATCGCGCTGTACATGTGCTGGTGTTTAACAGCTCTGGGGGGTTGTTGCTGCAGAAACGTGCTCCTGACAAAGATATCCAGCCGGGCAAATGGGATACCAGTGTCGGTGGACACCTCAACTCTGGAGAAGCTTATCTCGCTGCGGCATATCGTGAAATGTCTGAAGAGCTGGGATTGACCGGTTTGCCACTAACCCACCTGTACCGGTCGGTAATCAGAAACCAGGTTGAGTCGGAAAACCTGCGGACATATCTCGCAATCACTGATGGTGTCATTGCATACGAGCGCAGCGAAATCTCTGAGGTCCGCTTCTGGTCGCATGATCAAATTGATCAGGCTCTGGGCCAGGGAGTTTTTACTCCGAATTTCGAAGAAGAATGGCAGATGTTCCAGGGCTTTGCCCGCCGTTACCAATCGGCGGATTCCGACCGAATAGCTTTCTGTTCCGGGGCGTCTTTCCCTGACCTTTGGCGGGAGTTGTACAACAGTTGTTGTCCGGATTCCGAGTGATGCTCAAAAGCTGGGCAATTTGTTGTCAATATGCTTTATTTGTGAGCATCTATTCGCTTTCTTGTTGACGTGATGGATTGACGCACAAGTGCTTTTGCTTGTGAAATCTTATAAATATTAGCACTTTAGCAATGTTTGTTGGTCTGTTTTGTTTTAGGCAAGCTATTTGCTATTAGTTAGTGCTGCACAGTTTTGAGAACTATTTATGCTAAGTAGGATGTGACATCAATTTTCAGAGGAGCGACAAGCCATGAGGAAAGTCGAAGCCATTATTAAACCCTTCAAGCTTGATGAAGTGAAGGAAGCATTGAATGAGGTCGGTATCCAGGGGATTACGGTCAGTGAGGTTAAAGGTTTTGGCCGTCAGAAAGGTCACACTGAACTGTACCGTGGCGCCGAATATGTCGTGGATTTCATCCCCAAGATAAAAATGGAAATTATCGTCGCGGATGAAATGGCTGCAAAAGTTGTCGAAGTGATTGGTGAATCTGCCAAGACCGGCCGCATCGGTGACGGCAAAATTTTTGTGACTCCGGTTGATGAAGTTGTCCGGATTCGTACAGGTGAAACCGGAGACGATGCGCTCTAACGCTTAGATCATTACCTTAGTCAGAAAGATCATTATCTTAAAAGGAGAAGTTAAAAATGACCCCACAAGAAGTCGTCAAATTTGCCCAGGATAACGATTGCAAGATGGTCGATTACAAGTTTCTTGACTTTGTCGGTATCTGGCAGCACTTTTCTACTCCGATTGGTGAATTCAGCGAAGACACCTTCGAAGAAGGAATCGGTTTCGATGGTTCTTCGATCCGCGGTTGGCAGCCGATCCACAACTCGGACATGCTGATCATGCCGGATTCGTCGACTGCCAAAATCGACCCCTTTGTCAAGGTGTCGACCCTGAGCCTGATCTGCAACATCATCGACCCGATCACCAAGGAAGGCTACACCCGCGATCCCCGTTTTATCGCGCAGAAGGCTGAAGCCTACCTCAAGCAGACCGGCATCGCAGATACAGCATATTTTGGCCCCGAGCCGGAGTTCTTCATCTTTGACGATGTCCGCTATGATTCTACCTCAAATGAGTCTTTCTACTCGGTTGACTCGGTTGAAGGCATCTGGAATACCGGCCGCGAAGAGTTCCCCAATCTCGGTTACAAACCGCGTCACAAGGAAGGTTATTTCCCCTGTGCGCCGACTGATTCGATGATCGACCTGCGTAACGAGATGGTTGAAGTCCTGCAGAGCGTCGGCATGACCATCGAGGCTGTACACCATGAAGTTGCAACCGGTGGCCAGTGTGAAATTGACATGCGCTTTGATTCTCTGCTTGCCATGGGTGACACCCTGCAATGGTTCAAATACATCGTTAAGAACGTCGCTGTCCGCAATGGCAAAACCGTCACCTTCATGCCCAAACCGATCTTTGGTGACAACGGTTCCGGTATGCATTGCCACCAGTCGCTCTGGAAAGATGGCGTGAACCTGTTCGCCGGTGACGGCTACGGCGGGCTCTCCAAAACGGCCATGTATTACATCGGTGGCATCATGAAGCATGCCAAGGCTCTCTGCGCATTTACCAACCCGACGACTATCTCCTACAAGCGACTGGTGCCCGGCTACGAAGCTCCGGTCAATCTGGCATACTCGAACCGTAACCGTTCGGCATCGTTACGTATCCCGGTAACCGACAACCCGAAATCGAAGCGCGTCGAATACCGCACGCCAGACCCGAGCTGCAACGGCTACCTTGCTTTTGCCGCACAGGTGATGGCGGGTCTCGACGGTATCGAGAACAAGATCGATCCGGGAGAACCTCTGGACAAGGACATCTACGGTCTTTCTCCTGAGGAACTGAAAGACATCCCGAGTGTCGCAGGTTCTCTGGCTGAAGCTCTTGATAGCCTGGAAGCTGATCATGATTTTCTCCTCAAAGGTGATGTCTTTACCAAAGACGTCATCGACATGTGGATTTCCTATAAGCGCGAAGCAGAGGTTGATGTGGTGCGCATGCGTCCGACCCCGACCGAATTCGCTCTGTACTTCGACTGTTAAAATCAAAGCGCGTAGCGCGAGTTGCGTGGCGCGAAAATTCAATAAAGAAAGAAGGGGCAGCCGTATGGCTGTCCCTTCTTTCTTTTTGCCCTTTGTTATCTTCTTTGATTGAAAAGTGTATAAAAAAAGCATGGAGGCCAATCGGGCTCCATGCTTTTGGACGTAATGAAGAGTGTGCAGCTATTATTGCAACGAATGCTTCGACAGAAATCCTTTGATAATTGAAATATCTGCTTCAACGATTTCGCAGCGACGCCCCCGCTTTTCCAGGCCATCAAGACTTGCCGGTCGTTCCGGGTCCTGGCCAATTGCCCGGTTGACGGCGTCAGGAAACTTGGCCGGGTGGGCTGTTGCCAGGCAGATCACAGGATAGTCACCACCGGCTAGGTCTTTGCCGGCCTTGATACCCGTTGCCGTGTGTGGGTCGAGTACATAGCCAGTCGTGGCATGGAAATCACGAATGGTAGCGAGTGTTTGCTCATTATCAACTGATGTCGAGGTAAAGACCTGGTTGACTAGAGCGATCTGCCCATCACTGCATGTCAGTTGGCCGGTCACAGCAAAGTCTTCCATGGCCGTTGCGAGTTGTTCCGCATCTTCATTGAACAGATAGTAAAGATAGCGTTCCAGATTACTGGCTTTCTGGATATCCATCGATGGAGAGAAGGTTGGGTGAACTTCGCCAATCGAGTAGTCGCCACGGTTGATAAAGCGGGAAAGGATATTGTTTGCGTTGGTTGCCAGGATCAGCTTCTCGATTGGCAGTCCCATGCGTTTTGCTATGTACCCGGCGAATATGTCGCCGAAGTTACCCGTCGGCACCGAGAAATAGACCTTGTCGGCACCGGTCTGCTTGCGGACCTGTCCCCATGCGTAAAAGTAGTAGACGATCTGGGCAAGAACGCGGGCCCAGTTGATCGAGTTGACGGCGCCGAGTGCATATTTCTGCTTGAAGTCGAGATCGCCGAATATGTCCTTGACGATTTGCTGGCCATCGTCAAAGGTGCCTTTGATAGCCAGATTGAATACATTCTCGTCGGTGACTGTTGTCATCTGCAACTCCTGCACCGCAGAGACCTTCTTGTGTGGGTGCAGAATAAATATGTTGATATTGCTCTTGCCTCGCACACCGTAAATGGCGGCGCTACCGGTGTCACCGGAGGTCGCGCCAAGGATGTTCATGTGTTCGCCGGATTCCGCCAGCAGGTACTCGAAGAGATTGCCGAGAAATTGCAGGGCAATATCCTTGAAGGCCAGGGTCGGACCATGGAAAAGTTCCAGAATGTAGACGCCGTCCTTATGTAAGAGAGGTGTAATTTCGCGGTTGGCAAAGGTCGCGTAGGAACGGTCGATCATCGTTTTCAGATCGGCGGACGGGATGTCCTCAATGAAATAGCTCATGACCTGGAAGGCCAGTTCCGGGTAATCCAGTTTGGTTAGAGCGTCAAGATCTCCTGGGGTAAGCTGCGGGATAGATTCGGGAAGGAGCAGTCCGCCATCCTCGGCAAGTCCCATCATGACCGCCTGTTTGAAAGAGATGTTTTTGACTTGCCCGCGAGTGCTGAGATATTTCATTGTAACGTCCTTGGTGTTTTGTGTGGGCGGCATTTTAACAGTTGTCAGTAAAGCAGGGAAGGGGAAACATGGCGCTTGGAAGATGGTCAGAAAGGGATGGTTTTAAAAAACGAGGGGCAACCTGTGTGGTTGCCCCTCGAAAGCTTTAATCTTTTGTGCGTCGTTATTTCTTGTCCAGCGCGTGCTCCTGGGCATCAACGACGGCAACGGCAGCCATGTTGACGATGTCGGTGACATCGTCACCGCGCTGCAGGACATGGACAGGTTTCTTGGTGCCCATCAAGATGGGGCCGATCTGCTCGGCACCGCCTAGCTTATGCAGCAGCTTGTAGGCGATGTTGCCGGATTGCAGGTCCGGGAAAATGAAGACATTGGCGTTGCCTTTGAGCTTGGAGAAGGGATACTGCTTCTCTACGAGCTCCGGGTCAAGGGCAACATTGGCCTGGATCTCACCCTCTACGATGAGTTCAGGAGCCCTTTCCTTGACCAGCCTGGTGGCTTTGGCAACCTTACTGGTCAACGGGTGCAGGGCGCTACCAAAGTTGGAGAAAGAGAGCATGGCAACCCTTGGCTCAACTTCAAAGTACTTGGCTTTTTCGGCCGTCAGGATCGCAGTCTCAGCCAGTTCTTCCGCTGTCGGCTCGATAGTCACGGTGGTGTCGGCGAAGAACACGGCCTCTTTCTTGGTGACCATCATGTACAGACCGTGGACCTTGGAGAGGTTGTCCTGCTTGCCGATGATTTCAAGGGCAGGGCGGATCGTTTCCGGGTAGTGGTGGCTGATGCCGGAAAGCAGGGTGTCAGCATCGCCTTTTTCGACCATCATGGCACCGAAATAGTTGCGGTTCTTTTTGATCAGTCGTTTGGCTTCTGCCAGGGTGACGCCTTTGCGCTGACGCATTGCAAAGAGCGCATCAATATATTCTTTCCGTTTGGGGGAATCCTCGGGGTCAATAATCTCGGCACCTGTAATGTCTGCACCGAGTTCCTTGACGCGGGCTTCGATTTCCACCTTGTTACCGAGCAGTATCGGCTTGGCGATGTTCTCATCAAGCAGGATCTGAGCGGCACGGATGATCTTGTCTTCTTCACCTTCCGGGAAGACGATCCGCTTCGGACAGGCTTTCGCCTTGTTGATGAGGGTCCGCATAACCGATTTTGAGCGGCCTTGCATCGCTTCCAGGCGTTCTTTGTATTCGTCCATGTCCTGAATGGGACGGCGTGCGACGCCGCTATCCATTGCCGCCTGCGCCACTGCGGGTGCGACGTGCAGAAGAACACGTGGGTCGAACGGCTTCGGGATGATATATTCGCGACCGAACTTGATGACTTCACCGCCATACGCCTTGCGGACCGAGTCGGGGACGTCTTCTTTGGCAAGCTCGGCAAGCGCTTTGACCGCCGCGAGTTTCATCTCAGCATTGATGGCACTGGCATGGGTATCGAGGGCGCCGCGGAAAAGGAACGGGAAGCAGAGCACGTTATTGACCTGGTTGTTGTAATCGGAGCGGCCGGTGCCAATAATTACGTCGTCACGCACGGCTTTAGCTTCCGGCGGGGTAATCTCAGGATCAGGATTTGCCATCGCGAAGACGATCGGATCCTTGGCCATCGATTTCAGCATTTCATTCGTGAGGGCTCCTTTAGCGGAGACGCCGAAGAAGATGTCTGCGTCCACCATGGCGTCTTCAAGGGTCCTGGCATCGGTTTCGGCGGCCAGGCGCTCCTTGTAATCGTTCATCCCCTCGGTTCTGCCTTTGTAGATGACGCCCTTGGTGTCGCAGAGGATAACATTGTTTTTGTCGATGCCCATGGTGATGGCGAGGTTGGCGCAGGCAATGCCCGCGGCTCCGGCACCATTGACGACAATTTTAACGTCCTCGATCTTCTTGCCTATGATTTCCAGGGCGTTGATCATGCCTGCGGCGGAGATGATGGCCGTACCGTGCTGGTCATCGTGGAACACCGGGATGTTCATGATCTCCTGGAGCTTTTCTTCGATATAGAAGCATTCAGGCCCTTTGATATCTTCCAGGTTGATGCCACCAAAGGTCGGTTCGAGCAGTTTGACGGTGCGAATCAGTTCATCCGAGTCTTTGGTGTCGATTTCAATGTCGAAGACGTCAACGTCGGCGAAACTCTTGAAGAGAACCCCTTTGCCTTCCATGACAGGTTTGCCGGCCAGTGCGCCTATATCGCCAAGACCGAGGACTGCTGTGCCGTTGGAAACGACGGCAACAAGGTTCCCCTTGGCTGTGTATTCGTATGCGTCATCCGGATTCTTCTCGATTTCCAGGCAAGGTTCTGCAACCCCGGGGCTGTAGGCAAGTGCAAGGTCCCTGCTGGTTGCGCACGGTTTGGTGGTAATAACTTCGATCTTGCCTTTGCGCCCCATCGAGTGATAATCAAGTGCTTCCTGACGTTTTGACATCTTTCCTGCCTCCTTAGGCTTGGTTGTTGAAGCCAGCTTTTGTTAAGGTTTTTTGTTATAGTAAATTTTTTTAGCAATATTAAAAAACTTAGATAATGCTTCCTGACACTTTTTGTCAAGAAAAAACGGCCAAAACTCCTGACCAGTCCTACCGATACAGCAATGCTGATGCCAAAATGGTAAAAAGTGTGAACTTGGCATGAAAGCTCTTTGAACATCACTAAAATATCGCTTTTATCTGATGCGTCAAGCGCTGTTGCCTTATAAAATGTTTGTTGACAACCAAATGGATGGCCGAAATCAGCCAGGTCAGGCTGCTATTGATCGTTATAAAGGAGGATTGACAAGGCGTAGTCCAGGCGTTTTACTATAAACACTTTCCCGCAGGTGAAAACGCCTGTCCATACCATGGCAGAAGTAGTCGTCTGCTGATCATTAAGCGGTGGTTTGCTTTTGAGAATAGCAGTCTTTTCAGATACACACCTTGGCGATACTGCAGAAGCTCGGTCTTTTCTGCTCGAACTGGTGGAAGATCTGCTTGATCCGATCGATATGATAATCCATGCGGGGGACCTGGTTGCCCCTGATCTGCTCGACGTCTTTGACGGATACCCGGTACACGTAGTGCGTGGCAATATGGATCCGTCTTCTCCTGACATTCCGATCAAGAAAGTTATCCGTATCAATGGCTTCAAGATCGGCCTGATTCACGGGTGGGGGCCGGCTGAAGGGATCGAAGCAAGAATTTACAGCGAATTCAGCACGATCCCAATCGATTGCCTGGTGTACGGGCATAGCCATGTGCCGGTATGCCATGAGCGCGATGGGGTCCTGTTCTTTAACCCTGGCAGCGCTACGGACCGGCGCAACATGTCCTGCCACACAGTTGGTCTTCTGGAGATCGACACAGGCATCAGAGGTACGATTATCCGACTCGATTGATGTTAAGATATTTGAACCTGGAGATATGAATTATGGACCGTTTGTGGGCGCCATGGCGTCTGGAATACATACAGAAGCCGGAAGCGGAAGACTGCATTTTCTGTATCGATGCAGACAATGCCAGTGATCCCGAGCGGCTCGTCGTGGCACGTGGGGATACATGTTATGTGATGATGAACCGTTACCCTTATTCCAACGGGCATCTGATGGTTTCCCCTTATCGCCATCTTGCCGACCCTGCAGACCTTGAAGGACCGGAGATACTGGAACTCCATCGCTTGATGGTCCTCAGCCAGGCCGTTTTGCGTGGCATCTGCTCTGCCCAGGGGTTCAATGTCGGCTGGAATTTCGGTCAGCCAGCCGGGGCGGGGATTGCCGCACACATCCATATGCATATCGTGCCGCGCTGGGCGGGAGACAGCAACTTCATGCCGATTCTTGCAGATACCAGGATTATTCCGCAACATATCGAAAAGACGTATACTTTACTGGCCGAAGCTTTTTCCTGAAATAGATCAGCTTTTCATTGTAATCAACAATAGAAACCAATAAAATCAACCGGATTACATGGGCGTTTCAGCACTCAACTCATTCCTGTCCCCGGAGGAGATTTCGATACTATGTGGCTTGTTATCCAAAAAGGCGGGTACCTCATGTACCCGATTGCCCTTTGCTCAATTCTCGCCCTGGGCATTTTTCTCGAGCGACTCTGGACCTACATCAAGGTTCGCAAGGAATTCAGAGAGCTTGCCCATCAGATTGAGCCGCTAGTGACAAAAGACCACCGCGAAGACGCTGTCACCGTATGTCATAAATCCAACTCGCCGTTGGCGCAGGTTTTTCTTGCCGCTCTGCGAGCCGCAGGGCGCAGTCGTGAACAGATCAAGGCCGTGGTTGAAGAGACCGGTCGTCGTGAGGCTGCCCCATTGCAGCGCTTTTTAGGCCTATTGGGAACCATCGCGACAATCTCGCCTTTGCTGGGATTACTCGGTACGGTCCTTGGTATGATCCGGGCTTTCAATGTGATTGCCAGCCAGGGGATGGGAACTCCGGCGACCCTTGGCGGGGGGATATCGGAAGCACTGATCACAACTGCTGCGGGTATGACTGTCGCCATACCGGTCATCCTGGCGCACCGTTACCTGTCCAGCAGGCTCGATCAGTTGATTATTGAAATGGAAGATTATTCTCTTCGACTCGTTGACCTGTTGGGTAAGTAAATGAGCTTTCTGCGCAAAACTAGTGAAGAGCCACGCATCGACCTCACGCCGATGGTCGATGTGGTTTTCCTTCTACTGATATTTTTCATGATCTCCACAACCTTTGTCGAGAGCCCGGGAATCTCGATCAAACTCCCTGAAGCCTCTTCGCAGTCGATTGAGCGTGAGCCCCAGGAACTCAAGATATATCTTTCCACCGAAGGTGATATTTATTATCTCGATCGCAAAATTTCCATCACTGACTACAAGGGATTACTGTTCAAGCATCAGTCTGATGCTGAGAATACGACCATCTTGCTCCTCGCTGACCAGGAATCGCGTCATGGCAAAGTCGTCACGCTGATGGACCTCGCCCGTGATGCCGGGTTCGTCAAGTTGGCGATCGCTACTGAGCAGCGCAAGAAATAGGGGGCTATCCCCGCAGGGGCAGCGCCCCGCTGATTGGCTGTTGGACGACCGGTCAAAATACCCTGCCATTGCATGATGGCCAGAGGAAACGAGTTTATGAGCCGAACTATTGCGATATTAACCGGGGGTGGAGATTGCCCCGGACTGAATGCCGTCATCCGAGGGGTGGTGCGCAGCGCTATCCTCGAACGCAACTGGCGCGTTATAGGCATCGAGGATGGTTTTGACGGACTGGTGGGCGAACCTCGCTGGCGTGAACTGACGCTTGAGTCGGTGCGTGGCATTTTGCCTCGTGGCGGGACCATTCTCGGGACCAGTAATCGTGGCAATCCGCTTGCTTATCCTGTCGTTGAAAATGGCCAGACGCGTTTGGTTGACGTCTCACGTGAAGTCGTCGGCAATTTCAACAAGCTAGGAGTCGATGCGCTGATCGCTGTCGGTGGTGATGGGACGCTAAAAATTGCCCGAGCTCTCCAGGAGTTGGGAATGCCGATGGTCGGGGTGCCGAAAACCATCGATAATGACCTGCGTGGCACGGATGTGACCTTCGGCTACAACACGGCAGTAGGCATAGTCACAGAAGCACTGGACAGGCTGCACACAACGGCAGAAAGTCACCACCGGGTCATGGTGGTTGAAGTTATGGGCCGCGACGCCGGCTGGATTGCCCTCGAGTCGGGTATTGCAGGATCTGCGGATGTCATCCTGATCCCGGAAATACCCTTTGATCTGACGGCAGTATGCGACGCGATCAGTCAGCGCAAGGCAAGGGGCAGCAAGTTTTCGATCGTTGTCGTTGCGGAAGGCGCTTTCCCCGCTGACGGCCAGAAGGTTGTGCAGTTGACCTCTGACGAGAATAGTGGTGTTGAGCGCCTCGGCGGAGTCGGTGCTTTTGTTGCTGATGAAATCTCGCGGCGCATGCAGATAGAGACACGGGTCGTTGTCCTGGGTCATGTTCAACGCGGGGGGACGCCATCGCCGTTTGACAGGATTCTCGGCTCCCGTTTCGGAGTCAAAGCGGTTGAATTGATTGAGCAGGGGCAATTCGGGCGCATGGTGTCTCTGCAGGGGCGTGATGTTTGCGATGTCGATATTGAAGATGCGGTTGATTCACTGAATCGGGTTGAGCCTGATGGAAGTCTGGTCAGGTCGGCCGAGGCCCTGGGTATCGTGCTCGGCAAGAAACGGGGAAATTCTTAGAGGAGATGCCGTGTTAATTACCGAGATCCTGGGTGGCAACAGCGGCAAGCGTGATGTCGCCTACGCAATTTGCGGCATGCTCCTCGGCGTCATGGCTCCATTAGGCTGGATAACCCTGCGCCTGATCCTGTTCTGGGATGACAGCAGCTCAATCGCCAACCAGGTTGTCACAGATATTATGGCCACGGAACAGAGCCGTTACATGTACGCCTACATGTGTGGTGGAACCATGATAGTCCTGGGCTTCTTTGGGTTCTTCATCGGGCGGGCATCTCAGCAGATCCACGATCGGGCGTTGAAGCTCGATCTCCTCAACCAGGAAGTCGCTGAGCAGAAAACCGATTTCGAACATCGCTTCACTGAGCTTGACCGCAGCATCAAGAACTTTCACATCATCAATACGGATCTCCAGAGGAGTATCAACCGCCAGGAAATCCTGCGTCTGTCAGCTGACGGACTACATGATGTCATCGGCTTTGACCGCGTCAATATCCTGATGTTGAGTGAAGACCGGCAACAGCTTTTTTTCTCGGTGTGTCGTGGCGCCAACCTTGATGACGATATCAACATCAAGCTGCCTTTCGATGAACGAGCGGGTTGTCTGTACAAGTCAGTTGCCGACCGTCAGGTGATGCTGATTGACGACATCGCCAAGATGCCTGAAGAGTACCATCTACACCCACCGTGCGACAGCGTCCCGCAACTGCGGTCGCGTAACTTCATCCTCTGTCCGATCATCATTCGCAATCAGGCGATTGGTTTGCTGGCTGTCGATAATAAGTACAAGCGGCAAAGGTTGGTTGATTCAGACGTTGATACGGTCAAGCTCTTCGCCGATCAGATATCTTCTTCTATGATGCGCATCAATCTTCTCGATGCCGTGGAGACGCTCACCCAACAGCTTGAACACACCTTCAATGAGTTCCTCAAGTACCGAAATGAACATGCTGATCTCATAACGTCTTTACGTCAAGCCACGTCATCGACGACCAGCGCAACTGCGGATATTTCCGGTGGGGCTGGCATTATCCAGGAATCGGTCAATTCAACACGCTCGGCAGTTGGCCAGATATCAGTCTCTATCGAACAGGTCTCCAACAGCCTAAAATCTCTTAACGAATTCATGGAGAGCTCCGTCGCTTCCATGACCGAAATCCAGCACACCATCAGCGCTGTCGAAGAGAGCAGTGTCAGGTCGCACGCCATGTCGGAAAAAGTCAAGGAGCGCGCGGAGCATGGTGTTGAAACGGTCAATCATGTTCTGCAGGGTTTGCGCGGGATTGTGACATCTATCGAACACGCCGGAGGTGTCATCAGCCACCTGTCTGAAAGAGGTGAGGAGGTAGGGATCATTACCTCGGTTGTGACCGATTTGACGCAGAAGACCAGCCTGCTGGCCCTCAACGCAGCAATCATAGCGGCTCAGGCCGGCGAACATGGCCGTTCGTTTGCGGTGGTTGCTGACGAAGTCAGGGCCCTTGCGCAGGAATCGGCTATGTCGACCGACCGGATCAACCAGATTATCGAGGAGATACAGAGATATACCCGGGAGACAGTTGAGCTCATCAATTCGACGACACGACTGGTCAAACAGGGGATGGAGCAGGGTGTGGAGATGGCCGACGTGCTTGCCCAGATTCTGGACAGTTCTCATCAGGCCATGGAAATGGCACATGACATCCGCAAATCGACCCAGGAAATTTCGGAGTCGGTCGTCGGGGTGAGCAATTCGATTGAGGAACTGGGCGAAATGTCATCGCAGGTTTCCAGGGCCTCCCGGGAGGAGGCCAATGGCGCCAAGAGTATCGTCGCTGCAGTCGAAGAAGTCCGGGCGATGGCTGACGATATGGTGAATGCCACGTCACAACAGACTGACAACACCAGACAGATCGAGACATCGGTGGATCGGGTAAGCGATATGGCACAACGGATCTTCGACGAGATGGACGACCGCCGCAAGGGCAGCCTGCAGGTTATAGATGATTTGCGCAGGCTGAAGGAGAAGACTGTCTGAGGTTTTGTAGAAATTAAAGAGCAGGTTGTTGTTAATATATAGGTCTTCGGAATCCGTTATTGTTGCTGTCTCATCTGCTCAGCCATTCTCAACCGTGTATTATTCTTGCGGCCGGTTCTCGGTCGGTTTGTTGTCCTCTTGCCACCATTTTATTTGCTGATTTTCTGCATGGCGTACTTTCTGGGTCGGACAGACGTCTCTTCCTGGGCAATCATGTCGTCGACAGGGTTCGACATGGATCGTTACATCGGTGCCGATGATCTGTTCTCCGATTTTTTTCTCTATGTAGTCAGTGATGTCGTGGGCCTCTTCGACCGAGAGATGTTTGCATACGGTAAGGTGGAAATCGATCAGCTTCTGTGATCCGGCTCGCCGCGTCCGCAGGTTATGGTAGCCGAACAAATCGTGCTTGTGCCCCTCTATTAATTCCTCAATCTCTTTGCGTACGGTTTCGGGCAGCTGCTCGTCGAGGATATCCCTCAGCCCGTGGCGCATGAGCCGCAGCGATTCAAAGAGGATATAGCATGCAACCAGGATCGACATGACCGGGTCCAGCCATGGCAGGTTGAACTGGGTGATAAGGATCAGGCCGGCCAGCAGGGCCAGGTTGGTGTAAACATCCATTGAAAAGTGCAGCGAGTCAGCCTCGAGTGCCGACGAATCTGTTGCTTTGGCGACTTTAAGCAGGTGACGGCTGATCAGGTAGGAGGCCACTGTGCTGATAGACATGACAGCAATGCCGATGCCGGTTTGTCTGATCGGGCTGGGAACGATTATGCGCTGTATGGCCTCGTAGATGATCCAGGCGCCGGACAGGGCAATTACTACAGATTGAAAAAGGGTTGCCAGGGTTTCGAACTTGCCGTGCCCGTAAGGATGCTGCTCGTCTGCCGGTTGCTCAGCCTGCCGAATGGCCATGAGGTTGATGCCGGACATGAGAATATCCATCAACGAGTCTATGGCCGAGGTCAGCACGGCCAGGCTGCCGGTAAAAAGACCGGTGAAGAGTTTCAGAACGGCCAGACACAGTGCGGTAAACACTGAAAGCCGGGCTGCGGCCATCTTGGGTGAACGGGTTGTCTGTTTCATGATATGTCGGGCACCGGTTCAAGCGGGCAGGCCTGTCGCCAGGCGTCAAAGCCGTCATCTTCTATGGCCCAGAAATCATCGATCCTCTGCTGGTAATAATCGATTTCATCGCATTGCTGTGCAATCTCCAGCGACGCCTGCAGATCTATGAGGTTCTGGTCCGCCAGGAAATTGTAGAACAGGGCCGTGCCCCTGAGGACGCATTTCAGTTCCGTGAGATTCGGCTCGGGGGTGCGGATGATGTACCAGTGACCGGCAAACTGTCGGATCCGTTCTGCTGCTACGGAAAAAAGATTGTCACGACGATCGGCGATCATGAACTCACGCAGGAAATAATCCGCACCGTGGCAGATCTCTCCGGCCTGCCCAGGCAACAGCCCTTCCTGGCAGGTTAAATATTGATTGAAGTGGCGCAGCAGGTCAACGCACCGCTTATCGACCCGGATCTCATCGTCCAGAGTGACGATGTTGAAGTCATTTCTGTTCAACCCCTGCAGGAGTGGTTTCAGGTCTTTGTCAGGGCGCATGCAGCTGATGAACTCCTTAATCTGAAGTAGTCCTAACCATAAAGCACTTTAAATGGCTTGGCAACCACCAGATTTTGTCATAAAAGAGTCTTTGCTGTTTACAGTCAACCGGCTGTTTTGTTAACATAATAATGTCCCGACGTGTAGCTTTAATGTTGCCAAGACGGCCCTTTAACGGGTTGTTTTTTTTGGATTAATACTGAGTTGATGTGCTGATGGCAAAAATTACGCCCATGATGCAGCAGTACCTGGAGATCAAGTCCGAATATCCGGATGCGATTCTCTTCTTTCGCCTCGGTGATTTCTATGAAATGTTCATGGAAGATGCTGTGGTCGCGGCGCGCGTTCTCGATATTACCCTGACGTCGCGAAACAAGGGTGCTGCAGAGGAAATCCCCCTTTGCGGAGTGCCTTTCCACAGTTGTCAGCCATATGTCGCCAAACTGGTTCAGAACGGACACAAGGTTGCAATCTGTGAGCAGGTGGAGGACCCCAAGCAAGCCCAGGGAATTGTCAAGCGTGCCGTTGTCAGGGTAGTAACCCCCGGTCTGGTCGTCGATACCGAAACGCTTGATCCGCGCCGCAACAATTACCTCATGGCTTTGCTCCCGGATGAGAACGGCCGCTTCGGCATCTCCTGTGTCGACATCACTACCGGGGAATTCCGCGTAACCGAACTACTCGATCCTGAAAGTACTGCAGGAGAAATTATTTCCCGTGATCCTGCAGAGGTGTTGATAATCGATGGCGAGACCGGCGATGCTCTGGCCGAACTTCTGCAAGGCTCACTGCAGGGGCGCAACGTCAATCGACTGCCTGAGTGGGCTGCGGCTGAAGACCGTGCCAGGCAGATGCTGCTCGAGTCCTTCCCGGGCAGTTCCATGGAAAGCTTTGGCTGCCATGATATGCCCGCTGCTGTCCGGGCTGCCGGGATGATTTTGCACTACCTGGAAGAGACTCAGAAAAGTTCGGTCTCACACCTCCAGACTCTGCAGACCTACCATGTTCGCGATTACATGGTGCTCGATGATTTTACGCGGCGCAATCTGGAGCTCACAGAAACCCTGCACGACGGTGGCCGTCGCGGGTCGTTGCTGGGGGTCATGGATCGTACCGTGACGGCCATGGGTGCTCGCAAGTTGCGGCACTGGATGACACATCCTCTGGTCGACCGGCAACGCATAGAAGAGCGGCATATCGCCATTGAAGAACTGGTCAGGGAAAGCCTTTGCCGGGATGATCTGCGCCGTGCCCTTGACGAGATCTACGATCTGGAGCGGCTCAACGGGCGGATCGCCATGGCAACCGGCAATGCCAAGGATTTGGCCGCATTGCGGATTTCACTGGAGAAGCTGCCTCAAATCCTTGATCTGCTGGGCCAACTCGAGAGTCCCATGCTGGTCGGTTTGAGCGAAGCCCTGGATACGCTGCCAGACATGGTTGCTTTAATCTCCAGCTCAATTGTCGACGACCCGCCTTTCGTTTTGCGTGAAGGTGGCCTGATCCGGGAGGGCTACCATGCCGAACTGGATGAGCTGCGCGGCATCAGCCGGGAAGGCAAGGGCTGGATCGCCCGACTTGAGCAGGAGGAGAAGGAAAAGACCGGCATCTCGAATCTCAAGGTTCGCTACAACAGGGTCTTCGGTTATTACATCGAGGTGACCAAGTCTCAGCTGGATCGTGTGCCGGACGATTACCAACGCAAGCAAACCCTGGCCAATGCGGAACGCTATATAACTCCGACTCTCAAGGAGTATGAAGAAAAAGTTTTGGGAGCCGAAGACAGAGTCGCGGAGATCGAATATGACCTCTTCCAGGAGATCAGACGGCAGGTGGCGACACAGGGTCAGCGTATTCAGGCCACGGCCGACAAGGTTGCAACCCTCGATATCCTGCTTGGCCTGGCAGACCTGTCCCATGAGCGGAATTACTGCCGCCCCGAGATAAACGAATCTACCGAACTGTTGATCGAAGACGGGCGCCACCCGGTTATCGAGACGATGAACCTGGGTGAACGTTTTGTCGCCAACGATGTCCATATGGACACGGAGGAAAGACAGATCCTGATTATCACCGGCCCCAATATGGCCGGAAAATCAACTTTCATGCGCCAGGTTGCGCTTCTGGTCCTGATGGCACAGATGGGCAGCCTGGTGCCTGCAAAAAAGGCACGAATAGGTATTGTCGATCGAATTTTCACCAGGGTCGGGGCAAGTGATAACCTGGCCCGCGGCCAATCGACTTTCATGGTCGAAATGACAGAGGCGGCCAATATCCTCAATCACGCCACCCCGCGCAGCCTGATCGTGCTGGATGAAATAGGCCGTGGGACTTCCACGTTCGATGGTGTCAGTATCGCCTGGGCAGTGGCTGAGTATTTGCATGACAATGCAAAAGTCGCGGCCAAGACGCTTTTTGCAACCCATTACCATGAACTGACCGACCTGGCACTGACCCGTGAAAGGGTGCAAAACTACAACGTCGCTGTCAAGGAATGGGATGACCAGATCATTTTCCTGCGGCGCATCGTCAAGGGTGGGGCCAGTCATTCCTACGGTATCCAGGTTGCTCGCCTGGCAGGCTTGCCGACAGTCGTTATCAACCGGGCCAAGGAAGTACTGCACAACCTCGAATCGGGGGAATATGTAGCCGGTACACCGCGACTGGCCCGCAGCAGGCAGGACAGCAAAGCGGTTGTGACTCCGCAACTGGGACTTTTTGAGCAGCCTGACAGGGTCAGGGCAAAACTGGAAGAAATAGACGTTTCGGTCCTGACGCCGCTAGAGGCACTGAACCGTCTCGATGAACTGAAAAAGCTGCTATGAACAAGATGATTCGTTCGATTATATGCATAATGACCCTGGCCAGTCTGGTGGTACCGGCCGCCGCCCTGGCCGAGAGTGCCGAGCAGGCGTACCAGAAGGCGCGTGACGCCTACTATTCACTGCAGAACTCTGCGCGCAAACAGATGTATCGCGAGCAGTGGGAACTGGTATTTGACCGGTTCAGGTCGGTTTACGAGCGTTTCCCCGAAACCAGGCGTGGCCCGGACGCCTTGTACATGTGCGGCAAGACCACTGCAGGGCTGTACGGGATCAGTCGCATCAAACCTGATGCGGAACGCGCTGTCGAACTTTTCGAAGAGATGGCAGATATTTATCCTGATAACTCTCTGGCAGATGACGCCCTCCTCCAGGCCGGAGAAATGCTCGAAGAGGTCCTGGGTGACAAGCAAAGGGCGTATCTTGTTTACCAGCGACTGGTCAGTGCCCTGCCGATAGGTGATATGCGCACCAAGGCCAGTGCAAGGCTCAAATCTCTTGCTGAATACGCACCCGCGCCGAAACAGGAGCCTGCCGAAAAGATCGTTGCAAAAAGAGATGCTTCGCCTGCAACGGCTGGTGCTGCATCGCAAGACGCATCAGGCGGTCAATTGACATCAATTCGCTACTGGTCCAATCCAGGCTATACGCGGATTGTCATCGACGTGTCCGGCGAGGCGCAATTCTCTACAAACTATCTTGCTGCCGAACCTGCCAACAATATTCCGCCGCGTCTTTATGTAGATATTGAAAAGACCGGCTTGGGCGATAGCTTGCCGGAAACGACGATTGTCGACGATGGGCTTCTCAGCCGTATCCGCACCGGAAAGCCCCAGGATGACACGCTAAGGGTTGTGCTCGACCTGCACAGCATCAGCGACTACAAGGTGTTCCCCTTAAATGACCCGTGGCGTATCGTTATTGACGTTGCCGGCGACAAATCGCCTGAATTGAAACGTGACGAACCGTCGATCAGCGCCCTGCCCGAGTCCGGCCACGATGCCATCGCCAATGTGCTCAAGGAGACCCCTAAAGATCAGCCTGCTTTGCATATTCGGGAAACCTCCGGAACAACGACATTGCGCAGGATTGTGGTAGATGCCGGCCACGGCGGCAAGGACCCTGGAGCTGTCGGTCCAAGTGGTGTCCTGGAGAAGGACGTTACGCTCAAACTGGCGAAGGAGTTGTCCAAAGAGCTGGCCAGGCAGATTGGCTGTGAAGTCATTCTGACCCGCAGTCGCGACGTTTACCTGCCTCTCGAAGAAAGGACTGCGATTGCCAACAAGGTCGGTGCCGACCTGTTTGTTTCATTGCACGCCAACGCTAACAAGAGCCGCAAGGCGTATGGCATCGAAACCTACTACCTCAACTTCTCCAAAAATGACAAGGCGGCTGCGGTTGCGGCACGGGAGAATGGTACGTCACTCAAGCAGGTGTCTGATCTGGAACTGATTCTGTTTGACCTGATGGCCAACGCCAAGATCAATGAATCAAGCCGCCTGGCAGCCGAAATTCAGAAAAGCCTGGTGTATCGCATCAGCAAGAAATACAGCAATATCCGCGACCTCGGTGTGAGACAGGGCCCTTTTTATGTCCTGCTCGGTGCGACGATGCCCTCCGTGCTGGTTGAAACAGCATTTATCAGCCATCCGCGTGAAGAAAAACGTCTGGTCAGTAGCGCTTACCAGAAAACTGCAGCGCAAGCGATTGCCGCTGCTATCAAGGAATATGCTGTCAGCAACAAGTTGATAGCGTCTCGATAAATATGGAAAAGCAGCAAACCCCGCCCGATTTTTTTGCCACAGAACTGATGGTGGCAGGTGATGTTTCCTTTGAAGAGAGGCGCGCCTCCCTGGTTGAAGCAGCGCGTGGCCACCTCGATTATCATCGTGAACTTTGTCAGGGGCTGCACAGGGCAGGTGGCAGTGGCCGTGAGGTGGTCGGATGCATCACTGCCATGGCTGACCAGTTGATCCGCAATCTGTACCATTGTGCCTCGGCCGAATTCCCGACTTCCGGCAAGGTCTGTTCCGCTGTTATTGCCCTTGGCGGATACGGGCGTGCAGAATTGAACCCGTTGTCCGATATCGACGTCATGTTCTTCTGCAGCGACAAGAACAAGGACCTGGCGGAAAAGATTGCCGAGCGAGTCCTCTACCTGCTTTGGGACCTGAACCTGGACGTCGGTTACAGCGTCCGCACGGCGTCCGACTGCCTGTCTCTGATTCAACAGGATATTACAATTCGCACCGCTCTCATGGACACGCGTTTTCTGGCCGGCGACGAGGCCCTTTACGTTGAGTTTGAAAAACAGGTTTCGCAGCCCGTTTTAAACCGCAACGGCCAGAGCTTTCTCAAGGCCAAGTATGATGAGCACAGGACCCGTTTGGCTAAATACGGTTCCACGGTTTACATGCTCGAGCCGAACATCAAGGAAGGAGAAGGTGGCCTGCGCGACCTGCACACTGCATTATGGATGGCACGTGTGAAGTTCAAGGCGAAAAGCCTGCGTGAACTGCTGATAAAAGGCGTGATTTCCGAGCAGGAACTGCAGGCGTTCGAAGATGCTTACGACTATCTCTGGCGAATTCGCAATGAATTGCATTTTCAGTTAAAACGCAAGACCGATCAGATCCAGTTCGAATCACAGGAAAAAATCGCGGCAAGTTTCGGTTACAAAGGCACCAGGGCCGCACTCCCTGTCGAACTTTTTATGCAGGATTATTACGCTCATGCAACCCGTACGGAGCATTTGGCTTCGACTCTGATCTTTCGCGCATTCAAGGACAAGGACCCGTCTACCGGCATTCTCGGGCGCCTGGGCCGGCGTAATCTCGGAACTGACTTTTTCAGTTATCGTGGCGAGTTGAAAACAACCCGCAAAAATCTGTTTATCGAACGTCCCGAGGCGATGATGCAGGCGTTCCTGCTCGCCAAGCAGAACAATCTGGCTCTCAGCGCTGAAGTCAAGGGTCAGATTCGCGACAACCTCTCGCTGGTCAATGACAGCTTCCGCCGCAACCGGGAGGTTTCCGAAATGTTCCTCGAGATCATGCGCGGGCCTACGGGGGCAGCACGCTCTCTCAGGGACATGCACCATCTTGCCTTCCTGAACAGGTATATCCCTGAATTCAAAAGGATTTACTGCAAAGTACAGCACGATGCCTATCACGTCTACACGATTGATATCCATTCGTTCTTTGCCGTCGAGGAAATTGAAAAACTCTGGTCTGGCGTATACCGGGAATCGAAGCCACTGTATACCAGCGTTGCGGCAGATATCGGCAAGCCTGAGCTTCTCGTGTTGGCCGTTCTCTTTCATGATATCGGCAAAGGAGAGGGGAAAGACCACTCCAACAAGGGCGCAGACATGATGCCCAAAATTGCCCGCCGACTGAACCTGTCGAAAGAGGACAGCAGCCGCCTGGAATTCCTGGTCCGTAATCATCTGGACATGGCCCACATCTCGCAACGCCGTGATCTCCATGATATCAAGCTGATTCAGGATTTTGCCAACAAGATGGTGATGGTAGAGAACCTGAAGATGCTTTTCCTCCTGACATTCGCCGATATCAAGGCGGTGGGCCCCGACGTCTGGTCGGAATGGAAGGGGCTCCTCCTGCAGGAACTTTACGAAAACACCTATGAAATCATGGAGCGTGGCAACTTCATGAGCGAGTTGCGTACCGAGCGTGTCCGTAATCGCAAGCGCAAGGTCATGGCCGCTCTCAAGGGTGATTTTGATGAAAAAGTGATCAAAAATCACCTGCGTGTAATGAGTACCAGGTACCTTCTTACGCACCGGTCATGGGAAGTGACCGATCATCTAAAGCTGGAATTATCCCGTGGCGATGATACTGTCGCGCTCCAGGTCAAACACGATGTTGAAGCCGAGTACAGCAGCGTAACAATATCTACCGTCGATGTGCCCGGTCTCTTCAGCATGATTACAGGGGTTATGGCGGCAAATGGCATTAACATTCTCGGTGCGCAGATTTATACGCGTAGCAACGGAGTTGCCCTCGATATCCTGCACGTAAACAAGCCTGTTGGTGGAGTTATTGACAGCCCATCCAAGTGGCAGAAGGTGCAGTCTGACCTGACTTCGGTGCTGGAGGGTCGGGTCAAGGTGTCCAGCCTGATCAAGAAACGCCAGAAAGTCAGCACTCTGCCCGGCCACAAAATGCCCCGTTACCCGAACCGGGTGGAATTTGACTGTGATGTTTCCAGGGAGCACACGGTCATCGATATTTTCGCCCATGACAAGGTTGGGCTGCTCTACAGGATCACCCGGACATTAACTGATCTGGGGCTCTACATTCATGTTGCCAAGATTTCCACCAAGGTAGACCAGGTGGCTGACACCTTCTATGTAAAAGATATCTTCGGCCAGCCGGTCAACAATGAAGCCAAACGGGAGGACCTCCGCAAAGCCCTCCTCGAGTGCATGGAAGAATAGTCCGCCAAGGTACTTATGAATCATTACCTCGACCATTACCTGAACTATCTCGCGGTTGAGCGTGGCTTGTCTAACAACACACTCGATGCATATGGCCGCGACCTGGCGCGCTACCTGGAATACCTTGAGAAACAAAAAGTTGATTGCCTGGAAAAAATAACTCCGGCAGTCGTGCTGCGTTTCCTCGGTTCCCTCAAAGAGGCTGGCCTGTCTGCCCGAAGCAGGGCCCGGTCTCTTGCGGCGCTGAGGACTTTTCACAAGTTCATGATCCGGGAGAAATTCGCCAAAGACAATCCGACCGACCAGATCGTGTCGCCAAAAAGTCTCGCCTCGTTACCCAAGACCCTTTCGACTGCCGATGTAGAAAGCCTTCTATCCAGCCCTAAGGGTGACACTCCACTCGCTCTGCGCGATCGTGCCATGCTGGAAATTATTTATGCGACGGGTTTGCGCGTCACTGAGCTGGTTTCATTGAAGCTCGGGGACCTGCAGCTTGATGTCGGTTACCTGACGGCATTCGGCAAACGCAGCAAACAACGGATCGTTCCGCTCGGTGAGGCTGCCATAGAGGCCTTGCGGCAATATATGCAGGATGGCCGACCTGGCCTCGACAAGCAGCGCGGCTCTCAATACCTGTTCCTCAACCGTTCCGGGCAAGGCTTGACACGTCAGGGCTTCTGGAAGATTATTAAGCGCCGCGCGCTTGAGGCCGACATCAGACAAAGTATTACACCGCATACCATGCGGCACTCCTTTGCCACGCACCTGTTGGATAATGGTGCGGATTTGCGCTCCGTACAGGCAATGCTCGGCCATGCGGACATTTCAACAACCCAGATTTACACCCATGTCACACGCGAGAGATTGCGTCAGCTGCATGCCCAGCACCACCCGAGGGGGTAGAGAACGGGACGCGTAACGGGGGACGCGTGACGCGAAAACCTGCAAAGAGAACTTCTCTCGGGTTACTGATCACAGATTACGGGTAACGAATAGATAACTTTTTACTTTTTACGGATACTTATGAAACTCATTACTTTGCTTGGCGACGGCATGTCCGATGAACCTGTCGCAGAACTTGACGGTAAAACTCCTTTGCAGGCGGCCGAAACACCCAATATGGATAAACTTGCCAGGGAGGGCATCATCGGTTTGGCTGAGACTGTTCCCGCCGCCTTTCATCCCGGGTCTGATGTGGCGAACCTCTCCGTCTTCGGCTACGACCCGGCGACCTGCTATACTGGCCGTTCCCCCCTGGAAGCTGCCAGTATGGGGGTCGAGCTGGGCCCTGACGATGTAGCCTTCCGCCTCAACCTGGTGACCTTGAGCCTGCTTGGCGGTGATCTGTGCATGCAGGATTTTTCGGCAGGTCATATCTCCACGGAGGAAGCCCGTGAACTGATTCTCTGCCTGCAGGAAGAACTGGGCGATGACGAGTTCCAATTCTATCCCGGTGTTTCGTACCGTCACCTGATGGTATGGAAGGGCGGGCGTGTCGATATCAACATGCCTCCTCCTCATGACCTGACCGGACAGAGTGTAACGGAACATGTCCCACGCTCCGCTGAGGCCATGCCGCTGATGAATATTACCAACGCGGCACAACTGCTGTTCAAGCAGCACCCGGTCAATATCAGACGTGAAACAGAGGGCAAGCTTGCCGCCAACTCGATCTGGCTCTGGGGGCAGGGACGGCGACCGAAAATGCCGACCATGAAAGACAAGTTCAACCTCAAGGGTGCAGTTATTTCTGCGGTTGACCTGATCAAGGGGATCGGCATCTACGCAGGGCTCGATGTTATTGAGGTGCCAGGTGCCACCGGCTATCTGGATACCAATTACAAAGGCAAGGCTGAAGCAGCCCTGGAAGCCCTGAAGAGTCGCGATTTTGTTTATCTGCACGTAGAGGCCCCTGACGAAGCCGCGCATAGTGGTAGCCTGACTGATAAAATCGAGGCAATCGAACGTTTTGACAAGGATGTGGTCGGGACGGTCATGGAAGGCATCAAAAGCCTCGGTGACTACCGGGTTCTGTTGCTTCCTGACCATCCCACCCCGGTCGCGAAAATGACCCACACCAAGGATCCGGTTCCTTTTGTCCTGGCCGGTTCAGGGATTGAAAGCCCTGCAAATGCTGCAGATGAATACTCCGAAGCTGCCGCCGGGAAGTCGGGATTGCTTGTGAGCCCGGGACACCGGATAATGGACTTTCTGGTCAATGGTAGACAGATATAAATCAATCATGCCTTGATCGTGATCAGGACGGCCACCGGGTCGTCTTTTTTTATTGCCGATTGCCAAGCAATCAATTTCTGTTTAAATGGATTGTGAAGAGACCTTTCACAGGAGGTGGGTATGAAAAAGTTACTAAGCGTTTTTTGTACAATTTTTCTGATTCTGGCTCCAGTCTCGGTCATGGCAAAGAATTCTGGTAAAGGAAAGGGCGAGGGCCCGTCGCCGAGCTCCTCAGCCTACGAACATGCTTCGGACAATGCCAAGTTCAAGCGTGGTGAAGATTGGCAGGGTGGTAAAGGGAAAGCAGAAGACCGGGATGATGACGAATTGGAAGATGACGGAGACGATGGTAAAAGTAAAAAAGAGAAAGATCGTGATCGCGACAGAAAGAAGAAGTCCAAAAAAGGTGAAAATGAGCCAGATGATATTAAAGCCGATGATGATGAAAAAATGGAAATGAAGCAATCTGGTAAGGGCAAAGAAAAGAAGTAATTGTAGTCGAAAGATTCTTTGAGCGACTTCAACGAAACCGTCAAACGGAATAAAAGTAACTGGAACTGACCATTGATTGAATAACATCAGAAAGCCGGAGCCCATACGGGACTGCGGCTTTTTGTAATGTTTGCCTTTCTGTTGCTACAGAAAAGGATGAACCAGTCTGTATGAGATATCTAAATACGAATCGCCCTGAATGGGGTGCTCTCAAGGTTCTGGTCGGCGGTATCCTCGGCATGGTGGTTGCCATGGGAATCGGCAGATTCGTCTTTACGCCAATCCTGCCGTTGATGCAGCGAGACCTGGGCATGACCAACAGCGTTGCCGGATGGCTCGCCGGCCTGAATTACCTGGGCTATCTGTGTGGCGCAATCATGTGCTCGGTATCACCTGGTCTGCTTCGTTCCCGGCTGATAACTGGTGGCTCTCTGCTCGTCAGTCTTGCAACCACGCTGTTCATGGGGGCGACTCTCAGTCCCCAGTGGTGGGGGCTGATGCGTTTTGCCGGTGGCTTTGCGAGCGCCGTACTGTTTATTGTGATTACTGCAGAAGTTGGGGAAACTCTCAGTCGACGCGGTTATGGCCACTGGCTTGGTGCCTTGTACGGAGGGATCGGACTGGGGATTGCGATCAGTGGTCTTATCGTCCCGCTGCTGGATAAACTTGGCGGTTGGCATGGTGCCTGGTACGGAGCGGGTGTCCTCGCCGCCATTCTGGCGGCTACAGGTGTTTTGCTCGGCCGCAGGCGAGAACTGGTCAAACCGATTACGATTGAAGCATCCCGTTTGCCTGTTTCCCTGGCCAGGGTGCGATTGTTGTCGGTCGGGTACTTCTTCGAGGGGCTCGGATATATCGTTACGGCTACATTTCTTGTCGCGATTATCTCCTTGACGCCGGGGCTGGAAGATTTTGCTCCCTACAGCTGGGTCGCAGTTGGTCTTGCTGCCGTCCCTTCGACAATTTTATGGCCTTATCTTGGTCGTCGTATCGGCAACAGGCAGGCCTTGCTCTGTGCATATGCCCTGCAGGCGGCAGGTATCCTGGTCAGCATCGGCGCGGAGTCGATTGTTGCAGTGCTTTTTGCAGCCGTGTCATTCGGCGGCACCTTCCTCGGAGTTGTTGCCCTGACCCTGACCGAGGGGAACCTTCGCCTGCCTGGTGATGGCCGCCGCGCCGCGGCTTTCCTGACCGCCAGTTTCGGAATCGGCCAGGTGCTCGGGCCGGTCTTTGCCGGAGTTCTTGCAGACATTCAGGAGGGGTTTGCCATACCCCTGATGCTGGCCTCTGTCTGTGTTGCTCTTGCCGGTCTTTGTGTTGTCCTGGACAGGCAATTCCAACGACAATAATCACAAAACAACCACAGGGTGTTATGGTCAGGTCCCGGTCACGCAACCTTTTAGTATCCCGTTGATTGCTTTAAAAGGATCCGGACGCCTGCCCTGAGGTGCTGTTTGCACCAGCATGAATCGGCACCGTTCCGTGGCGGTAATGATCAACTGCCCGTTAGTCCGGACGGTGAAACTGTCTCCTGCGCCAAGGATATGATCACGACTGTCGCCAGACTGGGTCAGCCAGCAGCGACCTTCCAAGCACTCGATGCGTACCCCACGCAGCCCTTCTCCAAGATCAAGCAGCTCACGCTTGTTCAACAGCAGATTCATAGCAGCCCCCTTTGACAAAATGTTGAGCTTTGCATTTAAACGTTTTTCATAACTTTGTGCCAGATACAGTCCTTTACAATTGTAACCAGCACAATTAATCTATTTAAAAATTGTGCCCATGGTTAGACGTGGCAACTGTATCTGTTGCCCCGGAGGACAAACTGATATGAATAGAGCGCATTGGAAAATCCTTAGCATGAGGTGACGAAGATGATTGATATCAATGTGCGGCAAGAAAATAGCATCCCTCTTTATGAGGAAGTGGCCGGAAAGATCACTTTCCTGGTCGAGAAGGGGGCGTTGCGCCCCGGTGACCGTGTGCCATCAATTCGTAAGTTGAGCAAACAGCTCCAAGTCAGTATCAATACAGTCAAGGAGGCGTATAACCTCCTGGAGGATCGCTGTATGCTGGAGGCACGTCCGCAGTCCGGTTATTACGTGCGGGCTCGCTTGCCAGAGCTTCCTGCCGAACCAATAGTTGATCCGCCGGCGATCAATCCTGCCGAAGTGAGTCTGTCGAAGGTCTACCGGGTCGTGATGCGTGACCTGCTTGACCCGAAACTGCTGCAACTCGGCATCGCCATCCCGAATCCTGAGCTCCTGCCGATTAAAAAGTTGAACCGCATGCTGGCGAGAGAAATACGGCGTTTTCCCATCCAGTCAGTCTCTTACGAACTCCCTCCAGGGAATCTTCGCCTGCGCAAACAGATTGCGCAAAGGCTGTTGCTCTCGGGGTGTACGTTGAGTCCGGACCAGATCGTGATTACGTCCGGCTGTGTTGAGGCCGTGGTCCTGGCATTACGTGCATTGTGCAAGCCTGGCGATGCCGTGGCGATTGAAACCCCGGTTTATTTTAATTTCCTGCAGATGATCCAGGACCTTGGGCTAAAGGCTCTTGAAATACCCGCTTCTCCACGTGGCGGTATCAGCCTCGAAGCGCTTGAATTTGCCCTGGATCGCAATGCCGGTCAGGTCAAGGCCTGCATCGTCCTGTCAAATTTCAACAATCCCCTCGGCAGCAGCATGTCCGATGAAGACAAGCAACGCCTGGTCAGGATGCTCGAAGATCGTCAGGTGCCGCTGATCGAAGATGATATCTATGGTGATCTTTCGTTCAGCGATGAGCGCCCGTCTGTCGCAAAAGCCTTCGATAAAACCGGCAACGTCATGCTCTGCTCATCATTCAGCAAGACCGTTGCGCCAGGATACAGGGTCGGGTGGATCGCCGCGGGGCGCTACCAGGAACAGATCGAGCGCGGCAAGATGCTCGCCAACGTCGCGACCTCGAGCCCGCCTCAACTGGCAATTGCCGAATTCCTGGCCAACGGAGGTTACGAGCACCACCTGCGTACGGTCCGTCGGGTTTATGCCCGTCAGGCGGCCCGGATGAGTGATGCGATTGGCAGGTTTTTTCCCGATGGGACGAGGGTCTCGCGGCCACAGGGCGGCTTTGTACTCTGGGTTGAAATGCCGGACAAGGTGGACGCGATTGTCCTGTATGAACAGGCCAAGGCGCAGGGGATTACCATTGCCCCGGGAGTCATCTTTTCGGTGGACGGCAGGTACCGCAACTGCATACGACTGAATGCCGCCTGCTGGACGCCGGCCGTGGAAGTTGCCATCGGAACCCTCGGTCGCCTGGCTGACAACCAACTGCTTGCCGGAGCGCATGGTTAACTAATGGCCAATGTACTTTTTTACGCGATTACGGTCCTGATTTGGGGCTCCACCTGGCTGGGGATCAAGTTCCAGCTTGGCATGGTCGATCCGGCACTGTCGGTCTCTTACCGTTTCGCCTTGGCGGCGCTGATCCTTTTTATCTGGTGTTTTGCCCGACGCCTGCCGCTGAAATTTACCAGGGGCGAACACGCATTTATTGCCATGCAGGGTATGTTCCTCTTCGCCCTGAATTACCTGCTTTTCTATCTTGCTGAATTACAGATTACCAGCGGTCTGGCGGCTGTGGTCTTTTCCACGATCGTGGTCATGAATCTGATCAACGGGCGCCTGTTCCTCGGGACTCCAATCGAGGTCAAAGTGCTGTTCGGCGGGGCGTTGGGAATGGCCGGCCTGATATTACTCTTCTGGCCGGATATGACAGCCACAAATTTTTCCGGGCCGGTTGTTGCCGGCATGCTGCTCAGCTTTGCTGCAACCTACCTGGCGTCACTCGGGAATATCCTGTCGGTCCGCAACCAGCGGCATAAACTGCCGATCGTGCAGACCAATGCCTTCGGCATGGCCTACGGCTCAGCCTGCATGGCGATCGTTGTGTTGGTCAGCGGCACATCGATCACGATCGACCTGGCCGTACCATACCTTGTCTCGCTGGTTTACCTGGCCCTGTTCGGTTCGGTGATTGCGTTTGGTTGCTACCTGAGCCTGGTTGGCAGGATCGGGGCAGGGCGGGCAGCATATGCCACGTTGCTTTTCCCGGTTGTCGCACTGGGGCTTTCGACGATCTGGGAGGGATACACCTGGAGCTTGCCCGGCATTTGCGGAATCATTCTGATCCTGTTCGGCAATTACCTGGCCATGACCAGGAAAAAAGTCATTACAGCACAGCAGGGGCCGGTCCAAAAGGCCGTTGCCCTGGACGCCTGAGCCTTGTTACCCTGGTGGCACCATCGATTACGGGACGTTCTTCTCAACTTTTTCCAGCCATCCTTCCAGTTCGGCAAAAAATCATTCGCGCTGCGTTGTTTACAATGAAAAGCATGCTTAAAGTATCGCTTTAGTTGACCTGGAAATTACGTATTTGCTAGAGTGCCGCACACAACTCTTTGCTGCACGACTGCAGGAGATTTTTTTGACGGAGATAGAATTCGTAAAACTGAACCGGCCCGAAAAGGCCAGGGTCCTCTGTGACCTGGCAGAAGAATATTATCTGGATGGTCAGCGTGTCCTGGTCATGACCCAGGATGACAACCAGGGGATAACCCTTGACCGCTTCATGTGGACCTGGAAAAAAGCTGCTTTCATGCCACACGTCTATGATAACGGTTCTGTAGAGGGTCTCGACGAACCGGTGGTGATCGTCTCGGAAGAAGGAAACCCGAATGGCGCCGGGGTCCTGATCATGGGCGCACCCTGCAGCATCGAGTTTATCCGCCAGTTCCGAAAAGTGATCGATTTTGCCGAAACCTATGACGAGACGCGACTGGAAGAATCCCGCGCGCGGTTCAGGAGTTACCGGGAACTTGGATTCAACCCTGTCATGCGTTAATAACGGTGGGCTCAAAAGCCTGGTTCGCTTGGAGCATGTACCGCAGCTTGATCGAGAGACGCGTCTTTCTGCTGCTGCTCTGCAGGCTCTTTCCATCTGGCAGGCCAGACCCGGTGAAGTGATGACCCTGGTTGACCCTCAAGCGACGGCTTATCGTGCGCGCATTATCAGTCTGGATCCCGAACAGCCGTGCTGCATGCCCTTTGAGCGCCTCTCCCAACCTGCAGAAAGTCCCCTGACCATTGAAGTTTATCAATCATTGCCGGATCGGGAGCGGTTTGAGCTGGTCCTGCAGAAACTTACGGAACTCGGTGTCGCCCGCATCGCGCCCATGGTGTCGAAGCACTCGTCAACTATTGAAGAACGTGATGCAGGGCAGAAGAAATCACACCGCTGGCCGGATCTGATCCGTAAAGCTTCTCGCCAATGCCGGCGCGCCATGCTACCGGAACTCATGTCGGCTCAATGTTTCACCGAAGCGCTCCACACCGCCGGATCGGCAGAATTGAAGCTGATGCTGTATGAAGGGGATTCATCCTGGACACTCACGGAAGGGTTCGGTTCGTTCAGGCCGCAGAGTGTCGCCTTGATGATCGGACCTGAGGGTGGGTTCTCCCGTGAGGAAGTCGAACTGGCGCAAGCTGCCGGATTCTTGCCGGTCAGTCTTGGTCCGCGCATCCTGCGCACCGAAACTGCTGCGATTGTCGCTGCTGCGCTCGTGCAAAGTTATCTGGGGGATTTGGGCTAAGGGGCACGAACTGGGAAGCGAAAAGTGCGAAGCATTCAAGCTGACAGCTGTCAGCTATAAGAAATCTCTGGCTTGTCTTGAATGTGTTTTAGTCTAATCATTTATCGTAAAGGTTACAGCTTGGGTTTAAATTATGAGTCTTGGTAATCTGACAGTTGTCCTCGTCGAATCCCGCGGTGAGCGAAATATCGGCTCGGTGGCCCGCGCAATGGCAAATTTCGGCGTGAGCGATCTGCGCCTGGTCGCGCCGAAAGTCGATCACCTTGATGATGAAGCTCGTAAAATGGCAGTCAAGGCAAGCGTGCTGCTCGAGCAGGCCAGTCTCTACCCTGACCTGGAACGAGCCCTCACGGACTGCCATTATGCTTATGCTACCACGCGCCGTTTCGGTAAGTACCGGGCCGATTTCCTGCACCCCGACAGTGCTGCTGAAGATCTTCTGCCGCGTCTCGATAGTGGCAGGGTCGCGCTGGTATTCGGTCGCGAAGACAAGGGGCTGAAGACCGAAGAGCTGGATCTCTGCCAGCGTCTGATTACAATTCCGACCTGCGGCACTATCCAGTCAATGAACCTGGCTCAATCTGTGGTGATCTGCCTTTACGAAGTCTGTCTGCAACACGGTGAGCGACAAGGCAAGGTGCAGGGGAGCAGGAATCTGGCGACCAACGAGCAGCTGGAGATCCTCTTTTCCCACATGCACAAGACGCTCCTCGGCATTAAATACCTCAACCCTCAGAACCCTGAACATATCATGCGCTCCTATCGACAGCTGTTTGGCCGGGCAGGACTGGATGACCGAGATGTCCGCATCCTGCGCGGCCTGATGAGTGAAATTGACCGCGTCGAGACTGAACGTCGCCTGCTCGCCGGAGAGGGTGATGACAGTAATTAAAACCGAGCGCCTGGCCAACGGTCTAGTGATCAGTTTCAGTGATCAGACCAATCGTTACTTTGGTGACTACCATCGCATCTGCGTGGTTGCGACGATCAGTTATGATCTAGACCACCTTACTGATGAAACCCTGCGTTCGCAGGCGTCCGCTTGCTTTGGTGAACAACTCAAGGTTGAAAAAAGTTTTCAGCGTATGGGCGTGCCATCCGCAGACATTGCAGATACCCGTAATGCCCTGATCGATGATTTCATGCGACATGCTGTTGCCTACCTCTCGCGCCCTGATTACCCTTACCTTCTGGTTGCTGCCGAGTTGCGCAAGCCGCGTTCAGGCCGGTTATATGTCTGAAATGATCGAGGATCTGGAAATTACCGGTTTGGTCCATGGTGGCCGTGGTATAGGTCGTTGCAATGGCAAGGCCGTTTTTGTGCCTATGACTGCGCCCGGCGACCGGGTTGTCTGCCGGGCCATCAGGTCGAAATCACACTATGTCGAAGCTGAGCTGGTGAATGTGATAGAGCCTTCGCCACACCGGCGTGTACCGCCTTGCCCATATTTTGGAACCTGTGGCGGCTGCCAGTGGCAGCACCTCCCTTACCCGAGTCAAACCCGCTGGAAAGAAAAAATCTTTTTCGACCAAATGCTTCGCAGCAAGAGCGCTTCGGAGGCATGCCTGCTGCCGATTGTCCCGGCGCCGGATGAGTGGCATTATCGCAACCGGGTTCAGTTCAAGTGTGATATGACCGAAAACGGACTGGTTGTCGGTTTTTATCGCCCCAACTCGCATTTCGTTGTCGATATAGAACACTGCCTGCTTCTATCAGCACAGATTCAGGGCGTTCTGAACATCCTGCGTGAGGAGCTGCCGGGTGCTCCTTGCCCGGACTGTATTCCCCAGGTCGATGTGGCTGCCGGCGATGATGGAGCCCTCAGGGTGCTTTTGCATGCTCTACCGAAAGCTCGTCACCAGCTACGGGTGTGGTTGCACGACTTTGCAGAACGTCATCAGATCAACGCATGCCTGCAGTCGGGTCGAAAAGAAACGATTGAGCTCGTGTACGGTGAGGCTGATTTGTCAGTATTCGTTGATCAACCGCCGATAACCATGAGTTATGGCCCTGGTGGTTTTGCCCAGGTCAACCCGGCGCAGAACCGCAATATGATAGCCGAAATGCTCGCAATCCTCGATCTGCAAGGAACAGAGGATGTCCTCGACCTGTTTTGCGGCATGGGTAATTTCAGCCTGCCAATAGCCCGTCGAGCGGGCCGGGTTACCGGGGTTGAAAGTTATCCCCCCTCCGTAGCATCCGCAGTTAACAACGCTGCAGCCAATGACCTGCGTAATGTCGCATTTCACGCGGCAGACGCATCGACAGTCATGACGCGCGGCAATATCGATGCCTTCGACCTGGTTGTTATTGACCCCCCTCGCAGCGGCAGCTATCAATCCAGTCAGGAGATGTTGAAGATCAGGCCACGACGGATCCTCTACGTATCCTGCGATCCGGCTACCCTGACCCGCGATCTGAAGCCTTTGGTGTACGACGGGTACCAAGTCGTCTCCAGTCGGCCCTTCGATCTCTTCCCGCAAACCTGGCATATTGAAAGCATGACATTGCTGCGAAGACCGGATGCTGGAAGCTAGGGGCCAGTTCAGAATCTGCCGACCCTGCCTGTCTCAGGCCCTGGGCACCAAAGTCTGCTTTTTCCCTTGCATTACACGGTAAACTTTGATAGAAGACACACAATAACTTTTCATCTGAAAAGTGAGCTCCGGCTCGCTTTTTTTGTTTTGGGAAAAAGATGCGGCAAGAGATCCAGACACAGATAGAGACGTTGATCGTCCCGATCCTCGATGATTTCGGTTATGAACTTGTTGACCTTCAATACAAGAAAGAAGGCAGCAGCATGGCCCTGTGTCTCTTAATAGACAAGCCAGGCGGCATTACCCTTGACGATTGCGTCACGGTCAGCCGGGAAGTTGGCGCAATCCTTGAGATCGAAGACCCGATCAAGGCGGCCTACCGGCTTGAAGTTTCATCGCCCGGCCTGGACCGGCCGCTGAAAAAACCTGCAGATTTTGTACGTTTCTCAGGGCAGAAGATCAAGGTGAAGACGTTGCGTATGCTTGATCCGGACAAGCGTGGCAACAGTCGGAAAACCTTCACGGGCGAGTTGCTTGGTCTGGAAGGCGACATGATTCGCATCGAACTGGACGACAAACCCGGTGGTCTGGCGATAATCGCGCTTGGCGATTTGGAAAAAGCCAACCTGGTTGAAGAATTCTAGCGTCTCCAATGGCTCACATTTTAACCTTTAACGTTTAACATTATAAAAAGACTTCAACAGCAGCCACCGCAATGATGTGGATGGTATGCAGGGGGAAGGGATGAATATCAACCTGAATCACATTATCGACCAGGTGGTTAAAGACAAAGGGATCGACCGCGAGGTGCTGGTTGAAGCACTGGAAGCTGCGGTGCTGTCGGCGGCCAACAAGAAGTATCGCAATACCCGTGAGCTCGAAGCCCACTACAATCATGAAGCCGGTGAAGTGGAAGTCTTCGAGTTTGTCACTGTCGTTGATGAAGTGGAGAACTCTTACCAGGAAATTGACCTGTCTGAAGCGCGCGAAATCGACCCTGACGTTGAGGTCGGCGATTCGCTCGGGATGAAGATGGATGCAAGCAGTTTCAGCCGTATCGCTGCTCAAACTGCCAAGCAGGTCATTATCCAGAAGGTCCGTGAAGCAGAACGTGAAGGTGTTTTCAATGACTTCAAGGATCGTGTCGGTGAACTGGTCAACGGCATCGTCCGTCGCTACGAGCGTGGTGACCTGATCGTCGACCTGGGTCGTGCCGAAGCGCTACTACCGCATCGTGAGCAGGTTCCGCGTGAGAACTACCGCCAGGGCGACCGGGTCCGTGCCTACATCTCCGATGTGCGCATGGCCACCAAGGGCCCGCAGATTATCCTGTCACGCACCCATCCCGGGCTGCTGGCAGAGCTGTTCCGTATTGAAGTCCCCGAAGTCGCCGAAGGGATTGTCGAGATTCAGTCCGTTGCCCGCGAGCCGGGCAGCCGTGCCAAGATCGCCGTGCTCTCCAATGACCCGGACGTTGATCCGATTGGCGCCTGTGTCGGTATGCGCGGCGCGCGTGTCCAGAATGTGGTTTCCGAACTACGTGGTGAAAAGATTGATATTATCAACTGGACTCCTGACATCGCACGCTTCGCCTGTTCGGCGCTTTCTCCGGCCGAAGTCACCAGGGTCTATGTCGACAACGACGAAGAGTCGCTGGAAGTCATTGTCCCCGATGATCAGCTATCGCTGGCAATTGGCAAAAAAGGCCAGAACGTGCGATTGGCTGCCAAACTGACCGGCTGGAAGATAGATATCATCAGCGAGACACGCGCTGCAGAGGCCGAGCTCGAGGAATTGACCGGCGGTGGCCGCAGCTCTGAATCTGAAGATGAAGCTGAGACGCCTGAAGGGCTGTTCTCGGCGATGGGTGCCAAGGACGCAATCGCCTTGATCAACTCTGCAGAGGCCGTCGCAGATATCGCCGGTAAAGAAGTTGGCGAAAAGCGTGTGACTGTCATGCGCGCCTTCGAGGCAAAAACGAAGGAGCTGTCAGGCGACGAGAGCCAGGAGAGCTGATGGCCGATGGGCGCAAGCAGCCGCAGCGAACCTGTCTCGGGTGCCGCCAGGTCAAGGATCAGTCGGAACTGATCCGTTTTGTGCGCTCGCCCGTTGGTGAAGTCCTGGCTGATTTGAAAGCACGTTTGCCCGGTCGCGGCGCCTATCTCTGCAACAGTCGTACATGCATGGAAGCGGCAGTGAGCAGGCACCAGTTCAGCCGGGCGTTCCGCAGCGAGTGTCAGGCCGTGGATGTATCAGGATTGGCTGACAAGGTTGCGGAGGAGTTGCTCAGACACCTCGCGAGTTTGCTGGGGATGGCGCGCAAGTCGGCAAGCTTTGTTGCCGGCAGCAATGCCATCCTTGATGCTCTGACTCGCAAGCGGGCTCTGTCAGTCATAATCCTGGCAAAAGACATCTCGCCACAGATCGGTGAGAAGATCAGGCGGAAAGCTGAACGTCAGAGCATCTTGACGACGGAATTATTCGACAAAATGGAACTTGGCCGCATACTCGGGCGTGCGGAAAGAAGTGTTGTTGGTTTGCCCGATGGCAAGTTGGCGGATGCATTCATTGGTGATTTGCACCGTTATAAGGATATATCAGGGGAAAATTGATGGCTAAAATTCGTGTTTATGAATTGGCGACCAAAATGGGCCTGGACAACAAGGATGTTGTCGAGAAGTTGCAACAGGCCGGTATCGAGGTCAAGAACCATATGAGCGCACTAGAAGAAGATGTTGCGCAGAAGTTCGAGACCGAAATGGCAGGCAAGGATGCCGGTGCTCCTCAGCTTGATGAGAGCGTCGAGGTCAAGGTCAACGAAGAGCGGATCAGCTCTGGTTTGATTCGCCGACGCCGCAAGACTGTCGTCAAGGAAGAGCCGGTAGCCGAAATTACCGCAGCCGCTACTGAGGCCCCTGTCGAAGAAGAGACTGCTGCCGGTGAGGCAAAGGAGCCGGAAGCCGCGCAAGCGGAAGAAGGGTCCGATCAGGAAGTCGCTGCCGAGAGCACCGAAGCAGTACAGCCGGAGCCCCAGGCCGAAGAGACGGAAGTGGCCGAGGCACAGCTGGAGAAAGCTGACCAGGAGCCCCCCAAGAAAAAAGCAAAGAAAGAACCGGTCCGTGCCAAGATCCTCGGCCGGGTTGAATTGCCGACCCCGGTGGAGAGACCGCGCCGTCAGGATGCCGCTGCTGCAAGAGGCAAGCGACCCGAAGCTGGTGAGGGCAGGCGTCAGGACCGACCGGCGTCAAGCCCCGTCGCACGTCCTTCGGCACGTCCTGTTGCACGGCCTGCTGCTCCGGGAATCCCTGCTGTTCAACCGGACATGCCTTCGGAAAAAGAAGGCCGTTCCGTCAAAAAGAAAAAGAAGGGCCGCGATACCGTTAGGACGGATACCGATGGGCCGCGTCGCAAGAGTCGCAGGGAGGTCTATGAGCCGGATCGTAATGAGCGCTATCGCAAGGGTCGGAAATCGAACCGGCCGGCCAAGAAAACGGAAATTACCCAGTCCAAGGCGATCAAGAGAAAGATCAGGATCACTGATGTTATCACGATTGGCGAACTGGCCAAACGTATGGGGGTCAAAGCCAACGACCTGATCAAGGAGTTGATGGGGCAGGGCCAGATGGTGACGATCAACCATCCTCTCGATTTCGAGTCAGCGGCTATCCTGTCTGCCGAGTTCGGTTATGAAGTTGAGAACGTGGCTTTTGACGAGGAAACCATCCTGTCTCATTCTGCTGTCACTGAGCAGGGCGATGATGATGGCACGCTGGTGCCCCGTCCGCCGGTTATTACGATCATGGGTCATGTCGATCATGGCAAGACCAGTCTGCTCGATGCAATTCGTCAAGCCAAGGTGACCGAAGGCGAGGCCGGTGGCATCACCCAGCACATCGGTGCTTACGGTGTTGACCTGGATGGGCGCAAACTGACCTTCCTCGATACTCCCGGTCACGAAGCTTTTACCGCAATGCGTTCCCGCGGTGCCCAGGTGACAGACATCGTTGTCCTGGTGGTCGCTGCTGATGATGGTGTTATGCCGCAGACCAAGGAGGCGATCAACCACTCCAAGGCTGCCGGTGTGCCGATTATCGTGGCGGTCAACAAAATTGACAAACCGGACGCCAATCCGGACCGTGTCATGCAGGAACTCTCCGAACTGGAGCTGCTGCCGGAAAGCTGGGGCGGCGACACGATCTACGTCAATGTCTCCGCCAAGGAAAAGACCAATATCGACCAGCTGCTGGAGATGATTCTCCTGCAGTCCGAAGTCCTCGAACTCAAGGCTAACCCGGATAAAAGGGCCAAGGGCACGATCGTCGAAGCACGTCTCGACAAAGGCCGCGGGCCCGTCACGACAGTGCTGGTCCAGCAGGGCACCCTGAAGATCGGCGACCCGATAGTTGCCGGCCTTCATTTCGGCCGCGTCAGGTCGATGGCTGATGACCGTGGCCAGTCCGTCGATAAGGCTGGACCGTCATTCCCGGTCGAGGTGACCGGTCTATCGGGTGTCCCGGAGGCTGGCGAATCTTTCCACGCCGTTGAAGATGAAAAGGTTGCCAAGGACGTCGCCCAGCATCGTCTTCACAAGATCCGTGAGGCCGAACTGGCGAAGAACAGCAGGATTTCACTGGAGCAGCTCTACGCACGCATCCAGGAGGGTGATGTCAAAGAGCTCAAGGTCGTGGTCAAGGCCGACGTCCAGGGCTCCGTCGAGGCTGTGGCAGATACTCTGACCAAACTGTCCACGAATGCCTGCCGACTGATTGTTATCCACTCAGGCGTTGGGGGTATCACTGAAACCGATATCAGCCTGGCTGCCGCATCTGACGCGATTGTCCTCGGTTTCAATGTCCGCCCTGCACCGAAGGCGACCAACCTTGCCGAACTCGAAGGTGTTGATATCCGTCTTTACAATGTCATCTACGATGCCATCAATGACATCAAGGACGCCATGGAAGGCCTGCTCGCACCAACTCTCAAGGAAGTCGATCTTGGCCGTGCCGAAGTTCGAGAAGCCTTCAATGTGACCAAGGTCGGCACCATCGCCGGTTGCTACGTAACTTCAGGTAAAATCCAACGTAATGCATATGCTCGCCTGTTGCGCGATGATATCGTGATCTGGACCGGAAAACTTTCATCCCTGCGCCGTTTCAAGGATGACGTCAAGGAAGTCGGGACGAACTATGAGTGTGGTATCGGCCTTGAGCATTACAACGATATAAAGCCCGGTGATATCATCGAGGTATATGAGATCAAGGAAGAGAAAACAATCCTTTAGCCTGTAGATGTTCTCAATATGGTGATTGGAGTCCTGCAAATTGATCTGCGCCTGCATGCACCACAAAACCTGAAGCAGAAGCGCGGCATCACGCAGAAGATCCTGGCCCGCTGCCGAAATCGTTTCCCGGCCAGTTGTGCCGAGATCGGCCATCAGGACCTCTGGCAGAGAAGCTTGCTGGGATTTGCCGTTATCAACAACTCGGAACAGGTGATCGCTCCGATTCTGGCGCGCATCGAAGCTGAAATACTGGATAACAGCGAAGTCGATCTGATTAATGTCGACACGGAATTTATCCATTACTGAAAACAGGAATTGTCGAAGGTGGCCTCACAACGCGCACAAAGGGTGGCTGAAACCATCCATAAAGAAATATCGAGCCTGCTGATCAAAGGGCTCAAGGACCCGCGCATCGGATTCGTTACGATCACCTCGGTTGATGTCACATCAGACCTGCGCCAGGCCAAGATTTACTACACCCTGATGGGTAGCCAGGACGACCGCGACCAGACCAGATCCGGACTGGACAGCTGTTCATCTTATGTCCGGCAGCAGCTTGGAAAAGTGCTGCGCCTGCGCCATGTCCCGGAAATCCACTTCATCTATGATGCATCCTTTGATTACGGCCAGCACATCGAAAAACTTCTGAGCGAAGTTAAATCAGACCTGCAAGAAGATGATTGAATCGATCCTGCAACTTATTCACCAGAGCCAGACCTTTCTGGTTGCCTCCCACGAAAATCCGGATGGTGATGCGATCGGTTCGACCCTGGCCCTGACCAACCTGTTGCGGGAGATGGGCAAGGACGTAGTCGCTTACAATCAAGACCGTGCACCCCTGGAATATACCTTTCTTCCCGGATATGCATCAGTCGTCAATGAAGTAGACGCCATGCGGACCTTTGATGCCGGTTTCGTCCTCGACGCCGGCGAATTAAATCGGGCCGGCAGCTGGATTAAAGGGTGCTGTCGCACGCTGGTTAATATCGATCATCACCCTTGTTCAGAAGATTTCGGCGACATTTACTATCTCGATACCGAGGCCTGTGCCACAGGCGTGATGATTTATCGCATTTTGCAGGCGGCAGGGCGTAAGCTTTCACTGGACGTTGCTACCTGCATCTATACGGCAATCCTTGCCGATACCGGCTCTTTCCGCTACTCAAATGCCAATCAGGAAGCCTTCCGGGTTGCTGGTGAAATGATCGAGGTCGGCGTCGACCCCTGGTCGATTGCCTCCGGTCTTTATGAAAGTCAGGACAAGGAACGGTTGAGCCTGCTCGCTATGGCGCTGCCAACCCTGAAGATCTCCGCATGTGGGCGGTATGCTTCCCTTGCGGTCACCCTGGACATGTACGACAAAACCGGTGCTCACGAAGAACACACCGACCGGTTTATTAATTATCCCCGTTCGATACGTGGAGTCGAAGTTGCGATTTTCTTCCGCCAGCTGGACCAGAACCTCTTCAAGGTTGGATTCCGTTCCAAGGGCAACATCGATGTCGGGGCGCTGGCCAGGGCCATGCATGGCGGTGGTCACCACAATGCAGCTGGTGCGACAGCCGAGGGGGATCTTGAGATAGTCCAGAAACGGGTCTATGAGAAGGTTTCCCTCCTGCTTGCCGATCTTAAATGAACGGTGTCCTGATTATCGATAAACCGGCCGGGATGACCTCCTTCGACGTGGTTCGCCAGGTCCGTCGTATGGTGAACACGCGCCGGGTCGGTCATGCTGGCACGCTCGACCCGATGGCAACCGGCGTTTTACCTGTGGCGATTGGTACGGCGACGCGCCTGATAGAGTATATGATGGCCGGGGACAAGACCTACCGTGCAACCCTGAAGTTTGGGAGCGCGACCGATACCCAGGATTCGGAAGGTCAGGTGCTTGAAGAAAAACCCTGGCAATCTGTCGACAGGGCAGCGGTCGATGCTGCTGTCGAAAACTTTATCGGCGAGATAGAGCAGCTCCCGCCGATGTATTCTGCCCTGAAAAAAGACGGTCAACCTCTTTACAAGCTGGCCCGCCAGGGAATTGAGGTTGATCGTGAACCACGTAAGGTCTACGTGAAAAGCCTGACTATCGACGAATTCTCTGCTCCGCATCTGACCTTCACTGTAGCTTGCAGCAAAGGGACCTATGTCAGAACCCTCTGCCACGATATAGGGAAAACCCTTGGTTGTGGTGCCCACATGACTGATTTGCGGCGCCTGACCTGCGGGCGCTTTGATCTTGAGAAGAGTCATCCTCTGCAGGTATTGCTGGATTTGTCGGCGCACGGCAGACCTCTGCCGTTCCTGTCCTTGGCAGAGACCCTTGCAGACTGGCCAGAACTGACGGTTGACGGTGTGGTTCTTGAGCGCCTGCAGAACGGCGTCGCGCCGAGCATCGAAGACCTGACTGGCAACAAGCCTGCTGCTGGTGACAAAGTACGGTTTATGGCTGCAGAGACCCTGGTCGCGGTCGCCAGCTACACTCCTGGAGGTCATGGTAAAAGGCCCGGAGATTTTGAGCTTTTAAAGGTTTTCCCGCTTGTCGATGATGAATGATAAATGCTTTACTCTGCCGGGTATTTATGGTAGATAATGCTTCTTTAGCTCAGCTAGATGCTGAAGATAACAATAACTCTCAGAAAAAGATTAAGGAGGTGGCGCCGTGCTGGCCACAGAACGCAAACAAGAAATTATTGAAAAATTCAAAACCCATGACGGTGATACGGGTTCCCCCGAAGTTCAGATCGCTCTTCTTTCGGAGCGCATCACGTATCTGACGGATCATTTCCGTACCCACAAAAAGGACCACCACTCTCGACGTGGCCTTCTGAAAATTGTCGGCCAGCGCCGTCGCCTGCTCGATTACCTGAAAAGCAAGGATGTTGAGCGTTATCGTACGGTGATCAAGGAACTGGGTATTCGCCGTTAAAATCAGGCAGCAAGCTCGCCAATGTTCTGAGTCTGCTGCCTTTTATTTGTAGGTGTCGTGGCCGGGAGGTTGTCCGGAGAGAGATTCTGATCATCATCGCATCAGAAGCTGTCTCAGGCCATCCTCCTCTGCCATTTTAGGAAGCAGTAAATTACAGGTGACCGGACGTCCGGTCAGAAAGAGGAAAAGATGGCTTATCAGAAAGTCGAAATCGAATTCAACGGCCAGCCGTTGATCATGGAAACGGGCAAAATGGCCCGTCAAGCTGACGGCGCTGTCGTCGTTACTTACGGCGAGACCAAGGTGCTCTGTACCGTTGTCTCCGCCAGGAAAATGCGTGAAGGGCAAGGGTTTTTCCCTCTTACCGTCAACTACCAGGAAAAGTTCTATGCCGGCGGTAAAATTCCTGGTTCTTTTTTCCGCCGTGAACGCGGCACCACTGAACGCGAAACGTTGATCTGCCGGTTGATCGATCGGCCGATGCGCCCGCTCTTTCCCAAGGGCTACATGTTCGAAACCCAGATCATGCCAACCGTTATCTCTGCGGACATGGTAAATGACCCGGATACGCTCGCGATGGTCGCTGCTTCAGCCTCTGTTGCCATCTCCGATATCCCTTTTGAGGGTCCGATAGCTGCAGTTCGTGTTGGACGGGTCGATGGCAAACTGATTGCCAACCCGACCATCGAACAGCAGGGACAGAGCGATATCGAGATCGTTGTCTCCGGTTCGAAAGATGCCGTGATGATGGTTGAGGGCGAATCTGACTTCCTTTCCGAAGCAGAGATGCTCGATGCGATCTTCTTTGGCCACGAATCACTGCAACCTCTTATCGAAGCTCAATCTGAGTTGGCCAAACTGGTCGGACTCGAGAAGCGCGAGTTCATCGTCGCCGAGACCGATGCCGCATTGGAAGCCAAGGTCACTGCCCTTGCCGATGCAAATGTCGTTGAGGCCGTTAAGATTCAGACTAAACAGGAACGTTATGCTGCTCTGGGCGATAACCGTACTGCGGTCAAGGAACAGCTGGCTGAGGAATTCGAAGGTCGTGAAGAGGAGATCAGTGCCATCCTCGGTTCGATCGAAAAGCGCGTTGTCCGCCAGATGGTGACCAAGGATCGCATTCGTATCGATGGTCGCGACATGAGCACGATTCGCCCAATCAGCTGTGAAGTCGGCGTCCTGCCGCGTGCACACGGTAGTGCCTTGTTCACCCGTGGTGAGACCCAGGCCCTGGTGGCTGCGACTTTGGGGACCAAGGTCGATGAACAGCGCATGGACAATGTCCAGGGGATGGATTTTAAAAAGTTTATGCTGCACTACAACTTCCCGCCGTTCTGTGTCGGTGAAACCAGCATGCGTCTCTTCCCCGGTCGTCGTGAGATCGGTCATGGTATGCTCGCAGAGCGTAGCGCAGCGCAAATCCTGCCTACGCATGAAGTCTTCCCTTACACGATCCGTATCGTCTCCGATGTTCTCGAATCGAATGGTTCGTCTTCAATGGCCTCTGTCTGCGGCGCATCTCTGTCGTTGATGGATGCCGGTGTTCCGGTCAAGGAAGCGATTGCCGGAATTGCCATGGGCCTGATCAAGGAAGGCGACGACGTTGCGATCCTGAGTGATATTCTTGGCGACGAGGATCATCTCGGCGACATGGACTTCAAGGTGACCGGTTCTGCTGCCGGTATTACAGCTTTGCAGATGGATATCAAGATCTCCGGCGTCACCAGGGAGATCATGACGCAGGCCCTTGATCAAGCCAAGCAAGGCCGTATTCATATCCTTGGCGAGATGGCCAAGTGCATCGATAAGCCGCGCGAAGAGCTGTCCAAATACGCACCGCGTATCACCAGTATCAAGGTCAAATCCGATCAGGTACGGACCGTTATCGGTTCTGGCGGCAAGAATGTTCGCGGCGTGATCGAAGCGACCGGCTGTGCCATCGACATTCAGGATGATGGTACGATCCATATCGCATCTACCGATGGTGAAGCCGCCAAGCTTGCTATCAAGATGATCCGTGACCTGATTCAGGAAGCCGAAGTTGGCAAGCTCTACAACGGGACAGTGCGTAAGATCATGGAATTCGGTGCCTTTGTTGAAATCTTCCCCGGCACTGACGGCCTGGTTCACATCTCCGAACTGGACAAGGAACGCGTCCGTGCGGTCACCGATGTCCTGAACGAGGGTGACAAGGTTCTGGTCAAATGCATCGGCATCGACAAACAGGGCAAGATCAAGCTGTCACGTAAAGAAGCCCTCGGCCAGGCATTGTCCGAGGACGCTTAACCTTAAGGCGTTCATGACTCAACGAACGATGCTCGATAATGGCATCCGGGTGCTATCTGAAAATGTGCCCGGATGCCATTCTACTTCCCTCGGGGTATGGGTTAACAATGGCTCGCGCCATGAACCTGTTGCGCTGAACGGTATCTCTCACTTTATCGAACACATGCTCTTCAAGGGCACGGAACGGCGCAGCGCGCAATCCGTTGCCCGCGAGGTCGATTCAGTAGGCGGCCTTCTCAATGGCTTTACCAGCCGTGAATTCAGTTGTTATTTCGTCAAGATCCTCGCTGAAAAGTTGCCGATGGCGGTCGATTTGCTTGGCGATATGATCTGCCATTCCAGATTCAGCCCTGATGACATAGAAAAAGAACGACGGGTTATCCTGCAGGAGATCGCCATGATCGAGGATAGCCCCGAAGATCTTATCCACGACCAGTTTACCCATTCTTTCTGGGCCGGGCATCCGCTCGGCATGCCGATTATCGGTACCCAGAACACCGTTGGCGACGTTGAGCGGCAGCAGATGCTGATGTTCATGGCTGACCGTTACGTCGGTGACAACCTTTGCATTGTGGCCGCCGGTTCCGTCGACCACGAAGAACTGGTCGGCCTGGTCGAGAAGGCTTTTGGTGATATGCCCGAATCGGGCGTGAAACATGAAGATGTTGTCCCAGTTGTAACCAGAAGAGTCGAAGTGACCCACCGTGAACTTGAACAGACCCAGCTCTGCCTCGGAGTCGAGGGTTTGGCACAGAACCATCCTGACCGTTATGGCACATACCTGCTGAATACTATCCTGGGGGGCAACATGAGTTCCCGCCTGTTTCAGAAGATTCGTGAGCAGCTTGGCCTGGCCTATTCGGTCTACAGCTATCATCATAACCATTCCGACAGTGGTGCCTTCATTATCTATGCCGGGATTGCCGCAGAAGAAGCCCCACTGGTAGCCCGTGCGATCCTTGATGAAATGACCCGCATGCGACATGAAATGGTGACTCAGGAAGAATTACAGAGTGCCAAGGACTTTCTCAAGGGCAGCATGCTGCTGGCAATGGAAAGTACCGACAACCGCATGACCCGACTGGCCAAAAATGAGCTCTTCCTGAGAGATGTTGGAACCAGCCTCGAGGAGAGCCGGGAGATGATTGATGCGGTCACCGCGGAACTGATCCAGGAGCTGGCAGAAAAGCTGTTTGTCAACGAAACCTTTAATATGCAAGTGGCCGGAAGGGTCGATACGGCAGCTTTTCCGGATAGCGATTTGCAATTGGGATAGAGGAGAAAGATGCTTTAAAGTGTGAACACTTAAAGCCCTATAACTTTACAGCGGTTTTTTTATGACGATTCAAATCAAGGTCAAAAAGCTCCACCCGAATGCCATTGTCCCTGTCTACATGACTGAACATGCCGCCGGCATGGACCTATGTACGGTGGTCGACGAGCCGGTTGTCCTTGCGCCGGGTGAGCGAACCCTGCTGCCGACCGGACTGGCCATGGAAATCCCTCCCGGCTACGAAGGCCAGGTCCGGCCGCGTTCAGGACTCGCCCTGAAAAAAGGCATTGCTCTGGTCAACTCACCGGGAACAATTGACGCCGACTATCGTGGCGAAATCGGCATTATCATTATCAACCACGGCAGCGAGCCGGTTGAGATCATGCCGGGAGATCGTGTCGCCCAGCTGATTATTGCCCCGGTCACTCGGGCCTCACTGGTCGAGGTGGAAGATTTGAATGATACCGGTCGCAACTCAGGTGGGTTCGGCCACACCGGCGTCAGTCTTAAACCATGAGCCAGGCTTCACCAGAAAAAGTGCTGCTCGAATTCCCCTGCCATTTTGAGTTCAAAGCTTTCGGGCCAGGTGATGATGACGAGACGTTTCTCGTCAAGGTACTGAATGCCATCTCCACAGTGGTGCCGGTTTCGCGTCAGGCGATGAAGTCCCGACCGAGTTCCGCGGGCAAATACCAATGTGTCAGCGCTCTGGTAACCTTGCAGAATCGCAAGCAGTTGGATGCGGTGTATGCTGCGTTGCGCAACATCGATGACTTGAAATATCTTTTATAAAGAGCTATAAGCTGTAGAGTTGCAATGATATAAGGCTGTAAGGAGACGAGGGCCGGTTATGCTACTGCACATCAATCCTGACAATCCCCAGATAAGGCTTATCGCCAGGGTTGTGGAAACCTTGAAGCAGGGCGGGGTAATCGCTTACCCCACCGACACAACCTACGGCATCGGTTGTGACATTTTCAACCGGCGCGGCATCAAGAACATCTACCAGATCAAGCAACGCGATGCCAAGAAGCCCTTTTCCTTTATCTGCGCGGACCTCTCCGATGCCGCCAATTATGCCCACGTCAGCAATTTCGCTTTCAAGATCATGAAACGCCACCTGCCAGGGCCTTATACATTCGTCCTTGATGCTACGCGCATCGTTCCCGACAGCCTGACCACCCGCCAGAAGACCGTCGGCATCCGTATCCCCGATGACCCGATTGCCCTGGCAATTGTCCGTGAGCTCGGCCACCCCCTGGTGACCACCAGTGCCAATCTGACTGGCGAATCACCACTGCATGATCCAGAAGAGATTCAGGCAAGCATGGGGCGTTCGCTCGACCTGGTGGTGGATGGTGGCATTCGCTATGGCGACCCATCGACCGTAATCAGTCTGATCGATGACCGGATCGAAGTGCTTCGCGAGGGCTGTGGCGACATCTCCTGGATCGAATAGCATGTTCCGTATCCCACCGTTTACGATAATTTTATCCGCAGTCCTGATGCTTACTTCAACCTGGGTTGCAGTATCTGTGTGCGCGGAGGATGTTGCTTTTGGTGGCATCGGCTTACAGGTTGTGCCGACGGTCGATGGCGACCTGGTCGTTTTGAATGTGCTGCCAGATGCCCCGGCGGCAGAGCAAGGGATCCTGCCAGGCGACATGATTTTTCAGGTCAATGATTTTCTTCTAAAGGGGAGTGACTTCGGCAAAGTTGTTACCGAGCACCTCTGGGGTCCGGTTGGTGCCTCTGTCGAGCTTTTTTACCGGCGCCCTGGTGTTGCTGGTGAGAAGCGGGTGTTGATCGAACGGACTGCAATCGCGCCGAAACTGATTGTGGCACCAACGGTACAGGACAATGTGCCGGACGATGGTGAGAAGCAGCAATGACCAGCAAAGAGATTACAGTTGTTCGTTACAACTACCGACTGGTTAACAGCGACTGGGCACCGGCAGTCGACATGGACGCCCTGGGAGGATTTGTAAAATGCCTCCATGAAGACCTTATTACTCTCGGAGTTACAGTCAACTACATCAACGAACCTGATAAAGTGCTTGAAGTAAAAGGCTACGGTGATTTGCTCAATATTATTCGTCTGCGCTCACCGAAGGACCACATCGGCAACCTGTGCCTCGGTCACATCATCGGTCAGAGCGATAACTGTGATCTGTTCGAGGATATTCGCCGCGGCGTCTCCCGGATCGCCTTCGCTCCGGAAATGATCGAACCGGAAGGGTCCAACAAAGTCGTTTGTCACAATTGCGGGTGTGGTTGTTAGAAGCAGAATATTACAAACCAGGAAAATTTAAATAGGACAGAATAAATTCTGTCTCAGATTGTTGACAAAACCCCAACCGATACGGGTTTTTTTACTTTGCAGGTGGAGTTTCTATGAAACTTTGGGCAACAGGTGGTTCATCTGTTGCCCTTGTTTGTTTACTCAGTATTTTAAAGACAAAACCAAAGCCAAAACCAGAATCCGGGGGTTGCGCCCCCCGACTGCGCCTTACTCTTTTGCTGGCCCAAAAGAGTAAGCAGAAAAGGGCCTGCGCTGCGCTGGGCATGTCTGGTGCGTCAAGGCGGCAACCTCAATTCAGGTTCTTCTAACCGATCAAGAGTCTACACTTCCCCCGCAGGAACCGAGGCTCTTGAGAGCCTCTCCTTCTGTGGTGGATTGTATGTGTAATCTTGTTTTTATGCTTTTCCCGTGTAAGTCACACCGCAAGAGAGGCCCCCGGTAACGGCCGGCTTATTAAGCTCCGTACTTATTGGATGTCTCGGAAAACCGGCAAAGGAGATGCCCTCCGCAAGGAGCAGGCACTTTTGCATACTTTTGTTGCCGGACAAAAGTATGGCGTCGGGCGGGACGCGACCCGCCGGTTTTGATTCCGTCTTTTAAATCCTCGAGTAAAAAATTAGGGCAACAGATTAACCATCCGTTGCCCTCGTCTACCATCAAGTATGGCTAAACTCTGTCAGCAGCTTGGGGGACAGAATAAATACTGTCCCTTTTATATATTTTGCAGTTCGCGTCCCTCGACCCACGCCCCGCGTAACTATTTCTTTTGAAACCCTCTCACATAACCAAGCAGCGCATCCATCTCCTGGGATTCGAGAGAGATCATTTTGGCGCCGACTGCGTCACGCAGGCAGGCGTTGATGATATCTTTGAGCTGCGTGTCGTTGAAGTCCCCGATCATACCCAGCCCCTTGCCCTCTGCGTGACATGTGACGCAACCGCGCCCCTTCGTGCCGAGCTCTGTGGTTTCAAAGAGCGTCTTGCCAAGGCCCAATGTGGGCGCTTCCGTGGCCTGGGCGCAAACCCCCGTTATCAGCAGTATGCCAAATGCAATGATCGATTTATTCATGGCGATCTCCCGGAAACTGTGTAAAATGAAGGAGTTGCGAATCACTTACAGATTACCGTTGAATTCCGGTAAAGACAAGTCTCTTCTCTTTGCCGCCTGTGGAGGAAGACCAATGAAGATCAAGCTTGGGATCTGCCTGCTCCTGTCGCTGCTGGCGTTCGTCTTTATTACCCAGAACGCCGAGTCTGTTCAGGTTAACTTCATCATCTGGTCAGTTGATATGTCCCTCGTCCTGCTGGTTTTCATCATGTTGGGTGCAGGTGTGATCATTGGCTGGTTCCTGAACAGTTATTTGCGCTTTGCCAGAAATCGACAGCAAAACAGGGCGAAAAGCGTTGCGCCGGTAAAAAAGAATTAGGTTGAGGAAGACCCTTTTCCTGGAAATATTAAGGAGAACAAAAACAGATATGAGCAACAAAATCAATCCAATACTGGAGATCACACAAGCGGCAATCGATGCAGGAAAGCCACTCGAAGTCAAAAAGATTCGTCAGTTGCGTGCAGTGAGCAAGCAGGCTGTAATGATCTTCAAATCGGTCTTCTGGGTCGGTATCGTTATCTTTAACCTGCTCCTCTGGGCGCCGCTACCAATCGCTGTGCCCAAAACTGTCCTCTACGCCATCGCCTTTATCGTCCTTGCGATCGCCATCATTGTGCCGATTCTCGGCCTCAGGAAACACCAGATGAACCTGGAATTACTGAAAGTTAACAAACAGACGATGAAAAGGAAGACGGTCAACGAAACGGGCCGGGTGTACATGGATAAGGTCAAGTGGCAGGACAGGCCGTTTATCAACGCTGAGTTCGAACTTCTGGATGGCAGCAAGTGGTCGGATACACCGGACCAGGATGATTGATTTTGCCTTGCGCAATGTGTGACCTAACTTTTAGCACCGACCGGATGTCGAGAAAAGACAGCTATGAATTACAAAGTCATCAATAGCCAACATATCTCCAAAAATTGCCTGGTCTGCGGGGTTGAGAATAACTTCGGTCTGAAGACCCGGTTCTACGAGACAGAAGACAATCAGCTGGTTGCGGTGTTCAGGCCCATGAATGAACATCAAAGCTACCCGAACGTCACCCATGGCGGGATCTCCGCCGCAATTCTCGACGAAGTCATTGGCCGGGCAATCATGATGACGACCGACAGTGAAACCTTCGGTGTCACCGTTGAACTGACAGTGCGCTACAAGAAACCGGTTCCGCTTGACTCCGAACTGAAGGTCGTCGGGCGTATTACAAGGGATCGCGGTCGGGTCTTTGAGGGGACAGGGGAACTTTACCTGCCCAACGGGGATGTTGCTGTTGAGGCAGTAGGCAAGTACATGAAGCGCCGTCTGGACCAGATTACCGACCAGGACTTCACCAAAAACGAATGGTTTGTCCCCGACGATGACTTTCCCGGTGAAATTTCGCTATAATCGGCAGCTGGAAAGGTAAGTTCTCTTTCCAAACCCTGAACAGAGACGCTCATGCTAATGGACGAAAAAGACAAGGAATTCAGCCTTGTCAAAAACATCATCAACACGATGTTGCTACTCAGCAAGCAACAGAAGATCTACGCGGTAGAGAATCGGTTGGTGAAACTAACGTCGACCCGATTGCTCGGATTCTTTGACGCTTACTTTCTGTATCGTGAGAATTTCCAGCTGACCGTCGTCCGGCACGGCTTCATGTATGATGAGGATTTTGTTGATCGGCTCAACAAGGCGTTTGAACAGTTCGCCTACACGCTCTTCCAGCACGGGATCAGTGCTATCAGAATCCAGAAAGACCTCACTGCTCGTGATCTTCAGGCATTCCTCTCACTGACGACAAGGCCACCTTCTGAAAGCTGGGAGGAGGGCGGGTTTATCTCTTCCCTGAGGATGAGGAATATTGAGACAATCGAGATTCGAGAGATGGCCGAAAGTGATATCGTCTTCCTTGACGAAGTCAGGCCGGTCGAGAGAAGTGAAGCTCTGAAGCAGAAGTCCGGGATCTGGGACCGGTTTGCCCTTGCGGTGTTCCACGGTCTGTCAGGATACCGGAAAAATGGTGACAGCGAGCCTGAAGATATCAAGCCGGGCATGCTCGCCCAGTTGACCAATCAGGTCCTCGCCGGAATGTCAGAAGCCAACAAACAGAAATTTGCCAAGGGCGTGAGCAACTTCCTGACGTCGATCCAGAGCGAAAAGATCAACGAGTATCGTGGTCGTGCCCTGGCTAAACTGACTGATTTTATCAACCGTATTGCACCTGAAATCCGGCAACGCCTGTTCAGCAATATCTTTAACCTGAATTTGAAGCCACAGTTCGCAGAAGAGTTTTATTCCGGCCTGTCCGATGAAATAATTCTCGAGATTCTCGAAAGCTCATCACAGGACAACAACTATGTCCCCCCGGTTATCCTCAAGGTCCTGGGTAAAATAGCCATCGACAAAAATATCGTCATGTCGAGTGTCAACGTCGACAAAAAGATCACCGAAAAGAAAGCCGATATCGTCAAGTTGTTCCAGAAGGATGATTTCGAGAAATACGTGCCGGACAAGTATCGTGATGCCCTGATCAACATCATCCGGCATGACAACATTCCAAAGTCCACTGAAGAAGGGCTTTTATTGCTCCGCACGACCCTGGAAGAGGCTCTGCAGGAAAGACACGCAGCGGATATCATACTGAAGATTTTGCACGAATCCCCGGACCCCGCACACATCATGGGCCTTGACCAGAACCTGGCAAATATCGTGTCACTGTACCTGGATGAAGCCGATTACAAGGGTCTGCTCGCGCTCTGGCAATTGTGCTGCGGCGAGGACCACGGCCGACAGTTCAATATGCTGATGCGCGAATTTGCCAGTGCCGATTTTGCCGAAAGAATTGTTGATCGCGTTGCTCTGTCCGGCAAGCCGGGCCAGGCGGAGATTGAGTCTGTCATCGTCGCAGTCGGACCCCCTTTCGTTGCACCACTGCTGGAACGGTTGGCGGTTGAGACAAACCGTGCGTCCCGCATGCGTTATCTGCGATTGCTCCAGGAACTTGATGAAAAACAGGTCATTGCCGAAGCTGTAAAACATCTTGGTGATCAACGCTGGTTCTTTGTCCGGAACGTTATCTACCTCCTGTGTAACCTGCAAAGCGATGACGCCGTACCTTATCTCAGGCCGTTGACCAGGCACCATCACCCAAAGGTCCAACTCGAAGCGGTGCGGGCGTGTCTGAAATTTGGCTGCCGTGACTCCCTGGTTGACCTGGTCAGGATGCTCGATGATAAAGATCAGCAAACGGTGGACAGAGGAATTTCCCTGGCGATGCTGGTCAGTAATCCGACCGTGACCGAAAGGCTGATCCTTTTGTTGCAGGACCGGGTCATGTTTGATTACAGGCTGGAACAGAAAACTGCCATTGTTCAAGTGCTTGCGAAAAAGGCCCAGGCCGAGGCGTTGCCGGTATTTTCAAGTATCCTGTCAAGTTCCAACCTCGTGCATGCCAAAAAACATGAAAGCCTGAAAGAGGAAATTGTTAAATCCCTGGCTTATTTCGACCCGGTATTGCTCGGCCCGTTTATAAAACAGTTGGCAGCTGTCACCAGCGGCAACATCCAGAGCAGGCTGCAGATGCTGTCGAGACGAATTGGAGCAGATCATGGCGCAAACTAAACAGCTGAGCATGATCCAGGAACTGGTCCGCAACATGGCCAGTGCACTCTCCTCCGCATCACTCTATGCCCCCGAGCATCCACAGGTCCTGGAGTATCTGACAAAACTGTCAGATACGTGCCGAAGTTTTTTCAGGTATGAACCGGAAATCCTGATCGCAATCGTCGAAGATGAACTGCTTTTCCAGGGCAAACCCCTTGGGCGCTCACCGAACGCAGATCGTCTTGTGCATTACTGCTCGCGGCAAAAGGTTGGTTACATCAAGTTCACCCCGGGGTTCACCTCAAACGAACTGCTGCAACTGATCAAGGTTCTGATGGACAAGGAAAGGCTGGATTCCCTGAAAAGGTTGACCAGCCATATCCAGCTCGGTAGCGTGGACGCTCACGGGGAGGATGATATCAGGCCGATTGCCACTTTTGAGGAACTTACAGAGAGTGAGAAGAAAGGCCTTCAAGAACAGTTTGACAATGTTGCCGAGCAGGGCAAGATGAATGTTCAGAATATTGCCAACCTTGTGGCGGGCTTCATCTCTGCATTTCGTCAGGAGGCCAATCCATTTCTCGCCCTGGTACCGATCAGAAAGCATGATGAGTATACCTTCACCCATTCGGTGGATGTCGGGATCCTTAATATCGCTCAGGGGATGGCCCTGGGGATAGAGGGGCAGCTGCTGCATGATATTGGCCTCGCCGGAATTCTCCATGATGTCGGAAAAATATTTGTCGATCGGGAGATATTGAACAAAAAAGGGAAATTGGACGTCGATGAGTTTGCAAAAATCAAGCAGCATCCATCGAGAGGGGCGCAATACCTGATGAACCAGGAAGGTATCCCCCGCCTGGCGGTGTTCAGCGCTTATGAACATCACATGCGTTACGATCTGAGAGGCTACCCGCACCCCCCTGAAGGCTGGCAGTTAAACATCTGCAGCCAGATGACGATGATCTCGGATACCTTTGATGCCCTCCGGACACGCAGAGCGTACGAGGATTCCTGGGATTTTTCCAAGGCCAGCGGGCTTATGCTCCGGCTGGCAGGTGAGCAGCTGAATCCGGATCTGACTTTGAATTTTTTGCGCACCCTGGCGCACATGGGAGAGGATATCGAGAGCTTCGGCGACAGTCGCGAACAGGAAGAGATCAAGCTCGAGATTATCGGCTGTTACTGTGCTCTGGAAAACCCCCGGTGTGGCTGAAGGCTGGAATGTGATTAGCAACGAGTGCAAGGGAAGAGGGAAGGGCTTTGATTCCTGCACGCTACGCCTCGCATCTCGCCCTTCGATGTTAATCACACTCGCCCCTCAATTCACATAAGCTATCGATTAGGCCTCTTCATGATGCTCTCCGGGGCGGGGGCTAGTCGCCGCTCTAATCTTATTCGATCCCCTGGTTGATAGATCATCTGAGCCATCTCAATACCATTTTGACGATCCGGTGCTATAGTTTGTCGATGAAGAATTTAGGCCGATTGTCTTTGCTGCTGACATTTCTCTTCCCGTTGCTTCTGTTGTTTGCTCAAGGCGTGCTGGCGCAAGGAGCGCCGCAGAATTTTGCGTCTTGGCTTGAGATTTTGCGTGAGGATGCTCGTTCTGCCGGGATTTCAGAAAAGACCTTGGATGCGGCCCTGGCCAATCTCAATGCACCAGAGCCGCAGGTCTTTGAACGTGATCAAAATCAGCCGGAAAAGACTGCCTCGCTACAGGATTATGTCGCCACCAGGGTCAGCCAGGAGCGCATCGACGAAGGGCGCCTGATGCTGCGTCGCTACGCTACCTGGCTGGACCGCATCGAACGGCAGTACCGGGTTCAAAAACGCTTCATTGTTGCACTTTGGGGGATTGAGAGCAGCTACGGCCGGCACACCGGGGAACGTCCTGTGATCCCGGCACTTGTCACTCTGGCTTATGACGCGCGGCGCGGGGATTACTTTCGCATGGAGTTGCTCGAGGCGCTGAAAATCCTCGATGCAGGACATATCACGTTGTCGCGTATGAAAGGTTCCTGGGCGGGGGCGATGGGGCCTTTCCAGTTCATGCCGTCCTCTTATCGCAACTACGCAGTCGATGCTGATGGTGACGGTCGCATCAATATCTGGGGGTCGGTCCCCGATGCCCTGGCCTCGGCAGCCAATTATCTTGCAAAAGCTCGTTGGAAGAACGATCAAACCTGGGGTCGGCGTGTCAAACTGCCGAAGACGTTTGATTACGCACTGAGCGGCCTGGAAACCCGGTTGCCGTTGTCGCGCTGGCAGGCCCTCGGTGTCCGGCGCAGCAACGGAACCGCGCTGCCTCGACGCAACCTGCAGGCCTCCTTGATTATTGCCGATGGCCCGGACGGACCCGCCTATCTGGTCTACGACAATTTCCGGGCGCTGCGGCGCTGGAACCGCTCCAATTCTTTTGCTGTTGCGGTCGGCACCCTTGCCGACAGTTATTGAACTCGGTAACACGAAGCGTATGTGTCTCCCCGTTTCCAGTACCAATATGCCCCCTGGTTTCAAGGTCAGATTGTCCGATACATGCTTGCTTGAACGATAACGCAACTGAGATGATGACAGGAGTCCGCAGTTTAAAACGAGGGCTTTTTGTTTATACCATTTACTCTAGAATCAGGAAAAAGTCTTGCCTTGCTCTTTTCACCGGCGAGCCAGATGGTAAGATTATATTTCTTCCTGGCCTTTTGAGAGGTGCCTATGACCAAACTTGACCCCTTGCCGATTGCCAAAACCGATGAATTCATTGGTCTGCTGCCGCACATGGCCAACCGCCATGGCCTGATTGCCGGGGCGACAGGAACTGGCAAAACCGTTACCTTGCGGGTTTTTGCGGAGCATTTCAGTCGCATCGGCGTACCGGTCTTCATGGCTGACGTCAAGGGAGACCTCTCGGGGTTGGCAAAAGCCGGTGGCGACCACCCCAAGGTCATGGAACGGGTCGAGACTTTAGGCCTCATTGACTTCGTGCCAAGGGAATTTCCTGTCGTTTTCTGGGACTTGTTCGGCGAGCAGGGACATCCGGTTCGGACCACTGTCTCAGACATGGGGCCACTGCTTCTGGCGCGCCTACTCGACCTCAATCCGACCCAGACTGGTATTCTCACCCTGGTGTTCAAGGTTGCTGATGATCAGGGCTTGCTCCTTCTGGATCTCGAGGACCTTCAGGCCATGGTCCGTTTCGTCGGCGACAATGCCAGGGAGCTGCGCACGCAATACGGCAACATCTCCTCGGCCAGTATCGGCGCCATCCAGCGTTCGTTACTGAGCCTGGAACAACAAGGTGCGGAAAGCTTCTTCGGTGAACCGGCCCTGAACCTTGATGATCTCATGCAGACCGGGCCCGGCGGCCTCGGCGTGATCAATATCCTTGCTGCTGATCGCCTGATCCAGACCCCGAAAATTTACGCAACCTTCCTGCTCTGGCTGATTGCAGAACTCTTCGAGAAACTCCCCGAGATTGGCGACCCGGACAAGCCACGCATGGTTTTTTTCTTCGATGAGGCTCATCTGCTCTTTGATGACCCGCCGAAAGCGCTGCTTGACAAGATTGAACAGGTCGTCCGCCTGATCCGCTCGAAAGGTGTCGGCGTCTATTTTGTCTCCCAGAACCCGCTCGACGTTCCGGACGCCATCCTCGGCCAGCTTGGCAACCGGGTTCAGCACGCCCTGCGGGCCTTCACGCCGCGCGACCAGAAAGCCGTACGTGCGGCCGCACAGACATTCCGTCCCAACCCGCCACTGGATGTCGAGCAGGTGATCACCGAAGTTGGCGTCGGCGAGGCGCTGGTCTCTTTTCTGGACGCGAAAGGGATACCGACTCCGGTGGAACGCGCTCTGATCTGCCCTCCAGCCAGCCGCTTGCACCCGCTTGATTTCGAGGAGCGCAAACAGGTGCGTGCGAAATCGATCGTCGGTGATTTCTATGATAAGGAGATTGACCGGGAATCGGCTTATGAACAGTTGGCGGCAAAGGCCCGACAACAGTCAGCAGAGGCACCACCTCCGGCCAGTCGCAGCCGTGCGAAGCAGACCAACTCAATGGGCGATCTTCTCGAAGCCGCCGGCAAAAGTGCCGCCCGCTCAATCGGTACCCAGGTTGGCCGCCAAATCATGCGCGGCGTGCTTGGCTCGCTGTTTGGCAAGGGCCGTTGGTAACGAACAAAGGGACAGGGGCCACTAGGATTCACGCCCGTATTGCAGTCGATAACCAAACCGGCCCAAAGGGCCGAACCGTAAAGGAGCTGTGCTATGGCAGGGAAATTCGAATTGAAAAAGGCCAAGGATGGGCAGTTCATGTTCAACCTGAAAGCGGCCAATGGCCAGGTCATTCTGACCAGCGAACGGTACAAACAGAAATCAAGCGCTGAAAACGGTATTGAGTCGGTCCGTAAAAATGCCAACCGGGATGGGGCCTTTGAACCTAAAATCAATTCCAAAAAAGAGCCGTACTTCATCCTCAAGGCCACCAATGGGCAGGAAATCGGTCGCAGCGAGTATTACTCCTCCAACTCGGCAATGGAAAATGGTATCGAGTCCGTCAAGAAAAATGCCCCGGATGCCAAGGTTGACGACACAACACTTTGACTCGCAAACCGACGTCAAATTGAGAAAACAAAGGGGCCGGTTACAGCCGGCCCCTTTGTTGGTTTTGCCCTATTCCAGGCAATGTCTCACAGATCAATCGCCAAAAATTCTTCCTGCTTCATCATCTCCCAGCGGATCTTTTCATCAAGGGGTTCAGAGCAGATAAACCAGGAGTTTTCCGAGAACACTTTGTACAGAGAATAGTAGTCCTCCTCTCTTGCGTAATCACGATAAGCGTATAATCTCTCGCCATCGCTGAGCAGGCAATTCAACGCTGAAAATTTGTGCTTCTGCTTGATCAGCGCTGCTGTATCAAGAAACGCCCGGCCCAGATCCTGAGCCTTGCCACTCATCACATGATA
>CAWGUB010000034.1:0-34567 GCA_963825575.1 uncultured delta proteobacterium
CGACGGCGCCATACTCTTTTACTGGCCTAAAAGAGTATGCAGAAAAGGGCCTGCGCTGCGCTGGGCATGTCTGGATCGATATGGCGGCAACCTCAATTGAGAGAGGTCTATCCTACACACTGTCCACGCTTCCCCCGCAGGACCCGAGGCTCTTGAGAGCCTCTCCAGTTGTAGAGGATTGCAAAGGTTGTCTGGCTTTTAACTTTTCCCTCATGAGTCACTCAGAATGGTTAGGCCCTTTGACACAGGGCCGGATTCCCATCACAGTAGCTCCTTGAAGTCAAAGAAACCCGGCAAAGGAGATGCCCTCCGCAAGGAGAAAGGCATTTTTGCATACTTTTGTTGCCGGACAAAAGTACGGCGTCGGGCGGGACGCGACCCGCCGGTTCTGTCTTTCAGAAAAGGCACAAGGACAACAGATTAATCCTCTGTTGCCCCAAGCTTCATAGAACCTCCATCTACCAAGTAAAAAAAACAACTCCCGCGTCACGCGCGGGCTTTGTCTACATTCTGAAAAATTAGCTTCCTGGTTGGATTTTTCTCCGGACTTTGTGGTATAGTTTAACTACCTCAATCGCAAAAGAGGTCCTGCAAATGCAAAGGAGGAAGACTTATGTCAGTCTCTGATCCGCCGGGCCATTTAGGGGAAGTCTCATCGAACTGAATGCACCTAAAATCAGGATCGCAGCATTCGGGTGATCCGAAAAAGATTCCCACGACGGGAGTCACTCAGAAACAGTAATTAGCAAAGCGCCCCGAGAATCTTCGGGGCGCTTTGATGTTGTATAGACCCCCCCGGTATTCCCCGGGATGTCCATTTCACTATCTGCCAGCGACAGTTCTCTTTATCTGCTCCGTGGCGTCGGTCTGGGCGACGGCCTGGGCGTCGGTCGCGGTGGCCTGGCTCCTGGCGGTCTGCCCCCCGGTGGACGGCCAATGCCCGGCGGCCTGCCCCCCGGTGGACGGCCCATACCCGGCGGTCTGCCGCCCGGTGGCGGCCTGTGCCCCGGAGGAGGCCGGTACCCTGGAGGAGGCCGGTCGCCCTGGAGGAGGCCGGTACCCTGGAGGAGGCCGGTGGTGGGGAGGGCGCGGTCTGTAGTCATTGTAAACAGTTCTGTGGCCCCATCCGGGGTAGGGGTCATAGTAACTGCCGTAAACCACCGAGGAGTATGAACGGCCACCCGAACCGGAACATCCTGTCAGCAATAATATCGTTGAAAGCATGGCACCGATGAGCAGGTATCCTATATATCTCATCATGATTAATTCTCCTGCTCAGGGGTGGGCGCCGTCCAGCTCTGGATAATCACGCGTGCACCCGACGGGTCAACCAGTAATGCGACGCTGCCACCACTTTCGGTCGGGCGGGGTGCGACGCGAATTTCACCACCCAGCTGTTCGGCCTTTTCCGCAATAGCCTCGGTATCGACGACGCGGACAACCGGCACCCAGCGCATTTCGAGTTCACTGTCATCAATGAAGCGGATGCCTGCCCGCCACTGATCTTCTCTGGTCAGGATCAGGTAGTCGGTCGCATCTCCTTCATAATCGTATCCGGCGAGCTTTTGGTAAAAAGCCAGCGAGGCCTCGGCGTTATTGCTCCAGAGCTCGTGCCACAGCCAGGACATCATGGCCGGCTCTTCATCATCCGGGTCCCCCTCTTTCGCGTGCAGCAGTAACAGCTGCGCTCCCTGCGGATCTCTGACCAGTGCGCCTCTGCCGCGATTCAGCAGCTCCAGTGGCCCCTCATTGACCGTCCCCCCTTCGCTCTTGACCAGTGCGACGGCAGCGTCCACATCATCAACGGAAAGGGTGCAGAGCCAGCGTGCAGCGCTCGGTTTTTCCGGATCCGCTTTGAGCTCGACCATGCCACCGATACTTCGATCTTCGCTCTGCACGACCGTGTAGCGGCCCAGTTGCGCAAAAGTCCAGCCGAACAGCTGGCCGTAAAAGTCCTTGGCGGTCTCCACATCGTCGGTCAGCAGGTCATTCCAGACGAATTTCCCCTGGTGATGTATCCCGGTGGGCGTGTCGGTGACCGGGGTCAACACCATGCTGGAGGTCTTTTTCCCCGTTGCGCAGCCCGTAAGCATGAGCAGAGTCAGGATCAGGCCAACGGTTATGTAGCACCTGTATCTGGACAATCCCTGCCCCGCGGCAACGGCCGGTTTGTTGTCTGGCGTGCTCAGTTCCCTCATGAAATCAATCTCCTTAGACTGGGGTGACAGACGGTGTATCGGAATCCATGGTTTGTCAATCGACATCTAACCTTGTTAATGTTTATATCATAACGGTCACTTGTGCAAACTTTTGAACCAGATTGAGGTTTCCCAAGCAAGAGATTTTGCCGGTGGACAAAAAGGCCAGGCATGGACTTGAACATGCAGATTGCTGTATGGTATCAAAGTTGACTCGCAGAGTTATCTTTGCCGTCAGAAGGGGTCATTGCCGGTTCAAAGGCGTCCAACACTTTGGGCCTTGTTGTGTGCAAAACGAATAAATCTCAGTCGAGGTTGATATGAATATCACCCAGATGAAGCAGGTGCTCGCTGAAATTCTCACCAAAACCGACCTGACGCCCTGCGTGGTCGGGCACCGTGGCGTCGGTAAAAGTGCCGGTATCGTGCAGGTTTGCCGGGAAATTGGCCGCGACTATGTTGCCCTGCGGCTTGGCCAGATGGAAGTCGGCGACCTGGTCGGCATCCCGTATCGTGATGAGAAGATTATGCACTGGTCGAGGCCATCATGGTGGCCGGCCGATGATGCCGCCGAGACGATCGTCCACTGTGATGAACTGAACCGTGCGCAGCAGGAAGACACCCTGCAGGCGATCTTCCAGTTCGTCGAGCCGCCCGTCGAGAATCAACAGCGCCGTCTGCATACCCACACCCTGCACCAGAAGCATAAAGTTGTCGTATCGATCAACCCGCCGGATGGCAGCTACCAGGTGGCAACCCTGGACCGTGCCCTGCTTGACCGGCTGGTCATGATCTACGTCGAAACCGATTACAACTGCTGGGCCCGCTATGCCCGGGAACAGCACTTTGATGATGGCGTCCAGCAATTCCTTGCCGTTTACCCGAACCTGCTCGCCAAACCCGGTGCGCCGCTCGACATGCAGGTTGAGCCGACCGAGCGGGCCTGGGAGATGGTCAGCACCCTGCGCCGCTCCTGCCGTTTTCCGGCTGAACTGGAGATGGAAATTTATGCCGGCATTGTCGGCCAGGAAGCCGCAGTCAGTTTCCTGCGCTGGACCAACGAGCAGAAGGAGCGGCCGGTGACCGCCCGTCAGCTCCTCGACAACTGGCCGGAGGTTGGAGAGCTAGTCCGCAGCCAACGTGACGATCTGCAGGCCGTGACCCTCAACGATGTCGTGACGACGCTCGATGTCGATCCGGTTATGTCCCTTGAGCAGGAGCAGAACCTGGTCGCCTATATCGGTTCGTTGCCGCGCGATCTGCGTTTCGGCCTGGTCAAGGCGCTGATCAAGATCCCCAGGGTCGCCGAGGTCCTGTGCAAAGATGATTATGATGACGTCGTTCTGGAAGCGATCGAGACGATCAGCCGGGAGGCATCTTAACTTCCGTGGCGCGTGGCGAGTCGCGCGAAAAAACTTTTGAATTATCTCGCCACGCGCTACTCGCCACACGCCACGTTATCCCATGAATGCTGAACTTCTGGAATTCCCCAAACGAATCGAAACAGCCGAGAACCCGCAGCGGGCTCTGGAAAATGCGGTGGTTCGCCTGCTCAAGCGCAAGCCCTTTTACGGCCACCTGCTGCTCGGGTTCCGCCGTCGCCTGGGTGCCTGGACGCATGCGATCGGCGTCACGGTGGTCAACGGCACCCCGACTCTCAACGTCGATCTCAGCCAGTTCCAGGAATACCCGGCCCGTGAACAACAGGCGTTGCTGGAGCATGCCATCAAGCACCTGCTGCACCTGCATCCCGTACGAGGGCGCGGATGTCATCGCCTGACCTGGGATGTCGCAACCGACCTGGCGATCAATCCTTCCATCGACAATATGCCGCTCGAGGCCCCACAGCCTGCTGCGTTCAGGCTCGAGGCCGGCCTGGCGGCAGAGGAGTATGCCAGGTTTCTGCAAAACGATTTCGATCTCGGCACCCTGGAAGGTCAAGGAATCGGTGAGGTTGACCAGGGTCAGGGTGGGCAGCATGGCCACGGTATGCACGAGAAACTTGACGAGCAGAACAGCCCGCGTCCTGTCGATGATCACCGGATCTGGAGTGAAGCTGACGGAACCCCGGAATGCCTTGCCGAGCAAGCGGTGCGTGATCTGGTCCGTGAAGCGCATCGCAAGGCGCATGGCGAGGTGCCTGAAGACGTCAGTGAGCTGGTTGACAGCTGGCTGGCCCCGCCGGCGATTCCGTGGCGGCAGGTGCTGCGCCAGTTCATCGGTACCGCCGGGCGCATCGGCCGACAGAGCACCTGGCAGCGCCAGCACCGTCGCTTCCAATACGATACTCCCGGCATCAGGAAACGCCGGCAACTCAATCTGCTGGTGGCGATTGATGTCAGTGAATCGACCGACGAAGGGCCGATGCGTGAAGCCTTCGCCCGCGAGTTGCTGCAGATCGCCCGCGGGCGCGACAGTCACATCACGGTACTCTACGCCCACAGCCGCATCCGGCGGATCGACAAGTTTCGCAGCAGCCAGGTTGTCGCGGAGGTTGTGCACGGCGGTGGGTTTACCGACCTGCGACCGGTTTTTGATTTTGCCAGGGCGATGCACCCTTTGCCGGCAGCGATCGTCTACCTGACCGATGGTTACGGGCCTGCCCCGGCCGAGATGGAGTTTCCGACCCTCTGGGTGCTGACGCCGGACGGGCAGAAGCCGGTGGAGTGGGGGATGGAGTTAAGACTCGGCACCGCATGATGAATGGTGACCTTGTAACCCTGACGGTGTTTTGCCACAAAGGCACGAAGACACGAAGCATGACCTGATGAAAACGGCAGGAACTGAATCTGTGTTTTCAACAACCGTGTAAAACGATTTCGCTTCGTGTCTTCGTGTCTTCGTGGCCCATGGTTCAAGGTGTCGGTTTGCGAACGGTAAAAAATCTGGATGTGCAAAGGACCAATAAATGGATCAACCGAAACCGATGACCGAGGAGTCGGTCAAGGAAATACTCGAAGCGGCCGGGGCGCGGGTCATGTCGCGCGGTGGCCGCACCGACAATTACAGCGCTCCGCGGGAGTTCTCTTTCGAGGTCAAGGGTGCCTTCCCGAACGGTCTGTTGCTGCATGTGGTTGCCAGGCAATACGATTACCGCGATCCTTGGGAAGCGACCGGCCGGGTCAACGAAATGGTCGATGTCGCTCTGTTGCGGGACGGGACCTTCTCGGAACTGCCAAAAGGGTATGACTGGTTCCAGGGCAGAGACGAGGAGACCGGGATTGATGAGGCGGGGCTGCTGGAGATCGTTGATTGCGTCAAGGCCCTGAACCCGAAGCTGTTCAAGCTGCAGAAGTTGACGGGAGATCTTTGATACGGGGTCTCGAAATATGCGGATCGCCCTGAAAACATAGTGGGTTTAACGCTAAGGCGCAAAGAATCAATCAAAAGCGCAAAAGTTATGTTTGTGGTGTAAAGATAAGTAAGCTTTATTTCTACTTTACAAAACTCTCATTTGTCCCGGGTGATTATCGACGATCCGGCCTATCGCGAAAGCATCGCAGCCGGATTCTTCAAGTTGTTTGGTCAGCTGCCCCAGTTTCTCTGCCGGCACCACAATCAACAGGCCCCCTGAGGTCTGCGGATCGGCAAGGATGTCGACGATCTCCGGGGCAAGTTGTTCGCGATTGATGACGTTCGGCAGGTAGTGCTCGCGGTTGCGGTAGCTGCCGACCGGGACCAGGCCGATCGCAGCCAGTTCCATGACCTGCGGGTAGATGTGCAGGGCTGAAGCGTCGATTTCGATGCCGACTTTGCTGGCCTCGGCGAGCTCCAGGGCATGGCCGAGCAGGCCGAAGCCGGTAATGTCGGTGCAGGCGTTGACGCCGACCTGCAGCATGATCTCCGAGGCTGTTTTGTTCAGCATTTCCATGTTGCGGATGGCGTCCGCCATCTGTTCTTCACTGATCACTTCCCCTTTCAAGGCGGTTGCCAGAATTCCCGTCCCAAGCGGCTTGGTCAGGACCAGCACATCACCCGGTTGTGCGCCGGCCGTGGTGACCAGTTTGGCCGGGTCGACCAGACCGGTCACGGCCAGGCCGTACTTCGGCTCATCATCTTCGACCGTGTGTCCACCGACGATTACCGCACCGGCCTCCTGTACTTTCTCGGCACCACCCTTGAGGATTTCGACCAGCACATCATGCCCGAGGCAGGCAGGGAAGCCGACCAGGTTCATGACCGTCAACGGCCTGCCGCCCATGGCGTAGATGTCGGAGAGTGCGTTGGCTGCGGCGATCCGGCCATAGCTGCGGGGGTTGTCGACGATCGGCGTAAAGAAATCCACCGACTGCACCAACGCGCAGTCCTCGGCGATCTTGTAGACTCCGGCATCGGCGAAGGGGATCGCGGCGGTCAGGAGGTTCTGGGTCCGCAACGGTCGGCAGCTGGCGCAGCACCTGCGCCAATGGCCCGGGGGCCATCTTGGCGGCTCAACCGCTGGTTTTGGACAGGTGTGATAGCTTTACGCTCATTTCATTCGCTCCAATTCAGTGGCGCGTGGCGAGTAGCGAGGAAACCAAAAAAGGTTTTTCGCGCCACGCGCCACGCGCTACTGGTCTTTCGGTAATTGCCAGGCAACCCGCTCGTCGCCTTTGCGCATGGTGTACTTCAGGCTGTCGAACAGTTCCAGAATCGCCTGGGTCTGCTTGCGGGCGCTGCCGATCCGGTCGCGAAACTCGGCCAGGGTCAGGGTCTGCTTGCCGGCAAAGTGCTCCTTGAGAGCGTTTAACGCCTTCTGATAGGCCTCTTTGTGCATGAACGAATCTTCGTTGAGGCGCACCAGCGTGCCGCTGGCAAAGAGGAACGCGAGCAGTGAGTCGACCTGGTTTTCGGGAGTCCTGGCCAGAGCCAGCATGTCGACCCGGCCTTTTGCTTCCACGCCCGCATCCTGGTAGACCTTTTCCAGGTTCTTCAGAAGCTGCTCCTGTATTTCTGTCGGTTGTCGGGGAAAAATCAGCGCGCGCGATCCATTCCCCGCGCTGGGCCAGTTGCCCATCGTCAACCAGCTCCGGTCAGCAGTTCCTCGAAGGCCTTCGGTGCGACCTTGGCCGGCAGCGCCGCTTTAAGGGTTGCGTGCGGCATGCCGGGCTGCAGAGCATAATCACGGTGATGATTGTCCACCGCGTCGACCAGGACCCGCTGCCAGGCCCGTGCGGTCTCCGATGTGACCCATTGATCACCGATCCGACGGACCTGGTCGGCCGCAGAGAGGCTGTCGAGCAGGACAGTGATGCGTTCGCGGCCCAGGCCCGAGGCCTGTTCCAGTTCCTTGAGCTTGACGCAGCCGAGTTCGGCAAGCTTCTGGACGATAAACGAGCCTTCTCCCGACTCAAGTTCTTTCAGCGCCTGCATGACTTCGTCGCGGAAGCGTTTATGCTTTTTCGGCGACGGGTCGATAATCTGGCCGCCGCCAATCGTGGTCATCGGTGAATAGGAGCGGATGATGAAGCGATCCTGGCGATGCGCGACCAGCGGGCTATCGAGGTGGATCTGCGCCAGCACGCTTTCGCCGGGCTGCATTTCGTCACGATCGAGCAGGGCGACCCTGGCGGTCACCTTGGCGGTCCCCATGTGCAGGTGGACCGGGTCGCGGAACTTGAGCGGGCGTCGGAGCTTCCGTAAGCAGGTTGATGCGGGCATCGAAACGTTCCGTCATGGTGAAGAAGCCCGGTGTGGCGACGACTGCGCCGCGGACCAGGTCGCTTCGTTCCAGTCCGGCCAGGTTGAGGGCAACGCGCTGCCCCGCCCTGGCAACCTCGGCTCTTTCGCCGTGGACCTGAACTTCACGTACCCGCACGGCCTCCCCGGGGGGCATGACTTCGACGGTGTCGCCGACCTTGATGCGCCCTGAAAGCAGGGTGCCGGTGACCACTGTGCCGAATCCGCTGATCGTGAAGTGCCGGTCGATCGGCAGACGGGTCGGCCCGTCCTCGTCTCGCGGTGGCAGCTCATTCAGAATCCCCTGGATGGTCCGCTGCAGGTTGTCGATCCCGTCGCCCCTGATCGCCGAAACCCGGCAACAGGGCGCGTCGGCCAGGAAGGTCCCGGCCAGGGTCTCGCGAACTTCCTCTTCGACGATATCGATCCAGTCTTCTTCGGCCAGGTCGCACTTGGTCAGGACCAGGATGCCGCGCGGGATTTGCAGCAGCTGCAGGATCTGCAGATGCTCCCGGGTTTGCGGCATGACTCCCTCGTTGACGTCTACCACCAGCAGGACCAGGTCGATGCCGCCGATGCCGGCGAGCATGTTGTGGATGAACTTCTCATGTCCAGGCACGTCGACCACGCCGACCATGCTGCCGTCGGCCAGCTTGAAGGGTGCGAAACCCAGGTCGATCGAAATGCCGCGTTCCTGCTCTTCCTTGAGGCGGTCGGTGTTGATGCCGGTGAGCTTGTTGATCAGGACCGTCTTGCCATGGTCGACGTGTCCGGCTGTGCCGATGATGTGATAGCGGTTTGAGTTGCTCATTATTGAAACCTGTCTGAATCAAAATCTCAAAATCAATTAAACGCAAAAGCGCAAAGGAAGAAAATAAAAATTATTCGGTCCTATAACCAATAAAAAGGTGATGTTCGCCACGAAGACACGAAGACACCAAAACATCCTTGCTTTCGGGTTAAGTCTATTCGACACGCAAGGCATGCCTACCGTTTGCAGCACTTTAGCCGTTATTGCTTCGTGTCCTGGTGCCTTTGTGGCGAGCCTTTGTTTCGGTTGTAAAGTCTAAATAATTAAGGGTTTAGTAGCGTTATTTTTCTCTGCGTCTTTGCGCCTTTGCGTTAAAAGATTGTGTCCACTAAATCAAAACCTCTCTTAACGCCTGCAGCAAGGATTCCTCGTCATCATTGCCCAGCGTCCTCGGGTCGATCAGGAACCGGTCATCATGGATGCGGCCAACCACCGGGGGGGTGCAGCTGCGCAGCCGATTGGTCATTTCATTCAGTGAGATGTTCTTTGTCGCCAGAGAAATCACCCATCCCGGCAGTTCGGCAAGGGGCAGCGCACCGCCACCGACGGTTGCACTGGCTTCACAGACGCTGAGGTCGACGGTATCGCCGAGAACGTCCTGCAGTTTTGGCAACAGCCTCTCACACTCCTGCCGAAGTTCTTCCGCCGAAATCGAAAGCATCCGCAGGGTCGGAATCTCCTTCAGGGCTTTTTGCGGATCAAGATAAAGCCGCAAGGTCGCTTCGAGAGCGGCCAGGGTCAGCTTGTCTATGCGAAGGGCCCGCGCCATCGGGTGCTTGCGGACTTTATCGATAACCTCCCGGCTGCCGACGATGATGCCTGCCTGGGGTCCGCCCAGCAGTTTGTCGCCGCTGAAAGTGACCAGGTCGATGCCGGTTTTCAGCGCTTCACGGACGGTCGGTTCTTTCGGCAGTCCGTAACAAGTCAGGTCAATCAACAGGCCGCTGCCGAGGTCCTCGAGTACCGGTATCTGATGTTGATGGGCAAGTTCCGCCAGGGCCTCACCACTGACCGCTTCGGTGAAACCGAGAATCCGATAGTTGCTGGTGTGGACCTTGAGAATCAAGGCGGTCTCCGCGTTGATGGCGTTTGCGTAATCCTTGAGATGGGTCTTGTTGGTGGTGCCGACCTCAACCAGCTTGACGCCACTGGCGGCCATGATGTCGGGGATGCGGAAGGAGCCGCCGATCTCGATCAGTTCACCGCGTGAGACCATGGCGTTGCGTCCGCCGGCCAGGGCGGCAAGGCAAAGCATCACGGCGCCGGCATTGTTGTTGACCACGGTTGCGGCTTCCCCGCCGGTCAGCTTGCAGATCAGCTCTTCGACGTGGGTGAAGCGTTTGCCGCGTTGGCCGGCGTCCAGATCGTATTCCAGATTCGAATAGCCCTGTGCAACCATGGTGACGGCCTGCAGCGCATTGCTGCAGAGCGGCGCCCGGCCGAGGTTGGTGTGCAGCAGGGTGCCGGTAACATTGATAACCCGGCGCAATGATGGGCTGGCCAACTCGGCGACCCTGGCGGCGACCTGTGCAACGACGGTCTCCAGATCGAGATCGGGCAGGGTGGCTTTTTCGTCAAGGAGCCGTCGGCGTAATCCGTCAACGGTCTGCTGGGCTGCCTCGACTATCAGTATATGTGGCTGGCTCACGGCCAGTTCTTTCAGACAAAGGGTCGCCAGAAGCTTGTCGATGGCGGGGAGGGCGCGCAGGAGGGCACGGCGATCAGTCATGGATCACCTCCACAGGTGTTGCAGTGATGAATTGATGGTGAAGACTCAGTCTTGTGAAGGGGAGGAGGACTCGCGCATCAGGACGTTGATCTTGCCGGCCGAGACGGCCATAACGATCCCCTGGATGGCGCCAATCTCTTCGGCTGTAATTTTTTGTTCCCTGGCCACGCCAAGGTAGTGCTCGATTCATGGCTGGCACTCCCGGGCCATGGCTGCCGCCAGTCCTATCATGGCCGCAGTGCGGGAATCAAGATGCTCCGTATCGCGGACGGAGTCATAGAAATCGCAGTAGGCTTTATGTTGTTTCGGGTTGAGCATAGGCCTGTTTCATATCCTCTGGGTAGAATTGGCGGGAGTAGATGGGAATCGAACCCACCAGGGACGGGATACGCCCCCCATCGGTTTTGAAGACCGAGCGCGCCACCAGGCTACGAACTACTCCCTTAAAGTTACAAGCGAATGACGCTGCCAGCCCCTTCCAGGGCGTTCACCAGCTCCAGCATGTTCGAGATCCTGCCGACGACCAGGGAGTCCTTGGCGTCAAAATACTCCAGGCAAAGGCCGCATGATGCGATGTCGACACCGCGATTGGCGAGTTCTTCCAGTGGCTCAAGGACATCGGAGCCAGCGATTGTCAGCCTGACGCCGCTGTTGACAAGGTAAATGGCATCGGGGACGATATCCGCTTCGGTCAGGGTGAAGATGAAGTTTTTCATCAGTACCTGGCCGAGCTTGGGGTCGCCGGATCCCATCTGGTCTGAACCTATGAAGATAATCCTCGGCCCGGCCGCAGATGCGACAGATCGGCTCTGTTTCGGTTTCTTTCCAGGGCTCAGCTCAAGCCGAATCGCTGCCCCTGACTCTTCAGCCGCAATGTGGTACCCCATGGTCGTTGCCAGGCGCGAAACGTTGTCCCGGCAGACCTGATCATCAACCAGGACTTCCAGTACGTTGCCTGGCTCTGCCAACATCAGCTTGCGGGTCTGGATAACCGGTTGCGGGCATTGCTGGCCGCGACAGTCGATGGTCTTCATGGAACTCCCCAGATTAAAGATTCGTCATACTATATATGGAAATCTTTATATTGGCAAGCAGGCTCTGCTTGACATGTAGCCAGATACCTCCGTAAACTCGAAAATCTTTTATGAGGAACTGGATTTTTTTTTAACGCAAAGACGCAAAGGAAACCAACTTTTTATAACTTGGCGTCTTTCCCTTACCTTTTCAGGGCCTTTCTTTGCGTTAACTGTTCTACACAGGTTTCTTGTGCTGATCTGTTCGCAGCAGGAACCATCAGAACCCGGGATAGCTATTTGAGACGCGAGACACGCAAAATCCAGATCGGCAATGTGGCGGTTGGCGGTGATGCGCCGATCTCGGTGCAGTCGATGTGCAATACCGATACCCGTGATGTTGTCGCAACCTGTGCACAGATCGAGGCGCTGGCTCAGGCTGGCTGCGAAATCGTGCGCTGTGCGGTACCCGATCAGGCGGCAGCGGAAGCACTGAGGAAGATCTGTGCACAGAGCCAACTGCCGATGATCGCCGACATCCATTTCGATTACCGTCTGGCGCTGATGTCATTGGAGGCGGGGGTCGCTGGCTTGCGGTTCAACCCCGGCAATATCGGTGCGCGCTGGAAGGTCGAAGAGGTTGTCAAGGCCTGCGCCGAACGCGCTGTGCCGATCCGTATCGGGGTAAATGCCGGATCCCTGGAAAAGGAACTGCTGGAAGAATACGGCCACCCGACCGCTGAAGCGATGGTAGTCAGTGCGCTCGCTCACATCCGTATCCTGGAAGAGCTCGGCTACCGTGAGATTAAGGTCAGTCTCAAGGCCTCTGATGTGCAGCGCACCGTTGCCGCCTACCGTCTGCTCGCCGAGCAGGTCGATTATCCGCTGCACATTGGGGTCACCGAGGCCGGGACGACCTGGAGTGGCACGATCAAGAGCGCTGTGGGCCTCGGCGCCCTGCTCTACGACGGAATCGGCGACACGCTGCGGGTTTCACTCACAGGCGATCCCGTCGAAGAGGTACGGGTCGGCTGGGAGATTTTGAAAAGTCTCGAACTGCGCGAACGCGGCCCGGTGTTTATCAGCTGTCCGACCTGCGGTCGTTGCGAAATCGACCTGATCGAGATTGCCGAAGAAGTCGAGCAGCGACTGCACAATCTGCCGGTGCGTATAACGATCGCGGTTATGGGTTGCGTGGTCAATGGCCCCGGCGAAGCGCGCGAAGCTGACCTCGGTATCGCCGGTGGCAAGGGCCAGGGACTGCTGTTTCGCAAAGGTCAAGTGGTGCGCAAGGTGCCGCAATCCGGACTTGCTGACGCCCTCGTCGAAGAAGCCTTGTCCCTGGCCGAAGATCGTAAGTCCTGAGCCTGTATCACAACTTGCAATCCCCCTGGAAATAGGCTAATTTCAAAGGCCCTCTTTAATCAACTGAGAGAGGGTTATTATTTTATTCAGAGGTTGACCGATGCGTTATTCCCAGTACTTTTTGCCGACGTTGAAAGAAACTCCCGGTGATGCTGAAGTCGTAAGCCACCAGTTAATGGCCCGGGCCGGTATGATCCGCAAGGTCGCGGCCGGTGTTTATGACTACCTGCCTTTCGGCCTGCGGGTGATCCGCAAGGTTGAGAATATCGTTCGCGAGGAGATGAATCGCGCCGGTGCCATAGAATTGCTGATGCCGGCAGTCAACCCTGCTGATTTGTGGCAACAATCGGGGCGCTGGCAGCAGTACGGCAAAGAGCTGCTGCGTTTCAAAGATCGCAAGGAGACCGACTTCTGTATCGGACCGACCCACGAAGAAGTGGTGACGGAAATAGTTCGTGGCACGGTCAGCTCATATCGCCAGCTGCCGCTGAATCTTTACCAGATCCAGACCAAGTTCCGTGACGAGATCCGCCCACGCTTCGGCCTGATGCGCTGCCGGGAATTCATCATGAAAGACGCCTATTCTTTCGATGTCGATGACGCCGGCGCGGATATTTCATACAAAAAGATGTATGACGCCTACCGGCGGATATTTATGCGCTGCGGCCTGGAATTCCGCGCTGTTGAGGCGGACTCCGGAGCGATCGGCGGTAGCTTCTCCCATGAATTCATGGTCCTTGCCGAAACCGGCGAGGACGCCATTGTCTCCTGCGATAGCTGTGACTATGCGGCCAATGTCGAAAAGGCCGAACTGCGTCCCCCGGCCGGGGAAGCCCCGGCCCCGGCCATGGCACTGGGCAAGGTCGCAACGCCAAACCTGAAAAGCATTGAAGATGTCGCTGCGTTCCTGAATGAAAATCCGCAGAAGATGGTCAAGACTCTGATGCTGCAGAATGAGCGTGAAGAGAACATCGCCGTGCTGCTGCGCGGGGATCACAAGCTCAATGAGGTCAAACTGTGCAACTTCCTCGTCTGCAACCACCTGCAGATGGCCGATGAAGCGCTGGTCAGGAAGTTGACCGGCGCACCAACCGGCTTCTCCGGACCGATCGGTTTGACCTGCCGTGTCCTGGCTGACCAGGAGCTGGCATTAATGAGCGACTTCGGCCTTGGCGCCAACGAGGAGAATTTCCACCTGACCGGAGCCAACCACGGCCGGGATTTCCAGGTTGAAGCTTTTGTCGACCTGCGTGAGGCTCAAGCTGGCGACCCCTGTCCGCGCTGCAACGGTCAGCTCGAGTCCTGGCGCGGTATTGAAGTCGGCCATGTCTTTAAACTCGGCACCAAGTACTCGGAGGCAATGCATGCTACGGTCCTCGATGGCCAGGGCAAGGAACGAACGCTGGTCATGGGTTGTTACGGCATCGGTATCGGCCGGACAGCGGCTGCAGCGATAGAGCAGAACCACGACGAGAACGGCATCATCTGGCCGATGCCGCTAGCGCCATTCCAGGTGATCGTGACCCTGCTCAACCCGAAAGATGAGACGGTCCTCAGTGCTGGGGAAGCTCTTTATGGTCAGCTGGCTGCCGAAGGCCTGGAGGTTCTGCTCGACGATCGTGATGAACGTCCGGGGAGCAAATTCAAGGATGCCGAACTGCTCGGGATCCCGTTGCGCGTCACTGTCGGTGCACGGGGGTTGAAAGAACAGTCCTTCGAACTGCAAGATCGACAATCTGGTGAAAACTCCATGTTGCCGGTCGATGGCGCCGCAGAAATGATCGTTGCGCAGGTACGTGCCGCCCTATCCGCTTCACTGGGGGAATAGCAATGTGAGCGAGGTAAGGATCGAAAAAGGCGGCAAGTTGCTGCTGCCGTCGAGTGTTTTGAAATTGCTGGGCGACCAGTCGTTGAGACTGTCATCCTGTTCCAGTCAGCATCTGTTGCTGGAGTCTGCGGCAAGTGCCGAAAAGGTGCTGATGACCGGCCTGGTCGGGGAAATCGGAATTGTCGACCTGCTCTCGTTTTTCAATATGTTCCGCAAGTCCGGGCTGTTGCAGTTCAACCTGTCCGGAGGCAGCAAGGGCCTTTATTTCCAGAATGGTGAGATCGTCTATGCGACAAGCACCTTTCCGGAAGAGGAGATAGGCGAAATACTTTACAGCCTCGGTAAATTCGACCGGGAAATCCTGCAGGGCGCCCGCCAGTTTGCCAACGGCGAAATCCCGCTGGGCAAGATCCTGGCCGATCAGGGGATCATCACCTCCCAGGACCTCTGGGCCGCGACCAAAAACCAGGTGGAGACGATCACCTACAACCTGTTCGCCTTTCATGATGGTTCCTATCTCTACAGCAATGTCAAGCCGGATGAAGACAAGGTCGTCAGTCTTTCCATGACCACCCAGAACCTGATCATGGAAGGTCTGCGACGGGTTGATGAACGGGCCGTGTACATTCAGAAGGTCAAGTCGCTTGACGCTATGCCGGTAGCCACTGGCAAGGTTCCCAATGATCTTGACAGCATATCTCAGAGAATGGTCGCCCTGGTTCAGTCGGGTGTCAGTGATGTCAGCGAGTTGTTGCGCCGTTCGGGGTCCGGTGAATTCGATGCTCTAAGGTTGCTCAGCCAACTGGTTGAACGCGGCGTGGTGAAGATGGAAGAGGCCCCGACTGTTGCCGTCGAAGGGGTCCTCGGTGAAGTGGTCAAAATCTTCAACGGTGTCCTGGTGGCCATGCACGGCGTGGTCTCGGCCAAGAACCCACAGTTCCGTGAGGAGATTTCGCGATTCCTGCGCGACCTGCCGCAGCCTTTCTCCTACGTGTTCAGGCAGACCGCGCTGAAGGAAGACGGCTCGATAGATGGCGGCCGTATCCTGGCCAACCTGGCCGGTCTCGAGGAAGGTGACAAGCTGCGCCTGCTCTCGGAGTCTCTCAGCGAGCTGGTCTATATGGAATGTATCGCTGCTCGCCGTGAGCTTGGGGCTGCAGACTCTGCCGAATTGATCAAACGCGTCCAGGAAGTCTCACAGCGCGTCCGTGACCTGATAGGGAACCGTGATGAATAGTGCCAAGCAAAGATTGATCTTCGCTCTTGATGTCGACAACCTGGAAGACGCTCGCAACTGGGTTGAAAAGCTGCAGGAACAGGTCGGTGTCTTCAAAATCGGCAAACAGCTGTTTACCCGGTGCGGCCCCGAGGTTGTCAGCCTGGTGCAGAATGGTGGCTGTGATGTGTTCCTCGACCTGAAATACCATGACATCCCGAATACCGTGGCTATGGCTGGTCTCGAGGCCCTGCGGCTTGGGGTCAGAATGTTCAACGTTCATGCCCTGGGCGGCTTTGAAATGATGGCGAAGCTGGTGGCCGAAATCGACAAAGCCTGTCCGCGCGGCAACCCGAACCGCCCGATCCTGCTGGCGGTGACGATTCTCACCTCGTCGACTGAAGAGACCCTGCGCGGCGTCGGTATCGATCGGCCCGTAGAGGTCATGGTGCCCAAGCTGGCCAGGCTGGCCAAAGATGCCGGCATGGATGGCGTGGTCGCGTCGCCGAAAGAAGTGGGCCTGATCCGTGAGGTTTGTGGAGAGGATTTCCTGATCGTCACGCCCGGTGTCCGGCCGACGTTCGCCTCGAAGGATGATCAGAAGCGCGTGACGACCCCCGGTGATGCCCTGCGATCCGGTGCCGATTATCTGGTGATCGGACGGCCGATCTCTGCGGCGGCGGATCCTGCCCTGGCGGCCGGTATGATCCTGCAGGAAATGCAGGCAGCTCTGGACGAATGAAATCTCTCGACAACTGGAAGTTTGCACGATTTTTGCAAACGTATTGTCGAGCATTGAACGGGAGGGATTATGAGGAATGTCACCAGAAAACCATCTCCTCTGGTCTGCCAGTGAAATTCTACCTGACGAAATGGCTCCCGGTCGATTATTGTAAAGCGGCCACCTTGAAAAAGGCTGTCACAGGCAAAACAGTGCCCCACGAACTTGGTGATGCTGTTTGGCGGGTTGTCGTGTGTCACGGGAAGTGTTAAACCTCGGGCTTAGAAAAACGGCCCCTGGTCAGTCGCGATCAACCGTATACCGTAAAATGGATAGTGGGCAAAGATGCAAGCGATGGCTTGCCAATGGAGGGATAGGGGATGACAATGAGCAAGGTCCTGATTGTCGATGACGACAAATTTATCAGGACAATTCTTCAGGATGCCCTCGAGGGCCGTTACGTAACACTCGAGGCAGACAATGGCCTTACGGCCCTGGACCTAACCATCAGCGAGACCCCGGATCTCGTGATTCTTGATATCGAGATGCCAGGCATGAACGGCATTGAAGTCTGCAGGATCATCAAGGAGAATGAGCAGACAAAACGCATCCCGGTGGTACTGATTACCGCCCATACCAATCGGGACGAGATCCTTCTCGGTCTGCAGGCCGGCGCCGACGATTACATTACAAAGCCGGTTCACACTCCAGAGGTCCTGGCAAGGGTCGATTCGCACCTGCTGTACAAGAACTACTACAACGAACTGGAGCGGCGCGACCTGCAGATGCTCCTCGAACTGTACGACATCGTCACCGTGTTGCGCAATCCGATGAAAATTCTGCGATTTGTCGTGGAAAAGATTGCCGATGTTATCGAAGTCGAACGCTGCTCGATCATAAGTATCAGTGATGCAGATGAAATTATCGTCAAGGCCTGCAACGACCTGCAGGAAAACACCGAAATCAGGCTGGATTTGAATCGCTATCCGGAGATACGCCAGGTGATAGAGACTCACCAGGCGGTGATCGTCAACGATGTCAAGAGCGACCTCCTGATGGAACCTGTTCGCCAGCATCTCGCGGCTTTGAATCTCAATTCACTCATCGTTGTGCCAATCATCAAGAAAGAGACCGTTATCGGCACCCTCTTGTTACGCACGACAATGAAATTGAAGGACGGTATCTCCGAACGGATCAACAAACTTACTCATCTGGTCGCCAATATCTCTGCGAATGCGCTGGAGAATGCGACCCTTTTCGAATCGATGAAATCCGCCAGGGACCTGTTTGAAGAGATGGCGATTCGCGACGGGTTGAGCAAGCTTTATACGCATCGGCATTTCTATGAACGGCTCGAGAAGGAATTCTCCCGTGCGGTTCGCCACCATGAGCCGCTGTCACTGATTTTTTTCGACATCGACGACTTCAAACGGGTCAACGATAAATATGGCCATATCCGTGGCGATGAGGTGATCAGGCAGATTGGGGAGATGATCAGGGAGTTTGTCCGGGAAATCGATATCGCAGCACGTTACGGCGGCGAGGAATTCGTGATCCTGCTGCCCAAGACGGAAACCGCTGGGGCCATGGAACTGGCGCGCCGGATCAGTTCAAGTATCAGATCGTTTCGTTACAGGGGGATGGGCGAGGAGCAGATCACAATCAGCACCGGGATTGCAACTTTTCCCGGCGATGGTCAACAATCGTTCACTCAACTTGTCGATCTGGCCAACCAATTGATGTTCAAGTCAAAATCGGAGGGGAAAGACTGCATTTCAACCACGGACCAGACCACTTCAGTCAATAAGCCGTAACCCGGCATCTGGGAAATTGACAGAGATAACTTTGCAGTTAATCTGAAAAGACAGGATTGGCGTAGCCGATTGCATGTGATCAGGGGGGTGACATGAACTATGGCATGTCAGAATCTTCAATAACCAGCAACATCAATACACTCGACATCACGCTTGCTTTTGCCATCCGGGATCTGGATGGCGTGGAGCTGCTTCCTGCGGGCCTCCTGCTCGACGAGGCGGTCATCACCGATATCGCCAGGAAGGGACGACTGAAGCAGTTCAAGAGCAGCTGCCTGCTTCAGCATGACAAGATCCTGTCGGATATGGAGCGCTTCATCAGCGAGGCCCCCTACGCGTTTGTTTTTGGGGGCGCCGACGGGGCTCAGAGCCATCTCAGGCAGTTCGGCGAGATACCGATCCCCCTACCTCTTTTGACCGCGCTGGACGTATTCAAGAAAAACGATTTCTATACCTACCGTCACTCACTGGTCGTCTTCGCCCTGACCTCTTTCATGATGGAAAAATGTTACCCAAACACGATGGCAGAGAGAAATGTCCTGCTGGCAGGGCCGACTCACGACGTCGGCAAACTGTCTATACCCTCTGATATCCTGCAAAAAAAGACCCCCCTGACCCGGCGGGAGCGCCAATTCCTTGAATTTCACGCCGTGGCCGGCTTCGTGTTGCTCAGTTATTACCTGGGAGATCATCGCCATCCGGCGGCGCACGTCGCGCTCAACCATCATGAACGATGCAACGGTTCGGGTTACCCGAGAGGCCTTGCTGCAGTGAGCCCCCTGGTGGAAATGGTCGCAACTTGCGATGTCTATGATGCTCTGATATCTTCCCGACCTTACCGGAAGGGAGAGTACGACAACCGTACGGCTCTGGAAGAGCTCTCCGATATTGCAGAAGAGGGAGCGTTGGGCTGGTACGGTATCCAGGCCCTCATCGGTTGCAACAGGGCCGATCGTCCTTTGCCGGATGAGGTCAAGATATCACGTGAAAGACGTGGCAAAGCGCCGGAGAGCAACTGTCACTCTGTCACTGTTGACGAATAGGTTATGATGGCTCGGCAAGGATGTTGGGCGTGACAGGCCTGTCGAGCGATCGTGCTACGGATTATCACACCCTGGGTCACGCAGGAAAGGGCCTGTTGTTTGCGAATCCCTCCTGGCCTTGCTGGCGCTTCAGCCTGGCCCTATCTAAATTCACGACGTGTGTCATTCAGCATCGGGCCGACGTCAATACACTGGAAAGTTTTCAGGGACCGTGACATGAGCCTCGATTATCTCTACGGAATCAACCCCGTTAAAGAAGCTTTGCGTGGCCGCCGTCGGCCGGTCGAATTGTTTGTCGACGAGAAAGCTGACGGCAAGCGCATCGATGAAGTGCTGGATCTGGCAAAGGATTGTGGTGTGCCGGTCCGGCAACGTCGTCGCCAGGACCTTGACCGGCTCGCCGGGCTACCCCATCACCAGGGGGTGGTGATGAGTATGGAACCATTCCCCTACACCGAGTTTGAGGATCTTCTGACCGATTGGCAGACGTCCGGTCAGGACGGGTTCTTCCTGTTGCTGGACGGGATCACCGACCCGCACAACCTGGGAGCGATTCTGCGCAACGCCGACGCGGCAGGTTGTCAGGGTGTGGTGATCACCAAAGATCGCAGCTGCGGGATCACCAACGTTGTCGACAAAGCGTCGGCTGGTGCGGTGGAACATCTCTCCGTCTGCCAGGTGACCAACCTGGCCAGAGCCATCGAGATGCTGAAGAAGAGCGGCTTCTGGGTGTACGGCCTCGCCGCCGGTGAAGGGACCCAGCCCCTGTTCACGGCAACCCTGTCCGGCCATCTGGTTCTGATTGTCGGCAGCGAGGGGGAGGGCCTGCGTCAGCGGACTCGCCAGCTGTGTGATGGCTTGCTGGAAATACCGATGAGCGGCGGGGTGGCGTCTCTCAATGCCTCTTGTGCAAGCGCCGTGGCACTGTTTGAAGTTGTCAGGCAGAAAAAATGATCACTCGATAATCGAGTGTGTTTTGGGAGTTTAGGTTTTTGTGTCAGATGGCAACAGATTCACAATCTGTTGCCATTTTTACATATTGCAGAAAACTCTCATTCAAAATCAAAATCGGCAGTTCGCGTACTGCCGGACGCCATACTTTTGTCCGGCAACAAAAGTATGCAAAAGGGCCTTCTCCTTGCGGAGGGCATCTCCTCTGCCGGGTTTCCTTGACCTTAAAATACGACACAGCTCAGGGAGCCGGCCCGTTACAGGGGGCCTTCCTTTTTGTGTGATCTACAAGGGAAAAGCTAAAGAGAACAATGACCGATAAAAATACTCCACGGAAGGAGAGGCTCTCAAGAGCCTCGGGTCCTGCGGGGGACAGGTAGTCATTTAGTCTGATAATCCTGTCTGAATTGATGTTGCCTCCATTTCGAACCAGACATGCCCAGCGCAGCGCAGGCCCTTTTCTGCTTACTCTTTTAGGCCAGTAAAAGAGTAAGGCGCAGTCGGGGGGCGCGACCCCCGGGTTCTGGTTCTGGTTTTGCTTTTGTCTCTAAATTTCGGGAAGTGAAAACCAACACCGGCGGGTCGCGTCCCGCCAGACGCCATACTTTTGTCCGGCAACAAAAGTATGCAAAAGTGCCTTCTCCTAGCGGAGGGCATATACGTTCGCGAGGAGTATATGACTTCCAAAAACAACAGAGGAGACGAGCCGGCCCGTTACATGGGCCTCGCCGCACAGCTCTCAATATGGCGTGGCAGGATCATACTGAGGAGACATCATGCAACCGGTAAGCTAAATATAGTGGCAACAGATTGTGAATCTGTTGCCGATGCAACGATCAATCAATACACTCAAGAGCAGGTGGTTGAAGTTAAATGTCGCTGGTCATGATGAAGGTCGGCAGACGCATGAACGACTCGTATTTCGGCCGTAGCCGTTCGGTGTCGTAATATTTGCTGATATCAACAACTTTCTTGTGCCCGGTGACCACATCGATCGGCACCGTGTCATAACAGCCGTTGTGCAGGCTGATCAGGCGCCCCGAGGTGTTGGCCTGGACCATGTCAAAGGCGAGGTTGCCGTATGCCATCGGCACGATCGAATCCATCGCGTCGGGGTCTCCGCAACGCACCAGATATCCCAGTCGCTGGCTGAGCACGTTGACCCGTCGACCATTATTGAATTTCGGTGAGAGCTCCTTCAGCTGCGCGGCGACCTGATCGCCTATGCCGCCGAGTTTCTTATGACCGTACTGGTCAGTCTCTTCGTTCTCGAAAAGCATACCGTCGTGATGGGTCATGGTCGCGCCTTCTGAGATCAGGACCACCGAGTAGTTGCTCGGATGTTTTCGACGGTCGTAGCTGAGCAGGTCGCAAAGCTGCTCCATGTCGAAAGGGTGCTCCGGGATGACGCACCGGTCGGCGGCTCCGGCCATGGTCGGCAGAATCGCCGAGAACCCGGCGTAGCGACCGAACACTTCAAGTACGAGGAAGCGTTCATGGGACCCGGCGCTGGTGCGCAGCCGATGGGTCAGCTCGATCGTCCGGGTGACGCAGGTCGAGAAGCCGATGCAATAGTCAGTGCCAGGGACGTCGTTGTCCATGGTCTTCGGAATGGCGACCACCTTGACTCCCTCTTCGTGCAGGCGCTGACCGTAACTGAGCGTGTCGTCACCACCGATCGGGATGAGGAAATCCAGGCCGAGGAATTCGATGTTTTTCAGTATCTGCGGCGTGACGTCGTTGATCGTCTCCTGGTAAATGTCCTGGAGGTGGATCGGGACGTTGGTGATCGGCAAGTGGCTTGGACGGGTTCGCGAGGTATGCAGAAAAGTTCCGCCCGTGCGTCCGGCGCGGTTGACAATCTCCGCGGTCAGCTCCTGTATGCAGCTACTGTTGTCAGCATGCGGATCAGGGATCAGGTCGACCAGGCCTGCCCAACCGCGCCGGATGCCGAGAACCCTGTAACCCTCTCTCAGGGCGCGCACTGTCAATGCCCGGATGGCGGGGTTAAGGCCCGGGACATCTCCTCCTCCGGTGAGTATGCCGATAGTCCCTTTTATTTTTGACATGGTTAAGTCTCCTTGACTGGTTGTTAAGTTAAGCGAACTGCTACCCAGATAATGTTAATCAATCTTTATCGCTTCACAAGTATTATTCGAGTTTTCTGACGGTCAGGCACACAATTGTCATCGTCTGGTGACAGCCAGATAAATGTTGGCGGTTCCAGGCAGGTGATTCTTGACTTTAACCGGAAACAACAGGTAAGTTTACGCCATACATTTTCAGATGCCGCAAGGCTTGATCGGGTTTTGCAATCATCCGCGAATCCGGTCAGAAGGGAACCCGGTGTAAATCCGGGACGGGCCCGCCGCTGTGACCGGGGACGAACATCGCTCACATGCCACTGACACTACCCGTCGGGAAGGCGCGATCAGTAGAACGAACCGGAAGTCAGAAGACCTGTCTGGAGAGATTTGAGTTGCTGCCCCCGCGGTCACGGGGTGGTTGCCGAGAGTTCGTGGAGATACAGGGAATCCCCGGATCAATTTCATATTGACCGGGGATTTTTTATGGCCCCGGTCCATTGTAACGGGAGTGGAAGTATGGACAGAATTTTGTTGGTTATTATGACGGGTTTAATGGTGTGCAGTCCGGCCTTTGCCGCAGAGGCAGAGGAGCGGTCGGTGACGATGGATGAGGTTGTGGTGACAGCAACCCGTTTGGCTGAAGAATTGTCTGCCGTACCGGCGAATGTCACGGTTGTCACTGAGGAACAGATTGCGCAGTCTCCAGCGCAGAATGTCCCCGAAATACTGAGGAATGTCGCCGGGGTATTGGTCAACGATATCTCTGGCAACGGCCGGACTTACACGGTTGACTTGCGGGGTTTCGGGGAGGCGGCATCATTGAACACCTTGGTGCTGGTCGATGGCAGACGCATCAACCAGGCGGATTTGAGCGGCGTGGACTGGACCCTGATTCCAAAAGAGCGGGTTGAAAGAATCGAAATCGTCCGTGGCGGCAGGGGCAGTGTTCTTTACGGCGACAACGCCACCGGCGGCGTGATCAACATCATCACGAAAAAAGGCACTCCGGAGGTGGCCGGGGCGGGAAGTGTCCAGGCCGGTAGCTACAAGACGTTTCAGAGTAGCGGCTCTGTCAGCGGGACAACCAAAGACCTGTCAATCGCCGTGAACGGTAATTATCGCTCTTCCGACGGCTACCGGGACAACAGCGACACCTTGGCCAAAGATGTCGGGGTTAGCCTGGATTATGAGGTCTCAGACCAGCTGTTCCTGCGTTTCAACGGTGGTTATCACAAAGATGATGCCAGTATGCCGGGTGGGCTGTTCAAGAGCGCTCTGGACAGTGGTGTGTCGCGCAAATCGACCACTTCACCTGATGACTTCGTTGATACCAGGGACTGGTATTTACAGGGTGGCCTGCAATACTATCTGACCGACGGCAGCTATCTGGACCTGGACGTTTCGAAGCGTAATCGCGAAGCGAAGTTCCATTATTTTTCCTCTTACGGCAACTATACCGGAGACACTGAAATAGACACCAGGTCTGTATCTCCCCAACTGGTTTTAAATGAATCGCTGTTCGGATACGAAACCCGGGCCGTTCTAGGCTTTGACTACGAGAAGAGTGATGAAGACATCCGGAATCAATCGTCTTACAGCATGGCCTCTTACGATATGAGCAAAGAAAGTTACGGATATTTTACTCATGTGGACGTGTCGGTAACGGAGAGCCTCTCTGCATCCGGTGGCGTCAGACACGATCGCGCCGAATTTGATTTCAAATGGGTCGATGCCGGGACCAGTGATTCCAAGACTATCAATGAGGACCTTTACACCCTTGGGGTCAATTACCGGTTTATGGGTAACTCTTCGGCTTATGTGAGCTATGCAAAGAGTTTCAGGTACCCCGTGATCGATGAGTTTTTCAATTTTTTCACCAATACCGTCGATGAGAGCTTGGGATCACAGAATTCCGATGACCTTGAAGCTGGCTTGCGACTTCGCCTCGAGTCGGGGCTTGCCCTTGGCTTGAACCTGTTCCGTGTCGTCACCGATGATGAAATCTTCTACAACCCGTTAACTGGTGCGAATGAAAACCTCGATGGTGACAGTATCCGGCAGGGGGTCGAGCTGACTGCCAGCAAAAAAATCCACGATATCCTTTTCAGTGGCAGTTATACCTACAGACACACGGATATTGACGGCGGGCAATATGATGGCAAGGATTTGCCGAACGTCCCCAGACATCAGTTTACCATTGGTGTTCAGAAGACATTCTACGACCGCGTCCAGCTGGGTCTGGACGGCAGCTATGTTGGCGAAAGACGCTATATCTCGGATTTTGACAACAACCTCGGTCACCAGGACGATTATTTCTACCTGGCTGGCAAACTCGCTTATCTGCTGGAGAAAGGGTCGATATATGTTGCAGTCAACAATATCCTTGACCAGGAATACGAGGAATATGGTGTCGATTACGGCGCTGAGTACCTTTACCCGTCTCCGGAGATCAATTTTGTGGCGGGGGTCGATTTCAGGTTTTAAGTTTTTGACATGAAAAACTTTTTCCTCGTCATAACGGTCTTTTTGCTGACGGTTCCTTCGGTGCACGGACGGGTTCTCGTTGACCAGATTGGCCGTACAGTTGATGTGGCAGAGCATTTAACGCGCGTCGTCTCCCTCGCGCCCAACCTCACTGAAATCAGCTACGAGGTTGGGGGCGGGGAGGCCCTGGTCGGAGCAACCCGGTTCGCTAACTTCCCCGAAGCTGCTGCAGAATTGCCGAAGGTCGGCAGTTATGTCGCGCTGGACATCGAAAAGATCGTCAGTCTGAAGCCGCAACTCTGTCTGGCAATCAGGGACGGCAACCCGAAGGCTGTGGTCGACAGGCTTGAGGCGCTGGGGATCCCTGTCTACGTCTTCGATCCCCAAAGCCTGGAAGCGATCGTTGACACTGTTGAGCGGTTGGGTTCGATCTACCACGAAGAAGCCCGCGCAGAAGCCCTGGCCGCCGGTTATCGGCAACGCCTGGCCCGGGTTGCGCGGCAGGTCGCGGGAGTCACGAACCGCCCCGGGGTGTTCTTCCAGATCGACGCGCAACCGATTATCTCGGCCGGCTCCGACACCTTTCTGCATCAGCTCCTGATCCGGTCGGGGGCCATAAACCTGGCTGCCGACCGCGTCGGTTATCCAAGATATACCTGGGAGGAACTCCTTGTGCTCGAACCCGAGGTGGTCCTTCTGGCATCAATGGGCGGCGGCTACACGGACCAGGAGCTCCGTTCCCGCTGGCAGGAATGGCCGCAGATCCCGGCGGTCCGAAACAGTAGCCTGCATGTTGTCGATGCGGACCTGTTTGATCGGCCGACGCCGAGGTTGATCGATGCCCTGGAGTACCTGGTCGGCCTGCTGCACCCGGAACAGGCTGACATTCATTAACGCACCTGCACAACGGCACTGAGATGATCGGCTATCGTCCCGTCTACATAAAACTGATTATGGTCACGCTGCTCCTCGCCCCGGTGCTGATCGGCTCGATCCTGCTTGGCCTGACCACAGGGTCCTCGGGAGAGAGCGGCGCGGCCTGGCAGGTCCTGCTGGGGTGGGGCGAGCCCGATTCGACACTTGAAGTGATCATCTGGAAACTGCGCTGGCCCAGGGTGATCCTGGCGGCAACCGTCGGCGCGTCCCTTTCGCTTGGCGGCCTGGTGTTCCAGGCCCTGTTGCGCAACCCTCTGGCTGAACCTTACATCCTCGGCGTCTCCGGCGGCTCGGCGGTCGGGGCCATTCTCGGCATCCTCGCCGGTTTCAGTTTTTTCCCGGGGCTGGCACTGAGTTCTTTCGCCGGCTCTCTCGCAGTCCTGCTGCTGGTCCTGCTGCTGTCCGGGCGGAAAGAAGGCAACAGTGATTCCCTGTTGCTGGGCGGCGTGATGGTCAATGCCTTTTGTGGCGCAATCATCATGTTCCTGATTTCGATCAGCCAGTCCGGCCAGATGCACAAAATTATTTTCTGGCTCATGGGTGACCTTTCCGCCGCCGGTGCCGACAGCCTGCCGCTGCTGCTCGGGGTTCTGCCCTGTTTTGTGCTGATATATCTGCTGGCCCAGCCCCTCAACCTGCTCCTGACCGGGCAGGACAGCGCCTCGGCAATGGGGGTCAATGTCAAGGTGGTCATGCTGGTCTTGCTGGTGACGACTTCGCTGATGGTCAGCCTGACGGTCTGCCAGTCGGGGCTGATCGGTTTCGTCGGCCTGACGATTCCGCATGTGCTGCGCCTGACGATTGGTCCGGACCATCGCATTCTGGTGCCGGCCTCGATTCTGACCGGATCTTCCTACCTGATTATCTGCGACCTGCTCGCCCGCAGCCTGCCCAGCCAGGGTGAAATGTCCGTCGGTATTGTCACGGCACTGATCGGTGCCCCCCTGTTCATCGCTTTACTCTGGAGGGGCCGACGATGAGCTGCCTGATCGAGATCCGCAACCTCAGCCTGCAATACGGCCAATCTGATGTGGTCAGGAATGTCTCTGTGCAAATAAAGGCAGGGGAGTTCTTTGTCATCATCGGTCCGAACGGGGCGGGTAAAACCACCCTCCTCAAAGCCATGGCCGGACTGCACCGTTCGACTGCCGGAGATATTCTGCTACGGCAGAGGCCGGTTAGTGAATATTCCAGAAAGGATCTGGCCCGCTCACTGGCGATGGTGCCACAGCATATCAGTGCCGAATTCCCGTTCACTGTCGCTGAAACGGTCATAATGGGCCGCTATCCGCACCTGGGGTTGCTGGCTGTGGAAGGCAGGCGTGACCTTGAGCTGGCCGAGCAGGCTATGGAATTCACGGAGGTGTTGCATCTTGCGGACCGGCGCCTCGGCCAACTCAGTGGTGGCGAACGGCAGAGGGTCATTATCGCCCGGGCTATCTGTCAGCAATCCAAGGTCCTGCTTCTGGATGAGCCGACCGCTTCACTTGATCCGGCCCATCAACTGAGAATCATGGATCTGATGGAACGGCTCAGGCAGCAGGAGCAGATCACGATCGTCATGGTCTCTCACGATCTCAATCTGGCCTCCGCTTACGCGGACCGGTTGATGCTTCTCAAAGACGGTGTTGTCGAAAAAATCGGCACTCCACGGCAGGTCCTGACCCGTGACCAGTTGACACAAAGTTACGGCTGCAACCTGATCGTCGATGAAGATCCGATACTGGGTACGCCGCGTGTCAGTCTGGTCTCGGAGAAGGCCGGAGTCTCTCTGGATGGTCTCGGTCCATGATCTGGACAGGGTGGGAACGAAGACAAAAAAAGGGGGCGTCCTCAGGAGGGTGAAGGACGCCCCAATAAACGGGTTTCTATGGTGCTTCTATCTATAACTAAATCGGTCATAATTGTCAACAATAAATGTGTATAGTTTTTTTCTGAGAAAAAGAGACTTTGATATTTGACACATGCTCAGGCTTTCGTTATAACTGCGCACTTGTGGTGGCGTCGATGAAATCTGGTAAATTTTTACTTGCAATTTGCCAGGCACTGTTGTATATAACGCCCCTTGTGCTGGCGTAGCTCAATAGGCAGAGCACCTCACTTGTAATGAGGATGTTGGGGGTTCGATTCCTCTCGCCAGCTCCATTGAGCTACCGGGGAGCCTGGCTCCCTTACAACTGAATAGAAGATATCCCCTGGAGGGGTTCCCGAGTGGCCAAAGGGATCAGACTGTAAATCTGACGTCGAAGACTTCGGAGGTTCGAATCCTCCCCCCTCCACCATTAAAACTTGCCGGAGAAAAGCAGGGCTGTTTGGCGCAGGAGGTTTTTGACCGTAATAAACTGCGAGAATGGAATTGCCGGACTCCAAAGAGAAAGATTCATAAGGTTAGGCATTAGCCCAACGAAACGACTATATGCGGGAGTAGCTCAGTTGGCTAGAGCATCAGCCTTCCAAGCTGAGGGTCGCGGGTTCGAATCCCGTTTCCCGCTCCAATTTATTAATTGCCTTGCTTGGGTGATGATGATTTAACGGGCCCACATAGCTCAGTAGGTAGAGCACATCCTTGGTAAGGATGAGGTCATCGGTTCAAATCCGATTGTGGGCTCCAGATCACAAGTTATCAAAGCGGGGCGGTTACAAAATTGATTTCGTTTCTATCAGGTGGAGCCAGCAGGGTTGCTGATATCTCTGGATATCGATCTGCTGGCAGACAAACAAAGACATTATAAAAGCAGCAGACGTAAACAAGGGAGGATAACGCAATGGCCAAAGCCAAGTTTGAACGGACTAAGCCCCATGTCAACATCGGGACGATCGGTCACGTTGACCACGGCAAGACGACCCTGACGGCAGCAATCACGAACGTGCTGTCCTCGAAAGGTGGCGCAGTATTTAAAGCCTTCGATCAGATCGACAACGCTCCCGAGGAGCGTGAGCGCGGTATCACGATCGCAACGGCACACGTTGAGTACGAGACGGACAACCGCCACTACGCTCACGTCGACTGCCCGGGTCACGCTGACTACATTAAGAACATGATCACCGGTGCCGCGCAGATGGACGGTGCCATCCTGGTGGTCTCGGCCGCCGACGGCCCGATGCCCCAGACCCGTGAGCACATCCTGCTCGCCCGTCAGGTTGGCGTGCCGGCCATGGTGGTTTTCCTGAACAAGGCCGACATGGTCGATGACGAAGAACTGATGGAGCTGGTTGAGCTGGAGATCCGTGAACTGCTCTCCTCCTACGAGTTCCCCGGTGACGACATTCCGATCATTCCCGGCAGCGCCCTGAAGGCCCTTGAGTGTGGCTGCGGCAACGACGGCTGTGCCGCCTGTGAGCCGGTTCTGGAGCTGATGCGCCAGTGCGACGCATACATCCCTGAGCCTGAGCGTGCGGTCGATCGTCCGTTCCTGATGCCAGTCGAGGACGTGTTCTCGATCTCCGGCCGTGGCACGGTTGCCACGGGTCGTGTCGAGCGCGGCATCATCAAGGTTGGTGAGGAAGTTTCGATCGTCGGCATCAAGGACACCGCCAAGTCGGTTGTGACGGGTGTCGAGATGTTCCGCAAGCTTCTGGACCAGGGTCAGGCCGGTGATAACTGCGGTATCCTTTTACGCGGTGTGAAGCGTGAAGATATCGAGCGTGGTCAGGTCCTGGCGAAGCCGGGCAGCATCACCCCGCACACCAAGTTCAAGGCCGAAGCCTACATCCTGACCAAGGAAGAGGGTGGTCGTCATACGCCATTCTTCAAAGGTTACCGCCCTCAGTTCTACTTCCGTACGACGGACGTGACGGGTATTGTCGAGCTTCCGGAAGGGACCGAGATGGTCATGCCTGGTGATAACATTGCGATCACTGTCGACCTGATCACCCCGATCGCCATGGACAAAGAGCTGCGCTTCGCAATCCGCGAAGGTGGCCGTACGGTTGGCGCCGGTGTCGTCAGCGATATTGTTGAGTAATTTCGCTGCCCCTGAATTTTAACATGAGCAGGCGGCCATCCTTTGCAGGGCGGGCGCCGAGGATAAATCAATGCGCGACATAGTGACCCTTGCTTGCACCGAGTGCAAGCAGCGCAACTACACGACGACCAAGAACAAACGGAATACTCCTGACAAGCTGGAGTTTAAGAAGTACTGCCGTTTCTGTCGTAAGCACACGGTCCATAAAGAGACCAAGTAGTCTTAATGACAATCGGACAAGTTGTTTAAGGTTGCAGGCCAGTAGCTCTAACGGCTAGAGCACCGGTCTCCAAAACCGGGTGTTGTAGGTTCGAATCCTACCTGGCCTGCCAAATAACTTTAACGTTAATCCTACATACAGGTTGCGATAGTGAATTTCAAGGTTACCGAATTTCTCCAACAGGTCAAAGCAGAGCTGCAGAAGGTTACCTGGCCCACCCGCAAGGAGACCTACGGATCGACGGTGGTTGTCATCGTGCTTGTCCTGATGGTGGCAGTTTTCTTATGGATCATTGACACAGGGTTGTCAGCACTGATCCAGGCCTTGCTCAACTGAGAGACCGAGTGAATCCCATGGGCGAGAAGAAGTGGTACGGAGTACATACCTACTCAGGTTACGAGAACAAGGTCAAACTCAACCTTGAGGAACGGATCCGCTCTTTAGGTGCGGAGGAGTTCTTCGGCGAGGTTCTGATCCCCTCGGAAACCGTGGTAGAGCTTAAGAATGGTGAGCGCAAGACGTCCACCCGCAAGTTTTTCCCCGGCTATATCCTGGTTCACGTCGAGCTGAACAGCGAGACCTGGCATATTGTCAAGGATACGCCCAAAGTAACCGGTTTCGTCGGCGGTGGAACAACCCCTCCGCCGATTCCTGATGAGGAAGTGGCCAAAATTACCAAGCGCATGGAAGAGGGCGTAGAGCGGCCGAAGCCGAAAGTCGAATTTGAAGTTGGTGAGACGGTGCGGGTTATCGATGGGCCGTTCCTGAATTTCACCGGCATTGTTGAAGATGTTAAGCCTGACAAAGCCAAGCTCAAGGTCATGGTCAGCATCTTTGGCCGGGTCACCCCGGTTGAGCTTGAGTTTATCCAGGTTGAAAAGACCAGCTGAGTTTCTGGCGGAATATAGTTAAGGAGTCAATTCATGGCCAAAAAGGTTATTGGACAGATAAAACTGCAGATCCCTGCCGGCAAGGCAAATCCTTCACCTCCGGTCGGCCCGGCTCTGGGTCAGCACGGTGTGAACATCATGGAGTTCTGCAAGGCTTACAATGCCAGGACCCAGGATCAGGAAGGCCTGATTATCCCGGTCATCATTACGGTCTACGCTGACCGCTCTTTCACCTTTATCACCAAGACCCCACCGGCAGCGGTGCTTTTGCTGAAGGCTGCCAAGATTCCCAAGGGTTCCGGTGTGCCGAACAAGGACAAGGTCGGCAAAGTCACCAAGGCGCAGGTCGAGGAAATCGCCAAGCTCAAGATGCCCGACCTCAATGCATATAATATCGAGGGTGCCATGCGCATTATAGAAGGAACTGCGCGGAGCATGGGCCTCGAAGTTGTAGCTTAATTACTACACGCTGAACGCGGAGAAGATAGACAATGGCAACAGGAAAACAGTTCAAAGCGTCCAAGGACAAGATCGACCGTACCAGGATATATACGGTTGACGAGGCGTTGGCTCTGGTTAAAGAAACGGCTTACGCCAAATTCGACGAATCGGTCGATGTCTCGGTAAAACTCGGTGTTGACCCTCGTAAGGCCGACCAGATGGTACGTGGTGCCGTGGTGTTGCCAAACGGTCTCGGCAAGACGATCCGGGTGCTGGTTTTCGCTAAAGGTGAAAAAGCTCTGGAGGCCCAGGAAGCCGGCGCTGATTATGTTGGTGCCGATGACCTGGTCGAGAAGATCAAGGGTGGCTGGTTCGATTTCGATACCGCCATAGCCACACCTGACATGATGGGCACCGTCGGCAAGATCGGCAAGCTGCTCGGCCCCCGCAGCCTGATGCCCAACCCCAAGGTTGGCACGGTTACCTTTGAGATCGCCCGGGCCGTTAATGAAGCCAAGTCGGGCAAGGTCGAATACCGTGTAGAAAAGGCTGGCATCGTGCATGCCCCGGTTGGCAAGGTCTCCTTTGATCCTGAAAAACTCAAGGGCAACCTGGTTACCCTGATGGATGCTCTCTTTAAAGCCAAGCCATCTACGGCCAAGGGTACCTATGTAAAGAAAGTGACCATCTCCGCAACCATGGGGCCCGGTGTCAATATCGACATCCCCGAGTTGCAGGCGCTGGCCAAGTAAGACAGGCATCACGTCGCACCACACTTGTGGTGCGGCTTCACAGGATAAAGCAAGTCCTGGCCACAGACAGCAGGTACTTAACGGTTTAATGGCGTGACCACCTGCCGAGGCGAGATGGATGGTGTATGAGACAGACAGTCTCTTCTTCACCTTCATGAAGGCTGGGATGAGGAGTTAAATCATTAGCTCTGAAATCTACAAGGAAAGGAGGAGAGACGTTGAATAAACAAAGCAAAGAAACTCTGGTCGCGGAATTTGCGCAAAAGCTCAAGGAAGCCAAGGCTGCTTTTCTGGCGGACTATCGTGGTCTGGACGTAGACCAGGCCAATGATTTGCGGAACAAGCTCCGGGAGGTTGGGGTTGAGTACCGTGTTGTCAAGAACACCCTGCTGCGTCTGGCGGCAAAGGATACCGATGCGGCTTGTTTCGATGAGTACCTGATCGGACCGACCGCTATCGCCCTGGTTAAAGACGACCCGGTTGCCCCCGCCAAGGCTCTGGTGGATTTTGCCAAAAAGCACGGTGTCTTCGAACTGAAGGCGGGTATGCTCGATGGCAAACTGCTCGATGCCAATGCGATCAAGGCGTTGTCGGACCTGCCGAGCCGCGAGCAACTGCTGGCCAAGATGCTGGGCTCAATGAGCGCCCCGGCAACCAACTTTGTCGGTGTTCTGGCTGCGGTGCCGCGTTCGTTCGTACAGGTTCTGGCTGCCATCAAAGACCAGAAGGAAGCGGCCTGAGATTGCTCTGGCTGACATCAAATTAACAATCTAAAAAATATCGATACAGGATTACGGAGGATACAAAAAATGGCTGCAATCACTAAAGAACAGGTTATTGAATTCATCGAGAAGATGAGCGTCCTTGATTTGGCTGAAATGGTCAAGGAGCTGGAAGAAAAATTCGGCGTCTCTGCTGCTGCACCTGTTGCAGTTGCCGCTGCCGGTCCGGCTGGCGGTGGCGAGGCTGCTGCTGAAGAAGAGAAGACCGAATTTGATGTCGTTCTCACTGCTGTGGGCGACAAGAAGATCAACGTCATCAAGGTTGTGCGCGCGATCACCGGTCTGGGTCTGAAAGAAGCCAAGGACCTGGTTGACGGTGCCCCTAACACTGTCAAAGAAGCCGCGGGTAAGGAAGAAGCCGAAGGCATCAAGACCCAGCTGGAAGAAGCTGGCGCCAGCGTGGAGCTCAAGTAGTAGCCCGTCTCGGATAATCACGTCCTAGCCAAGGCCACCTTGAGTGGTCTTGGCTATTATACTTTAGTCAACATAATGAGGAGACACCATGGCTTATTCGATTGCGAATAACCAGCTTCTTAGGAAACACTTTCAGGAAATCAAGCGGATTATCGATATCCCTAACCTGATTGATATCCAAAAGAATTCCTATCAGCGTTTCCTGCAGGCGGATTTGCCTGCGACCGCTCGCCAGAACATCGGCGTCGAAGCGGTCTTCCGTTCGGTATTCCCGATCCGGGATTTTAGTGAAACCTGTTCCCTGGAGTATGTTGAATACTCGCTGGGCACCCCGAAGTACGATGTCGAGGAGTGCCACCAGAGGGGGATGACTTTTGCCGCCCCGATGAAGGTCAAGGTGCGGCTGGTCTCGTGGGATGTCGATAAGGAATCCGGCGTACAGTCGATCCGCGACATCAAGGAGCAGGAAGTCTATTTCGGCGAAATCCCACTGATGACGGAAAACGGCACTTTCATCATCAATGGTACTGAACGTGTCATTGTCAGTCAGCTGCATCGTTCCCCCGGGGTCTTTTTCGAATGGAACTGGCCTTCCAAATGCAGTTGCAGGCCACGGACGCCTTTGATGTCACCCGCGAAGCGGACGGTGTGCGCGACGAATACGGTCATACGCCATTCGGCCGGTCCTGTTTGCTGGCCCGGCGACTGGTCGAACGCGGAGTGCGGTTCGTGCAGGTGTACTATGTCTCCAAGAACGAGAAGCAGCCCTGGGACACGCACAGGACAACAACAAGCGGCATCGCGAACTGTGCGCCGACAGCGACCGGGCGACTGCTGCACTGCTCGCCGATCTGAAAATCGCGGGCCTGCTCGACGACACTCTGGTCATCTGGGGCGGCGAATTCGGCCGGACGCCCTACGCACAGCTCGACAAGACGCAAGCATGTACTCCAGGCCGGTCGCGACCATCATCACACGGGCTTTTCGATGTTCCTCGCGGGTGGCGGCGTGCGAGGCGGGCTGATGTACGGCAGCGACCGACGAGTTCGGCATGAACGCGTCGAGGAACCGCGTCCACGTCCACGATCTGCACGCCACCATCTTGCATCTGATGGGCATGGATCACGAAACGCTGACCTACCGCTACTCGGGCCGCGACTTCCGCCTGACCGACGTCCACGGCACGGTCGTCAGCGACATTCTTGTGTAGCCGTGGCCGGGGTGCTCAAAGCGGGGCGCTGGCGCCGGA
>CAWGUB010000035.1:0-65472 GCA_963825575.1 uncultured delta proteobacterium
ATGAAGAACTGCTTCGGGAACATCCCGACAACGATCTACGGGGGTGACGTGCCCGAGGACGAGCCCCTCGAGGTGTCGATGAGCGGTCGTGGCCAGGTGTTCCACCAGGGCTCCCGCCAGCCCGCCCGCATCGCCGCGCCCGAGGTCGACCCGGCCTCGCCCCGTCACGAGGGATACCGGATCCCCCGGGCGGTGGTCGACATCTGCGCCGCCCGGCCCATCGACCTGGCGATCATCGACGGAATCTCGTCCATGGGGGGCAGCGAGGGCCCGTGGGCCGGCGGCGAGGGCTGCGAGCCGAAGGTGCTGGTGGCCGGCACGAACTGCGTCAACACCGATGCAGTGTCCGCCGCGGTGATGGGCTACGACCCCATGGCCACCCAGGGCACGCCCCCCTTCGACCTGTGCGACAACCACCTCGAGCTGGCGGAGAAGGTCGGGCTCGGGACCCGGGACCCGAGCCGGATCGAGGTGGCCGGCCTGTCGATCCGCGAGGCCCGCTTCGACTTTGCCCCGATGGTCCGCAGCCGCTACCCGCGGGCCGTGCCGCCCTACCCGAGCAAGCCCGACTGACGGCGAGCAGAGCTTCCGGACAAGCGAAGTCTCCGGCAGCGAGGAGAAGAGAGCCGCGATGGACAACCCGGAACTGCCTCGAACGGCCCGTGTCGTCATCGTTGGCGGGGGCGTCATCGGGTGCTCGGTGGCCTATCACCTGGGTCACCTGAACTGGAGCGACGTCGTCCTGCTGGAGCGCGACCGGCTGACCAGTGGCACCACCTGGCACGCGGCGGGGCTGATGACCACCTTCGGCTCGACCTCCGAGACCTCGGTCCAGATGCGCATGTACACCCGCGATCTGTACGGGCGCCTCGAGGCGGAAACCGGCCGTGGCACCGGTTTCGAGCCCCTGGGCTTCATCGAGCTGGCCGCGGACCGGGATCGTCTCGAAGAGTATCGGCGGGTCGCGGCCTTCAACCGGATGCTCGGGAACGACGTCGAGGAGATCGGGCCCGACGAGATCAAGAGGCTCTTCCCCCTGGCACGGGTGGACGACATCCTGGCCGGCTTCTACCTGGAGCAGGACGGGCGCGTGAACCCCGTGGACGCGACCATGGCCCTGGCCAGGGGCGCCCAGCAGAAGGGCGTGGCTCTCGTCGAGGGCGTTTCGGTCACCGGGGTCACCACCCGGAACGGTCGCGCCACCGGGGTGACCACCACGAAGGGCTCCATCGAGGCGGAGTTCGTGGTCAATTGTGCCGGTATGTGGGCCCGGCAACTCGGCGCCAGGAACGGCGTGAGCATCCCGAACCAGTCGACCGAGCACTACTACCTCATCACCGAGCCCATCGAGGGGATGACCCGACAGCTGCCCATCATCGAGGACCCCTCCTGTCACGGCTACTATCGCGAAGAGGGCGGCGGCCTCATGATCGGGCTGTTCGAGCCGGTCTGCGCCCCCTGGAAGGTGGACGGGGTCCCCGCCGACTTCTCCTTTGGTGAGATCTCGCCGGACTGGGATCGCATGACGCCGTTCCTCGAGACCGCCATGAGCCGGGTCCCCGTCTCACAGGAGGTCGGCCTCCGGAAGTTCTTCTGCGGCCCGGAGAGCTTCACGCCCGACATGGGCGTGATCTTCGGCGAGGCTCCGGAGATCCAGAACTACTTCGTCATCGCCGGCCTCAACTCCATCGGGATGATCACCGGGCCCGGCCTCGGCCGGATCATGGCCCAGTGGATCACCACCGGCGACCCGGGCGCGGATGTCACCGGCATCAACGTGGACCGCTTCCACCCCTATCAGTGCAACCCGGAATACCGCAGGACGCGGGTCGTCGAGACCCTGGGGCTGGTCTACCGATGCCACTACCCCACCCGCGTGCCCCAGACCGCCCGGGACTGCAAGCGCTCGCCCTTTCACCACCGCCTGAAGGACCAGCGCGCCTTCTTCACCGACGTGAGCGGCTGGGAGAGCCCGGCCTGGTATGCGCCGGAAGGCCAGGAGCCGAGGGTCGAGAAGCTCTCCTGGGGACGTCAGAACTGGTTCCCCTGGTGGGAGGCGGAGCACAAAGCCTGCCGCGAGGGCGTCGTCGCCATGGACATGTCGTTCATGGGGAAGTTCCTGGTGCAGGGACGCGACGCCGGCCGGGTGCTCGACTACATCTCGGCCAACAGCGTCGACGGCCCGGTGGAGACCATCACCTACACCCAGTTCCTCAACGAGCGCGGCCGCCTGGAAGCCGACGTGACCGTCACGAAGCAGACGGAAGAGCGCTTCCTCGTGGTGGTCACCGACACCATGCACCGCCACGTCGAGGCCTGGGTCAAGCGCCACATCCCCGACGACGCCCACTGCTTCGTCACCGACATCACCGGCGGCATCGGCCAGCTCAACGTGCAGGGCCCCCGATCGCGAGAGCTCCTGCAGTCCCTCACCTCGGCAGACCTGTCCAACGAGGCGTTCCCCTTCCGCACCGCGCGGGAGATCGACATCGGCTTCGCTCGGCTCCAGTGCACCCGCATCACCTACGTGGGCGAGCTCGGCTACGAGCTGTGCATTCCCTCCGAGCAGGCGGTGCACGTCTACGATCGCGTGGTCGAGGCCGGCCGGGGCTTCGGCCTGCGCCACGCGGGCCTGAGGGCGCTCGGCAGCCTGCGCATGGAGAAGGGCTACCGCGACTACGGCCACGACATCGACAACACCGACGACCCCTACGAGACCGGTCTCGGGTTCGCCGTGGATCTGACCAGGCCGGACTTCCTGGGCAAGGCCTGCTGCGTGGAGAAGAAGCGCCAGGGGCCGGCGTACGACCGACGCCTGGTGCAGGTGCTGCTCCAGGACCCCGAGCCGCTCCTCTATCACGCCGAGGTGGTCCACCGAGACGGCAGGGCCGTGGGCTTCATCCGGGCGGCGAGTTACGGCTTCACCCTCGGCGGCGCCGTGGGACTCGCCATGATCGAGGCCAAAGAGCCCATCGACAAGGCCTGGCTGGAAGCGGGCGAGTGGGAGGTCGACATCGCCGGCACGAGGTACCCGGCGGTGGTCTCGCTCAGACCCCTGTACGACCCGAAGATGGAGCGCATCAAGGCGTAGGGAGCTCGCCGACGTCCCGTCTCGTCGAGCCCGCCTGCGTTCGGGTTCCGCCGATCGTCAACTCCCCCGGTCCTTCGTACGCCAGCGTCCACGGGTCGGTGACGATTCTCGAGGAGCCCTGGCACCTGGAGCTCCGCGACGCCGACGGCCGCCTCCCGACCCGCACCCACCACCTGATGGTATGAGCACAGTCTCTACCCGCTTCTCTACAACCGGCGCACATCGCGCTCGCCCAGTCGACCTCGGCCATGGATTGGTCAGCGCTGGAGCTGGTGACCTTCGGTGCGGAGCCGAAAGAGGCACGCGGGCTGGTGTGCCTGCCGTCGGACGGCGTCCTCTACGAGGTCGTTTTGGAGAGGGAACACGCGCTCTTTGCCCTCGAGCAGAACCCCCTGGATGGCCGGACCGCCCTGTCGGTGCGGAGTCGCTAGGCGACCGCTCCTTCGTAGGGGAGCTCCTCTAGGGGCGGGTCGTCCTGGAACTCGCCGAGCGAGATCGGGACGGCCACCTTCAGCATGAGCGTGAAGATCAGGAAGCCGATCGAGAAGATGCCAGCCGCCACGCGAAGCTCCGTGATCGAAGGGGCGTACTGGTAGATCTCCCCCAGCGGGTCGGGGGTGAAGCCCGGGATGATGAGCCCCATCCCCTTCTCGATGTAGACGCCGGCGTAGATGGCGAGGCACCCGAGATTCAGGGTGATCCAGTTGCGGCGTGCCGCCGGGATGATGAAGAGGAAGAACGCCGTCAGGTTGAGCGCCACCGCCGACCAGGCGTAGGGTACCAGGGTGCGGTGCTCCCCGAGGCCCTGGAACCAGTACCTCGTGTAGAGGAGGTGCTCGGTGTCCGAGTAGTACTCCTTGAAGGCCTCCACGCCGTGGAGGAAGAGGTTGAGGAACATCGCGTACGCCATCAGCTCGGCGATCTTCCAGATCGCCTCGTCCTGGATCTCGAACCGCGTGAAGCGACGCAGCAGCTGCAGGGCCACGAGGAGGATCGCGGGGCCGGAGCAGAAGGCCGAGGCGAGGAACTGAGGGGCGAGGATCGACGAGTTCCAGTAGGGGCGCGCGGCGAGGCCGTTGTACAGGAAGGCGGTCACGGTGTGGATCCCGATCGCCATCGGGATCGACAGCAGAACGAGGGGAACGACCAGGCGCTTCTCGTACGGCCGGCCCAGGAAGGCCCGGTACAGGATGTGCGTCACGACCACGAAGTTGACCACGAAGTAGGCGTTCAGAACGACGGAGTCCCAGGCCAGGATCGAGCTCGGCAGGTTGAGGTGGCCCCACGGCGGCACGAGGTGCCAGAAGCGGTCCGGCCGGCCGATGTCGACCATCACGAACAGCAGGCACATCACGATCGCGCTCACCGCCAGCAGCTCGCCGATGATGACGATCTCCCGAATCGGCTTCCAGTCGTAGACGTAGGCGGGGATGACCAGCACCACCGCCGCCGCCGCCACGCCCACCAGGAACGTGAAGTTCCCGATGTAGAAGCCCCAGCTCACGGGGTCCCGCATCGAGGTGAGGATGAGGCCGGTCGAGACCTGTGCGCGCGTAGGCCGCGAGCCCCGAGGCGATCAGCACCACCAGGCCGGCAACCCAGCTCCAGTAGAGCGCGTTTCCCTGCGTGACGATCCGCACGCTGCCGTGCACGAACCGGTAGAAGCGCCGGGCGAAGCTCATGGGGTCCTCACGTTCCGTAGAAGTAGAAGAACTTGGGCTGGGTGTTGAGCTCCTGCTTCAGCACCAGCACCCGCTTGTTCTCGATGATGTAGCGGATCTCGCTGTCGGGATCGAGGAGGTTGCCGAACTTGCGGGCCCCCACCGGACAGACCTCGACGCAGGCCGGATAGCGACCGTCGCGGACGCGCTGGATGCAGAAGGTGCACTTCTCGACGACCCCCTGCGGCCGGGGACGGTTCCCGAGCATAGTGCGTGGAGGGGTTGAGCTTCCCCGCGGGAATCGAGGGCTCTCGCCAGTTGAAGCGGCGTGCCCCGTACGGGCAGGCGGCCATGCAGCAGCGGCACCCGATGCACCAGTCGTAGTCGATCACGACGATGCCGTCCGGATCCGTCCAGGTGGCGCCGGTCGGGCAGGTCTTGACGCAGGGGGGGTTGCGGCAGTGCTGGCAGGCCACGGGCACGTAGAAGTGACCTTCCTCCGGGACCGTGTCGGGCTCGTAGTAGGGGTCGGCGTGGGTGAAGTCGATGCCCTTCTCCTTGTCCATCTGGAGCACGCGAATCCATTGCACCTCGGGGTCTCGGGACTGGTTGTTCTCTTCGACGCACGCGTGGACGCATCGACGGCAGCCGATGCAGCGGGACAGGTCGAGCGCGTAGCCGAAGAGGACGCCGGGCAGGGCGCCGGTGTCGGACACTCGAACCTCGACGCCGTGCGTCTGCGCGTACTCGCGCTCCATCTCGTCGAGCGCCTGCCGCAGCCGCTCCTTCGGCATCTCCGTCAGGCGGCGGGGCCCGCACCCGGTCAGGAGAAAGCCCGCGGCGGCGGCGGCGGCCACCGATGCGAACTGCCGCCGCGAGCACGCCGGGGCGTCCGTCGGAGGGATGGGGCTCGTGCATCGGCAGTCTCTTCATCGGGCTCCCCCCGGTCGTGTGGGCCGCCGCGGCGCCGGCTCCGGCGCGAGCGCTTCGAAGCGGGGCGCGTGCGGGTTGTGGCAGTGCGCGCACAGCAGGTACTTCTTGTGTCCGTTCCAGCTCCCCGTTCGTCGGCCGTGGACGCCCGCCCTCCAGTCGCGCAGCTTCTCGCCGTGGCACTGCCCGCACAGGCGGTACGATTCCTCGAACGGCACCCGCTCGCCGCTCGCCAGGTGGAGCCAGTCCCGGTCGGTCGCGTCGTGGCAGTCGAGGCACCAGCGGTGCTCCTCGTCGTGCCGAAGCTCGATCTCGTCGTGCATCCCGAGCTCTCGACGGGTCCGGTCCACCGGCAGGTCCGCGTGGCACTCCGAGCAGGGGAAGATGCCTTCCGAGAGCGGAGGCGGAGGGACCTCCAGAACCTCCTCTGCCAGCTCCTGCCGCTCGATGCCCGCGGCTGGCGGCGGACCGGTATCGCTGTCGACCGCAAGGGCGGCCAGCGACCCCGAGAGCATCCACCAGTGCGATCAGCCGCTTCACCAGTCCCCCTTTCGCCTCAGGCGCGGCTCAGCTCGACCACGCGCTGCATCTCGCGCAGCCACATGGCCTGGAGCACCTGGAGCCGCTGACCGACGATAGCGGCCACGTCTCGGGTGACGGCGTACCCGACCTCGGGCCGCGCCTCGAAATGCTCGAGCATTGCGGCTCGCGGTAGGGCGAGGATCTCCGATTCCATCGAAGCGGACGCCTTCAGGGTGAAACGGTGGGGGGGGATGAGAGCGGACCAGCCGAAGGCCTCGCCAGGCACCCTCTCTTCGATGAGGACGTCTTTCTCGGTCCCTTGAACCCTCATCGGGAGAGAGAGAGCCACACGCCCCGCCTCCAGCACGAAGAGGCTCCCGGCCGAATCGCCCAGGTTGAAGAGCACCTCTCCGGCGGCGAGCGTCCTTCGCGACCCGAGTCCCTCCACCTCCTCGGCCTGGTCGTCGTCAAGTCCGGCAAGGAGGTGTGGACGTGCTTTGTCCATGGTTCCCTCTTCAGTTCACGAGCGGTGACGCAGTTCGGCTGTGCAGTGACTTTCCGGTGGGAGTGTGGTGGAAGGACTCGGCCGCGGCCTGCTCCAACCGGATGTGGCGCTCGATCTGGAGGAGAAGCGTCTCGAGAGGCACGGGACCAGGCGCCGGGACGCCGATTCCGGGGACGTCGGTGTCCGGGGGTGCGGCAACCTCTTCTCCCGAGACGAAGAAGCGCGGTTGCTCGACGAGGCGCTTCTCGGCGCGGGGAGCGGGTTGTCGTTCTTCTTCACGCGTGGCGGCGGCGAACAGCGCGGCGGTCACCGCCGTCCCCAGCAGGCTCATGGCCAACAGCATCAAGAACATTTCCATTGCGCTCCTCCTGTTGCCACTGAAGCACTGCATTCCCGATGCCAGGCGGCGGCGGAGGCGCAAGTCCCTTGCTGGCAGCAGGGAGCGCGAACGGCCGGGATGGGCCACGCCGGTCTCATGACAGAACGTCAGGACGCCCATGCCAGCTTGTCAGGCATTGACGGGGCTGGGTCCGTCTGCCACGATCGACCGGTTTCTCTCGGGCAAAGCAGATGAAGCGGCGTCTGACCAGCATGACGGCGGGTCTCGCCGTAGGAATCACCGCGGCGGTGGCCGTGGCCTGCGCGGCCGGGGCCTGGCTGTACTCCAGTCATCATTTCCGCACGCTGATCGCGAACGAGCGAAGCATGGCCCTGTCGCAGGGCGAGATCATGCGGGCCGCGCTCGAGCACCAGATGATGGAGAACGATCGCACCCTGATCGCGGACATGGTGCAGAGCTTCGGAAACGAGCCCCGGGTCACGAGCGTGATGCTGCTCGACCGCGAAGGGTCCGTTCGGTACGCGAGCCGGCCGGTCACCGACGCGAGCGAGCTCGACCTGCGCTCGGAGACCTGTCAGGCCTGCCACCGCCTGCCCCCGGAGCAGCGGGACTCCAGCCGGGTGATCGAGACCGGCGACGGGAGCATCCTGCGCACGGTCGTTCCCTTCCGCAACCGCAAGGCCTGCCACCAGTGCCACGACCCGCGGCCACACGGTCAACGGCATCATGATCTTCGACCTCGACGCGGGGGAGATCCACGCGGCCGTGAACCGGGATCTGCGCTGGCTCGTCGGGGGCAGCGGCGGGCTGGCGCTGATCCTGATCGGCCTCATCGCGGTCGTGGTGCGCACGTTCGTCCTCCGCAGGCTTCAGCGGTTCGAGACGACCGCCCGGCAGATCGCCGACGGCGATCTCGGCCGAGCGAATGCCGACCGAGGGGTCGGACACCGTGTCCTGGCTGGCCCGCGAGTTCAACACCATGGCCGATTCGATGACCGGCCTGGTGGGTGAGGTGCGCAGCGAGCGAGAGCGCCTCGAGACCGTCATCAACAGCATCGACGACGGGATCGTCGTCCTCGACCCGCGCCGCAACGTGGTCGCTGCGAACGACGCCTTCCTTCAGCGGTCCGGGCGTCTACGGGACCAGATGCTCGGCTGCGTCGTGCAGCGAGCTCGGCCCCGGGAGTGTGCACTGCCTCCGGGGAGTGCCCGACGCTCAGGCCTGCCTGCGCTCCGGCCAGCGACAGGTGCGCATCTGCGAGCGGCGAGTCGGTCGACGGCTCCGTCGCGCTGGGAAGAGGTGCACGCTTCGCCGATCCGGGGACCCCAGGGGGAGCTGATCCAGGTGGTGGAGGTGTGGCGGGACATCACCGACCGACGCGCCGCGGAGGCGCACCTCGCCGAGGCGCACCGGCTGGCCTCGCTGGGCCAGCTCGCCTCGGGCTTTTCACACGAGCTGAACACTCCGCTCGGAACCGTGCTCGCCTGTGTGGAAGGGATCCTGCGCGACACACGGGCGGGCGACGGGGACGGATCCGGCGTGGTGCGAGCGTCGCCGAGAGCGCCCGGATCGCTCGCGAGCAGATCCTCCGCTGCCGGGGCATCACCCAGCACTTCCTCCGCATGTCGCGGGGGCAGGGCTACCGGCGGACGTCGTGGACCTGCAGGCCACGCTGCGGGAGGTGACGAGCCTGATCGAGCCCACCGCCCGCGGACCGCGGGGTCCGCATCGAGCTTGGGCCCCTTCTCCCGAGCCTCCACGTGCGGGCGGACGAGTCCGAGCTCCAGCACGCCCTGATCAACCTCGTGCTCAACGCGGTGCAGGCGTGCGAGCCCGGAGGCTGCGTCAGCCTGAGCGCCCTGGGTGGCAACCCCATTCGCCTGCGCGTTGTGGACGACGGGTGTGGGATCCCGTCCGAGGATAGCAAGCGCGTCTTCGAACCTTTCGTGAGCCTGCGCAAGGGCGGCACGGGGCTCGGGCTCTTCCTGTCGCTGAACTTCGTTCGACGCTGGGGCGGCGACATCGCGATCGAGAGCGAGCCCGGGACGGGGATCGACCTTCGAGGTCAGTCTCCCGAACGAGAGCGGCGCCCTCGGTGTGGAGACCGCCTCGTGAGCGCCAGGGCGTCCTTGCTGCTGGTCGACGACGATGCGGCCTTCCGCAGTGTCATGGCCAGGGAGCTGTCCCGACTCGGCTTCGAGGTAGCGACGGCGGAATCCGGCGCCGAGGCCCTCCGTCACGTCGGGGAGGAGGAGCCCGGCGTCGTTCTGCTCGATCTGCGCCTCCCCGACCAGGACGGCCTCCAGGTCCTCGACGCCATTCGCCGGACGAGCCCGGCCGTCGACGTCATCATGCTCACCGGTCACGGCTCGATCGACACCGCCATCGAGTCGATCCGCATGGGGCGCCTTCGACTACATCGCCAAGCCGTGCCCGCTCGACGAGCTCGAGGTCCGGATCGAGCGTGCCCTCGAGCGCCAGTCGCTCCGGCGTGCGCGCGAGCCTCCTCGAGCGCGGCCTCACGCCGCCTGACGTCGCCGGCTCCTTCATCGGGGAGAGCCCTGCCTACCGAAGGCTCCTTCGAGCTCATCGAGCGGGTGGCCGCGAGCGAGTCGACGGTCCTGATCGCGGGCGAGACCGGCACCGGCAAGGAGATGGTGGCCAAGCTGCTCCACGCGCGCAGCCCCCGGCGCGACCGACCCTTCGTGGTCGTCGAGTGCGCGACGTTGCAGGAGAGCCTCCTCCAGAGCGAGCTGTTCGGCCACGAGAGGGGAGCGTTCACCGGCGCCGAGCGGGCCAAGGCGGGCCTCTTCGAGGTCGCTGACGGAGGAACGATCTTCCTCGACGAGATCGGGGAGATCAGCCAGGCGACCCAGGTCAACCTGCTCCGGGTGCTCGACGCCTCGACCTTCCGGCACGTGGGGGGAACACGCGAGATCAGGGTGGATGTCCGCGTCCTGGCTGCCACCAATCGCAAGCTGCCCGGCGATGGTCCGGCAGGGGCTCTTCCGGGAGGACCTCTTCTATCGACTGAGCACGATCACCGTCGAGGTGCCGCCGCTGCGGGAGCGGCCGGAAGACGTCGCCCTGCTGGCCGAGCACTTCGTCGCGCGTCCTGAACGAGCGCTACGGGTGGCGCAAGAGGCTGGGGACGCGGGCCGTCGAGGTCCTCCGTGGGCACACGAGTGGCCCGGCAACGTCCGTGAGCTCCAGCACGCCATCGAGGCGGCGGTGGTGGTGTGCGACGGCGACGGAGATTCTGCCCGAGCACCTGCCGCCCGGCGCTCGGCGCGGCTGGCGCTGCTTCCACCTCGGCGTCCAGGGATGCGGAAGAGCGGCTGCCGACGCTGCAGGAGATGGAGCGCGAGCACGTCGACCGTGCGCTGCGCTCCACGAGCGGCCACCGGGGCAGGGCCGCCCGGGTCCTGGGGATCAGCGAGCGCAGCCTCTACCGGAAGCTCCGCGAGTACGGCCTCGCGGACTGAGGCTCGGGTCTTCTGGGCCCGCCCTGACTGACCCGGCGGATGGTCCCCCCGGAAGGTGCCGCAAAGCGGGTAGAATGCTGGGCTTCGGGGAAACATGATGATCCAGATCTACGACACTACCCTTCGCGACGGGACCCAGCGGGAAGGCATCTCGCTGTCCGGCGACGACAAGATCCGCGTGGCCCGGCGCCTCGACGAGCTCGGCGTGGCCTTCATCGAGGGAGGCTGGCCGGGCTCCAACCCCAAGGACGCCGACTTCTTCGAGCGGGCCCGGGACATCGAGTGGGCGCACGCCCTGGTCACCGCCTTCGGGTCGACCTGTCGGGTGGGGAACAAGCCCGAGGACGACGCCAACCTCAAGGCCCTCCTCGACGCCCGGACGCCGGTGTGCACCGTGGTGGGGAAGACCTGGACGCTCCACGTGACCGAGGTCCTCCGCACCAACCTGGACGAGAACCTTCGGATCATCGAGGACTCGCTGGCCTACCTCAAGGCCCAGGGTCGCCGGGTGATCTACGACGCCGAGCACTTCTTCGACGGCTACCGGGCGGACCCCGGGTACTCGGTAGAGACCCTCAAGGCGGCGGCGCGGGGTGGGGCGGAGACCCTGGTGCTGTGCGACACCAACGGCGGCTCGCTTCCGTGGCAGATCGGCGAGATCGTCGAGACGGTGCGCCAGGCCGTGGACCACCCCCTCGGCATCCACTGCCACAACGACTCCGAGAGCGCGGTGGCGAACTCTCTCGAGGCGGTCCGCCACGGGGCCATCCAGGTCCAGGGGACCATCAACGGCTACGGCGAGCGCTGCGGCAACGCCAACCTGTGCTCGGTCATGCCGGCCTCGAGTTGAAGATGGACCTCCGCTGCCTGCCGGAGGGTCGCCTCCAGACCCTCCACGACGTGTCCCACTTCGTGGCGGAGGTGGCCAACCTGGCTCCCGACGAGCACCTGGCCTACGTCGGCAACTCGGCCTTCGCCCACAAGGGAGGCATCCACGTGGCGGCGATGCGTCGGCACGAGGATTCCTACCAGCACATCGACCCCACCCTGGTCGGCAACCGGATGCGGGTCGTGGTGAGCGAGCTCTCGGGACGTGGGAACCTCCTGGCCAAGGCCGAGGAGCACGGGGTGACCGCCGGGGCGGACGTGGGCGACGTCCTGGACGACATCAAGGCCCTCGAGGCCAAGGGGTTCTCTTTCGAGGCTGGCGAGGCCTCGGTCGCGGTGCGCCTCAAGCGCAAGGAGGCCGGCTACCGGCCGCCCTTCGAGCTCGTCGACTTCCTCGTGAACGTCGAGCACCGCTCGGGCCGGGGCCTCTTTGCCGAGGCGATGGTGAAGGTCCGGGTGGAGGGCGATCTGCACCACACTGCCGCCGAGGGCGACGGCCCGGTCGATGCGTTGAACAACGCGCTGCGCAAGGCCCTGCTGGGGCGCTACCCGGAGATCGACGAGCTCCACCTCGCGGACTACAAGGTCCGTATCCTCGAGCCGGAGAAGGGGACCGGGGCCATCACCCGCGTGCTCATCGACATGCAACGGGACGGGAAGCGGTGGAGCACGGTGGGCGCGAGCCCGAACATCATCGAGGCCAGCTGGATGGCGCTGGTCGACGGCGTCGAGTACGGCCTGAACCTGGCCGGCCGGGAAGCCACCGGCTCATGAGCCCGACCTTCGTGGTGCTGCCCGGGAACAGGATCGACCTGGGCGCTTCGAGTATGCTTGCCAGGTTCAGGGGGCTTCTCGCCGGTCCGATCGCCCTGATCTCGGACTCTCGTCCATTCACATCACACCAGGCCGCAAGGAGAGCCTTACCATGAAGACCTACCGCGTCGCTGTCCTGCCCGGGGACGGAACCGGCCCCGAGGTCGTCGTCGAGGCCGAGAAGGCGCTGGACGCCGCCGCCAGCCGATTCGGGTTCAAGCTGGACAAGACCGCGTACGACCTGGGAGGCGAGCGCTACAAGAAGACCGGCGAGACCCTGCCGGACAGCGTGCTCGAGGAGCTGCGCAGCTTCGACGCCATCCTGCTCGGTGCCATCGGGCACCCGGACGTCAAGCCGGGGATCCTCGAGAAGGGGATCCTGCTGAGGGCCCGCTTCGAGCTGGACCAGTATCACCGTGCCGGCCTTGATCTGGCGGGAGAGCGCCGAGTAGGCGCCGAGCAGCAGCTGCTGACCGGTCTGACCTCGGGCGTAGAAAGTACGGGAGACCTGGGCGCCGCCGAAAGAGCGGTTGTCCAGGTAACCGGCGTAATCGCGGGCGAAAGGCACGCCCTGGGCGACACACTGGTCAATGATGTTGTTCGACACCTGGGCCAGGCGCCAGACGTCCGCTTCACGGGCGCGGAAGTCGCCGCCCTTGATGGTGTCGTAGAACAGGCGGTAGACCGAGTCACCGTCGTTCGGATAGTTCTTGGCAGCATTGATGCCGCCCTGCGCTGCGATCGAATGAGCGCGGCGAGCGCTGTCCTGGTAGCAGAAAGCTTCGACATTGTAGCCAAGCTCACCCAGTGAAGCTGCTGCGGCACCACCGGCAAGGCCGGTTCCGACGCAGAGGATTTTGTATTTACGTTTATTGGCAGGATTCACCAGCTTCGACTCGAAGCGATGACGATCCCATGAAGTTTCAATTGGTCCGGTAGGACATTTGCCGTCTAGTATCATTGTCGACCCCCTATATCTTTACGATGCCGATGACGATCAGCAGCGGAATTGAGATGTAGCCCAGAAGGAGGACAACAGCAACCAGCTTGCTGAGCAGTCCCATGACCGGAAGTGATTTGTCATTGCTCAGGCCAATAGTCTGGAAAAAACTCTGGAAGCCATGGCCAACATGCAGGAACAGGAAACCCATCGCGATAACATAGGCCGCCACCGGCAGTGCGCTCTGGAAGCCCTTGACCACCATGGTGTAGACGTTCACCATGTGGGTCGCTTCATTCATCTCGTAGACACCCATGCCAGGCACCTGGACGGTGAAGTGGAGCAGGTGGTAGATGACGAACGCCAGCAAGATCAGCCCCGAGATGACCATGGTTTCGGCGCCGAAACCGGTCTTCAGGCGCTTGACCTGGACGTTGCTTTCAGGAGTGGCCGCCCTGTTTTCCAAGGTCAACTGGATCCCGAAAAAGATGTGAATGGCAAAAGCCGCCAGCATAACGAGCCGGAAGACCCAGACGAATGGTCCGAGACTGTGCAGCTTCTGCGCGTAAGCGTTGATTGCGTCAGCACCGAAAAACAGGGACGAGTTGCCCAGCAGGTGCACACAAACAAACGAGACCAACACGATGCCGGTAACGGCCATGATGATCTTTCTGCCCACAGAACTTTGCGTCAGTTGCATGATTTTGATCCCTTACTCAAATGTGTTGTGATAAAAACCCGAAATGGAGACCTGTTCAAGAACCGGCCGAAACCGCCACGACAGACCAAAGCGAGACGATACACCCCGCACGAACTATCGAGGAGGTCCTCGCCAACGACTTGACAAACCCATATTGATATCCCTTGTCACCTTGCGACGGCCCGAGTGTGCCTCTCTCTCCCAACCCGGCGCACATAACACTGCATACTGTATACAAAGACCTTCGTATACTAAACACCGTTTGAAAAAAAATAAAGTAAAATTTTCCAAGAAAACGGCTTTCTGGATTTTTTCGAAAGAATGATCGAACTTACGCTGGTAGGGCCGTCAGGAATTCGACGAGTTGACGGAGTGCCTGGCCACGATGACTGATCTGGTTCTTGGTGTCGACAGGCAGTTCCGCCATGGTACAGCTATAATCGGGCAGCCAGAAAAGCGGATCGTAACCGAATCCGCCAGCACCCTGCCCCTGCTCAAGGATCAGGCCATCGACCCTGCCTTCAAAAAGACGCGGCGACTGTCCCGGCAGGCACATGGCCATGACGCAGCAGAACGATGCCTGCCGCTGATTTCCCGGAACACTGGCCATTTCATCGAGAAGCTTGCGATTGTTGCTTTGATCATCGGCATCGGCACCAGAGAAACGCGCCGAATGCACGCCCGGACGGCCCTGCAACGCATCGACAACCAGGCCGGAATCGTCAGCCAGGCATGGCAGACCCGTAAACTGTGCAATCGCTTCCGCTTTTTTTATGGCATTCTCCGCAAAGCTGTCGCCATCCTCCACAACATCCGGAGCATCGGGAAAACCTTCAAGGCCCAGGAGACTGAATCCCTGAGACTCAAGCAGGCGACGGATCTCCTTGAGCTTGCCCGCATTCCGGGTCGCCACAACCAGCTCCATCATGACTAGCTTCTGGCTTCGTTCTGCAGATGGGTCAATTCTCGACAGCCTTCTTCAGCCAGAGCTCTGAGAGCATCGAGCTCAGCATGACTGAAAGGCTCTTGCTCTGCGGTGCCCTGCACTTCGACAAACCTGCCGTCGCCGGTCATGACAAAGTTCATGTCCACGCTGGCCCCAGAGTCCTCGAGATAGTCGAGATCGAGCACCGCCTGGCCATCGACAATACCGCAACTGATTGCGGCGACGCTGTCCATGAGCGGTGATTTCTGGAGGACTTTGTCAGCGAGCAACTTGTCTACAGCATCAGCAAGTGCGATCCACGAACCGGTAATTGCAGCGGTCCGGGTGCCGCCATCAGCTTGCAGCACATCACAGTCGACGACAATAGTGCGTTCGCCAAGGAGTTCAAAATCGACAATCGCTCGCAGCGCCCGACCGATCAGACGCTGGATCTCCATGGTGCGGCCACCGAGCTTGCCGCGGGCAGCTTCTCGCGTCGAACGCGTATGGGTTGCACGGGGCAGCATGCTGTATTCGGCAGTCACCCAGCCACGCCCCTCTCCACGCATGAAGGAAGGGACTTTTCCTTCAACAGTCGCATTGCACAGCACCCGGGTTTCGCCAAAGCAGATCAGCACGGAGCCTTCGGCATAGCGAGTAAATCCCCTCTCCACTTTGAACGAACGAAGTTGGTTTGGTGCGCGGCCATCATGACGGGATCGAAAGGATGAACTCATTTTGAGACTCCTGAGAAAGTGTCGAAGAAAGCCTGCAGCCCTTCGAATAGAGCACGGGCAAAATCCTGTTGCCGGGCCGGGTCCTGCAATGTGGTCAGATCGATACCATTGGTCAGGCTGCCCATCTCGACCAGGACACGAGGCAAGTCGCCGCGACCGAGAGGGTAAACCGGCAGTTCCTTGATCTGATGGACAGTAAATCCTTTACGCTTCAACTCCTGGCGAAGAATTTCGGCAAATTTCATGCTGGAGTTCTCCTGGATCAAGCCATCGGGAACGTCCCGTTCTGTCTGAGGTTGCACATAAAGGTTGACCCCGGATGCCTCAGGAGAGAAAAATGCCCCGGCGTGCAGCGACAGCAACACATCAGCCTGACCTTCGGCAACAATTTCCAGTCGACGTTCCAGATCGAGAGCATAATCGCCATCGCGCGTCATGACGACAGGCGCGTCCTGATGCATCTTGAGGAGCTTTTCCAGTCGCTGGCCGACCGCCAGGGAGAGGTCTTTCTCCTTGCTGCCGTCAGAACCGAGCGAACCTGAATCTTCACCGCCGTGTGCGGGGTCAATCGAAACAACCCACTTGCTACCATCGGCAACCGGCGCTTTTTTGCGCAACAGGAAGGCGAACAACCGGTCGAGCGGGTCTTCGCCGCCGGTCGGTGCAGGCGGGTTGTGATTACGGTAATAGATCGGCTCGGTCAGCAACGGGGCCAGCTGGCTGAGAAGGAAAACTTCTGAGACACGCAGTTTGCCGTCGATAAAGCGCGGCCGGTGGCTGATCGGGATGAAGTTATCGGAGATTTTCAGGAATTGACTGCCCGGAGAAATAATCGCCCGGCCGTGCGGCGTGCGGATTACGTAGACATGGGCGACTGAATCCCATGCGCCTTCCAGTTCAAGCGCGTTCAGGACATCATCGATAGAAATAAAAGCCGTCCCTTCACGCAGGTAAACATCTTCGACGATCAGCGGCTCTTGACCGGGGCGCCCGATTTCGACCAGTGCAGCGGCGCAAGGAGCGAAGACCAGTAGCAAAAGGATGAGACTGAAGAGATGGATAGCTAAGCGGGGCATGGCGCGTTTTATACTCCAGATGGGTGGGACTGTCAACGCGGACCTGTCGACTGGCACCTAACGTTCAACAAGCGGTTGCGGCTCGGTATGTTCACGCCCCAAGGCAGCCAACAGCCGCCCGGCCAGTTCGTATTCCAGGGCGCCGAGACTGCCCCGCACTGCTTCAAGCGGACGGATCTGTCCACCGGCCGTCATGCTGTGACCACCGCCGGTACCAAGCCCCTTGATGATCGTCTGCATCAGTGCCCCGGCGTGGGTTTCTTGCTGACTGGTCCGTAAGGAAAGGACGCCCTCTTCTTTATAACACCCCAGGCCAAGGACTATTTCGACTCCTTCAACCCTCATCAGGAAGTCGGCAATTTCGGCGACGATCTCCGGGTGATCGATGATATAGAGGTTGAAGACCAGGGCATTGCCGTAAATCTTGGCATTCCTGATGCCGGTCTCAAAATACTTGAAGTAGATTCGCGATGATTTCGGCCGGGTGATCTCGTGCAGGATGCGGTTGTTGCAGAGCGGCATCAGCTTCATATAGGCGTCGCGATCGGATTTGCTCCAGTCGCGGCCCAGGTCTTCAGTCTCTGACTTGATGGCATAGAAGAGTATCGTCGCCAGCTTGGTCGCGATCTTCACTTCCTGAGCCTGAAGGTATTCGAAGAGAATACTTGCCGAGGCACCATATTCCGGTCGCACATCGACCCATCGACAAGAATGGGCCTGCTCCTTGAGCTGGTGATGGTCAATGACCAGGTCGATTCGCCGGTCCGCCGGGTATGAGTTGTTTCCGGTTTCCGGTTGGGTGTCAACCATGCAGACCGCATTGAACGTGTCCAGGTCAAGTTCGTCTATCGACTTCGACTTGATTTCCAGTTGATTGACCATTACGAGGTTTTCACGTCGCCCGATTCCACCACCGAACGTAATCGTCGCCTTCTGACCGGTTTTGATCAGAATCAGGTGTTGCAGGGCAAATGATGCGGCGAGGGCATCAGGATCCGGATGATCATGGGTGACGATCAAGATCGCTCCCTTACCGCGCAACCATTCGATGATCCCGGTCGAGAATTCCTTGGAATGGCTCAGGTTGCAATCAGTTTTAAGATTCATTTACTCAAACTTTCAAAGGCAATGGAAACGGCGGCTTCCGCTGAATCGGCGGACAGTGTCCCGATAACGGCCTGGGCCCCCGGCAGGACCACTACCGGCTTGCCGAGTTTGAGCCCTATTGCGGTTTCAGAAAGCGTCCCGTACTCGCCCTCAACCGCTATCAGGGCCTCAGCCGTATGAGCAATAATCACATTGCGGGCGTGGCCCATATTGGTCGGGACCGCTATGGTGACAAAGGGGTTGGCCAATGCTGCGTCCGGTCCCGGCAGGACACCAACGACTTCACCTCCAGCCTCGAACGCACCCCTGGCGGCTGCTTCCATGACCCCGCCGAGCCCGCCGCAAGCCAGGACCGCGCCGCGCCGGGCGATTTCGCGCCCGATTGCATCGGCCAGAACAAGCCCATCCGGTGAAGGCCGCGAAGCACCGATGACACCAATGATTGTTTTACGTCGGGTTGTCATAAAAGCCAAATTAAAATGAGACAAGGATACAACATCAAGGGACATTAAACCCCATTACGCATGAAAACGCAAAACCTGAACTTTAATAATAAACTCTGCCACAAGCCACAAACCGTCACAGCCTCCTGGCATAGCCTTTCAAAAGGAGACTGTTGGTCACGACTGAAACACTGGAAAAAGCCATAGCCAGTCCGGCAAACTCCGGCTTGAGGATGATTCCGAAAGCGGGATAAAACAGTCCTGCGGCAATCGGAATGCCAATCACATTGTAGAAAAATGCCCAGAACAGGTTCTGCTTGATTTTGGCAAGGGTTTTCCGTCCCAGTCGCACACCGCGTTCAACGTCACGGATGTCGCCTTTAACCAGGACGAGGTCGCCGGTCTCCTTGGCAACATCGGTCCCGCTGCCGATCGCAATACCGATGTCCGCCTGAGCCAGAGCCGGAGCATCGTTGATCCCGTCGCCGACCATGCCGGTGAAACAGCCCCGGGCCTGGTAGCTGCGCACTACACTCTGCTTGTCGCCGGGAAGCACTTCGGCCTCAACCTCTTCAATTCCCAGTTGCCGGGCAACCGTGTCGGCCACAGCCCGACGGTCACCAGTGATCATGATCGTTTTCAAACCCAGCTGCTGCAAGCGGGCAATCGTATCGGCAGCACCATCCTTGAGGGTGTCGGCAAGTGTCAAAGCGCCGATGATTACGCCATCCACGGCGACGTAGATGACCGACTCGCCGCTATCGGACCGGCCGCTGAGGAGGGTGTCAATATTGTCGGCGGTTATCTGTTCCCGCTCCATCAGTCGCCGGTTCCCGGCGAGGACAACGCTGCCACCGCTTTTACTTTTCAACCCAAGCCCGCCGATTTCCGCGACATCCTGGCAAGGGATGTAATCAACATCATTGTCTCCGGCGAAGCGCACGACAGCACGAGCGAGGGGGTGACTGCTGGCCGACTCCACTTCTGCCGCATGCCTGATCAAGACATGTCTGTCGACACCCTCTGCGCAGATCACATCCGTGACGGAGAATTCACCCCGCGTCAAGGTCCCGGTCTTGTCCAGCAGCAACACCTGCAGACGGGAAATGTTCTCAAGGGCAGACGCCTTTTTAAAAAGGATTCCGGCCGAAAGCCCGATCGAACTGCCGACCATTATAGCAGTCGGCGTCGCGAGGCCCAGAGCGCAAGGGCATGCAATCACCAGCACGGCAATCGCCATTTTGAACGCAAACAGGAAGTCTGCGCCGGCAAGAGCGTACCAGGAAACAAAGGTTGCCAACGCGACCGCGATCACTGCAGGCACGAACCAGTTGGAAACCCTGTCGGCCAGGCGCTGGATCGGTGCCTTGTCGCTCTGGGCGTCCTCAACCATTCGGACAATCTGTGCCAGCACCGTTTCACTGCCTACCCGGGTCGCCTCGATGACCAGCCGACTGCTGGTATTGATCGTCGCCCCGGTGACTTCATCGCCTGGCTTCTTGTCAACAGGCAGCGATTCCCCCGTCACCAGCGATTCGTCAACAGCGGAGAGTCCCTCGACGACAACACCGTCCACCGGGATTTTCTGTCCGGGACGGACCACCACCCGGTCACCGACCCGCACACGGTCCGCCGGAACGTCCTCTTCTCGGCTATCGACCAGGATCAGTGCACGATCTGCTTGCAGATACAAGAGGGCCTTAAGGGTCTGGCTGGCTTTGCCTTTGGCCCGGGCCTCAAGCCATTTGCCAAACCGGATGAAGGTGATCAACATTGCGCTTGTTTCGAAAAACACTTCGCCACTCAGGCCATAGACGTGAAAGAGGGCCAGCAGCGAGTAGCCGTATGCGGCCGTAATCCCCATGGCGACAAGGACATCCATGTTGGCCGAGCGGTTTTTCAGGGATTTCCAAGCGCTGCGGTAGAAGGTCAATCCGGCAGTGAACTGGGCAACCGTCGACAGGATGCAGATCAGATAGATGGTTGATGAGCCAATTGGTTCAAACCACATTAACGGCATAATCGGCAAAGCCAGACATGCGGCAAAAATCATCCAGTAAAACTGCCGCCGGCCTTCACTTTCGTCCCGTTCATCTTCTGCTGTAGCCCGGTAGCCAAGATCATCAACCTTTGCAATCAGATCAGACCGCTTTACCAGGGCGGGATCGTGGACAACGGAGAGTTTTTCTCCAGCAAAGTTGACTGTCGCTGAGGCAACCCCGGGCACTTTGGCGATACCCTTTTCGATGGTTTGGGCGCAGTTGGCACATGTCATCCCGCTTATGGCAAAGACACTGGTTTCCATTTCTGCATTTTCCACGGAGCCACATTCAACAGTCGAATCAACCGTCTCAGACATACCATCGGCGACAGGCATGACGATCTGAAACCCGGCCTTTACGACGACGTCAAGGAGCTGGTCGCGAGCTGGCCCGGGATCTGTGACAGTGATTCTCCCGAGCTGTTCCGGCAAAGAAACATTCACCTCGAGAACGCCGTCAATCTCCTGTAGCGCAGCAGTCACCTTGGCAACACATTTTTGACAGCTCATGCCGTATACGGGAACCGTTATTTGAGTCTTTATTGGCATCTTAATTATTCTCCGAAAGACCCTCTAAAAAGTTGTATGTTAAAGGGGCCTGCTTCCCTCAATCGATTCGGTTGGATTGGGCAAGCTACATATTACAGGCTAGCGCGTCGTCAAGTCGTGCCTCGCGGCCAGAGCCTGGCCAGCAGAACAGTCAGGACGCCACCACGCACTCCAGTACTGCCCAGGACACCACCGTCAAGGACCAGGTTGTCGCAATCCCCATCATGACGCCGCACGGCGTGACTTGCCAGGGGGGCAGGTCCAGAGGTGCCAGAACGGCGATCGCCGCGTAGAGATTGATCAGGGCTGCAGCAATAAAAGCAAAAGCTGCCGCCCCGGGTAGTCCGAACAGGCCCATAAATGGCGCGCACCAACTGCCCAGTCTGTCGATCAAACCGTAGGTTTTGCATAAATCGACAACGATGTAGAGAGGCAGGACAAACCTGAGCATCCGGAAAACCGTCCACCAGCCGTCGACCACGCCGGTGCGTAACCGTTCGAGAACCGGTGGGACCTGCTCTTTCTCTGTTATTTCCACGTGTTAATCGCTTTCAGCGCAGTTGACATATCGACATGTGGCCCCTATAGTGACGCCCATGAGAGCCATCTTTCTTGCCGATGCACATTTACGCAAACCCGGCGACCCCAACTACCGGATGATGCTTGACTTTCTCGACGAGCAGTGCGGCAAAACGGACATGCTGGTCCTGCTTGGCGATATCTTCGAGTTCTGGATCGGCAAGAGCACCGTGATCGCCGATCACGTCCCGTTGGTCGATGCCCTGGAGCGGTTGCATCAGCAGGGTACTAAGCTGGTGTACGTTGAAGGCAATCACGACTTCCACCTCGGGCCGGTCTTCACCAGGCGACTTGAATGCCAGGTGTTTCCTGACGGCGGCAGCATTGACCTCGAGGGTAAAAAGGTTTTTCTCGCCCATGGCGACCTGGCCAACCCTGATGATGTTGGTTACCGGCGGCTCCGCAAGTTTTTCCGCAGTGGCCTGGTCCGCGTACTGATCCGGATCCTGCCTAACTTCCTGTTGTTAAGGATTGGGGCCCGGGCCGGTTGTGAAAGCAAAAAAAAATACGGCGGGGAGCGCAGCAGATGGCCGGCCAGGGAGGTCCTAATACCTTATGCCGAAGCGATTCTTGCAACCGGTCAGCAAGCCGTTGTCTCCGGACATTTCCATCAACCTTTTCACGAGAAACTGAGCGATGGAGAACTCATCGCCCTGGGTGACTGGATCACGCAGTTCTCCTACGCCGTTTACGAAGACCATACCTTTACCCTGACCAGCTATCAGGCGACAACGCCCGGTTCCAACCCGGCCACCTGATCCTCGCCCCGATCATCAACCTCTTCGACCTGCAGGACCAGATCGCGCAAGGTCATACCTTCCAGGGCTCTGCTTCTCCGCAACATGCAAAATTTCTGCAACTTCGGCGACGGCAACACGCTCTGGGGTATTGCGCAGATGACTGTAATCAGCGCCATCAACCGCCAGGCTCCTGATCACATCATGCAGGCTGATCTTCTCAAGGGCACGGGCCGGCTGATATCCCGTACCTTCAAAGTCCTGGACGGTTTCGGTAATAAATCCCAACCGGATCAGTTCATCCAGGATCTTGCGCAACAGGCGTGACGGGACATCAAGTTGCTCCATAAGATCGTCTTTGCCCATGGCAGGCTGTCCGAGGTAGAAGCGCCGGCCAACACAAAGCAGGACCATAAGGGCAATAAATTCCAGGCTGGCAAAGTTGGCCTGCGCACCACGGATATCCCGCCGGATGCTGCGCAGGTTCTGGGTGGCATAGGTCATTTCCAGACCAAGCAGTACGATCATCCAGGAGAAGTAGATCCAGACCATCAAAACCGGCAGGGCGGCCAGGGTTCCGTAAATGGCGTTGTAGCGCGCCACACCGACCTGGAAGTTCAGGTACCCCCACTGGCTGATCTGCCAGAGTGTGCCGCCGAACACACCACCAATCAACGCTGCACGAGGGCTCACCTTGACATTCGGCATAAACAGATAAAGACCGGCAAAGACCAGCCACATGACCATGAACGGCAGGACTTCAAAGAGGGCGAGCAGCGCCTCACCGACATACTGCTGCTCGAACAGTGCCTGGACCAGTTGCTGGCTCTTTACCGTGCTGGTCATGGAAATCGCGGCAACAACGAAGATCGGGCCGATCGTCACCACCGAAAAGTAATCAGTGAAGCGCCTCAGTAACGGGCGGGTTTCTCTGACCCCCCAAACCCGATTGAAGGTTTCTTCGATGTTGGACAGCAGGGTCAGCACGGTGATTACCAGGAAGAGCAGACCGTAGGTGCCGAGTCGGGCGACGTTGGTATTGTTGATGTATTCGACGATATAGGTGACCACTGTGCCGCCACCGACAGCAAGCTGCTTGAGCAGCAAGGTTTCGAGTTCATTCTGGACACCGAAGCCCTTGAGGACTGCAAACATCAGAGCAAGCAGCGGCACCAGTGAGAGCAGGGTCGTAAAAGTCAGGGCGGAAGCTCGCAACATACAGCCGTCAGCAAAGAAGCCGCGGACAACCAGGGCCAGGATCTGCCCCTGGTTGAGCAGAAATCTCCGCCACCAGCCTCGGTCGGCAGCACTCATTTCCCAGAGGTCATGTTCAAAAAAATGGCGGCTGCGGTCAATCAACGTTCGCAATGAACTCACTCTCACCTCACGATCTCAGGATTCTCATCCAGATCGACGTCTATCACCGGCAGGCCGATCTGCTCCAGTTCTGCTCTGAACTCTTCAGGGTCGCCGACCAGGACAAGCTGTTGTCTGGACAGATCGACAAATTCCCGCGCGACCCGCTGCACATCCGCCACCGTAACCGCGGCGATATGATCACGGTAGCTGGCCAGGTAGTCTTCGGGGTAGCCGAAGAATGTCAGGGTCATCTGCTGGTTGACCACCGAGTGCGTGTTCTCGAAACCGAAAACAAAAGAGTTGATCTGGCTCTCTTTGGCCAACTGCAGCTCGTCTTGATTGACCGGGTTGTCCCTTAATTCAGTCATTATTTCACGCGTCAGGGTGACTGCCGGCACGACTGATGCGTTCTTGGTTTCCGTCCCGGCAACGAACGGCCCCGGCAAACGGCGACCGACCTGGAAGTAGGAATAGGCGGAATATGCCAGACCGCGGTTCGACCTGATCTCCCGCATCATGCGGGAGTTGAAGCCACCGCCGCCGAGGATGTAATTGAAGACCCGCACGGCGTACTGGTCAGGATTGTCCTTGGTCAGGCCCAGGTCACCGATCACCACCGTAGTCTGCGGCAGGTCCTTGGTCACAACCTGGACTAAACCCGACTCTGGCCGAACAACGGCCGGCATGATCTGTTCCGGCACTTCACGCTGCTCCCAGTCGCCGAAATTCTGCTGCAGGAGCTGCATCAGCCGGTCACGATCGAAGTCGCCAGAGACTGCCATCCAGAGCTCATTCGGAGCAAAATACGTCTGCTGGAACTCAACCAGGTCCTGTTGCGAAACCTCCGCCAGTGTCTCAGGGGTCGGCGAATAACCAAGGTAGCTATTCGGATACAGGGCGGCCATCAGCAACCGCCTGGCGATCGCCCCCGGACTGTCATTCTGACGTCGCACCTGCTCCTGGGCCTGCAGACGCGCCAGTTCCAGGCGTTCCGAGGCGAAGCGGGGCCGACGCAGCATGTCTGCCAGAACCGCAACGCCATGCTCCAGATCCTGTGTACGTAACGACAGGTCCAGCTGTGAGGTGTAGGCGTCCATGCTGGCACCCAGGTTGGCCGCAAGCTGGTCCAGGAATTCGTCCAACTCCTCCGGGGACCGGTCCCCTGCCCCACCGGTACGCCAGGTACTACCGAAAAGGCCGGCAAAACCGGTTTTCTCTTTTGGTGTCGTGATGCCGCCGGCGCCAATCAGTACGGTAATCTGCACCAGGGGCAATTCCCTGTCTTCCTTGAGATAGAGTCGAATGCCGTTGTCCAGGACCAGAGTTTCCACCTCGGGGAGTTGAAATTCCAGCGCCGGATACCGCAATTGATCGGGGTGGCTCGGAAGCGGGGCAGCGCATCCGGCCAAAAAGACTATGGCGACAACAAGACTCGAGAGAACGCCAACCGGTCGGGAGTATCTCATAGCGTCTCATCCTCTCTTTGCAGCACCACAACCGTACGGTTGGATTTTGTCAAGTACCGGTTGGCAACCTGTTTGAGATCTTCTGCCGACAGCTTGTCGATCTCCTCCGCATAGCTCACCAGGTAATGCCAGTCGCCGGCTAGCGACTGATAGCTGGTCAGCAGTCTCGCCAGTCCGGAGTTGCTGCTCAGCTGCCGAACCTGGTCGGTCAATAGTCGGTTCCTGACCTTGGTCAGTTCCTCCTCGTCGACCAGTTCGTCTTTGAGCTTGTCGAGCTCGGCATAGATTGCCGATTCCAGCTCTTCGACCGTGTGCGGATGGCGTGGGATTCCCTCTATAACGAAGAGGTTGGGATAACGGGAACCCGGTGCGCCATACACGGAGACGGAGGTCGCCAGCTTCTGCTCCTCGACCAAAGAGCGATAGAGCCTTGAGGTACGGCCGCTGCCGAGGATCTGGTCGATCAGGTCGAAAGCGTAATCATCCTTGTCAGGCATGGTCGGCTTGTGCCAGGCAATCGCCAGCCTTGGCTCGGCGTCAAAAACCTCGACGACCCTCTTCTCCCCGCTCTGCTCAGGCTCTACGGCGGCCACTCTGGGGGCGGGTGTACCGGGGGCAATGTCTGCGAAATAGCGCTCGACCAGGGCAACCGCATCAGTCGTCCTGATATCGCCGACCAGCGCGATTACGGTGTTGACCGGCGCATAATATTTCTCCAGGAACTCGCGGGTTTTCTGCGGGCTGAGGTTGGCAATGTCGGAATGCCAGCCGATGATCGGATTGCGGTAAGGATGCACCTTGAAGGCATTGGTCACGAGGCTCTCATAGTGTTTGCGTGCCGGGTTGGTATCATAGGATCGGCGCCGTTCCTCACGGATCACATCCCGCTCGGTGTAGAATTCTCGCAGGACCGGGTTTTTCATCCGGTCCGACTCGATCATAGCCCAGAGCTCCAGCTTGTTGGACGGCAGAGAGATCAGGTAGGTGGTCAGATCCTTACTGGTGAAGGCATTGTAGCCGACACCGCCATTTTCCGAGTAGAGGTTTGAGAAAACGTCCTTGACCACGTACTGCTTGTGTTCTGTCTGCAGGTCGGCCAGTTGCTTTTCCAGCGCGGCAACCTCCGCCGGATCGGCATCGCTCTGCAATCGCATGACATCGAGCTGACTGCCAACCCGTTCAATCGCTTCGAGTAAAGGTTTCTCTTTGGCATAATCCGTCGTCCCGAGAGTCCGGGTCCCCTTGAACAACATATGTTCCAGCAGGTGTGCGACTCCGCGGGTCTCACTGGTCTCGTGTACCGAGCCAACCCCGAGGGTGATGTAGGCCGAGACGATCGGCGTATCGTGTCGCTCAACCACGAGCAACGTGAGTCCGTTGTCAAATCGGTGTTCAAACACCTTGTCCTCAAGCGTTGTGCTACCGAGAACCATTCCCGGCAAGTAGAGGAGAAGCGCGCTGAATATCAGTACAATCAATCTATTCATCTGTTTCATTATCCTTATATAAGACAATTGTTAATTTATGCTGCCCAACCCATTATAACCATCACGCGGCAATCGGTCGAGGTAGACATCTATTTTTTTAGATGTTTCATAATTCTTGGAAAAGACTAACAAAACACTCTAGGATGCGGCAATCACAGCCTGCCCGAGGGCCAGGCCGCCGTCGTTGGGGGGGACCTGGGAGTGGGTAAGAACTGTCAGCCCTGATTTCTCCAGGCGGGGCACCACCATCTCCGTTAAAAGACAGTTCTGGAAAACCCCGCCCGACAGGACTATCAGATTCAGGCCGGATTGCTGCTGCAATTCGGCGCAGACCTCTGCAATCATCATGGCCAGGGAGAGATGGAATCGGCCGGCAATCTGATCTGCACCGATGCCCGACAGATGATCTTTAACAATCGATTCGATCATCTGCGCCGGGTCACAGATGATCTGGTCGTCCTGGTGTGATAGCTGGAAGGGGTAAACAGTTGATTGACCCGGATCGGCGAGCATTTCCAATTCCATCGCCGCCTGCCCTTCGAAGGAGACCACCTGGCGCAGGCCGATTATCGCTGCAACCGCGTCAAATAGCCGACCGCAACTCGAGGTGAGGGGCGCGTTGATCCTCCTGTCCATCGCCTGGGAGACCAGGCGCAACTCGCTTGCGGCAATTCCGGTAAAACATTTAAGGTTGTCAGGAATTTCGCCAAAGACCGAGTGCAGGTAACTCAGCGCCATGCGCCATGGTTGCCTGGTAGCCAGGTCACCACCAGGCATCGGTTGGTAGCGAAGATGGCCAAAGCGCTGATACTCCTTCAGGTCGCCGACCAGGAACTCCCCGCCCCAGATATGACCGTCGGCGCCGTAACCGATACCGTCAAAAATAACCCCGATGCCAGGCTCGCGCGTGCCATGTTCTGCCAGACAGCTGGCTAGATGTGCGTGATGATGCTGTACTGCGACCGAGGGCAGCCCGCTTTCTTCGAGGGCATAGCGTGTCGAATAGTAGTCGGGGTGTAGATCGTGAGCGACCCGTTGCGGCTCAACCTCGAGCAGCCTCTGCATGTGGCTGATCGTATTCCGGAAAGAGTCATAGACCTCAAGGTTTTTCAGGTCGCCGACATGCTGGCTTAAAAAGGCCCGGTCGCCGCGAGTCAGGCAAACGGTATTCTTCAGCTCGGCACCGACAGCCAGGACTGGACAGCATTCTCCTGACAGGGCCACACCCCGCGGGACAAATCCGCGTGAACGGCGCAGCAACAGCGGCCGGTTTGCCATGACCCTGGCAATCGAGTCGTCGGTGCGGGTATGGATCCGCCGGTTATGGCACAAAAAGGCATCGGCAATCGTCGCCAGACGCTGCAGGGCTTCATCATCCTCAAAAGCAATCGGCTCATCGGAGAGATTGGCACTGGTCATGACCAGGGCTTTAAAATCGTGCAGAAGCAGGTGATGTAGCGGCGTATATGGCAGCATTATGCCGAAGCAACGGTTACCGGGAGCAATATTTGCGGCAAGTCCGTGGCCGGGTCGTTTCCCCAGCAACACGATCGGCCGTTCAATGCCCTGCAACAGGCGTGCTTCATCACAGCCGACGGCTGCCAGTTCCTCCACCGCGGCAAGATCCTTTGCCATCAGGGCAAAAGGCTTCTCATCACGCTGTTTGCGCCGGCGCAGCTCGGCAACGGCGTCCTGGTTGGCAGCGTCCACGGCAAGGTGGTAGCCTCCCAGCCCCTTGATTGCGACAATCTGCCCGGCGCCGAGGCGATAAATCGTTTCTGCCAGGGGGTCGATGCAATCAGGAGTTGATCCATCCGGGGCGACCAGCCGCAGCCGCGGGCCGCAGACTGGACAGGCGTTCGGCTGGGCGTGGAAACGACGAGACGTCGGGTCGTCGTACTCTGCCTGGCAATCGGCACACAACGGGAAATCCGCCATGGTGGTCAGTGGCCGATCGTAGGGGATGCCGGTGACAATCGTATATCGCGGCCCGCAATTGGTACAGTTGATAAAAGGATAGCGATACCGTCGATCGGCTGGATCCCAGAGCTCGGCGAGGCAGTCGTCGCAGACAAAGGTGTCGGGGGCGACCTGAGCCCGACGGCTCTGATCGACGGCACTCTGGAGAATTGTGAAGCCGGTACAACCCTGTGCAGGGGCCTTCTCTATATCGATCGATTGAATCGACGCCAGGGGAGGTTTTTCATCGCGCACGGCAGAAACGAACAGTTGGAGGAGTTTTTCTTCACCTTCCACTTCTATGCTCACACCACGGGAGTCGTTGCACACCGAGCCGGCCAGGCCGAAACGTTCTGCCAACTGGTAGATAAAGGGCCGGAAGCCGACCCCCTGGACGATCCCCTCAACAGCTATTTTATAACGCAAATACTCCACAGGATGAGGATAACGGAAATGACCGGGAAATGCAGTTTGAAAATCAGGGGAGCACAGGATTGAGTTGAGTTTCCCGGGTAATTTGACAATTAATTATGCATGACATCGAAGACCCTTTTCCCGGGGCAGAACAAAGCTCTTCGATTAATTCAAAAAAAAGCCCCACGGTTCAGGAGGTAGAGAACCGTGGGGCAAATATTTCTTTTTCAGGAGGTTTTGAAGAAGTTGTCTCAGGCCCGCCTGCCACAGAAGGCCTTTGATGGTTGCTACTCTACCGGATCGATCAAGAGAAATAAACGTGGAGACTCGTATAATATCAATCATATCCCCGCAAAACGCTACTGTGTATAACCACACCTTAATTCGGCCTGACAACCGTCTCGGTCTGTTCGGACTCGAACACTTCGGTGCATGGGACAGTCACGGGGTAGATGGGGATTGTCGCTAAAGACTAAAGATGCCCGTCAAAAGCCATCTTTGCCAAGGTCTTGGTCGTTCTAACTATCTCCTCGGCACCCTGGCGTCCGAGATACCCGATTTTGGTCTCTTGGAAATTCAAAGGCATCAACAATCCTGCGTCCTTTAACGAATTAAAGGAAGTTATTTCTTTTAAGAAAAATGCAAAAGAATAAGTAATATCAAGGGTTTTCCGTCAAATTATATTTCTCCATTTTGTAGCGCAAGGTTCCTCGCGGAAGATTGAGAAGGCGTGCCGTTTTCGCAACATTGCCACCGGTAATCACAACCGCCTGGGCGATCAGGCCCTTTTCCAGTCGACCGACGATTTCTTCGAACAGCACTCCTTCCGGAGGGATCTGGCAGTCGAATGTAGCCTCGTCCTTCGGTTTGTCTCCCCAGATCTCCCGTGGCAGGCAGTCCGGCGTTATTGTTTCCTGGTTATGCATGATACAGATGCGCTCTACTACGTTGCGTAGTTCACGTACGTTACCCGGCCAGTGGTACCGCATCAGAAGGTCAAGGGCCGGGCGTGAAACTTCCCGCACATTCTTGTGGAACGCCTTGCTGAAATGTTTGAGGAAGAAGTCCAGCAGCGGCGGAATATCTTCGCGACGGTCCCGCAACGGCGCAACATGGATAGGGAACACGTTGAGCCGGTAATACAGGTCCTCACGAAAGTTCTTCTGTTCAATTGCCTCTTTCAATTCAAGGTTGGTGGCGGCCACAACCCGTACATCAATATCGATATTCCTGCTCCCGCCCAATCGACGGATTTTACGGTCTTCGAGGACCCTGAGCAGCTTGACCTGAAGATTCATGTCCATTTCACCGATCTCGTCGAGAAAAATCGTGCCGCCATTCGCTTCTTCAAAAAGACCGATTTTACGGTTCTTGGCATCAGTAAAAGCACCCCTCTCGTGGCCGAACAGTTCTGTTTCGAGAAGGTTGAACGGCAGGGAGCCGCAGTTTATTTCGATGAAAGGTTTCCCATTGCGAGGGGACAGCTGGTGAATTGACTTGGCAACCAGTTCCTTGCCGGTCCCTGACTCACCGGTAATCAGGACCGTTGACGTCTCATGTTTGGCAACTTCCCGAATTTGCCGATAGACCTGGGTCAGCTGTGCACTGGAGCCGATCATGGTGTTGTTGCCGGGCAAATCCTTGGCCTGCGACCCACGCCGCAACTGGCGGACCTCACGACGCAGGTTCTGGGTCTCCAGGGCCAGTCGGACAATCAGGCGGATGGCATCTGCCTTGAAAGGCTTTTTAATGTAATCGTATGCGCCCATTTTCAGTGCTTCAACAGCACTCTCTACCGTGCCGTAACCGGTAATGATGATCACCAGGATTCCCGGGTCGATCTCACGCAAAGCACGTAAGACATCCAAACCACTCTGTGCACCAAGATTCAGATCAAGCAGGACCAGGTCAATATCCGAATCGCTGACCTCCCTGATAGCATCGTCACCATTATCTGTGGAGAGGGGATGATAGCCATCTTCCTCGAGAATTCTTTCCAGGTTTTCGCGGATGAAGGCCTCATCGTCCACGATCAGGATCCGTTCCATGCTGAACCTCTCTGATTTGTCTTTGAATAATTGATAGGAGTGTATCCTAATGACAAGCAGGATTTGTGGCAATAAAAATGGCCAACCATGGCCACATATTCGTTGGTTGCTGTTTTATGTCGAAAAATATCTGGCTTGACGGCTAAATTTGGCCGCTGTCGGGCAGGTATATCTTGAACTCGGCCCCTTTCCCTTCGCTGCTCTTAACCTCGATACGGCCACCATGACCGGCGATGATTGTGTGGGTAATCGAAAGCCCCAGTCCGGTTCCTTCCCCCCTTGTCGTATAGAAAGGCTCGAAGATCAATTCGAGACGGTCGGCATGGACGCCTTGTCCCGTATCACGGATTGTCACCCAGATTCCACCTTCTGAACGTTGGGCCGAAAGCCACAAATCTCCTCCGTCGGGCATTGCATCAAGGGCATTGGTCAACAGGTTCAGAATGGCCTGTTTGAGCCGGCCACTATCCATTTGAGGATGCGGCAACTGTTCAGGGATATCTTCATGGAGGTGAACCAGCTGCTTCTGGAACTGCTTGCTGACCAGGAAAAGCGTATCGCGCAGGACTTCCGCAAGGTCGCCGGGAGCAAGACGTGCATCCGGTGGTGAGGCAAAATTCAACAGTTCGTTGACCAACCCCTCAAGACGCTCAATCTCCTCCAGGGCGCGCTGGATCAGCACCTGGTCTTCTGGGTTTGCCAACATGCGGTCGTGCAGTTCATCGAGCAAAAGACTGATGCCGGTCAAAGGGTTGCGAACTTCATGGGCGATCCCGGCGGAGAGGCGGCCAAGCGAAGCAAGACGCTCGAAACGCGCCATACGCTTCCTGAAATTGACGCGCTCGGTCAAGTCCTCTATCGTCAGGATATGCCGACCTTCCCCACCGGAGGAGAGCGGATGGAGGGCCAGCCTGTAGGTCAGCGGGCGCCCCCCCCTCTCCAACGTGACGTATTCACTCCAGCGCTCCACTTCCGAGCTTTTCGATACAGCCTCGAGCAGTTCAGGGAAGTTTTTGAGGATTTCTTTGAGAGGCAAATGGCCAGATTGTGCCGCATCAACTTGCAGAATCCGACGTGCGACACCATTTAAAGAGGTCACAAGCTGGCTGCTGTCGAGAGTCAGAATACCGACATCCACGTTCTCGACAATCGTCTGCTTGAAATCCCTCTCCTGCTTGATTTCCTTTCGCGATCGACGCAACACAGCAAGTGCATTGATCAATCTTTCGCGCCTTTCACCCAGCTGCCTGGCCATGCTGTTGAATGCGGCAGCCAGCTCCGCGATCTCAACCGGGCTGGTAATTTCAACCTGTGTTCCAAGTTTGCCGCGCGACATCTCCTGGGTCCCGGCGATCAGGGTAGACAGGGGGCTGGTGATGTTATGGGAAAGGCGGTAGGCGACGTAAACGACCAGCAGGGCGGTCAATCCGATCATCACCCAGGCCCCGGTCAAAAATGCTCTGTAGAGCCGGCGGATATTTATCGAAGCGGCTTCGGTTACTTTGTGGAACTGGCCGACCTCTGCGCCAATCGTGATCCCGCCAAAGACGCCTTTTTCTGCATAGGGCCCGGAGTCATAAAAAATTGGAGCGAAGGCCATGATCTTCTTTGAGCCACCCACATTGGTGACATCAAGCACCCCTGACTTCCCGCCCAGCACCGACTGATGGACCGCCGGGTAGTTCGGATGGACAAAGGCCGCCTCGTGTAAATTGTACGGGATAGTTCCTCTGTCGATGTCCTCAGGAGAAGAGTCTTCATTATAGGGGGCAACCAGATGGCCCTCTTTATTCAGGCCGCGGATATCCCAGAACTTGGGGTGAGTAATGATCCAGCCTTCATCGTCGAACATGAAAGCATAATTGCCGCTCTGGTAAGATGGAAAGACTACAAAGTTCTTTTCTGCAGGGGTGATGTGCTGGGTGAATTCCATCAGGTGGCGATGATCGAGCGATAACACGACCACGCCCCGCAGCAGCCCGTCTTCGGCAAAGACCGGCTGCGCAAAACGGACAACCCCTTCGTATTTGGCCCCCTCGATCGCTTCTTCAGGGGTGGCCGCATCGAGAAGCTGTTCCCGTTTACTCACATGCCATCCTGTGACATGTGAGACATGGATCCGGCCTTGCGGCACTTGTCTGGCTGCGTTGAAATAAGTTTCCGTCAAGTAGGTGGTGTTTTGCGGCTTTGACACATCGCGGAGGTCATCGGAGACGGCCCCTCCAACGATGCGCAATCGCTCCACACCGTCAGCACCTACATAGGCAACTTCCTTGTAGAGACGTTTTGATGACCGCTCTTCGCGCGGTTCTTGATTGGTCCCCGTACGAATCCACACCGGGCGACGGTGGCTCTCACTGAACCAGGTATAAGTTTCCGCATCAACCGGCATTTGTGCAAGGGCAGCGAGATCACTTTCGATCTGGCGCAGGAAGGTACGCACCTCATCCGCGACCATGACCGCCCGCAGTTCGAGGGTGTCTGCAGCTTGTTCATCGAGAGCCCTGATCGCACTGGCACGCAAGAGTTGTTCGACGGTATCGAGACTCTGGCCGGCAAAAACCGCCAGGATAATCAGTGGCAGGAGGGTCAATCCGCAGAAGACATAGAGAACTTTTCGATGAAAAGACAAACGGAACATACGGGCATTATAACAGGAGGAGAGCCGGAACGGGTAGACGGATATTGGCGTGGAGGGACTAATTCATCGGGCGCGATGAGCAGGGCATTTTTCTCGAACGAATCGCGAGTGGCAATAAATCCTGGTGTTTGGTTAGCGCTTCCTCGAAGCTGGACCCGTCACTGATGATCACATCCTGATGACTGAATGCCGTGCGCGCAAAATGGCTGCCATCCGGACGGCTGAACACTTCAACCACGTATTCCCGCCCTTCAAAATCGCAACTCAATTTATCAACGAGTTGAATATTCTCCATAGCCGTCATAATCTCAAATTCGCAAGTGCGTCATAAAATACATGTCATATAAAAGCAAACTTCGGGCCAACTGGGAAAAGGCGCAAGACCTCCATTCACGGGGGGAATACCGGCAAACAAAACGTTAAAACACGGGGAGTTGTGCAGGAATATGACGGAAACAGCTAGTGATTGCGGCTGATGATGTAATCCGCGAGCCGGAGCATGGCTTCCTTGGCCGGGCAATCGGGAAAACCGGAGAGATGCTTTTTGGCCGATTCGATCAGGATTTTTGCCCGTTCGCGGGTATAACCGATACCATCATAAGAGTGAATCAGGTTGATGACGTATTGCAGATCCTCGTCCGGCAGGACTTCCTGTTCGACGATGGCTGCAATCTTCTTCCGTTCTTCGCTTGTGCAGTTGTTCAGGGTGTGGATGAGAGGCAGGGTTACTTTACCTTCCAGCAGGTCATGGCCGCACTCTTTGCCGAACTCTGCCTGGTCGGCGACATAATCCAGCGCATCATCCATAAACTGGAAAGCAATGCCGAGGTCCATGCCATAGGCGGCCATAGCCTCCTCATCTTCGGCGGAGCAGCCGCCCAGCAGGGCGCCACTGCGGCTCGCAGCGGAAAGCAGTACAGCCGTCTTGTTGCGGACCACTTCAATATAGTGATCTTCGTCAAGTTCGACATCGCTGGTACTGATCAGCTGCTGCACCTCGCCTTCGGCCATCTGAGTTGTGGCGTCAGAGAGAGTGCGCAGGATATCAAGATTTCCTTCACGCACCATGATCGAGAAAGACTTTGCAAAAAGGAAATCTCCGACCAGGACGCTGGCTTCGTTGCCCCAGACAGCATTCGCGGAATCCTGGCCACGCCGCAATACGGCACTGTCGACCACATCATCGTGCAAGAGGGTCGCCGTGTGGATGAACTCGACGACACTGGCCAGCCCGATATGCGCATTACCCTGGTATCCGGACAGCTGTGCACTGAGCAGCAACATCATCGGCCGCACACGCTTGCCACCACTGGCAAGCACGTATTCGCCAACCTTGCGGATCAATGGCACACGCGACGTCAGATCCTCGCGAAACTGTTCCTCGACGCGACGAATATCATCATTCAGCAATTTAAGGACAAAATCCATAATTATGGGAATCCGGAGGGAAAATTATCGCCCATCCTAATGAATTCTGACGAAACATGTCAAAGCTTTTTTACCTAACCCGGCAAAGGCTGTGAAACCGTGAGTCGCGCCTGGCCCGGTTGGTCCTGCCACACGACGATTTGACCTCTCTGGGCATCGAGTAACGGCTACAAATAACTGGCCATAGCTACCCTCCGGAAAGCGGCGAAGTCGAACAACAGTCGGGCAATCCGTTTAGATCGATTGTATCCACAGCTGTTTGCAGTGACATCACTACATGGCGGGGCATCGAACTGCGAGGCCTCCAGCAGGACGGCAACAATCCCACCGGTAAGAGCAGCAGCTTTTCACCAGACTGATTCACAAACAAATAACCCCTGCTTGAACATTAAATGAAGGGTAAACGACGTCACGCAAAACAAAAGTATTAATTTTTACACAGGTATTGACAAGGGCCTGAAGCTTACGTATAAATATTACCGCTTTTGTCTTATTTAATTAACCCTTGACAATCATCTGCCCAGCCTTACACTTTGGGACAAATTAACATGCATTCAGGAGGTGCTATGGAGAGCCAAGGCTACAACTACGCCATTGTGCGCAGCTTTGTCACGTGGAGCGTGATTTGGGGGCTGGTCGCTGTGCTGGTGGGGGTTATTGTCTCCTTCCAGATGATCGATCCTGACCTCAACTTTCCGCCGTACCTGACCTTCGGTCGCTTGCGCCCGATCCATACCAATGCGGGAATCTATGGCTGGGGAGTGGGAGTCATTTTTGCGACTTTCTTCTACATAGTCCAGCGGCTCTGCAAGGTGCCTATCTGGAGTGACAAACTGGCAAAATTCCAGCTCTGGTTCTTCAACGCAACCATCATTGCCTCGGCAGTCACACTGTTGATGGGATACACCACCTCCAAGGAATACCATGAGATGGAATGGCCGATCGATGTCATGATCATCATCCTCTGGGTCGCGTTCGCCATCAACATCATCATGACCATCCTCAAGCGCAAAGAAGAGCAGATGTACATCTCGCTCTGGTACATGATGGCGGCGATCATAGGCGTGGCCATACTTTTTGTGACCAATTCGGCAGCGGTTCCAGTCTCCTTGTTCAAATCGTACTCGGCCTACGCCGGCACCAACGACGCCAACGTCCACTGGTGGTTCGGACACAACGCCGTGGCGATGGCATTGACCGCACCTCCCCTGGCAATGTTTTACTACTTCCTGCCAAAATCGACCGGCGTGCCGATCTACAGCCACCGTCTGTCGATCATCGCGTTCTGGTCCCTGATCTTCATGTATCTCTGGACCGGAGCACACCACCTACTCTGGACCCCGGTCCCCGACTGGATCCAGACCCTGGCTATGGGCTTCTCGATCATGCTGATTGCACCATCCTGGGGCTCGGTCTTCAACGGCTACCTCTCGATGAACGGACAGTGGCACCAGATGCGTGAGAACTACCTGGTCAAGTATCTGATCCTCGGCATCACCTTCTACGGCCTGCAGACCCTGCAGGGGCCGATGCAGGCAATCAGGACCTTCTCGGCTTTCATCCATTATACCGACTGGGTCCCGGCACACATCCACATGGGCACCATGGGCTGGGTGTCGATGATCGCTTTCGCCAGCATCTATTTCCTCGTCCCGCGCATATATGGCAGGGAGGTCTACAGTATCCCTCTGGCCAACCTCCAGTTCTGGCTGATCCTGGTCGGCCAGCTGGTCTGGTCCATCTCCCTGTGGGTTGCCGGTGTCCTGCAGGCCGGGATGTGGAATGCCATGAACCCCGATGGCAGCCTGACCTACACTTTCATGGAGACCATGGTTGAGATGTACCCCTACTGGTGGGCACGGGCGTTCGGTGGTCTCGTTTACCTGCTCGGTCTGATCATCTTCATCTACAATTTGTATATGACAGCAACCCAGGGCAAAACCACGACTGCGCAGACAGCGACTGCAGAAGGGAGGGCCTGATCATGTGGGAAAAGAGACCTGTCCTCCTACTCGTACTGGCTACAGCAGCCATCCTGGTTGGAACCATCATCACCATGGTGCTGCCTTTTGCCTGGGTCAATACCGAGGCCGATCGAATTGAAGGCGTCAAGCCCTATACCGCATTGCAGCAGGAAGGCCGCGACATCTACATCCGTGAAGGCTGCAACAACTGCCACTCGCAGACGGTTCGCCCGCTGGTTTCCGATGTTCTGCGCTACGGTGAGTACTCCAAATCAGGTGAATTCGTCTACGACCGTCCTTTCCTCTGGGGGTCGAAGCGCACCGGTCCGGACCTGGCCCGCCTTGGCGGAAAATATCCGGACGCATGGCACTACAAGCACATGGAGTCTCCTCGGTCCATGGTTCCGAAAACCAACATGCCGAACTACGGCTGGCTGTCTGAAAACCAGCTTGAGCCGCAGATGATCAAACGCAAGATGGAAACCCTCGGTTTCCCTTACACTGCCGCCGAGATCAAGGCTCTTGAGGGCAAGAATGAAATGGATGCCATTGTGGCCTATATGCAGAAACTTGGCAGCGACATCCCCTGGAGGGAAAGCACCAAGACCGAAATCGTCGGCGACCTGGTGAACCCTTACGCCGGAGTTGACCATGGCATAATGGAACCATGGGAAGAGCTTTACCAGCAGAACTGCGCCGCCTGTCACGGCGCACACATGGAAGGTGAGATAGGCCCTGAGCTGGTCGGTGAGGATTATGATGATGAGATCCTCTTCCAGATCATCTACACCGGCATTGAAGATAACGGCATGCCGAGTTTCTCGAGCCTGGGAACCGACAAGGTATGGAAACTGGTTAATTTCATCAGGTACTACAGGCAGGGGGAGAACCACTGATCATGGACCTGGCCTCAATCTTTTATCTTGGCGTCACCTTCGGCCTGTTCGTCATCTTTGCTTTGATTGTCGTGCGCACCTACAGCAAGAAGCGCAAGGACGAAGGAGAAGCCGCCAAGTATCGGATGATGGATGACGATTAAACCTGGTCGAGCCGAAACAGCTTGGCTTTTGCCAAAAGGATATTCACATGAGTATAACTGACCCTCACCACGAAGAACATGCGGACGGCATTGTCGAAGATCGTGAGAAGGCGCCACCGGTCTACTTCACCATCCTTTTTTACGGCCTGATCATTTGGGCAGTGGCTTTCATGGCTTTCTATCTGCTTTCCGGCTGGAGTTCAGACGCCGAATTCCAGGCGAAGATGGCTGAGCATAAAGGGGAAGCCCCGGCACAGCAACAGGCCGCAGCACCACCGGAAACAACCGCAACCCGACCCGCTGCAGAGTCGCCTGCGGCACCTGCTGCGTCTTCTGCTGGTCAGGAGTTATATGCCAAATACTGCAAAAGCTGTCACGGTGCAGAGGGTAAAGGCGGCTTTGGGCCTGATCTGTCTGGTGAATACAAGTACGGCAAAACCAGTATGGCTGTAGAAGAGAGTATCTCCTTTGGCAGACCAGGGAACATGCCGGCGTTCGGGAAAAAACTCTCCAGCGAGGAGATCAAGACCCTGACTGAATTTATTCTGAGCCTCTAGAGTTATCGGAAGGCAGGGTTTAATTCCCCTGCCTCCTCACTTTTCACATGTCAGAGTCATCCTGCCCGACAAGGGCTCCGGCCCTTCTCTCTCCCTGGCGACGCCGCTGCCAGTGGGGGGCAACCCTGCTGTTGTTATTGATTCCATGGTTCCGCATCAAGGGCGACAGCCTGCTGCGTGTTGATATCCCTGAGCTGTCCCTGTATTTTTTCGGCCAGACCCTGCGTATTGAAGAACTTTACCTGGTCCTGCTGTTCAGCCTCCTCCTCACCCTTGGCTTTCTGTTGACCACCATGGTGCTCGGACGGGTGTGGTGCGGCTGGCTCTGCCCTCAGACGACCTTGACAGACCTGGCGGAATGGTTTGCCCACCGCCTGGGGTTCAAAACAGGGCGTAAAAACAGCATTTTCAAAAACTTCGCATTACACGGTTTTTATCTCATCCTGGGCTTGCTGGTCTCGGCGAACCTGCTCTGGTATTTCATCGAGCCGCAGATTTTTTTCACCAACCTGGCCTCCGGACAGATGCACTATGCGACCTGGATCTGCCTGGTACTGGTTGCGACGACCATCTATCTGGACCTGGCCCTGATTCGTCGCCTGATGTGTAGTGATTTCTGTCCCTATGGCCGCTTCCAGACGACCCTGGCCGACGAAACGACCCTGACCCTGCACCTCGCCGAATCCGAGCTGGTACGCTGCATAGAATGCAACTCCTGTGTCCGGGTCTGTCCAATGCAAATCGACATTCGACGCGGTTACCAGGTAGAATGCATCAACTGCGGCCGTTGTCTCGATGCCTGCCGCCAGGTCATGACCAAACGGAATCAACCGGGCCTGATCAGCTACTCTTTCGGTACGGCCGGCCAGGGCTCAAGGGCCCTGCTCAACATGAGGACCCTGCTGCTCTCACTGGCCACATTGGCCCTGTCCTGCATCCTGGTTTTTGCTGTATACCAAAGACCGGATGCTTCATTGAAAATTTCGGTTTCACACACAGTCGCAAGCCGGGTCCTCCAGGATGGCAGCCGGGCGACCTTTTTTAACGCCTGGGTGAATAACCGGAGCGATAAGAGCGCGAGCTACGACATCATTGCCCGTCAGACTGCCGACGCCAGCCTGCTGACTCTGAAAGGCCAGACCAACGGGATCGCCCTCGATCCGGGAGGGAATCTCCGCATCGACTTTGTGCTGATTACTCCTGTCCCTGAAGGCCGATTAGAGGTAGACTTTATCCTGATGGATCAGACAGGCGCTGAGTTGGCCAACGCCGAGGCATATATTGAGTAATTCACAGGTGTAAATACTGATGACGAAAAAGAAAAACCTGTATCCTGCCTTCGTCCTGCTGATGATTGGCAGCTTCATCTGTTTTCTCGCCTGGTCGGCCATGCGCGCGTCTGATTCCGGGCCACAGGTGACCGACGCCGACTACTACAGCAAAGGCTTGAGATACACCTCCACAGTGCTGGAGAAAAGAGCTGCGGCCGTACTCGGCTGGCGCGTCGACACGCAGCTGTCGGGACGAACCCTGCAACTGCAGTTGACTGACAAGGAGGGGCGACCTGTCAGGTCGGCGAAGGGGGTTATTGCCATCTACATGCGGAACCAGGGAGAAAGCATGCTCTTTCCTCTACAGGAAGTCCGCGCCGGAACATACCAGTTGCACCTGACAGACAGCATGACCGGGGAGATGGCTGCGCGCGTCGAGTTTGAACACGACGGCGCCCGTCTCAACCGTCAGCTGCTGCTGAACCTCTGAGATCATGGCTTCGCCTGACGCCTGCGTCCATTGCAACCTGCCGATACCGCCGGCCGACCTGGTTGTCGATCAAATTGACGGCAAAGAGCTGCGTTTTTGTTGCCGCGGCTGTCAGGGGGTCTATAGAATCATCACCGACGCAGGGCTGGACAGCTTCTATCGCAACCGCGACTGGAATGAGCAGGGCGTACCGGCCGGTGCCTTTGACACCGAGTACAATGAGGCCAGCCTGGCCGGGCACGTCGTCCATAGGGATGAAGCCACGGCGGACATCTCCCTGATTATTGAAGGCATCCGCTGCGCATCCTGTGTCTGGCTGCTGGAAAAACTGCTGGTCAGGGAAAAGGGGATCACGGCTATTCGGGTCAACTACGGCACCCATCGGGCATTGGTCCGCTTCAACCCGCAGACGACAACACCGGCAAAGATTTTTACCTCAATCGGCCGGCTCGGCTACCTTCCACATCCATTCTCGCCCGGCGCAGCACAGTTAGCTGTAGCAAGAGAGCAGCGTACACTGCTGATCCGTTTCGGTACCGCCGCCTTTCTCTCCATGCAGTTGATGGGCTTCTCCTTCGCTCTCTACGGCGGCTACTTTCACGGTATCGACCCGGGGATCCGTCAGTTGATCCAGTATTTTGCCGCAGTCGTTGCGACTCCGGTCGTCTTCTATTCCGGCTGGCCGTTCCTGGTCGGGGCCTGGCGCAGCCTGAAGAACCGGTCGGCAAGCATGGACCTGTTGATCAGCCTAGGTGTATCCACGGCATACAGCTACAGCATTTATGCGATGGTCAAGGGCGGCGAGGTCTACTTCGACACGGCCGCGATGATCATCACCCTGATCCTGCTCGGCAGGCTCTTCGAAAACTCGGCCCGCAACCGCACCATCTCCGGAATAGACAAGCTCCTGCAACTTGCTCCCGACTCGGCTAGCCGGGTCGATGGAGAAGAGCTCCACACCGTTGCCAGTGCCACCCTGACACCCGGCGATATCATCCTGGTCCGTCCGGGCGAACGTATTCCCGTCGATTGCACGATTCTCGAAGGAGTCACGGAAGTCGACGAATCGACGATTACCGGCGAACCGATGCCGGTACTGCGGCAGGATGGCGACAAGGTTTCAGCCGGCAGCCTGAACCTGTCCACTTCAATCAGGCTGCAGGTTGATCGAGTTGCGGCTGAATCTTTTGTGGCCCGGATGGCACGCCTGGTTGAAGAAGCACAAAACCGCAAGGCGCCAATCCAGTCGATGGCGGACCGATTAGCCACAGTCTTCGTGCCATTGGTTACCATCATAGCCATCGCCACCTGGGCCTTCTGGTGGTTCGGCGAGGCATCAGGCTCCGAAGCGCTGCTGAATGCGGTCTCGGTTCTGATTGTCGCCTGTCCTTGCGCTCTTGGCCTTGCAACACCGACAGCGGTAATGGCGGCATCCGGCAGTGCGGCATGCAACGGGATTCTGTTCCGCGGTGGTGATATACTTGAAATGACCTCGCGCGTGGATTTGGTCGCGTTCGACAAAACCGGAACCTTGACCTACGGCCAGCCAACCGTGGAGCAAATCATTCCTGCGCCGGAACAAACTGAAGAAAGGCTGCTCGAACTTGCCAGCCATGCAGAAAGCGGCTCGAATCACCCGCTGGCGATTGCCGTACTGGCCAGGGCCAGGGCGGCCGGGATTCAATTAGGCGCTGCAGATCCAGTCACTTCGGTGCCCGGTCGCGGCCTGAAAACGACGGCTAAAAACGGCGAGATTATGACCGGCAGCCGTACCTTTCTCACTGAAAGCGACATTGAAGTCCCCCCGATTGATTCGGGAACCAGAACTGAGGTTCACGTCAGTCTTAACGGCGTTTGGCAGGGGCTCCTGCTGCTGCATGACCCGTTGCGCACAGAAGCCGAACAGACCATCAGGGGACTGAAAAGACTCGGGCTGGAAACGGTTCTTCTGACTGGTGACCGCCCCGAAACAGCCCGACAGGTCAGCGAGACACTAGCCCTGCGTGACTACCAGGCCAACATGGGTCCTGCGGACAAAACGGCCTGGATTGAAGACCAGCAGCGCAATGGCCATACGGTGATGATGGTCGGCGACGGCATCAACGATGCCCCGGCACTATCAGTGGCAGACGTCGGATGCGCCATGGCCGGAGGCACTGATATTGCCCTGGAAACTTCGGACCTGGTGCTGACCAGAGCGAATCTCGGATCTCTGCATGAAGCGATTTTTATCGGCCGCAAGGCTATGCAGGTGATTAAGCAGAACCTGTTCTGGGCCTTCACCTACAACCTGATCACCATCCCGCTGGCCGCGAGCGGCAAGCTGGCTCCGGTCTGGGCGGCGGCGGCCATGGCCAGCAGTTCGATTCTGGTGGTCAGCAACTCATTGCGACTGGGCAGGTTGGTGCACCGCACCTTTTCAGTTGCCAAGCCGCCGGCGAGCTATTAGTATCTTCCAATGATTAAGTCAATTATCATTCTGATTGTTCTTTCACTTTGTATCGGCACTGGTGCCTGGCTGTTCTTTATCTGGACAGTCAAGCGCGGTGATTTCGACGATGTCGAAGGGCCCAAGTACCGCATGCTGGACGATGAGGACGAGAGCTCATCGCAACAGGCTGCGTCTCAAGGAGAGAAAAAATGAATAGACCCGTCCGCCCCGTCCTGATGATCCTTGCGACCATATTCCTGCTTAGTAGCTCAGCCGTTCTGTTTGCGGCGGAAACGAGCCTGGAAAAACCGGCTTTCAAATCTGGCAAGGTCACAATCACTTTTGCCGATGCACCACTGAAAACGATGACCGAAACGCCCTTCGCAATAAAGGTTGTCGGCGACACCGGCATTGATATCAGTGACGCAAAGCTGAGCACCAGCCTCGACATGCCGGACATGCCGATGCCGCCGAACCATCCTGCAGCAATCCGGAAGGATGGAGCCTATCGCGGCGTTGCGATCTTCACTATGGCAGGGGCATGGCAGATGACCGTTAACATCCAGCGCCCCGGTTATGACCAGGAACAGGTCATTTTCAACATTGGTCAAGTTATGCTGAAGTGAGCGAGTCACTCGTTTACATGGCTTTTGTCACTGGCCTGCTTGGAACCGGGCACTGCATAGGTATGTGTGGCGGGCTGGTCAGTGCCCTGTCCCTGTCGGACGCCGGGCAGAAAGGTGGCTGGCTGTTTCATCTGCTCTACAATACCGGACGCATTGTAACATACACCTTTATCGGTGCAGTGGTCGGCTGGCTCGGTTCCGCACTGGCCTACACAGATCAGTTCAAGATCGTGACTCGCTCCCTGCTGCTATGCTCGGACCTGTTTGTCATCCTGATAGGGCTTGGTACGGCCGGCATGTTTGCATGGCTCAATGTTGCAAAACTTGATTTTCCCGGGCCGCTGCGATTGATGACCACAGCCGTAAGTGGACTGCGGCGCCTGCCACCGGCATTGGCTGCCCTGCCGCTCGGTCTTTTGTTCGGCTTCATTCCGTGCGGCTACCTTTATGCCGTTGCCATCACGGCCGCCCAGAGTGCGAGTGTCATCACCGGTGCCCTGATGCTCCTGGCTTTCGGCCTGGGTACAGCGCCAGCACTGTTCTTTTTCGGCGGTGCCGCTCACTGGTTGAGCGGTAAGGCCCGGACATGGATGTTGCGGATTGCCGGGATTGTCGTCGCCGGCATGGGCGTCATCAATCTTTTCAAACACTTGAGAATGATGGGAATAATCGGGCCGTAACAGGATGTGCTTTGGCTCTATTAGCGTTCTGTGTTGATAGAGATCTCATAAACCCTGCCGCCAAAACTCTCTATCAAGATCCGTAACCTGCCTCGCAAAAAAAAAGCCCCACAGCCAGGAGGGGGCTGTGGGGCAACGGGTTCTATGGGTTTTTCTTTAGGAGGTAGAACATGAACAAGTATGCTCTGGCCAATACTTTACTCTTTTGGTCAGATATGTCAACAGGAAAAACTTAATAAAAAACCACCCAAGCTTGAACCCGGGTGGCAATGATCTATTTGGCTGGGGGGTTTCTTAAACATCATATCAATAAGAAGCCGGTTATTGTTGCGACAGTGGTTACTTATCGGCATATCCGAGTCAAGGCAAAAACTCTGCACTGGCTTGAATGATTGTCAAGACTTCAATTCTTCATAAATTTCAGCAAACCTTCCACGACATTTTCGGAAAACCTCCAGCACATCTGGGTCAAAATGTTCTGGCGTAGTACGATCGCTCCCTTCCAGAATAATTGTGCAGCTCTTCTCATGGTTAAACGCCTGTTTGTAAGGTCGTTCGCTTCTGAGAGCATCATATTGGTCGCAGACATTCATGATTCGCGCAGTGAGAGGTATTTCTTCACCCTTCAGGCCGTTTGGGTAGCCCTTGCCGTCCCAACGCTCATGGTGGCACCTGGCAATATCCACTGCCATCTGCAGGTACGGAGAATTTGAACCTTCCAGAATCTCGGCACCGATGGTTGTATGGGTCTTCATAACCTGCCACTCTGAAGCATTCAGCGGGCCCGGTTTCTGCTGGATAGAATCAGGTATGGCCACCTTGCCGATATCATGCATCGGCGAGGCATAAAAGATACTCTCGGCAAACTCGCTGCCCAGGTTACAGGCTTCAGCGATCTCTCTCGAGTAATAACTGATCCGACTGATATGGGCGCCAGTGTACTCATCCTTAAATTCTGAAGCCAGCACCAGCCGATGGATGGTGTCGATGTAGCCCTCCCGTAGCAACAGGGTTCGCTCTGCCACCTGCTTCTCCAGGAGCTGTTTGTGCTCTGCCAGAAAATCATGAAACTCCTTGTTGCGAAGATTGTTTCTGAGCCGCAGGGCCAGTTCCTCATTGTCGATCGGCTTGGTCAGAAAATCGTCAGCACCGATGGCTATGCCGGCCAGCCGATCTTTCCGCGAATCAAGCCCGGTGATCATAATGACAGGGATATGGGCCGTGTCCTTATGGCCTTTCAGTTGAGTAGTGGCTTCAAGACCGTCCATTTCCGGCATTACCACATCCATCAGAATGCAATCTGGACACTCAGTGCGGGCAAGTTCCACGACCTCACGGCCGTTGCTGGCCTTAACAGTTTCGTATCCCAGATCTTTGCACAATTCCTCCAGTACCAGGATGTGAAACAACTGGTCATCGGCAATGAGAATTTTTTTTGATTTGGTCATATACCTCTCGGTGATTCCGGTAGACTATCCTGTTTGAGTTACCCAAAAACCCCGGGTCCCAAGACGGTTTCAATCACTCCGCAAGGCCCCTGCTGGTAGCAATTTATACATATCCATACAAATAAGTATCACTGCAGCCAAACATTTTCAACGAGTCATTCATCAACACTGAACCGAACAGAGTTTATACTTTCAGCAAGGAGAAAGTATCAGGCTTTTGGCGGTTTATACAATTTTGGCGGGGGCAGTTTATGCTGCCAGAAGCGCTTGGCCAGCCACAGCAGAACCAGCCACAGCAACGCACAGGGCGTGTAACGGAAGAGAAAAGTCACCAGCACCGAGGTCTCGATATTGAGACCGGCGATCACGTAAAAACCAACAATTATGAACGGAAAGATCGGAATCGCGGCAAGTTCACGCCAGCGATAACGGTAATGCCACAACATATGCAACTGCAACAGGACGTAGGCAGGGATCGATGCAAGATTGAGAAAGAAAAAGATATCGAAGAGGACTCCGTATTTCTGTGGGGAGGGGTCGTAAACGTAATCGACCTTGCGTCGTTCGGCCTTGATCATCGGGGAAACCCATTCTGACGGCTTCCTCGGCTCAACCGCAGCGATATCCAGCCATGTCACATTCACCTCATGGGAGACCTGATGCAGCGTCTGCCATTTTTCATCCAGAACAACTATCCTGACGGCATCGACATGTGTCGGGTTCGTGTACATGACCCATGCCAGCGCCTCCCCTGCCCCGGGGGCATGCAGCGCTGCAGGATTTCTAATCGCTCCGACCTCAAGGGGCAGGCCCTCCCGCATGGCAATGGCCTGGAAACGCAATGGGACATCGGCCTCGTAACGGACCTTGACATAAAGCTTTTCATCACTACCGAGCGTTGAGCTGACGGCAGGATCGACAGCGACGATCTCAACCAGCATATCAGCGGGTTCAGCAAAAGCAGTTGTCAGGCTGATGCAGAGGAGAAGCAGGCAGAAAAAAAGCGGAGCGGGTTTCAGACGAATCATATTATTTTCTATTCTCATAAGTAATAAAGCTATTAATTACAGATGCTTAATTATACCTCAAAAAAGCATCCGCCATAATTAATTACAAAAAGTACTGCCTGAAGACTCTGGATGCAACATAAAAAAAGCTCACCCCGGTTCGCTAGAAACCGGGATGAGCTTTTACCCGTCGAAGGAGGAGGGCGGGCTTACTAATTTTTGGGTGGCGGTTTGGCTGGGCTGCGCCCGGCCTTGAATTTTGGTCCCTGAAAGTCGTTTCAGGCGTCCTGCTCGATGGCAGGCTTGCTCACCACGCTTTACCCGGGATGTTTTCTTTTCAATGTTCTCGACGCTGCCAGACCGGATACCGCGCAACCCAAATTTTATTTGCTGTATTGAGATTGCCAATCGCATGCCAAATTTGTAAGGCTATGGCGAAAAAAACAGACAATTAACGATTATAATACATTATTACAGGTACTTACACGAAAGACCATCTTGTGTTGATTATGGTCAACAAGCGTTCATGTGTGTGTCAGAACAAGCTAATGTTACACATCGTGCCACCCCAGATGACACATTTTGTCGCCCGCTGCATACAAACAAAGAGAGCGCAAACAGCCATACATTACGTCGCCGACCTGCTATACTGTCGGTCAATTATTTTATTTTTCAGGGAGTGATGTCATGGACATTGTCAAAATCCTGCTGGCTATTTTTCTTCCCCCTGTCGCTGCCTTCATGCAGGTCGGCCCGACGCTGCACTTCTGGGTCAATATCGTTCTGACTCTTCTCGGCGTGCTGCCCGGAATGATCCATGCACTCTGGCTGATCGTCACCAAGAAATAAATAACAGGATCGACCACGCTCGTCGGAATATGACTTATGACATCGCTTCTCGATCACCCAATTATCAGCGAACGCTACTTCTTTCCCCGCACGGAAGCCCCGGCACAACCGTTCTGGGTCGATTGCAATGACGGGATACGACTGGCCTGTGCATATCATGAAACGAATCCGACCGCACCAACCGTTGTTCATTTCCATGGCAACGGTGAAGTTGTCGCCGATTACCTCGACGGCTTTACCGGGCTGATCGACCGGATGGGTTACAATTGTTTTTTTGCCGAGTTTCGCGGCTACGGCGGATCTACGGGAACACCACAGCTGGGGAAAATGCTTGAAGATGTCTTGCCAACGATCGGCGCCCTTGGCTGCGCCGAGGAAAAGATAATCTTGTTTGGACGTTCCGTCGGCTCACTCTTTGCCATCAAGGCTGCGGAACTTTTTCCGAATGTTGCAGGAATGATCCTCGAGAGTGCTATTGCCGACCCGATCGAAAGGCTGCTGCTGCGAGTCGATCCAGGAGAACTGGGAACAACTCCTTCCGGACTTGCATCGGCAATCACTGATGCCGTCAATATCAGGGAGATCATGTCTCATTTTTCCCGACCGACCCTGATCATGCATACGCTTCACGACGGGTTGATCGATGTCAGCCATGCCGAGCGATTGGCCGATTGGTGCGGTGGTCCGACCATGTTGAAGGTTTTTCAGGACGGTAACCACAACAACATCATGTTCGTTAACGGGCCGCAGTATTTCGGCCTGGTCAATGATTTCCTTTCATCTTTCCGGAAATGAGCCGTGGGCTACTGGTTTCTGGCTGACCTGACCCTGATCCTGCACCTCTGCTTTATCCTGTTCGTCCTCTTCGGTGGTCTGCTCTGCCTGTTCCGAACCTGCATGATCTGGCTTCACCTGCCTGCAATAGCGTGGGGACTCTGGGTTGAATGGACCGGCAGAACCTGCCCGTTGACCCCGCTTGAAAACCATTTCAGGCAGCTGGCTTCCGGTCAGGGCTTTTCCGGTGGCTTCATCGAACACTACCTGGTCCCGATTATTTACCCTGAACATCTAAACGCTTCATTACAATGGTTTCTGGGGGTTGTGGTGATTCTCATTAATCTCGTCGTCTACCTTTTCGTGCTGTGCAGGATAAGGAAACGATCTCGACAGGTTGACTAATGGTTGCCGCTACGCTACCTTTTAATAAAACACGAGGAGGTTATCCCATGTCTGAAAATGATTGCTCAAACCCGGAAGAACATTGCGAACTACATATGTGTCAACTGAAAGCAACGGCACTCAATGATGAGATCAACAAACTCTACGAGAATCCGCAGTATGTCTGCGCCAATTGCGGCGTCAAGGTCAACAGGAAAGAAAACTTGTGCAGTCCGAAACCGATCTGAACAGTTGAGAATAAACTAAAGCGCAGCGACCTGTGGTACAAGGTCGCTGCGCTTTTCTCTCCGAACCGCGATCGTCTTGACTGTCAAGAGTTACTGTATTACCGGTCGGTCGGGTTCAGGCACAAAGCGGCCCTTCTGCTTATCCCATGCTATAGCTTCCGGCATCCCAGAGGCTCTCCAGATCATTCCAGTCAATATGCACGCCGGCCATATCCTCTATGGTGAATGAGCCTTCGAGCATTTCAGCGTCGTCAATCCGTCCATCAGCATTTGCGTCAATCCAGTGCACAGGAGCGACTTTGACAGAACTTTCTCCCTGAACCGGGATCGCAGACTGACTGCCTTCCATACTGGAAATGATTTCACCCTGAAAGCCCTCGATTGCATCCGTCCTTGCCTCGACATCAACCTGGACAAGATAAACGACCCTGTCCCGGTCCTCACCGGCCTTGATGATCCAGCGAGCGACACCGTGCACATTATCCAGGCTCGAAGCTGGCGGGTTGGCCTGAATGATTTTCCAGCCTGCCGGGAAATACTCGCGCAGGATCACACCACCACTTTGGGCACGATGCGTCAAGCGGATCTGTACAGGGATAGTACTGCCAGGCGCAGCATAAGCCGGCAAAAGTCTCTCTGCTGTGACCGCCACGGGAGGAGGAGGGGGATTGGCTCACAAGAGAACCGATGACGAAAATCGCGATAAGCAGCAAGATCGCGAAAAACAGCCAGACGAACGGTGAATTTTTCCGGGTGGTGATTACAGAGGCTGGCTCTTCTGCGACAGGTTTAAGCAGGATATCATCGAGCTGGACTTCCAGGGCTTCAGCCAGCTTCAGAGCATTTTCCCGACGAATGGTCGGATAACGGTTATTCTCCCAACGGGAGATGGTATCGGTCGTTACACCGACCACCTTGCTGACGTACAGCTGGGTTAGCTGCGCATCTTCGCGAATGCGTTTGACCTCCGTTGCATCGATACAAACCGTCGACACTCTATCTTCGTAACCGGTGTGATTCATGGCGCTGAGTCTACCAAGGGACGACAGAGCAAGTAAACACGAAAAATGCCATGTCTACCTGCTAGATTTTTTGATAGATAAATTACTGTAATGACAGGACAAAAACTCTACATCTAGCGACATATGACTCGATGTCTGATGTTTTGCAATAAATGTTCGGCTATAAATACACCAAACATATTGAGGCAATCGTGCCCGGACTTAAACTCTATGGATCAGGAGGAAACAATGAAGAAACTGGTAATCATCATGATGCTGCTGGCGTTCGTCGGTGTCAATGTTGCTATTGCAGCGGACAGCTACACCTACGACAACAAGAAGGGTACCGTAACTTTCAATCACAAGGCTCATCAGGACGCGCTTGGCGATTGCGCTAAGTGCCACGAAGGCGAGCCGGCAAAGATCGCAGTTGACAAAGACTTTGCCCACACGACTTGCAAGGGCTGCCACAAAGACATGAACGGCCCGACCAAGTGTAACGACTGCCACAAGAAGTAACTTTTAACTTACGCAATGCTGCAAAAAGGCCACCGGTTTCCGGTGGCCTTTTTGTTTTTTACCCTCTCTCGCGGCAGAGAGTGTCTGCTGTTTATTCAGAAAACCGAAAGCCTGGTCTTGGTTGTAAATAGTTCCAGGGCCTTGGTCCCGGCGTAAGAGTTCCCGGCTGAATTCAGTGCCGGCGACCAGACCGCCAGACTCAGTTTCTCAGGTACGACCGCGACGATTCCGCCGCCCACGCCGCTTTTCCCCGGCAGGCCGACACGATAGGCGAAGTCACCGGCGGCGTCATAAGTGCCGCAGGTGAGCATAACCGCATTGATGCGTTTCGCATGGCGAAGCCCAACGACTTTTCCTGCCAAGGGAGATACACCCTGGGCGGCCAGGTAAAGACAGGCCTGGGCCAGCTCGTTACAACTCATCATCACAGCACACTGGAAAAAGTAGAAATCCAGCACCTCGTCGACGTTGTGGCGGAGGTTACCGAAATCCTTGAGCAGGTTGGCCAGCGCCCGGTTGCGGTGTCCGGTCTGCGCTTCAGCCTGGTATATGGCTTTCGAGTGCTTTACCGATTTGACTCCGGTCAGTTGACGAAGAAAAGTCAGGTAGGCCTCGTTGGCCTCTTCGACATGTTCCAGGATAATATCCGCGATGACCAGAGCACCCGCATTGATGAACGGGTTTCTCGGAATCCCCTGTTCGTACTCGAGCTGGACCAGGGAGTTGAATGGCGTACCGGATGGCTCCCGGCCAACCCGTTCCCAGAGCGACGTGCCGGCGAGCTGAAAAGCCAACGTCAGGGAGAAGAGTTTGGAGATACTCTGGATGGAGAACCTTTCGGCAGTATCGCCAATCGAATAAGCCGCACCATCAGTGGTCTGCAGGGCCAGGCCGAACTTGTCACCGGAAACCGCTGCGAGCGGCGCAATATAATCCGGAATCCGTCCGCGCCCGATCATGGGCTGAATTTCGTGATGAATCTCCTCGAGGATGCCCTGGTAATCCATAATTTTGACCATGATCCGTCAGATTGTTAATGCTGCCTGTTTGTTTCACCAGAAACGGATTGCGAACTCAACCAATCGGCAGCACATCGACCGCGACTTTCAATTCATGCTCACCACTGCCGAAGGCCACGCCATTCAACGGCGTCACATCGGTAAAGTCTCGTCCCCAGGCGACAGTAATGTGACGCTCCCCGGGCATTTGATTGTTGGTCGGATCAAAATCGAGCCAGCCGACTCCGGGCAGGTAGGCTGAGAACCAGGCATGCGAAGCATCGGCGCCGACCAGGCGTTCTTTACCAGGAGGTGGCGTGGTCTCGATATAGCCGCTCACATAGCGCGCCGCCAATCCCATGGAGCGCAGGCAGCCAATGGCCAGGTGGGCAAAGTCCTGACAGACGCCGCTGCGATGTTCTATAACGTCTTTCAGCGGGGTCGCAATCGTGGAGAATTCCGGGTCGTACTTGAACTCGTGGAAAATCCTCTGCATCAGGTCGTAAACTGCATCGATCATCGGCCGTCCAGACGAAAAAGAGGGGCGCGCATAGTCGAGCAGAAGATCATTGGCAGTGATCGATGGAGAATCGAGAACAAACTGCATCGCTTCTATTGCATCGTCTGAGTGGTCGCTCTGCGATTGCGCTCGGGCCGCTTCCCAGGACAAGCCTCCGGCCTCTTCTGAGATGCTTGAATCACTTTTTTCAACGACACTGGTCGCCGTCACAACCAGTTGGTCATGGGGCTGCTGGATCGAAAAATACACCGTCCGATTGCCGAAATAATCGAAGCGTTCATAATAATCATGTGGTTGCGGTTCGATCTCCAACCCGGTCGAGAGAACCTTCTGGTGTGACAGTTCGCGTGGCAGAAGCCGGGCCTCGTTGTAACAGAGCCCGACCCGCGCTTCGTAGATAAACTCGGTGGTGTGAGTGACGCGGTATTTCATATGTCCTCATCTTGAAGCTGTGGCGACAGCTGCTGGGGAGGCTGGGAATGGCTGAAATAAGTACTGGTAATCACATCCGAAAGACGCCACAGGCTCTCAGCCTGGGCAGACAGTAACTCATCCAGCCCCTTGCAGTACCCCTCCCCCTCCTCGATTTTCGACAACTCTGAGGCGTCGGCCAGGCGCAGTTCGGTGTAAGCTTCGAGAATTGATCTTTCATCATCACCAAGGCGGTAACTTGCCTGAGTACGCGGCAATTCGGCAACGTGCCGCTGCAGGCAGTCAAGCTGGTAGGCCAGGGACCTCGGGTGATGTTTATCCATGAGAATCAGTTCCAGCACCGTGGGCAGGTGCATGTACGAATGGTAGCGACGACGGAAGGTGTTCAGACTGTCGCAGATGACCAGTACCGTCTCCATCAATTGACGCTTCAAAGCATCGTCCATGCTCGGGACCAGCGTGGCACGCAGCAGGGAAATCAGCCCCAGGGCCCGTTCCAGTCGTCGACCGATATCGAGCAGCAGCCACCCTGCTTCCCGGGTCATGCTTTCCGCGGTCAACCCGCTGAAGGCAACCAGCTGCATGATCAGGTGGTCAAGGCGGTCCTGGGTACGATAGCTGCCCGGGCCAGCGGCCTCCTCGTCATCAACCCAGTCCTGCTGGATGGCGTCAATGATCCGCCAGATCTCGGCCGGCCAGTGATCCCTGACGGTCATGGCAACCTGGCCGAAGCCGTGCAAAGTAGACGCCAAGCTGCCTGAACGATTCACGTCCTGCAACAGGGAATGCAGTTCAGGGCGAGGCTTCACCAGGAGTTTCTCCGCCTCTTCATCTACAAACCCCGGGTAGGTCCCGGTCACATGGGTCAGAGCACGCAGCAGGCTGTGCAGATAGGGTTTCGACAGCCCCCCGTTGGCATCACGCAACTCCCGCCTGAGCAGGAAGATGGCACGCAACAGGCGCGCCGCCCCTTCAGCTCTTTCGACATAACGCCCGGCCCAGAACAGGTTGTCCGCATCGCGACTCGGCAGGGGTTCGGCATGGAACTGCAGGACCTCGCCGCTCTTCGGCTGGCGCCACAGACTGACGTACTCAACCGGCTCCTTCGACAGGACCCAGGCATCCTTGCTCAACCCCCCGGCACGGTTCGAAACGACCAGTTCGCCTTCCTGCGGAGCAATCCTGGTCAAGCCACCGGGCATGGCGAGATAACCATCGTCACCGGCAACCAGGAAAGATCGGAGTATGGCATGCCGTGGTTCGACCATGCCATCGACCAGCGACGGGGCCGTTGAAAAGCTGACCATTTCCTGGCCGGTATAGAGGTGCGGCTTGCGCATGATACGCTCACGCAACTCGGCCTGTTCGGCAAGGGTTAGTTGAGCACCGAAAATTGCACGGTAGCCGCGCGTCCGATGAATCGGCTTGATAACCAGCTTGTCAAGATTTTCGAGGACGAAAGCACGCTCGGTCTCGTGACCGCACCACCAGGTCGCAACCGAGGGGAGCTTGAGGTCTGCGTCCAGGAAGTACTTGGCAATTCCCGGCAGGAACGCCAGCAGACCGGGATTCTCCAGGACAGCGCTGCCGATCGGGTTGGCGATCGCTACATGACCGAGGCGGACCGACTGCAGCAGGCCGGTCACACCGAGCCGGGAATCCTCGCGCAGCTCCAGCGGGTCGCAGTAGGCGTCATCAACGCGCCGCAGGATGACGTCGACCTGGTGCAGGCCTTCCAGAGATTTCAACCAGACCCGACCGTCACGGACGCTCAGGTCATCGCCCTGGACCAGCGTATAGCCGAGGTAGTTGGCGAGATAGGCATGTTCGAAGTAGCTCGGGCTGTAAGGGCCTGGCGTCAGGACCACAATGTGGGGATCTTCTCGGTTCTGCGGGGCAATCTGTGCCAGACGATCACGTAAGGGCTGGAAGAAACCGGCCAGGCGCTTGACATGGCAGTCGCGGAACAGCGCCGGTGCGATGCGCGTCATAACCATACGGTTTTCCAGCGCATAGCCGGCCCCGGAGGGCGACTGGGCCCGGTCGTCGATGACCCACATGCGACCATCGGGGCCGCGGGCGAGGTTGGAGGAAGACAGAATCAGCGGACGCTCACCGGAGGATTCGATCCCGACGCACGAGCGCTGGAAACCCAGGTGACTGAAAACCAGATCCGGAGGCAGAAGACCATCCTTGAGCAATTTCTGAGGCCCGTAGATGTCTTTCAGGATCAGGTTGAGGAGCTCAGCACGCTGGACCAGGCCGGCCTCGATAACTGTCCACTCCTCGGCGCTTATCATCAGGGGAATTGGATCAAGCTGCCAGGGACGGGCGGAGCCGCTCAGGCCATCGTAGATATTGAACGTGACACCGTTCTCGCGCAGCAGGCGCTGCGCCTCCTGATGCCGTCGCTCCAGCCCTTCACTGCCGAGCTGATCAAGTTCCTGCATAAGAGTTTGCCAGTGCGGGAGCAAATGTCCTTCACCGGCATACATCTCGTCATAGGTTTTTAACCTGGTTTCGTAGAATTGGCTGATAGATCCGGAGATCGAATTATCGGATTGCGGCACGGTCGGGACCTTTTAGCATGAACATGGGTTAATTATCATCCGCTGATTATATTCCAGGAAGGCGCCGCAAATCCACGGTATAAGGAAACTCTTCGTTCGGTTCTTCTTCGGGCGGCATCATCGGTCCTGTTGAAGCGGGAATTGGCGTAAAAGTACCAAGTCCGGCAAATGCTGGTGGTGATGTCTGGACCGATCCCGGCTCAGTGCCAAGGTCCCAGAACCGGGTGATGCGCCGGGCTTCGGCTTCGAACGCATTGACCGGGAACACATCGTAACTGCGCCCTCCCGGGTGGGAGACGTGGTAGGTGCAGCCGCCGATCGCCTGACCGCTCCAGGTGTCGACGACATTGAAGACCAGCGGCGAATGCGGCTTGATCGTCGGGTGCAGTGCCGAAGGCGGCTGCCAGGCCCGGTAACGGACACCCACGACGAACTCGCCCTTGCGCCCGGTACTGCGCAGCGCCAGCCGCCGGCCATTGCAGACCACGACGTGGCGCAATTCAGTCAACCCGTTGATCCGCAGTTGCAGCCGCTCCACAGAAGAGTCAACGAAGCGGGCGGTGCCCTGGCTCCCCATCTCTTCGCCAAGCACGTGCCACGGTTCAATTGCAAAGCGCAGTTCGAGTTCCATGGCGTCGATATTCACGGAACCGAAGTGCGGGAAGCGGAACTCGAGGAACGGTTCGAACCACTCCAGTTCGAACTTGTAGCCGGCCCGGTTGAGGTCAACCACAACTTCCCGCATATCTTCACGGACAAAGTGCGGCAGCAGGAATCGATCGTGCAGTTCCGTCCCCCAACGCACCAGGTCATGTTCGTACGGCTTTTCCCAGAACCAGGCCACCAGAGTACGCAGCAACAGGTTCTGTACCAGGCTCATGCGGGCGTGGGGCGGCATCTCGAAAGCACGCATTTCAACCAGGCCGAGTCGTCCCGTAGAGCTGTCTGGAGAGTAAAGTTTATCGATGCAGAACTCGGCACGGTGGGTGTTGCCGGTCATGTCGATCAGGAGATTACGCATCAGCCGGTCAACCAGCCAGGGGGCCGGGACCTCCCCTTTCGGCATCTGCTGGAATGCAATTTCGAGTTCGTAAAGTGCGTCGTTGCGGGCCTCGTCGACGCGTGGAGCCTGGCTGGTCGGGCCGATGAACATCCCGGAGAAGAGATAGGAGAGTCCCGGGTGATGCTGCCAGTAAGTGACCAGGCTGCGCAGCAGGTCGGGGCGTCGCAGCACCGGGCTGTCGGCCGGGGTCGCTCCGCCAATCGTGATATGGTTGCCGCCGCCGGTTCCTGAGTGGCGGCCGTCGAGCATAAACTTCTCGGTGCCGAGGCGACTCTGACGGGCTTCCTCGTAGAGGGTCGTGGTGTTGTCCACCAGCTCCCGCCAGCTGGCTGCAGGGTGAATGTTAACCTCGATGACGCCCGGGTCAGGGGTTACCAGCAGGCGCTCCAGACGATAGTCGCGCGGCGGCTCATAACCTTCGACAACCACCGGCATGGACAATTCGGCAGCAGTCGCCTCGATCGTCGCAATCAGGTCCAGATAATGTTCGAGCTTCTTCAGCGGCGCCATGAAGACATGTAACCGGCCGTCACGGGCTTCGACACAGAGCGCAGTATGTGGGATTTTGCCCAAGGCATCCCCAACTCGTTCGTCAGCGGGCGGCTGTTCGTGAATCTCCGGATGGGCCGCGACCGGTTTTTCAATCTTGCTGTACCGTTTGGCAACTTCGCCATGGGAGTCCTCGAGGACCGGCAAGGTTCCGAACTGGTCATGCTCGGCGTCTGTCTCCCGTTTCTCGGGAGCCTCCCATGGTAGCGACTCAAGCGGCAGGCGCAGACCCATCGCCGATCCGCCCGGGATCAGGAACATCTGTCCCCGACGGAACGCCCAGGGGCCACTGTACCAGCCGCCGATTTTTTCATCCCACTGCAACGGCAGGGCATAGCCGGTCGGTGTCCCGAGCCCTTTATCCAGCAACTGCCCCAGGTACTGGCGTTCCAGAGGGTCCTTGAGGTCGACCTTGAGCGGATCGACATTGTCCGGCAGGGTCCCCTCTTTCCACAGGTAATAAAAAATATCCTCGTAGCCCGGCACCACCCACTGCGGGGTAACACCAAGTCGTCTCGCCAGTTCACCGGCGAAGCGTTCGGCGTGCTCATGGGTTATCTCGTAGTTATCGGCGATATTGGCAAGCAGCTCGGGGTTCTTCCAAACCGGGATGCCGTCCTTGCGCCAGAAACAGCCATATGCCCAGCGCGGCAGCTGTTCTCCCGGGTACCATTTACCCTGGCCGAAGTGCAGCAACCCGCCGCGGCTGAAGGATTCACGCAAACGGCGGACCAGGTTGTTGGCCAGAGCCCTTTTGTGCGGGCCATCAGCCTTGGTATTCCATTCCGCACCTTCCATGTCGTCGATCGAGACAAAAGTCGGTTCTCCGCCCATGGTCAGGCGAACATCGCCACGGGCCAGATCAAAATCGACTTGCTCTCCCAAGGCATCGATCCGTGTCCATTGCTCATCACTGTAGGGTTTGGTCACCCGCGGGTCTTCGTGGATACGTTTAACACTGTTCTCAAATTCGAAGGTCACCTCGCACTTGTCCATGGCACCCGTAACCGGGGCGGCGCTGGAGTAATGCGGTGTACAGGCCAGCGGAATATGGCCCTCTCCGGCAAACAGCCCGGAGGTCGGGTCAAGTCCGATCCAGCCGGCACCGGGGATGTAGACCTCCGCCCAGGCATGTAGATCGGTGAAATCGGCCTCGGGGCCGGAAGGCCCATCGAGCGATTTTTCATCGGCAGTCAGCTGGATCAGGTAGCCCGAGACAAAGCGTGCCGCCAGCCCCAGGTGGCGCAGGATCTGCACCAGCAACCAGCCCGAGTCACGACAGGAACCGATCGCCCGTTTGAGAGTCTCTTCGGCGGTCTGGACCCCCGGCTCCATGCGCACGGAATAGTTAACGGACTCGCGAACCCTCTGGTTCAGGCTGACCAGGAAATCAACGGTCGTGGTCGGGGTACGATCGACCTTTTCCAGCCAGGCACTCAGTAGCGGCCCACTGTCGGTTATCTCGAAGTAAGGCGTCAATTCCTTGCGCAATTGTGCTTCGTAGGTAAAAGGGATTTTCTCGGCAGATTCTTCGACAAAAAAATCGAACGGGTTGATGACGGTCATGTCGGCGACCACCTCGACCTCGATTCTCAACTCGCGGGTCTTCTCGGGGAACACCAGCCGCGCCAGATAGTTGCCAAAAGGGTCCTGCTGCCAGTTGAGAAAATGCGTGTCGGGAGCTATACGCATTGCATAGGCACGGATCGGGGTCCTCGAATGTGGCGCCGGCCGCAGGCGCAGGACATGCGGTGAGAGGTTGATCGGCCGGTCAAACCGGTAATGCGTAATGTGCCTGCAGGCAACGCGGATGGACATAAACGGAATAACTCCCCGGGAATCTGTCTGACGATCAGGTCCCTAGCTCTGTGTTTGCTCTTGCACGGCAGAGGTTGCAGCGGAAACCGAGAAGAAGGTCTCAAAAACAACATTACTTACGTCATTCAGGCGGGTCTGCAAGTCGTCGATAAACTCGTGAAGGCCAACCGCCTTGATATCCTCAATTGTCGTGTAATCAATGTCTGCCAGCAGCCGCCCGAGTGACTTTTCGGCGCGGTTGGTAAAGCGACCACGCATGGTCCCCGAAATATTGCGCAGCGACAGCTCTGCGATAATCAGGCAATGGTGAATCGCCCGCGGGAACTCGGCATCGAGTACCAGGAATTCGATGATCTCGTCAGGGACAATCTGGCCGTAGTCCTTGCGGTACATCTCGAAGGCGCTGGCCGAGCGCAGGATCGACCCCCAGAGGATATGATCGTAAGGCGTCCCGACATAATCCACCGAAGGCAGCAGAATAAAATACTTGACGTCGATAATCCGGGCGGTCTTGTCCGCGCGCTCCAGCATCCTCCCGAGTCGGGCAAACTGCCAGCCATCACCGTGAGTCATGGTGTTCTGCGACAGGCCGGTAAAGAGATGGCTGGCAAGCATGACTTCAACGAAGAATTCGTGCGGGAGTTCAATCCCGCCTTTGCGTGAAGCCTCTTTGACAAGCAGGTAGAAGGTATTGACCTGTTGCCACATCTCGGAGCTGATCCATTCTCGTACCGAACGGGCATTTTCCCGAGCCATCTGCAGGCAGGAGAGAATCGAATTGGGGTTTCTGGTGTCGAATGTCAAAAACCGGACAACGTTCTCTTCATTGAAATCTTCGTAGAATTCCTTGAACAGGTCTTCGTCACCGGTCGTCACGACCAGCGGCTCCCACTGTTCGCCGACACCGGTCGGCAGATCAAGAATCATGTGATAGTTGGCGTCCATGATGCGCGCCACGTTTTCGGCCCGCTCGACATAACGGCCCATCCAGTACATCGATTCGGCGACACGACTCAGCATGGGGCACCCCCTTCCGGCAGAGAACAGGCCTCGACGACCCAGGTATCCTTGCTGCCGCCACCCTGGCTCGAGTTGACTACCAGTGAGTCTTTCTTCAGCGCTACCCGGGTCAGCCCGCCAGGCATGACGTAGATATCTTCGCCATAGAGGATGTAGGGGCGCAGGTCAACGTGGCGACCTTCAAAATGGTCATCGACCAGGGTCGGCACCCGCGAGAGCGCGAGAGTCGGTTGGGCGATGAAATTGCGTGGATTGGCCTTGACCTGCTCACCATACTCGGCGCGCTCCTTGGCACTGGCGTGCGGCCCGACCAGCATGCCGTAGCCGCCCGACTCCCCGACTTTCTTCACCACCAGTTTATCGAGGTTGGCCAGGACATGCTGCAGGTCTTTGTCGCGCCAGCAAAGGTATGTCTCGACATTGTTGAGGATCGCGTCCTGGTCGAGATAGTAGCGGATCATCTCCGGGACATAGGCGTAGACGGCCTTGTCGTCTGCCACCCCGGTCCCCGGGGCGTTGGCCAGGGCGACGCGTCCGGCACGATAGGCACGCATCAGACCTGGGACACCGAGCATCGAATCCTTGCGGAACACCTCCGGATCGATGAAATCATCGTCGATGCGCCGATAGAGGACATCGACCGGCTTCAGACCTGTCGTCGTACGCATCATGACACGGTCATCAACCACCACCAGGTCGCTCCCCTCCACCAGTTCGATCCCCATCTGCTGGGCCAGAAATGAATGTTCAAAGTAGGCCGAGTTATAGACGCCTGGCGTCCAGACCGCAACGACCGGTTTATCGCGGCGCGGCGGTGCCAGGTACTGCAGGAGTTCCAGAAGCCGGTTCGGATAATCAATCACCGGCACAACGCGTGCGGCATCGAAAGCGCGCGGGAAGCTGCGCTTCATGACCACACGGTTTTCAAGCACATAGGAGACTCCCGACGGGCAGCGCAGGTTGTCCTCGAGCACATAGAACTGCCCGTCAGCGCCGCGTACCAGGTCGGTCCCTGTGATGTGGCACCAGATGCCACCCGGAGGGTTCAGTCCGATACACTCTGGTCGATAACCGCTAGCGGAATAGACCAGGTCCTTAGGAATGATGCCATCCTTGAGGATTCGCTGATCATGGTAAAGGTCATCGATAAAAAGGTTGAGCGCCTGGACCCGCTGTTTCAGACCAGCCTCCATGTCCATCCATTCGTTATGCGCGATGATGCGAGGAACGATGTCAAAGGGAAAAATCCGCTCCGTGCCCTGCTCATCACCATAGACGCTGAAGGTGATCCCCATCTGCAACAGAGCTTTCTCCGCAGACTGCTGGCGACGCCAGAGTTCCTCGAGGGGCAGATCATTGAACCGTTCGACCACTGCCTCGGTGCCGGGACGCGGACGCCCCTCTGCGTCGAACATCTCATCGTAAAACCCATCGAGGGAATAATTGTCAAATATCATAGGGGGTCCTTTCGCTGGCAGGGGAATATGAACGATTTGATACTATAATTCAAGCGTATTATTGAAAATTGTCAAGTATTTATAATCATTAAGTAAATTTATTCGTAATGAGGTCTTTGACCGAATATTTAACCTGAAATTTATCGGTATGGAGATGCCTGAAACAAGTCTGATACCGACGAGGCATTGTCGGGTTGCAGTGAAGTCCCATCACACATAGAATGGGGCCATGAATTATCGCTATATCTTCTGGGATAACGACGGCGTACTGGTCGATACGGAGCGTTATTATCTGCAGGCCAGCAGGGAAGCGCTTGCCAGGGTCGCCATTGAGCTGAGCAACGAGCAGTTCGCAGAAATTTCCCTGGCAGCGGGACAAAGCATCTTCGATGTCGCGGCCAGATCAGGGGTTCCCGAGCATTCGATCGCCGATTTGAAAGAGTGGCGGTACAGGCGTTATGCGAAACTTCTCGGGGAGGAAGAAATTGCTCTGGATGGGGCCGCTGAGGTGCTGAATGAGCTCCACGGCAGACTCGGCATGGCCGTCGTGACAAGCTCACAGAAACATCACTTTGACATTATCCACAGCAGGACCGGTTTTCTGCGCTATTTCGACTTCTGCCTGACACGCGAAGACTACACCAACAGCAAGCCCTCAGCAGAACCGTACCTGCTGGCCCTGAAACATTGCGGCCTGGCAGCAGAAGACGTCCTCGTGATTGAAGATTCGCCACGGGGATTGAGAGCAGCGAAAGCTGCCGGGCTGGCATGCTGGGTCATCCCGGGACATCACACTTCAGCGCAGGATTTTCCTGAAGCCGACAGGATTCTCTCTGACATCAGGGAGGTCATGGATCTCACATCGTGAGACATTCCAGACAGCTCACTTTTTTCTCACATTTTTCTCAAAATTAATCTTGCCAAGAACTTTCCGCTTTGATATATTCCACACAACTCTTCGATTGCCTGCAAGCCGAAGAGCTTTTGGACCCCGCGTATCCCCCCCCTCCTTACGCGGGGTCTTTTTTTATCTTTTTTCGACACGCCACGCTGTCCCGGCGTCATCCTCAATTTTCGCTTGACTGATCCCGCAAAGTCTCTTAGAATTCACTCATGTTCCCCTGACAACGGTCAGGGATTTTGCCCCGTGATTCCCCTCCTTCGCGGGGCTATTTTTACCCCTCCGCCGTCAGATTTTGAACGCCCGCAACAGATGGGGCATCAACTGTTTCTTCCTCGACAACACCCCTCTCAGGTCAAACCTTCCGGTAGCAATTTGCGGATAACCGACTGCAGAGACAAGGTCTTTGTCACCACGAACGATCAACTGGCTGTTCTGTTGCACGATATCGGTCACCAGCAAGCCGGCCAGAGCCAGACTGCGCCTCTCCGCAAGCGCTTGCAACCCGGAGGAGATCTCTTCCAGGCGGTCGTCGAACTCCTGGAAAGTTACGACTTCGACCTGCCCGACACCAAAACGTCTGCCTTCAACATCATATTCCTTGAAGTCGGCGGTCAGTAACGACTCGACATCCGGATAGGCCGCAAGAGCGCTTCCAGCCTGGAACATCTGTCGGCCAAAAACTGACGCATCCAATCCTGAGCATTGCTCCAGCCAGACCAGAAGTTGCCGGTCGGTGTCGGTTGTTGTCGGTGACTTCAACAGGACCGTATCGGACAGCAGGCCCGCCAGCATCAGTGCCGCAATCTTCGGCTCCGGGTCAAACCCGGCCTGCCGATAAAGCGTCGCAACCACGGAGCAGGTGCTTCCCAGTGGCTGGTTGATAAAGCGAATCGGCAGTTCCGTATGAAAATTACCCAGCCGGTGATGATCGATGATTTCCAGGATTTCTACCTGATCCGCACCAGGAACAGCCTGGGTCAGTTCATTGTGATCGACAAGAATCAGCTTCAGAGGTGATGGCCTGAGCAGGTTCGATTTGGTCCCAACCCCGCAAACCTTTCCATTGTCATCAATGACCAGCACTCCGGGAGCCGTACTGCGCATCAAAACCTTGCGAATTTCATCAAGCCGGTCATCAGGGTGCGCTCGTGGGACATCTGCATCGGCCAGATATCGAACCGGAGTCGACAGTCTCGCCAGCAGGGCACTGGTTGCCGTGTCATAGGGTGAGCAAATCAGAGAGACCTTCTTTTCACGGGCCAATTTGACCAGGTCGTCATCGACAGGGAGGTCTCCGGTTACGACCAGAAGTCTGATGCCGAGCTGAATAGCATGTTCGAGGATATCCCGGCGATCACCAGCAAAGACAACAATCCGCTGTGGGTCAACGTTTGACAACCGCGCCCGGAAGCTCTGCAGAGACATTGCCCCGACAAACAGGTCGAACTCCTCGGTGCGTTCGCCGTCTACCATGTTAATCACATTTGCCTGCAGGCAGGTCTGAATTGATTTCGGCGATGAAAGCACCTGGCGAATCGGTTTGCCCGCCCGCGGCAGGAAGATATGTTCTGTCATACGTTTCAGGATCAGGGCTCCGAGAGGGGCACCATCGGCATCGACGACAGGGAGCATGCGGATATCGCGCTGGCGCATCAGGTCAAGGGCATTCACTAATGGAGCATCTGCATCGATGAGTGCCGGGCAATCTCCCACCGTGTCGCGCAATCGCGGATAGACGTCGGTCAAGAGCTGCGGCTGCAACTGCCCGATAGTATCAAGGACAAATTCAGTCTGCCTGTTAAGCCCACCGACCCGTCCCGGAAAGACGTTGCTTCGCCCTTGCAGCTGGCACAGCTCTGCATATGCAATCGCGCTGCAGATCGAATCCGTATCCGGGTTTCTATGGCCGACAACAAAAACTCTCTCCGGCTGGCTCATGTGCCCTCCTTATCCAGGTAGCCTCGTACATCACCCAAACCGATCATATTCTCGACAATCCCTCGGCCGGGAACGCCCTGATCATCAAACCAGACATAAAGACTGCCGCTGTTGGTCTCGAATATCTCCGGGTCAACCTTTACCTGGATGAGCAGACCGTGATCCGGGAAGTAGCCCTGCCCAGCCTGATCTTCGACAGTCAGGACCTCGACTTCAAAATCGATAAATCCCTTGCCTGAATAAGTGGCAATCAAAATCTTTGTTCCGCGTTGCAACGGACCATAAACTCCAGCTCGCAGGTTATAAAATGCCGTCAACATATCGACAGGATGCTGACCGTCTGGGATCTCATGCTCTTTTGTGGCGATCACGACACCTTCTTTGAGCTTCGCTTCGGTAATCTTTCTTCGCTCGTAATCGAAGTGGCGGATCTTGCCGCGATTTTTCCACTTACCCCATCTCTTCTTCTTGATCTCGGACACATGTTCAATGCTTTCAAGCGACCCATTGGGCATCCGTCGCATCAATGAGCTGTAGGTCTGCGTGCGATCTCCTGTAAGCCATGATGCGATCCCCAGGGTCCGGCCGATCAGCTCTGCGCGCAGGACATTCGGCTCCTCGGTCTCGACAAGTCGCAGTTCACCTTCTGCCAGCCGGGTGAAGAAGAGGAAATCGATCCCGTAAGAGTAATCTTCACCTGTCAACTGCGACAGAGGCTTGACGACGCCGTAATCCTGCGCGCTTGTGAAACCAGGCCCGGTCAGATGGAGGGAACTGAAAATAGCGATCAGCAGGTAAAATCGAGTCATCAGAGGAACAGGCTGGCGACGAAAAGAAGATAGGCTCCCAACAGCAGAAAGCCTTTCTTGCGATCCAGCTGCAACCGGGGCAACATCATGGTCAGAAGCGCAATCAGGAGAGCACAGAAAGCCAGCATGATCGGAAAATCCAGCTGCAGAGCTCTTGCCTCTATCGCAATCGGATTGAACATCGGGCAGACCCCGAGCACAAACAGGATGTTGAAGATATTGCTGCCGATCACGTTGCCGACACTGATATCCATCTCTCCCTTCCAGGCACTCATCATCGAGGCGGCGAGTTCAGGGAGGCTGGTCCCGATGGCAACGATCGACAGACCAATAACCATTTCGGAGACCCCGAGCAGGGTCGCCACCATCACCGCGCCCCGAACCATCAGCTCGGCACCAACACCCAGACCGGCCATGCCGATGATGACCAGGGTCACATTCTTGCCGCGCCCGGCAGAAGCCTCCCGGATCGCCCGTTCAACTTCTCCAGCAACTGGCACTGTAGGGCCTCGCGCCGTGATAACACAATAGACCAGGAAGACCAGGAGACAGATAAAGAGCAGCAGACCGTCCAGAAAGCTCAGGATACCGTCAAAGGCAACAACATAAAGCCCAAGAGAGGCAACGACCATGATCGGTACCTCACGAACCAGCGTGGAACGTGCAACGACGACCGGCGTAATCAGGGCGGCCACCCCCAGGATCAAGCCGATATTGGCAATATTCGAGCCGATAATATTGCCGACGGCCATGGCAGAGGATCCTTGCACCGCGGCAAAGAGGGAAACCAGAAGTTCCGGCATACTCGTCGCGAACGCAACCACGGTAAGCCCGACGACCAGTGGCCTTACGCCAAACGACAGCGCCAGACGGGAGCTCCCCGTGACCAGGTATTCAGCACCGTAATAAAGGAGTAACAGCCCTGCCAGAACGAGAACAACACCCAGAAACATCAATAAATCCCTATCTGCGCTTCTACAATCAGGTTAAATAAGCCATCAAAACAGTGGCAATCGGTATCAGTTTAATACCTGTACCCTTTGCTGTCGAGAACTAGTCGAACACGACATGAATATCTTGACTTGATTATCATTAAAGGGCTAATATTCATATATTCAATTATTAACTTAAGGGTGATTTATGGCAAACGTGGAGTTCGATAAAACAATCTGTCTTGACAGGGAAGCTGAGATTCTCAAGGTTCTTGGTCATCCGGTACGATTGAAGATCATAT
>CAWGUB010000036.1:0-12945 GCA_963825575.1 uncultured delta proteobacterium
TTTATATCAGAGGGCGGCCATTCTTGCAGTGCTGGTGGTCCTTCTGGTCGGGGCATGTGCCTGGTTCCTGATTTTGCCAGAGTACGATAAAATGGGCCAGATGGACCAGGAGCTCAGCCGCCTGCAGGCAGACTTGGTACAGAAACAGCGAATTGCCAATAACCTGCCGAAATTCAAGGCGGAATTATCAAAGCTTGAAGAACAGCTCCAAGCCGCATTGACTCAACTTCCTAATCAAAAAGAGATTCCCAGCCTGTTGACAAACCTCGCCACAATCGCAAGGGACAACGGCCTGGATGTGGTCTCGTTCAGTCCGAAAGCCGAAGTATCAAAAGGGTTCTATGCCGAAGTCCCGGGCTCGGTGGATTTGCTCGGCACTTATCATCAGATTGCTGAATTTGCCCAGGCGGTCAGCAAGCTTTCACGAATTGTCAATCTCTCCGATCTGGAATTGAGTGGGCCGATAGTTGAAGGTGACGTGGCAGTTCTCAAAATCAAGTGTAAGGTGACCACTTTCCGGTTTGTGGATAACAAAGGGTGATATTCATGGTACGTAACTTTATATACCTGGTCATAGGGCTTACGTTCTGCGCGTGCCTTCTTGCGTGTGTGGAGGAGGAACCCTCATCACCTCGTACGCAAACGGCAGCTGTGAAATCAAAGCCCCCTGCAAAGTCAGTAGTGGCGCCATCTAATGACGCCGCCGTGAAGGAAGAGAAAAAGGAACCGGAGTTCGTCTATGTCAGTGAGGGAAGGCGTGACCCTTTCGTCCCTCTCTCAAAGATCAGGGCCTCGCTCATGAACGTTGTCGATGAAGAGCCTCAAACTCCGTTGCAAAGCTATGATGTCGCACAATTCAAGTTGGTTGGCGTGATAGTCGGTATGGGTGCGCCAAAGGCCATGGTGGTTGCGCCGGATGGGAAATCCTACGTGCTTGCAAAAGGTGTGAAAATTGGCAAGAACAACGGAGTCATTATCGACATCACAAGTGAATCGGTGTCCGTTCAGGAAAAATATTTCGATTTTTCAGGAAATGTGATTGAAAATATTCAGGAAATTATAGTTCCCAGGCGGGAAGGAGTATAAACAATGCGCGGGGTGAAGATTATGTCGAATCAACTGAGGGCTGGCTGGCCCAACCGTCTTGCAAAGTATCTCTTGTGCGGTTTCGTTGCAACCTGTTTAGTCAATGGGGTTGCATGGGGGGCAGACGTTAATAAACTGACGGCAGTTTCTCTCGACCCAGATGCGAAAGAGGCGACGATCCTGATAGAAACCGCCAACCCGGTTGGTTACAGGTATACGGTTTATGATTCATTTGAGCCGACCCGCGTTGTTATCGATTTTCCCGGCATGGAATTGTCAGGGATTGAAGAAACGCTTTCTGTTGGACAAGGACCTATCCAGGAAGTCCGTGTTGCCGGATTTGAGTTGTCTTCCGGTCAGTTGGCGAGAGTTGAAATCCTGCTTGCCGAAAGCACTGAATATCAAGTTAGCCTCGATGGTAAGAGCTTTCGCGTGGCTTTTGCCACAGTTGCAGCATCGCCTGCCGTGGCGGAAGCCACAACGGCAGTAGCTGCGCCAGAGGAGGCTGTTGCCCCCGTAGTGGCACCGATTGATTCATCCGCCGATGCAAAGTTATTGCTTAAAGTTGATTTTTCCCCGAGCCAAGCAGTGCTTGAGACGAACGGCAAAGTAGACAATTTTAAATATTTCGCCCTGAAAAACCCCGCCCGGCTGGTCGTCGATGTTTATGGGCTAAAACCTGCCTTCAAAGAGCGCTTATTTCCCGCGGGTAATGGTTTTAAGCAGATACGCCTCGGCACTTACAGTGACAAGACCCGCCTGGTCTTTGATGCCAGCGGCACAGACCTGCCGCAGCATAACGTCACAGGTCGCGATAATGATGTCCTGGTTACATGGGGAGAAATGGTGACGGCCGTTGCAGAAGAGACGACAGCAATGCCTGCCGTTGTGCCAGCCCCTGAAGTCATTGCCGAACCAGCAGCAGAATCCGTAGTAATGGAGACTCCGAAGGAAACTGAGCAGAATTCGCCGGCTATGGAAACCGAAAAACCGGTTGTCGAAAATCTGCCAACGCCGATGACAGGCCCTGCGGTGGTTGAAGCGATCGATTTCAACAATGAAGATGGCCGTAGCCTGATTGTGGTGACGCTTTCCAATCCCGCTAAAGTCACCGGCCCGGTAGCCGAAGGGAATCTGGTCCGGTTTGAAATTGTTGATTCATCGATCAGCCGTGCATTACGCAGAAAAATTGACGCGTCAGCCTTCCCCAGTGCCGTGACCTCCGTGACTCCTTACACTGTGACGGAAGGAGACCACCAGAATGTGCGTATCGCCGTCAACCTGAAAGGGCAGGTCTCCTACGCCCTTGAAGAGGATGGTCCCAACATCCGACTCGTTATTGACGATGGTGCATATGCCGAACCGATCCCGCCCGAAGTCAGCACAGTTGAGGTTGCCGCACCGAAACGCTCTGAAATGGCAGAAGAGACGCTAGCGGATACGGCATACGATAAAGGATATGCCTCCACATCAAATCCTGTGACTGCTGATGAAATGGCAGCTGAGGCAGCCCGCTATACCGGCGAAAAAATCACCCTGGTTTTTGATGCCGCGAATGTCCGTAGCATACTGCAACTGATTGGTGATGTGAGTGGACTCAATATCCTCGCCAGCAGCGATGTTCAGGGAACCGTAACCCTGCGCCTGATAGATGTGCCGTGGGATCAGGCTCTCGACCTGATCCTGGAAACGGCCGACCTGGGTAAAATTCAGCAAGGCAACATCCTGCGAATTATGCCCCAGGAAAAAATCAGGGACATGGAACAGAACGCAATGAAGGAACAGATGATTGCAATTGAAGAGGGTGTCCTCGTAACCAAGACCTTCTCGGTCAGTTACGCCTCTGTTGATGACATGAAAAACTACCTGACCGATATCAAGTCTGACCGTGGATCCATTGTTGCTGACTCGAGAAACAAGCAGCTTATCGTCCGCGATGCCGCTGCCGTTCTGGAGCAGATGGAAGAGATGATCGTCCAGATCGACAAACCGGAACGACAGGTCATGATCGAGGCTCGCATTGTTGAGGCGAATACCAACTTCACACGCAACCTTGGCATCAAGTGGAATTTTGATTACCAGGAAGATAGTACGCGCCACTCAAGTAATGGTCTCAATGACGCTGCATTGGGGATTGGCGGCTCATTCATCCTGCCCGTAACGAACCCGGCACTGGCAGGTGCTTCTTCGATGTTCTCTTTTGGCGCCCTCGACGATCAGCTTGATATCGATCTGCGCCTGGCTGCTTTGGAAAACTCCGGTGAGGGTCGGATCATCTCAACCCCGAAAATTACAACATTGAACGGTGAGCAGGCGACAATCTCGCAGGGGACAAAGATTCCATTCTCGTCGGTCAGCGATCAGGGCACTGATGTCCAGTTTGAAAATGCTGAACTGAAACTATCAGTTACACCTGAGATCAATCCCGATGGTAGCATCCTGCTTGAAATTGATACCTCGAACAGTTCCGTCGGCTCGGTTGTGCCTACGGCAACCGGTGATGCGGTCTCTATCGATGAGAAAAAAGCCCAAACCAAGGTTCTCGTTCGTAATGGCCAAACGACGGTTATCGGTGGGATCTTTATTGAGCAGGAACAGAATTCTCAGTCGGGCGTGCCGATTCTCATGGATATACCAATCCTAGGTCATCTATTCAAATCGACCGGCAAAACCAAGGATCGTCGTGAACTGCTGATATTTATCACGCCACGCATTGTTGAATCTTGAGTTTTCACTTTAAATAGCATACAGAAAAGGACAGGCAACCCCTGTCCTTTTCTGCATCCAGAGCAACAGGCATATGGACCTTGAGAGGCATCAAAATATATTTCTGACCGGATTCATGGGGGCAGGAAAATCAACCGTTGGTATCTTCCTCGCGCAATTGATAGGTTGTCGTTTCCATGATTTGGACAGTATGATTGTCGAAAAAGAAAAACGCTCCATATCAGAGATCTTTGCAACAGATGGAGAAGTTTATTTCCGTAATTGTGAAACCGATCTTTTGAAGAGCTTGAATGCACAAAATAGTGCCATATACGCAACAGGCGGTGGTATTGTGACCCGAGAAGAGAACAGGGCGCTGATGAGACATAAGGGCAGGATTATTTACATGCAAACCAGTTGGGCCACTTTGAGGGAGCGCCTGAAGAGCAGCGCTGAGCGACCGCTGGTTGATACTGCGAGAAGCTGGAACGATCTTGAACAGTTATTGCAACGTCGGGAGCCGTTCTACCTCGACGCTGACCTTGTTGTCGATACAGATGGGAGTAATCCCATGCAAATCGCGCAGAAGATCGTGTCACTATTGAATCAGGAATTGAATGAATGAACAAGATTATCGTCGGCCTTGCCGAGCGCAGCTATCCAATCTGGATCGGGAAGGATATCTATGCCGATCTCGGTGTCGCACTGGACAAAGTCAAATTTCCGAAGAAGGTTGCTGTTGTCACGAATCCGACAGTTGGTGATCTATACTGTAACCAGATTGTTGACGAACTTGTGCAGTCCGGGCGTCAGGTTGATGTCATCCGAATCCCTGACGGCGAAGAATATAAAACGATTGCCACCCTTGAAGAGATTTTCGATGTACTGATCGACAGGCACTTCGACCGATATTGTGGTTTGGTGGCACTTGGTGGCGGTGTCATTGGTGATATTACCGGGTTTGCAGCGGCGGCATATTTACGTGGTATCCCGTTTGTGCAGATCCCGACGACTCTTCTTGCACAAGTTGACAGCTCCGTGGGAGGTAAAACCGGAGTCAATCACCCCCGGGGGAAAAACCTGATCGGCGCGTTTTATCAACCACAGCATGTACACATTGATGTAAAGGTTTTGCATACCCTGTCGCGAAGAGAATATGCTTCAGGACTGGCCGAAGTAGTCAAATACGGCATTATTCGGGACCTGGGCTTTTTCGAATGGATGGAAAAACATCGGCAGCAACTTGTCGAACAATCAGCTGACACCCTGGTTCACGCGGTAATGAGGTCTTGCCAAATCAAGGCGAATGTTGTAGAAAATGACGAAAAAGAGCAGGGATTACGGGCACTCCTCAACCTAGGACACACCTTTGGCCACGCTGTGGAGACCCTTGCCGGTTATGGTGTGATCAAGCATGGCGAAGCCGTATCGATCGGCATGGTGATGGCTGCCCGGATCTCGCATAAGCTTGGTTTCTGTACGATTGATCAGGTTAGCCGAATCATCGACCTGCTGACCTATTTTGAGTTACCGGTAACGCCGCCCGATTTTTCCGTTGCTGAATACCTCGGTGTCATGCACCGGGACAAGAAGGTCAAAGATGGAATGGTCAGGGTTGTGTTGAACCACGGTCTCGGCTCGGCTGATTTACACCAGGTCGATGGCTTGGACAAGCATTTAAAAGACCTTTTAACCTGAACCGGGAAGAGGATGATGACAACGGCGAACACAGGAGGAAGTCTGATTGGCAAGATCGGCAGCTATCTGCAGATCGTCACCAAAGACCCGAGCTCTACCGCGTTTGTCCCTTTGGCTGAAGCTTATCGCCAGGTGGGGTTGCTGGATGATGCTTTGGAAGCGACCAAGTTGGGAACGAAAATGCTACCGCATTTCAGCCCCGGGTTTTCTGCAATGGGACGCATCCTTGGCCAGATGGGTCGGATAGACGAGGCTATGAGCGTTTATGCGCGTGCATTGAGCATCGACCGTCAGAGCCAGTCGGCCCTGGTCGGTTTGGCCCGTCTGCACCTGATTCGGGGTGAACGTGATCAGGCGCGCAGAATTCTTACCCAGGCGAAAGAATTCCATTCCGCTGATGACAAAATCTCTGACATGCTCATTGCGCTTGACCTGCCCAGACCCTGGGATCAGATCAAACAGATTCCACAGGTTCAGTCGAACGTCTCGAAAAAGACCGTTGCTACTCAGACCGGAGAACCTATTCCGACCGCCACTCTGGCTGAGATTTATGTCAAGCAGGGTTTGATTGACAAGGCGATCAAGATATATAACGACATACTGATACATGATCAGGGAAACAGCACTGCCCGTGAAAGAATTATGCAGCTAAAAAGAGAGTTCGGCAATGAACTACAAACTGAGTCAGTTCCGGAAGATGAAGTTGCCGCCGAACCAAAAGACCGGGCACCGTTGACAGTCATGCAGCGTTGGTTGTCTGTGATTAAACAGGGGAGAGCAAATGTTTAATGAAATCCTGCAAAAGATAGTTGTTGAAACGGGTGGTGGCATTGGTGCTGTTCTGATGGGCTATGACGGCATTGCCATTGATCAGTTCTTTTCTCCCGATGAAGATGTCGACGTGCAAATGGTTGTTGTCGAATACTCCAACGTTCTTAAAGAGATACGCAAGACGGCCGAGATTCTGAGCCTTGGAGACATGGAGGAAATTTCGATTCGTACGGATCGTTTTATTATAGTGATCCGGATACTCACCAGCGAGTATTTCGTGGCGATGATCATTCACCAGGATGGTAATTTTGGCAAGGGCCGCTATCTAATGGCCCGAGAAAGTAGCAACCTGATTGAGGCTCTGGGCTGAAATGAAGCGTATTCTTGTATTGCACGGGCCCAACCTGAACCTTCTTGGCCAACGAGAGCCGGACGTGTACGGGCGCCAGACGCTCGCCGATATTGACGCGGAACTTTCCCGGCTTGCGGACGAACTCGGTCTTGCGATAGATACCTTCCAGTCGAATCACGAAGGAGATCTGATCGACCGGATTCATGCTGCCGCAAACGAAGGCTTTTCCGGAATCATTATCAATCCTGGAGGGTTGACTCATACCAGCGTGGCCTTGCGCGATGCAATCTCTTCGATCGGTCTGCCCGTTATTGAAGCCCATTTATCTAATATTCATGCTCGGGAATCATTCCGCCATCAATCCTACGTTGCGGGTGTCGTTGTCGGTCAGGTCTCCGGTTTCGGGGCTGTCAGCTACCAGCTGGCGCTACGCGGCCTTGCTGACCATCTGGTCTAACCGTTCCCCGAGACCATGAACTATTCCCTACGCAGGCAGAAAGCTGTTGATCTTCTGACCCGGCTGGAGCTTGATGCACTGGTTCTTTGCCAACCGGAAAACATCCGATACCTGTGCGGATTTACCGGCACTGACGGTGCATTAATCGTCTCGATGGAACAGCTTGTTTTTCTGACCGATTCGCGTTATACAACTCAAGCTCACACAGAAGTTGTGGCGGACAAAATTGACGAGTACAGAGTCAAATCCGACGCTGTCATTGCCGTACTCTCTTCCCACGCCGTCAAGCGGGTTGGCTCTGAAGCAGGGCTTACTGTCGAGGCCTTCAATGAACTTCGCGACAAAGGCGATGATGGCTGGCAGTGGCAGCATTTTAAGGACGAGATTCAAAGCCTGAGGCTGCACAAGACGGAAGATGAAATACGTTTGATTTCTGCCGCTGCCGAGTTGAATCGTGCCGGTTTTGAAGAGATCAGCTCCTTGCTCAGACCTGGAGTCAGAGAATCAGAGATTTCCCTGGCCCTGGAGTTTGCCATGCGTAGACGTGGGGCAGAAGAAAAGGCTTTTGATCTCATCGTTGCCTCCGGGGAACGCGGAGCAATGCCCCACGGTGTTGCCACCGACAAGTCGCTTGTTGAAGGGGAGATGGTCACAATCGACTTCGGTTGCCGTTGTTCCGGTTATCATTCGGACGAAACGGTCACCTTGGCTTTGGGACACGTTTCTGATGAGTTGCGCAAAATATTTGATACTGTTTTGGAGGCGCATGATCGGGCCCTTGCAGCTGTCGTTCCCGGGATCGCTTTGTCAGAACTGGACAGGATAGCAAGAGACCATATCGGTGCCTGTGGCTACTCAGAATATTTCGGTCACGGTCTGGGTCACGGAGTTGGCCTGGAAATTCACGAAGCCCCGGTTGTCTCGCCCCGCAGTAAAACAATTGCAGAGGCAGGAATGGTATTTACCGTCGAGCCTGGTGTCTATGTCCCGGGAGTTGGTGGCGTGAGAATAGAAGACATGGTACTGGTGACTGCAGATGGGCACCAAGTCCTGACAAAAATTCCCAAGACGTTTCGCAACATTCTGTTAAGATAATTACTGACTTCGTTTATTAACACCGGGCTGTGAGCACAGGACCGGCGACAAGGGAGGAACCTAGTATGGAAATCAAGGACCTGAGGACGTTGGTCAAAATGATCACCGACACCGATATCACTGAATTTGAAATGGAAAATGCCGAAGAGAAGATTGTTATAAAGCGTGGCCCGGAAAAAGAATACGTACAGTTTGCCGCGCCAGCCCCTGCTGTTGCAGCTTCGGTAGCGGCTTCGCCTGCCACACCTGCTACAACAGCAGCACCGGCAGTGTCTGCCGAGACAGTGGCGGCGGATGACAACTACGAGACGCTCATCTCTCCTATTGTCGGCAGTTTCTATCGTAAACCGAGCCCGGAAGCGGACAATTTCGTAGAGGTCGGCGCGGTGGTCGAAGCTGGTCAGACCGTATGCCTGGTCGAGGCGATGAAGCTTTTCAACGAGATCGAGGCCGAGTTCAAGTGCAAGATTATTGAAGTCCTTAAAGAGGATGCCGCACCAGTTGAATTCGGTGAACCGCTCTTTAAGGTGGAACGCCTCTAGTGTCCTGACCCATGAAAGACCCAGAACCCCAGGCACTAAGGAGATATCCATGTTTCGTAAAATTCTGATTGCTAATCGCGGCGAAATTGCCTTGCGCATCATACGGGCCTGCAAGGAGATGGGCATCCTGACGGTTGCCGTGCATTCCGACGCTGACGCCGATGCCCTGCACACCAAGATTGCAGACGAAAGCATCTGTATAGGGAGCGCCCAGAGCAGCAAAAGCTACCTCAACATGAAGGCGATCATCAGCGCCGCCGAGGTCACCGATGCCGAGGCGATTCATCCCGGGTACGGATTCCTTGCCGAGAATGCCGAGTTTGCCGAAATCTGCCAGAATTGCGGCCTGACTTTCATTGGCCCGACTCCTGAGAACATCCGTCTGATGGGCGACAAGATTGCCGGTCGGCAATCCGTTATCAAGGTCGGTGTGCCGATTCTGCCGGGCACCAAGGACAATGTGGCGAATGTCGAGGACGCGCAGCGTATCGCGGAAGAAATCGGTTTTCCGGTTATCATCAAGGCAACCGCCGGTGGTGGCGGAAAAGGGATGAAGGTTGTTCATTCACCGGCATCCCTGCCGAACCAGTACGTCATGGCCCGCGCTGAAGCTAAAGCTTCTTTTGACAACTCCGACGTCTATATCGAAAAATTCTGTGAAAACCCGCGTCACGTCGAAGTGCAACTGATTGGCGACAGCCACGGCAATGTAATCCATCTCGGAGAGCGCGACTGTTCGGTACAGCGCCGTCATCAGAAACTCATTGAAGAGGCTCCCTGTCCGGCCATCACTGCTAAACAGCGCAAGGACCTCTGCGCATGCGCCGTCGAAGCGGCCAAATCGATCGGCTACACGAGCGCCGGCACCATGGAGTTTCTGCTGGACAAACAGGGTAATTTCTACTTCATGGAAATGAACACCCGTGTGCAGGTTGAGCATCCGGTGACTGAAATGATCACCGGTGTTGATATTATTCAGGAACAGATTCGGGTGGCGTACGGCGAGCCCCTGCGCTATCAACAGAAGGATATAAAGATCAGAGGACATGCGATCGAGTGTCGCATTAATGCTGAAGATCCTGTCAAATTTACCCCTTGCCCAGGCAAAATAGACGGTTACCATCCGCCCGGGGGCCTGGGCGTAAGGATTGACAGCGCAGTTTACGACCAGTACACGGTTTTACCATATTATGACTCAATGATCGCCAAGCTGATCGTTCACGCGGATACGCGCGAAGAAGCGATCAAACGTATGGCTCGATCACTCGATGAGTTTATTATCGGCGGGATCAAGACGACGATTGAGTTCCACCAGCGCATAATGAACAACAAGGATTTCATCGAGGGGAATATTGATACCGGTTTCCTTGAAAGATTGAAGCTTTAACGAAAAGGCCAGGGAATCCTGGCCTTTGTTGTTTCAAGACACATCACCTACATGCATGATTGGCGCTTGATAAATTCCGGCTTTCAGACCGGTGCCATGAACATGGCCCTGGACGAAGCCCTTCTGCATGCAGTTGCCAACGGTCTCTCATCACCGGTACTACGTTTCTACCGGTGGCAGCCGGCCACGGTGACTCTTGGTTACGCCCAGTCCGTCATTACGGATATTGACTTAGAGGTCTGTCGCCATGCTGGCCTCGATGTTATCCGCAGGTCGACCGGCGGCAGGGCTGTGTTGCACGACAACGAAGTTACCTACTCGATAATCGCCCCATCTGATTCCGGGCTGTTTGGGAATTCCGTTCTCGATAGTTATCGTGTTATTTCAGAAATTCTACAGAAAGCCCTGCATCAACTCGGTTTGCCGGCAAAGCTGGTGCCGGGCAGGCAGCGCGGTGGACAACTGAATGCCACCAAGGCGGTCTGTTTCTCTGCACCATCCCAATATGAACTGGTTATTGATGATCGCAAGGTGGCCGGGAGCGCTCAGAAGCGTCATGGCCAGGCTTTTCTCCAGCATGGGTCGATCCCTCTCGAAATGGATCTGGAGCTTCTGGGGAAAGTACTGAAGACCGATATAAATACAGAGACGGCAGGCTCCCTCGACAAGGTGGGCTGGCTGAATATGTGGGCCAGCCAGCCGCTGTCGATCACAGAGGTTGAGAGGTGTGTCGCCGGGGAATTCTCCAAAGCCATGGGCTCCACGCTGAGGGATTCTGAGTTGACAGATGACGAAACTAGCGAAGCAGAAAAACTTTGTCGTGAAAAATATGCTAATCCGGACTGGAATATGATGCGCTGACTGAACGGTTTTACAAGTGTGCTTGAACATTGAACAGATTCTGATTCCCATGCTAGAATGCTTAATCTTAGGGGATTCACATGGAGGCGAATATGAAACGCGGAGCGAGTCTTGTCCTGATGCTGGTCGCTGCAATTCTCTGTATGGGGATGGGAGGGTTGGGTGGAATGCCGGAAGGTACGATCCCTGAAACGGACGTCAACATTCATGCAGAGGTCAAGGACCGGGGCGGCGTTGTCACCACTCTCGAGAAGTTTTCCATGGCAGGCAAAACCTCACTCGACGCCTTGCGAGGGCAGGGGAAACTGACGATACCCTTCAAAAATATCGATACGGTCATGTTTGGTGAGAACAAGGGTGACGCCGTCATGGTTGACGTCAAACTCAAAACCGGCGAGACCATGATGCTGAGAGTACGCTCGCGTGCACAGTTTTACGGCTCTACTGGCTTTGGTGCTTTCCAGATCAAGTCAAAAGACCTTGCCCTGATCAATTTCCCATGATGCAGAACAATTCAGCGAACAGGTTGATGCGGGGGGCAGTCTCCGCATTTTCTTTGCTCTTCCTTCTACACAGCCACACAACATGACCTTACGCATTGGACGCATTGCCTATCTGAATGTAGCGCCCTACTTCCATTATCTTGCGGAGCAGGGGTTCTCTGGCGAAATCGTTGCCGGGGTGCCGTCAGAATTGAACAGGATGCTGGCCGAGGGCGCGATAGATGCCTGCCCCTCATCCTCCTACGAGTATGGTCTGCGTGCCGACGCCTATCTCTTGTTGCCTGGTCATTCGATCAGCAGTATCGGGCCTGTCCATAGTGTTTTGCTCTTTACGCCGGGACCTCTCAGCGAGTTGTCCGGACAGGAAATTGCCATAACCGGAGAGTCCGCAACCTCGATCAACCTTTTGCAGATCCTGCTCAAGGAATTCTGCAGAATGGATGACGTGTCCTTCAAGGTTCCGGGTCGGGAGGTGGAGGCTTGTCTGCAGCAGGGCCAGAGCGCTCTGTTGATCGGCGATCGAGCCTTGGCTGCAGCACAGAATTGCCCTCCTGATTTTCAGATCACCGATCTTGGCGCTCTGTGGTACCATTTTACCGGGCTACCATTCGTTTTTGCGCTATGGATATTACGCAAAGACGCAGTCGAAAAGTCTCATGATGAAGTGAGTGATCTGGCGATACAACTCCAGGCATCGCGTGACTACGCCTTCAGCCATTTACCGGATATGGCTGCCCGACTTGCCAGCCACACAGGGTTTTCCGCCAAGCATCTTGAAGAGTACTGGCGTGGCATGTCCTACGATTTGACTGACGGCCACGTGGAGGGGTTGAGGTTATACTTCGCTCTCTGTCACAAACATGGACTGCTGGAAAGAGAACCTGATTTTCACTTCTTTGCGGCAAGGTAATCGTTGATTATTTGTGCGTGGTCGAAGCAGAGTGGGGCGGGCAGGTCATCGACCGGAAAGAGCCGGACATTGATTGCATCATCTCCGGCTGTCGGGCAACCCGTGGCCTCAGCGGAGAAAACCATCGATATGTTGTGCTGCCTGGGGTCGCGGTCCGGATCCGAATAGGCCCGGAACTGCTGCAAGTTGCCAACCTTGAGGCCGGTCTCTTCCAAGGCCTCGCGTATGGCGGCTTCTTCCAGCGACTCACCATAGTCGACAAAGCCGCCCGGTAGCGCCCAACCATGGGGTGGGTTCTGACGTTCTATCAGGACGATGTCACCACCGATCAGAATAATAATATCGACAGTCGGAAAGGGATTACGGTAGCGGGTCGTTGCTTTGCCGCAGTGCGGACAGGTCGCGTAGGTCTGCATGGAAAATCCTCCGGTTGACACGTTGTTCCGAATTGCATTAATAATAGCCGAACTTTAATCATTTTGCCCGGGTGGCGGAACTGGTAGACGCAAGGGACTTAAAATCCCTCGGGAGCAATCCTGTACGAGTTCGATTCTCGTCCCGGGTACCATAACAGGCG
>CAWGUB010000037.1:0-15176 GCA_963825575.1 uncultured delta proteobacterium
TGGCCATATTTTTCACTCCCAATTCTGGTCAACCGTCAAATATCAGGTAAATTCTAATAGTGGCTTTTTTCACAAAACCACACACGTAAATAATTCCTGTTTACCCTTTCTAGATAAGAGGAGTTGCAGTAATGGCAATGGATCTACAAAAATCAGCCAACGATCTTCTGGATATCGAAAATTCCGAGTGGCGTGAATCGCTCGATTACGTTCTGCAGACCCAGGGCGAGGAGCGGTCTGCGAGCTGCTTCGCCTGTTACAGGTCAGGGCTCAGGTACAGGGTGCGAGTATCCCTTTCACCGCCAACACGCCCTATATCAACACGATCCCCGTCGAGGAACAGCCGCGTTATCCGGGCAACCGCGAAATGGAACGACGCATCAAGTCGATAATTCGTTGGAACGCCATGGCCATGGTCGTGCGGGCGAATCGGGAGGAATCCGGCATCGGCGGTCATATTTCGACTTACGCGTCGGCCGCGACTCTCTGCGAAGTCGGCTTCAATCACTTCCTCCGCGGTCGGATCGAGATTTCCCGGCGATATGGTTTATTTCCAGGGCCACGCTTCGCCAGGCGTTTACGCCCGCGCCTTTGTCGAGGGGCGACTGTCAAATGAGCATCTGGCGTTTCCGACACGAGTTGGCACCCGAAGGCGGCCTCTCTCTATTCGCACCCCTTGCTGATGCCCGAGTTCTGGCAGTTTCCGACCGTCTCCATGGGCTGACGGCCCGCTCTGGGTATCTACCACGCGCGCTTCATCCACTATCTGGTCGATCGCGGGTTGCGAAGTCCATCCGATGAGGTGTGGGTCATGCTCGGCGACGGCGAGATGGACGAACCGGAGTCGCTCGGCGCGATCACGCTCGCTGCTCGCGAGAAACTGAATCACCTCATTTTTGTCGTCAACTGCAACCTGCAACGCCTCGATGGACCGGTACGTGGCAACGGCAAGATCATCCAGGAACTGGAAGCGGCTTTCCGTGGCGCCGGCTGGAACGTTGTCAAAGTCATCTGGGGTGACGACTGGGACCAGTTGCTGGAGAAGGACGACACCGGCTTGCTGGTCAAGCGCATGGATGAGGTGCTCGACGGCGAGATGCAGCACTTCACACTGAAGAAAGGTGACTATGTCCGCGAGCATTTTTTCGGCAAATATCCGCCATTGCTGAAGCTGGTTGAAAATCACAGCGATGAGCAGCTCGGCCGCCTGACCCGCGGCGGCCACGACCCGGACAAGGTTTATGCCGCTTACAGCAATGCGATTTCCCAGACTGAGATGCCAACCGTTATTCTGGCCCATACGATCAAGGGCTACGGTCTCGGTGAAGCCGGGGAAGGGAAGAACATCACCCACTCGCAAAAAAGCTCAACGAGGACGAACTGAAGGAATTCCGTACTCGCTTCAATATCCCGGTCAGTGATGACGAGATCGCTGAGGCCCCCTTCTATCGTCCGGCAGAAGACAGCCCGGAAATGCAGTATCTTAAAGAGCGACGTGCGGTGCTTGGCGGGTCGCTGCCCAAGCGCTTTCCAGGCAAGGAACCGATCGCCTGCCAGACCGATGGCCTGATTCGCGAGTACCTGGATGGGTCGGGTGATCGTGAACTGGCGACGACCATGGTGACGTAAGCACGTCAGCCAAGCTGCTGCCGTCACCCGGAACTGGGCAAGCTGATCGTACCGATCGTCCCGGATGCAGGCCGGCACCTTCGGTATGGAGGCGCTGTTCCGCCAGGCCGGGATCTACAGCCACGTCGGTCAACTTTACGAGCCGGTCGACAAGGGCAGTCTGCTGCACTACAACGAGAAGAAGACCGGCGCGATCCTTGAGGAGGGCCTGAGTGAGGCCGGCTCGATCGCCAGCTTCATCGCCGCCGGCACCGCTCATTCCAACAACGGCGTTCAGACCATCCCCTTCTGTACTCTCTATTCGATGTTTGGCTTCCAGCGGGTCGGGGACCTGATCTGGCAGGCTGGCGAAGTCGCGCCCGGGGTTTCCTGATCGGCGCCACGTTCGGTCGGACCACCCTTGCCGGCGAAGGGCTGCAGCACCAGGACGGCCACAGTCATGTGCTGGCCCTGACATCGACCAGGATCAAAGCCTATGACCCGGCGTTTGCCTACGAGATGGCGGTGATCGTCCACGACGGCCTGACGCGCATGTACTGTCACCAGGAAGACCTGATCTACTACATCACGGTGATGAACGAGACCTACCTGATGCCGCCGATGCCGAAAGGCAAAGATGTCCGCGAAGGCATTGTCAGGGGAATGTACCGGTTCCGCCCGGCGAGCTTGAAAAAAAGCAAGGCCAAGGCTCATCTGCTGGGCAGCGGCGCGATCCTCAACGAGGCGCTCAAGGCCCAGGAACTGTTGGAGAAAAATTACAAGATAGCGACCGATGTCTGGAGCGTGACCAGTTACAAGGAACTCTACACAGATGCCATTGAATGCGAACGCTGGAACCTGCTCAATTCGGGCAAGAAAGCCAAGGTCCCTTACTTGCAGCAGCTGCTGGCTAAAGAGCATGGAGTGTTTGTCGCTGCTTCGGACTACATGAAGGTTCTGCCGGCCTCTGTGGCACAATGGTTTCCCGGGCCGCTGCATTGCCTGGGGACCGACGGCTTCGGTCGCAGCGACGGTCGGGATGAACTGCGCGATTTCTTCGAGGTCGATTACCGCTACATCGCAATTGCCGCCTTAAAGCAGCTGGCCGCGTCCGGCGAGGTTGAGCCCGACACAGTGACCCGTGCAATCAAGGAACTCAACATAAACTCCGGGAAGCTGAATCCCCACAACGACTAGGGAATCACATGAAACACGAGATCAAAGTCCCCGAAGTGTCTGAAGGCGTGACCGAGGGAACCGTCGTCGACATCTCCGTTGCCGTTGGTGACGCCGTTGAAGTCGATCAGACCCTGCTGGAGTTTGAAACCGACAAGGCGGTGATTGCCATACCTTCGCCGCAGGAAGGCAAGGTCGCCGAGATCAAGGTGGCAGTGGGCGACAGCGTAGCGATCGGCGCAGTGATCATGCTGCTCGAATCAACTGTAGCGCCGGCCGACGAGGCCCCGGTCCCCGAGAAGCAGGCGGATCAGGAGCAACCGGAGGAAGAAGAAAAACCATCACCACCTATAGCGGCGGAGAAGAAAGCCGAGCCACTCAAAGAGGTTGCTCAGGATGAACCGTCTGCCGCTGCAGAAAAGATTGACCTTGCCACGGTCCGGCGTGGTGACCGTGTCGCTCCGGCCGCTCCCTCGGTGCGCCGCCTGGCGCGCGACCTCGGCGTTGATATCTACCAGGTCCAGGGCACTGGCCCGGGCGGCAGAATCAGTGAAAAGGACGTTCGCGGCTTTGTCCGGGTGACCATGCAGCGAATTACCGGCGGTGGCTCTGTGCCTGCCGTGCATGGCGAGTTCCCCGGTCTGCATGCCCAGCGGCCCCTGCCCGATTTCAGCAAGTGGGGAGAGATCACTCGCGAGCCGCTGTCCCGGGTGCGGGAGCTGACGGCCGATGCCATGGGCTATGCCTGGTCGACGATTCCGATGGTCACCCAGTACGATCAGGCCCAGGTCACTGAAATCGAAGCCTTCCGCCAGGAATACAACCGCCGGGCGATCAGCGAGAACCGCCTGACGATGACGGCTATTCTGGTCAAGGTCTGTGCGGCGGCCTTAAAAGCCTTCCCGCGCTTCAACAGCAGTCTGGACCTGGCCAGCAAGGAACTGGTCCTTAAACAGTACATTCACATCGGGGTTGCCGTCGATACCCCGGCCGGCCTGCTGGTCCCGGTGCTCCGTGATGCCGACCGGAAGGGGATCGAGACGCTGGCCCTCGAATTGAACGAGATTGCCGAAAAGACCCGTGAGCGCAAGATCGGCCCGGATGTTATGGAGGGTGGAACCTTTACAATCAGCAACCTCGGCGGTGTAGGCGGGACCTCCTTTACCCCGATCGTCTACGCGCCCCAGGTTGCCATACTGGGCGTTTCAACGGCGACGCTGCAGCCAGAGTGGGACGGCGAGCAGTTCGTGCCCCGCCTGATCATGCCTCTTTCCCTGACCTACGATCACCGCGTCATCGACGGCGCTGATGGCGCCCGCTTCCTGCGCTGGATCTGCGAAGCTCTCGACAACCCCCTGCAACTTGTAATGAAAGGATAGTCATGAGCCAGAGCAGCGAGATCCCAGAAAAGGTTCAGCTGGTTATCATCGGTGCCGGTCCGGGCGGCTACGCAGCCGCGTTCAGGGCTGTCGAACTGGGCCAGGATGTGACGCTGATCGATCCGGAGGCCAATCCCGGCGGTGTCTGCCTGCACCGGGGTTGTATCCCGTCCAAGGCGTTGCTGCATGTGGCCAAGCTGGTCAGCGAAGCCGAGGAATCAAAAGAGATTGGTGTGACGTTCGCCAGGCCGGAGATTGACCTGGACCGGGTGCGTACCTGGAAGGACGAGGTCGTTGGCAAGTTGACCGGGGGCCTCGGCAGCAAAGTGGGGAAAATGAAGATCAACTACGTGCGCGGCATGGCGAAGTTCAAGGATGCCCGCTCCCTGACGGTCAAGACGACCGACGGGACCGTTGGCGAGATGGTTTTTGAACAGGCCATCCTGGCCACCGGTTCGCGGCCGATCATGCTGCCCGGAGTGGCTGCGGAGAGTGAGCGCATCATCGACTCCACCGGTGCACTGGAAATTGCTGAGGTGCCCGCATCGCTGTTGGTTGTCGGCGGCGGCTATATCGGCCTGGAACTCGGTTCGGTCTACGCCGCGCTGGGAAGTAAAGTCTCAGTTGTTGAAATGACCGACGGCCTTTTGCCCGGCTGTGATCGTGACCTGGTCTCGGTGCTGAAAAGACGCCTCGACAAAAAGTTCGAATCGATCATGCTGAACACGCGGGTCGAGGAGATCAAGGAGCAGAAGAACGGGGTCATGGTCAGCATGGCCGACAACAAAAAAGAAACGACGAAAAAGCGTTTTGATAAAGTCCTGATCGCCATTGGCCGCAAGCCCAATACGGAAAACCTGGGACTCGACAAGACCTCGATCAAGCTCGACAAAAAAGGTTTTGTCGAAGTTGACGGCCAGATGCGCACCGCTGAAGCTCACATCTTTGCCATCGGCGATATTGCCGGTGAGCCGATGCTGGCACACAAGGCCTACGGTGAAGCCAATGTTGCCGCCGAAGCAGCTGCCGGCAGGAAAGCGGTGTTCGATCCACGAGCGATTCCGGCGGTGGTCTTTACCGATCCCGAAATTGCCTGGTGCGGACTGACCGAGACCGAGGCTCGCGAGCGCAAGATCAAGGTCAAAACCGCCAAGCTGCCATGGCGTGGCAACGGTCGTACCCTGACGCTCGGCCGTGACGACGGTATGACCAAACTGATCGTCGACCCCGAGACGGACCGTGTCCTCGGTGTCGCCGTCGCCGGTCCCGGCGCTGGCGAACTGATCGCCGAAGGGGTCCTGGCGATGGAGATGGCCGTCGTCAGCGAGGACCTGCGCAAATCGATCCACCCGCATCCGACCCTGTCGGAAACGATCTATGATGCGGCGGAGATGTTGTTTAAGGGGTGATTTGATCGTCAACCTTCTTCTCCGGCATTCAACCTTCAGTAAAGGATTCTGGTAAACAGAGCAACAATCATAGGCCTTCGTCCCGCCGACCTTTCAAGCAAGTTTTTTGTTGATCGCCTGACCGAACCTGCCGTCTTTCAGCTTGATTCGCTCTGCTCTTCAAGCTATCGTCGGGTTCTTCCAAATTAAATTCCAGGGAGGCTGGCAAGCAATGAAACTTGCTAAATCCATTTTAAAAAAGTTCACACCATTTTTTCAGAACAGCTCATTCTTCCTGCAGGGGCAGATGGACATCAACCCCAAGTCTCGCTGGAATAACGCCTCGCTCCGTAGTGAAACAGGTGGCTTCTACCTAAAAGGAGATGAATCAAAGCGACAGATCAAAAATCTGGAGCCTTGGGACAATACGCGCAGAGACATGATCACACTCATGTTGCGGACTTTAATCGAAAAAAAGATTGCAGGGGCTTTTGCAGAGCTTGGGGTTTACAAGGGGAATACGGCGAGACTGATTCATCATTACGCGCCGGAGCGGCCATTGCATTTGTTCGACACCTTTGAAGGGTTCACCGATCGGAGCGTCAGCGCGGAGAAAGGCCATACAGACTTCGACACCAAGGGGAGCAAATTTTCAGACACTTCAATCCCCCAGGTTAAAAAGTACATCTCGCCACAAAATGACAATATCACCTTTCACCAGGGCTATTTTCCTGACAGTCTTCCCGATGACTTTCCCGAGCAGAAGTTTGCCTTTGTCCACCTCGATGCCGACCTCTATGAACCGACCCTGGAGGGACTCAAATATTTTTATTCGCGAATGAGTACCAAGGGCATCATCCTGGTTCATGATTACAATGCCTGGATCGGAGCGCGCAAGGCAGTGGACGATTTCTTCGCCGACAAACAGGAAATGCCCGTTCCCATGCCGGACAAAAGCGGTTCCGTACTCATCATCAAGCAATAAAGGGTCGCTGTAACAACCGGCTATTGTTTAGCTTTGCTGATGGTGCGCTTTACTATCTTTCGCCAAAGGAGCTTGGCTTCTCGGTCCAGTCGTTTACGTCCGAGATAGAGCAGAAAAAAACGCAGGCGATCTGTCCGGGTCCAACCTTTGGCATGTCGATTGAGAGCATAAAGGTCCCGGAAGCTTGCATGACGGCGAAACATTTTTACCTTGGCTTTTTCCAGGTCAATGATACGGATACTGAGTTCAGTCTCGCTGAGGCGTATAAAGATATGCTTCGGGTAAAAACAATTGTGCTGAATTTTATGGTCGTGCATTTTAGCCATAACGGAGGCCAATCTCTGCATCAGACGTTGACGATTTTTCCTGTCCGGCCACCCTTCTTTTAACCAACGCTCGACCAGGCTCTCCAGCGGGTCATAACCGTCCAGAGCTTCGGTACAAAGAATTGCGCGCAGATCTCCTTCAACCTTGCGAACAGCGAAGTAAACCGGCTCAAGCGCTGGAATATCCGCCTTTTTAAAACGCAGAATATTTTGTATTTCCCGTATAAAGGTCGACATCCCGAAAGGATGAAACAGAGTCCGGGTTATATGGTTCTCCTGGCGTTTGATGAAAACACCTATCTTGCCCCCTTCGGGTAACTCCAGATCACAACGCGACACACCGCTCCAACCACCACGCCGCTGATTGGGCTCTTCAAACCAATCAAGCTTCAAATCCCACAGTTTGTCGAAGCTGTCCAGATTGTTGTGGTGTAAAATTTCTCGCCATTGATTCGGGAAATGGTCCTCCATTATGTCTCCTGGACTTCCGATATTAGTAAAATCGACAAACGCTCGTAGAGATTCAAAGCACTGCAGCCTTATCAACAAGGAATCATTAGTTGACTGCTGCCAATTTCTACTGCAGACCCTGAGTCGTGTCAAACAAAACCCTTAACTCCGGTCGATTGAAAGAGAAGCAAATCTCAATAAGATTATAGGTTGCCGGGGTCCCGGGTTTGACATGGTTTTGAGCATTGGGTAGAAGTGAGATACGGTCAATTTGAGGCGCATGTCGCTTGAGAAGGGCTTTTTATGGCCAGATCATGCACCTGCAAAAAGCAACTCCTATCACTAACTTTTTGATCAAAGTCATTTCCCTGCCCTGCAGATATGTGTATCCTCTGCACCTATGAAAAATATCTTCAGTTGTAAACAACCAAACCACTTGCGACAGCTGATCCAGTGGCTTTTCTTCGGCTGGTGCCTGTTCCTTGGTGTCCAGTTCGGACTGTTCGTGCGTCATTTCGAGTCGAAGGGAATGTCCGGATATTATCCGCGACCGCCGGGTGTTGAGGGCTTTCTGCCGATCGGCTCGCTGATGAGTCTCAAGACCTGGTTGCTCACCGGACATTTTGATACGGTCCATCCGGCGGCGCTGGTGCTTTTCCTTACCTTTCTGGTCATGGCGCTTCTGACCAAGAAATCTTTCTGCTCCTTTATCTGCCCGGTCGGGACCTTCTCGGAAGGGACCTGGAAGCTTGGGCGAAAGTTGTTCGGCCGGAATTTTCGCATCTGGAGGGGGCTTGATCTTGTCCTGCAGTTCATCAAGTACGCGCTCCTGTTGTTTTTCGTCAAACTGATCCTGATTGACATGCCGGCCGTTGCCCTCAAAGAGTATCTCGCTGCACCTTACTGGGCGATTGCCGATGTCAAGATGCTGCACTTCTTCACCCGGATGTCGACCACCAGTATGCTTGTCATAGGCGTCCTGTCCTTGTTGTCGGTTGTTTACAGGAATTTCTGGTGTCGCTACCTCTGTCCTTACGGTGCGCTGCTCGGACTGCTCAGTATGCTCAGCCCTTTCAAGGTCTCTCGCTGTGTCGGGAAATGCACTGACTGTGGCACCTGCAGTCGTGTTTGCCCCCAGCTGATCGATGTACAGCACAAAGTCCGGGTGTCTTCACCGGAATGTACCGGCTGCCTGACCTGCGTCAGCAATTGCCCGGAAAAAGGTGCTCTTGCTATGTCTTTGTGGAACAGACCTGTTCGCGGATTGGTCTTTGTCGCGATCGTGATGATACTGTTTGGCGGTGGAGTGCTGACCGGGATGCTCAGTGGACACTGGCAAACCAGCCTGACGTATACCGACTACCAGCGTTTGATCCCTCTAGCAGAGCGTTTGGGACATTAATTCGGCACCAATACCAGGTTAAACATCCCTTCTCCAGCGTTTTCGGCTGGGTAGTGTTGGGTGATGAGAGTTTTGTAGCCATCACGTGAGACCTTGATATGGATGTGTGGCCGCCCGGTTCCGTAGTTTGGCGGGGCATGACTACGGAAATAGTAGCGGCCGTTCCCGCTACTGAACAGTGTCGCACGCCAATCGTCACCATAATGCCCTTCCGGGCCTGCCATCCAGACTTCGATTCTGGCATTGGCCACCGGTTTGCAGTCGGCTGCGGACCTGGTTGTTCCCATTAGCAGGTAGCCGGTACCGATCTGATTGCGTTCCGGAGCCCCCTGAACGTATAAAGGCCCCATTTCGTCTTCCACCGTTGGCTCGCACGCATAGACTGGCATCTCTGCATTGATAGCCTCCGGGTTTGCGCAAAGGCTTGACAGCAGAAGCAGGGATGTAAAGAGTGGCCGAATCATTTTTTGCTCTTCAGGGTAGCGGAATCAATTCTGTTTCTCCCGGGACCTTTGGAAACACCCCTTCCTGCCAGTCCCGCTTCGCCTGCTCGATCAACTCCTTGCGGCTGGAGACCAGGTTCCACCAGATCGTGCGCTTGCCCAGCGGTGCTCCGCCAATGATTACCAGTCTGCTGTCTTCCTTGGCCACCAGTTCAATCCCCGGAGAGTTGTCAAAGATCACCATCGCGTGCCGTGGCAGTGCAGTTTCCCCGCTTTTCAGCACGCCTGATACCAGGTAGACGGCTTTCTCCTCGACATTCTCCGGCAGGGTAATGTTCGTTCCGGCCTTGAGATTGACTTCGACATAAAGGGTCTGGGACCAGGTCCTGACCGGCGAGGTGAGACCGAAGGCTTCACCGACCATGACCCTGACCGATCTCTGCGCATCCACGGACTCCGGCAACTCTGCTTCGTCATAATGAAAAAATGCCGGGTCGGTTTCCTCGTCTTCTGCCGGCAGGGCGACCCAGAGTTGCAGGGCATGCAGCGTGTGGCCCGCCGAACGCACTTCCGGCGGGGTGCGTTCGGAGTGAGCAATGCCGCGGCCCGCGGTCATCCAGTTGACGGCTTTGGGCCGGATCGGCTGGACGGAGCCGAGGCTGTCCCGGTGCAGGATTTCACCCTCGAAGAGGTAGGTGATGGTGGCCAGGCCGATGTGCGGATGGGGAAGGACGTCGATCCCTTTGCCGGGTTCGAACCAGGCCGGTCCGAGGTGGTCGAAGAACACGAAGGGGCCGACTGCCCTGACGGCCGTGGCTGGTAAAAGTCGCCTCACCGAGAAGCCGCCGAGGTCTTTCTCTACCGGCTCCAGAATGTATCGGATCGAAGAGCATGGGGCCATGGTGCAGGCGCAGCTGTCCGATTGGTCCAATAGATCGCTCATCGCCAACTCCTTCTTGATATTAGCCCTTCACGGGGCATTAAGCCTGGCTAGGCGTTCCAGCCACCGTCAACGTTGATGGTGGCGCCGGTGATGTAGCTGGCGCCAGGGCCGGCCAGGAAGGCAACCAGGGCAGCCACCTCGTCAGGCTGGCCGTACCTGCCCAGTGCCGTGTTGCTGCACATGTGATCGGCGTTGGGACCGTCCGCCGGGTTCATGACGGTATCGATCGGCCCAGGTTGCACATCGTTGACCAGAATGTTCCTGGGTCCGAGGTCTTTGGCCCAGCTGCGGGTCAGTCCGGCCAGGGCAAACTTCGATGCGTTGTAAGCGCTGAGGCCAGCGGCGCTGGCCCGTTCGCCGAGGACGCTGCCGATATTGATGATTCTGCCGCCGTCGGGCATGACTTTCAAGGCCGCCTGGGTCACGGTAAAGACGGCATCGACGTTGATGGTCATAATGCGTCTGTATTCAGCCTCGTCAATCGTGCCGATCATGCCAACGGCAAAAGTCCCGGCGTTGTTGACCAGGATGTCGATGCCACCGAGGTTGGCCGCGATCTGTTCGACGATTTGCGGCAGAGACTTGGGCTCTGCGGCATCGGCATGGTAGGCCCGGACTTTGACTCCGAGGGTCTCAAGTTCCTTGACCAGTGCCGCGGCGGCGTCAGCCGAAGCACTGTAAGTTATGGCGACATTGGCCCCGGCAGTGGCCAGGTGACGGGCCGATGCTGCTCCGATCCCCCGTGTCCCGCCGGTCACCAGGGCATTTTTGCCTTTAAGTGTTTTCATCAGTTTTTCTCCTTCTATGGTTTGTTTTAAAACCCCTCGCTGAAGTCTAAACCTGTTCGGCAACAGTTCAACTTAAAAACCTGCATAAGGAGACTGATTGGCAATTTATCCCGATCCGGAAAGCCTGGCCGCATCGACTGCTGTTGCACGCGTCAACGGCTACCTCGGGTGCAACGGTCAGCCCGAGGAGCTTGAGAAGGAATTGACCAAGCTGGGACTGTCCCGACAGATGCAGGAACTTCTGGTGGAGCATATGACGACAAGTTGTGACCGCTTTACCGGGCTGACCTGTCCGGCGCCGGAATCTTCACAGTAAGCATTCCGCGTTTCGCCCGCCGTAACCACTTGAGTCGTAGTTACTTATTTCCCCTTCTTTCGCTTCAGCGTAATGGTCTCGCCGCCGACGCCATAGTTGTCGGTGTCTATTTCGTCAATCACGACGACGGTTGTTGCCGGTCCGCGGTTAATGACATCTACCAGTAGGTCGGTGACGCCCTTGATGAGTTCGGCTTTCTGCTCTGCTGTGACGGGCTCCTGCTCTCGTGTGATCCTGATGTTGACGTAAGGCATCTATTTCTCCTTGTCCGGTTATTGGTCAGCCTGTTCTTTCAATATAGAAACAATATCCACTTCGCTGTGCAGTGTTTTGTGCACCGGGCAGCGCTCGGCAATCTCCAGAAGCCGCTGTCGTTGTGCCTCATCAAGCTCGCCGATCAATTCGATTTCCCGCTCCATGCGGTCGATTTTGCCGTCGCTTGCCTCGCAATGCCCGCAGTCTTCGGCATGAATCTTCTTATGCGTTAGTCGGACAACCGCTTTTTCGAGGGGCAGTTTTTTGTGCCGGGCATACATCTGCACCGTCATACTGGTGCAGGCGCCGAGTGCTGCGAGCAGGTAATCGTAAGGTGTCGGCCCGCGATCCGTGCCACCGTATTGCAACGGCTCGTCGGCGACCATGGCGTGGCCCTTGGCAAAAAGTTCGGTGAAAAAGCCGTCGTGTTCGGTGCTGGTCGTGACGCGGTTGTCGAGGACAACATCGACGGCTTCCCAATCCTCCGGGGTATCAATATAGCGGCGTCCCCAAGCGGCGATCATCATACCGACGTAGAGTGAGTCCTCCTCTTTCAGGAGCAGGTGATCGGCATCATCAAGGGAGATAAAGCTTTTCGGGTGCTTTGCCGCCTGGTAGATCTTTGCTGCATTGTCGATCGCCACGATCGTGTCCCTGGGCGAATGCATGACCAGCAGGGCTGCTTTAAGGGCGTTGATGTGCGTATCGAGCTGCTGCATTTCCAGATCTTCAAGGAACTGTTGTTTGATCGTGAAGGTGCGCCCGGCGAGATCGACTTCGGCTGAGCCTTTTTGCTCGATCTGTTCACGCATCATGTCGAAATGGCGCGCTACATGACCGGGATCATGTGGCGCAGCAATCGTCACGACCGCATGCAATGACGGAATGGCTTGCGCTGCCTGCAGGACCGCCGCACCACCCAGTGAGTGACCGATAATAATCTGCGGAGCCTTGTATTGGCTGGCCATGAATCCAGCTGCGGCAACCAGGTCGGCGACATTGGTGGTGAAATTGGTGTCGGCAAAATCACCTTCACTTTGCCCCAGACCGGTAAAGTCGAAACGGAGCACCGCAATCCGCTCGCGGTTCAGTGCCGCAGCGATGTTGACGGCTGCCTTGATGTTCTTGGTGCAGGTGAAGCAGTGGGCAAATAGCGCGTAAGCGACAGGCAGCTCGTCCCCGGGCAGATCAAGACGGGCTGCCAGCATTTCGCCGCGACTGTTAGGGAAAGTGACCCGCTCTGATTTCATTTGACAGCTCCTTCTGTTGTGGCCCGGATAACCTTTGCCGGCTTCTCATGATTTGGGCAGTGACCAGTCGTAATGGATAGCCATCAGGCGGACCAGAATGACTGTGCCTGCGGAGAGCAGGGCGGCAACTGGGCGAGTTATACCGGACTGCTCAAGTACAACCAACAGGGTACCTCCAACGATGCAGGCCGACGCATAGATCTCACGGCGCAGGATAAGCGGAACCTGGTTTGCCAGAACGTCACGGATGATCCCGCCGGCAGTACCGGTCATGACACCCATCAATACCGATCCGAGAAGGCCAAGGTGAAAATTGAGCGCCTTGATGGTGCCGATCACGACGAAGGTGCCGAGGCCGATGGCATCGAAATAAAGCAACGGTTTTTCAAAAAGCTCAAAACGCTTGCGGTTGATAAAGACAACAAGCGCTACGGCTATGGCGATATAGATATAGGCTTCGTCCTTCAAGGAAAAAGGCGGGATATCACCCAGCAAAAGGTCGCGCAATGTGCCACCGCCGACGGCGGTCACGGCACCGAGGACCAGCACGCCGAACAGGTCCATGCGTTTGCGAACTCCAACCCAGGCTCCGGATGCGGCAAATGCGGCGGTGCCGATCAAGTCGAGAATGTATATGATATCCATGGGTTCCTCTGTATTTAAGGATAACGGCTGGTTGCAAATAGACAACTGGTAAAATACAGGGAAAGGAGTAAGGGGAAATTGGCAGGTGCATGTTGGCAAGGTTGGGATTGATGCCTGGGTACGTTTCAAGTACACTCCACGGAACGACTTGAATTGTTCGATGGCCTGGAGCTGTCGGGCGAGTTGTGAATACAAATGTTGGAGTGAGTGAATGATTATAGGTTTTGCTGGTAAAGCGGCGACAGGAAAGACTACGGCCGCTCATCACCTGGTACCGCTGATGGACAAGGAGTGCAGGATCATCCCGATGGCGATGGTCCTGCGCGACGAGGTGGAAGCCTTCCTGCGTGCGGTTGGCGCTGATGAATCGGTGCCGCTGGTCTATGGTGACCAGGACGACAAGGTGCGGGTCTTCTACGTCGATGAACAAAAAGCACTGCAGTACTGTCTGAAGTGGGCGGATTTTGTTGCCGATCACAGTGAGATACAGGATCGGGAAGGGCAGACAGCTGTAACCGTACGTCGCATTCTGCAGTGGTGGGGGACAGAATATCGTCGGACCGAGGATGCGGATTACTGGACCAAGGCCTGGAGCCGCAAGGTCGAACAACTCAATCTTGAGCAGGTTCACGTCCTGATCGACGATGTGCGATTCATGAATGAATTAAATGCCATCAAGGGGCACGGTGGCCTGATCATCAAAATTGAACGCCCCGGCTTTGATGGTGCGAACAATCATGCCAGCGAGACTTCGCTGGATGATTATGCTGACTGGGATGGAACGATTGTCAACAACGGGACCCTTGAGGAATTCCGGGCCAAGGTCGGGCGGTTCGCTGCTGCGCTTAGGCGATAGAAAAGTTACATCGCAGGATACTTAATTACTGCAGGGGACGGGCACATGCCCGTCCCCTGCTTGTTTAAAACGTTATCCATCCTGACGAACAAAGGGAATTGAGCCGGCTCACGTGGTTGCCGTAGGCCTGAAGAGTGATAGTATGACCTTAGAGGTTTCTTATGGTCGATTCAGGGTTCCCGGGGTGCATGATTCAGGACGGCCTTCTCGAAAAATTGGCGGCAGTCGTTGCCAAAGATCGGGTAGTCTGGTCGCCGCGGTTGGGCGAGGACGGAGTTGGACGTCTCCAGATCGTCGAGAGGGATTTCCTTGCCCGGGCGATGACCACACGTCTCCCGGTTAAAAAGCTGCTGTTCCCTCATGGTGACGCTGTCTGGAACTATCATGACGGTCAGTACCGTGAAGTTGTCGAGCCGTCATGTATGGCGATAACCGGTGTCCCACTCTGCGATTTGCAAGCCCTCTGGTACCTTGATCGGGTCTTTGCAGAAGACGCAATCTATCAGCAGAGACGCGCCGGTGTTTTCGTGGTCGGCACAGCATGTGATGCCGGAGCAGAGTGCCGCTGTGATAGAGCCCTTATGCCGATTGCCGGGGATCTTTTCATCGGTAGTGATCGGGTCTGGGCTCTTTCCGATGCCGGGGTGGCTTTGTTGAAGGCTGCGGGCGGCAGCGTAACCGAGAAGACGGATTTGCCATGGCCGGAGAGTCCAGTTGAAAAACGTCGCAAGATTACTCTGGAACAATTGAATAATACCCGGCATTCCGGACTCTGGAGCCTAGAGGGCGAGCGTTGCCTGTCATGCGGCGCCTGTTCTGCCGTCTGCCCGACTTGCTACTGTTTCGATCTGGTCGATGTTGTCACAACAGACGGCACAGTAAGCCGAAAAAGGGTCTGGGATAATTGTTTCTTTGCCGAACATGGTCAGGTGGCAGGTGGCTTCGACTTCCGTTCCAGCCGTGCAG